>CAYZQO010000058.1:1974-38838 GCA_964480725.1 uncultured Polyangiaceae bacterium | reverse complement strand
ACCGACCTGGGAGCAGACCACGCCCGAGGCGCCGCCGTGAGCCCGCCGCTCACCCCGCGTGGGGGGGCCACGCCGGCACGGACGTTGGGTAACGACCGGCCTCGAGGGGCGAGAGCTCGACGATCGGGGCCCCCACCTCATGGGCGATCCGGACCAGGGTGACCAGGGCGTCCCCGGTCGTGGTCCGCACCACCAGGCGCCCGCCCGGCTCCCGGCGGAGCGCGGCGTCGCCACCCGCCCCGCCGCCTTCGGTGCTGGAACCGTCAACGGCCGCGGCGAGGGCTCGTTCGTCGAACAGGCGCTCCTCCTCCAGCAGGATCCCCTCGGCCATCAGCGCCTCGGCGAGCCGTGCGGCACCATCGAGCACGCTCACCGACCACCGTTCCCCCCCGCGCGACGGCAGGTCGCCGGGGGCACTCGGTGTCACGTCTCCACGGGGGCCGCGCACGAGGAGCTCGGTGCAGCTCTCGAGCAGCGCCGCCGTCACCGGGTCCGGGGGGGGCGCGCGGCTCGACACGAGGAGCTGGCGTCCCTCGCTCGCGCGCTCGAGGACCACTCGCAAGCTGGCGGCAGCCCCCGGCTCGAGCCCGTCGAGGGGGTCTTCGACCGCGAGCGCCGGTGGATCGTTCACGATCGCGTGGGCGACGAGGAGCGCCCGCCGCTCGACCGGAGACAAAGCCCGGACGGGCCGTCGCGCCATCCTCTCTAGCCCGAGCCGCGCCAGCGCCGCCTGGGCCGCCGCACGCGCACGGCGCCCCATCCCCGCCAGCCGCGCGCTCTCGAGCACGTAGTCGCCGCCCCGCCACCCGGGGGGCAGCGGCGTGGACGCTAGGGCGACCCCCACCCGGCCCTGCGCCACCGCCTGCTCGGCGGGCACCCCCAGCACCTCGGCGCGACCCGCGACCACGCGAGCCTCACGCGCCAGCATCCGGAACAGCGGCGTCCAGTCGCCGACCAGCCCGACTCGCGGTCCTGCCGCTTCGCCAGTGAGCTCTTCCGCCAACGGCCCCTCACCGGGCGCGTCGATCCGGGCCCCCGCGAGGCAGAGCAGGGGAGGCGACTTCAGCATGGTCACCGCGGCGCTCCGACCCGTCAGAGCTCGATCTCGCCGTACTCCATGAGCGCGAGGGGCTGTTCGGGTTCGTAGATCAGGAACGGGCTTGCCGCTCGGAGCAGCGGCGCGAGGCCCGGCGGCATCGGCAGGGTGTGGTTGCCACGGATCCCCTCGAGCCCGAGCGCCCGCCCGACCAGCGTGGTCTTCCGGTGTGGTAGCTCCACGATGGGGACATGGGCGGGCAGTCGTGCCACGCGGCGCGCGTACTCGAGGGCCTCACGCAGGCCGCCGAGCTCGTCGACCAGTCGTCGCTGCTGGGCCTGCTCCCCGGTCCACACGCGCCCCTGACCCGCCCGATCCACCTCTTCCTTGGTGAGCGTGCGGCCGACGGCCACCCGATCGAGGAAGAGGTCGTAATAGACGCGGAGCTTGCGCTCGAGCTCCTGGCGCTCCTCCGCGGTGAAGGGACGGAACGGAGACTCAGCGTCGGCCCGTGGGGTTGTCTTGTACGACTCGACATCGACGCCCAGGCGGTCGACGAGGCGCGAGACGTCGGCCTTGCCGAAGAAGATCCCGATGCTCCCCGTGATGGACAGGGGGCTCGCGAAAACCCGAGACCCGGGCGCGGCGATGTAGTAGCCGCCGCTGGCCGCGACGCCACCCATGCTCACGACCACCGGCTTCACCTCGGCCGTGAGCGAGATCTCCCGCCACATCACGTCGGAGGCGAGCGCCGAGCCGCCCGGGGAGTCGACGCGCAGCACCACCGCGCGAATGGTGTCGTCCTCGCGGACGTCCTTGAGCGTGTCGGCCAGCGTGTAGGACCCGAGCGTCTCCATCCCCACCAGCGGGACCACGCGGCTCCGGCCGTCGACGATGTTGCCCGTCGCGTACACGATCGCGATCCGGCGCCCGGCCTCGAAGCGGCCCGGATGGCGAGCGAGCAGATCCTCGAGGTCGATCAGGTGAGTGGGGCGCCCGACCAGCTCGTTGACCCGCTGCTGGATCTCGTCGTCGAACGCGATCCCGTCCACCAGCCCGGCGGACTGCGCCTCGCCAGCCGCAAACGGTCCCTCGGCGATGCGCGCGCGCACGTCCGCCACGCTCAGGGAGCGGCCGGTCGCGATGCCGCCGGTCAGGTAGCGCTCGACCTGCTGGATCAGATCGATGTGATCCGCATGAGCCGCGTCGCTTGCGCCCTCGCGTTCGAACGTCTCGGGGGCGCTCTTGTGCTCACCGATGCGGACGAACTCGGCGCGGATGCCGGCCTTCTCGAGGAGGCGCGCGAAATACAGGTTCCGCGACTTGAGTCCGGAGAAATTGATGCCGCCGGCCGGGTTCAGCAGGACGCGGTTCGCCCCCGCGCAGGCGTAAAGCGCCGCTCCGCCGCCGCTCTCCAGGTGACAGAGGACGCGCTTGCCTCGGAGTCGGAGGTGGCGGATCGCATCGCGGAGCTCCTGTACGGCGGCCAGGCTGTCGCCCGGCGGCGCGCGCAGCGCGAGCACCACCGCGTCCACGGCCCGGTCGCGGTCGGCGACGTCCCAGAGCTGACGCAGGAGCGCGACGTGCTCGCGCGGGCCCGGCGTCTGCTCCAGGCGCACCATCACCGCGTAGCGCGGCAGCTCGACGCCGACCGGCTCCTTCACGTTGCGGAGGGCGACCTCAGCGAACGCGTTCGCGTGCGGTCGATCCTGCGCCAGCCCGCCGAGGCGGTCGCCGAAGGTCGTCCCGACGGCGGCCTCGCCCGCCGCCTGACCGCCGCTCAGGTGGACCGCGAGCGCTGCCGACGCCTGCCACGTGACCGCGCCGAGTCGTTCGTGGGGGTCCAGCACGGCCAGGTCGCCCCGCAGGCGCCCGAGGCGCGGTAGCGCGACGTCGAGCGTCACCCGTGGGATCCAGAAGTCGTACGGGTCTGCGTTCGTGGTATCGACTAGGCGCGTCTCGAGCCCGATCTCCAGCGCCTCCGAGCCGAGCGGGCGGACGGCGGCGCCAAAGTCGAACGTCCGTTCCGTGGCTCCACCCCAGTCGTTGACCGGGGCGTTGAAGGCATGGGCCACCGCCGCCAGTCCGAGCGCGTTCCACGGGCGGACCGTGAGCCCCGCCGACCAGGCCACGAGGGCATGCAGGTCGGTGTCGTTGGAGTAGCTGCGCTGGACCGTGACCCCGAGCGCTGCCGCGTCCGGCGAGCCGACGGCCAGGCCCCAGGTGAGCCAGTTGTAGCGGTCGTCGCTGCCACTCCAGGCCTCGGGTGGTCGCACGAAGTCCGCGCGGAACCCGGCGCCGAGGAAGGCGGACGGTGCGGCACCGCCGAGCGCGATCGAGTGCCCCTGGAACGGTACGGTCGCCTCCTCGTCGAGGAAATGACCCTGCCAGCGGAGCTCTCCGCGGGGGAGCATCGCGACGTTGGCTGGGTTATGGACCAGCGCCGAGGTGTCGTCGACCGTCACGATGCTGCGCCCGTAGGCGGGCAGCGGCTGCGGGCCGCGCTGCTCTGCGTGCTCCTCCGTCTGGGCGCGCGCCCCGCCGGCGACGAGCGCGCCCACCAGGAGCCCACCGAGGGCCAGGGCGCCGGTCTGGCGGCTCGAGCGGCTCATTGGATCCCCCGCGCGTGGAGAACGGCGGCGATCTCGGGCTGCCGCGCCGCGAGCTCCAAGGGGTCCTTCACGGGGAGGAATCGGGACTCGGCCCCGTGGCGAGGGACGTGGAGGAACACGGTGTCGAGGTGGCTGGTCACCTCGCCCAGCAGCCGCTCGAACTGCACCGCGGGGCCACCGGCGATCTCTTTGGTGACCGTGAAGAAGGTCCAGTCGAAGGCGAGCCCGGCCAGCGTCCGCGCGTCGAACAGGAAGGTGTTCGTGTTGAAGACCGGCACCGAAGTCGGGTCGAATCCAGTGGGGAGGCGGAACTCCTCGAGGACCACGGGGCGTCCGTCGAGTCGGACGGGGATCCCGCCGCGATCCGAGCCCACCTTGTCGACCACCTCGCAGGTGACGGGCTTGCCGTGCTCGAGGTGAAAACCCACGACGAGCGGGTCCAAGGTCGCCCCGAGGTTGTCGATGTTGGTCACCATCACCGCCCGGCCGCCGCGCGCCAGGAACGCCGTGAGCAGCCCGCTGTCGCGGAGCGCATCGACGAGATCGCCGTGGCCCGGGGCATGCAGGTCGGGGCGTCCGCTCGCGTCGAGGAGCAGCTCGCCTCGCGGTGTGAGGCGGAGGGACAGCTGCTGGAGGAACGTCGCGACCTGCTCGCCGTCCAGGCGGTCGCCGAGCGTGCGTCGGAGCTCGGTGTCGGTGGCGGCGCTCGTCATCAGCCACAGCGGCAGCCGCCGCCCCACGCGGCGCGTCATCGCGTCCATCTCGGCGAGCCGCAGATCGAGGAACGTTCGCCCCGGGAGCGCCTCCGCCAGTGCCTTGACCACGCCCCCCATCCGCGTCGCCATGCCCCCCGCCAGGACGACGAGGGCGACCTCTCCGCGAGCGAGCGCCGCGAGCCCCAGGGTTTCGCAGCGGGTGGCCTCCGCCGACCCGAGCTCCGGCAGGGCGCGGACGTCACCGGCGTCGGGGGGCTCGACGGAGCCGCAGACGCGGTCGTCGATCGGTTGATCCGTGCGCAGGCGCGCGGCGAGGCGCAAAAAGCGCGGGCGGTCGAAGTGGCAGCGCTCGAGGTCGCGCAAGACGTCTTCGGCCAAGCGGTCCAGCTGTTCTGCCAGGTCCATCGGGGGCACACCTTAGCGGATCTCCCGGGGCGCGACCACGCGCGGTCGTCGCGTGATATCGTGCCCGGGCGATGTCGTGGCTCGGCCTCCCACGCCGGCGGCGCTGTTGGCGGCCCTGCCGCCCGTTGTTGGTCGGGCTGATCCTCGTGCTGCCGCCCGGGACTGCCTCGGCGGACGAGCCTGTCCTGCACGAGTACTTCGCGCACGACGCCGCGGAGGATCTGGCGCTCGGGGCGAGGACCCCCGACGGACGGCTCCCCGCCGCCATCGACACGCCGAGCGGCGTCGTCCCCGCGCCGACGCCAGGCGCGGGTCCCGCGTCGCCCGGCCATGTGTACGGGGTCGGTGCGCACGGCGTGGCGGATGCGGACGAGTACCGCATCGACCGGAACACGACTCGGCCGAGCAGCGTGGCCTACGACGACCCGTTCAACCCGTCGGTGACGCCGTTCAAGCGCTCGTTCGCCTACGATGGCGTGGACGACGAACTACGGCTACAGGTGTCCGATCGGACGCTGCGGCCGCTCTCGATCGGCGGCGAGCCGCGCGTCGACGAGGACCAGTTTTACGCGGACCTCGCCGTCGATCTAGGGGCACGGGGCGCCGTAAGAATCCCCAGTGTGGGTCCGGGCAGCCGCATTCTCGCGCTCCAGAGCTTCCCCGAGACGCCGCTCGAGTTGCTCCGCGACGCTGCGGACAACTGGTTCGTGCGGGCCTCGGTGCGCCGTCGAGTGCGCCTCACCCTGCAGCTCGCGATCCCCCGCGCCGTGTTCGGCAGCCCGTTCGCGGACGTCGCCTACGGGGTGCTGTCCGCGCCGCCCTCCCTGCCCCCCGACGCGGCTCGCGCCGCGGACCGCGTGCTGGAGCGCATCGGGGTGAGTCGGGCGCTGCGTCCGCGCGACGCGGTTTCCCAGCTGGTGAGCTACTTCCGCGGGTTCGCTCCCTCCGCGGAGCTGCCCGGCGCTCTCGCGCCCGCGGCCCTCTTCGAGGAGATCGCGCTCTCGCGCAAGGGTGTCTGCCGTCACCGCGCCTACGCGTTCGTCCTCACCGCGTGGCACCTCGGGCTCCCCGCGCGCTTCGTCCACAATGAGGCCCACGCCTGGGTGGAGGTCCACGACGGCAGGCTCTGGCACCGCATCGACCTCGGCGGCGCCGCTGGCCACCTCGAGGTCGATCCGGCCGCGTCTGGCCACCAGCACGTCCCCCCGCCCGATCCGGTGCCCTGGCCCGAGGGGGCCGAGAGCGCTACCGAGCTCGTCCGGCGGACCCGTGAGGAACTCGGCGCGCAGGGCCCGGGGTCACCGACGGATCCCGGAGGCCGGGGTGGACCACCCCCACCGGGCGCCTCCTTGCCCGTGCCCGGAGCTGGCGCGCTCGTCGGCCCCGCGCCCCTCCCCCCGGCTCACATGTCCCTCGGTCCCGTCGAGCGCACTGTCCATCGGGGAGAGCCCCTCCGTCTCGAGGGGAACCTGGAACAGGACGGCCGTCCCTGCGCTGGCGCTCGCGTGGACGTGTCCCTACATCGCCCCGGCGCCGAACCGATCCCGCTGGGCTCGTTGCCGACCCGTTCGGACGGACGTTTCGTCGGCGCCGTCACCGTTCGCCTCGACCTGGACGTCGGCGACTACGACCTGGTGGCTTCAACGCCAGGGACGCTCGCGTGCGGGCCCGCCGTGGCCCGCTGAATCGCCTCGTCCCCGGCCGCTCACGCGCCCGATTCGGGTGGGTTCAGTTCGACGCTCGGCGCATCCGCTCAGCGGCGGAGACGAGGTCGCGCAGCAGCCGATCGAGCCGCTGCGCCCCCTCCTCGAGGCGCTTGGCGGCGGCGGACGCCTGCTCCGTCCCGTGGGCGTGCGAGCGGTGAGAGGCGTTGAGCTGGCTGACCATCCCGTTGATCGATTCGATCGCCACCGTGATCTGCTTGCCCCCGCGCGCCTGCTCGGCGCTCGAGCGCTCGACCTGCTGCGAGACGGCGCGCATCTTCTCGCCGCTCCGCATGATGAGCTCCGACCCGCGCGCCTGCTGGGCGGTGGCGGCGGCGATCTGCTGCACGGTCTCCGCGATACGCCCGATGGCATCGGTGACCTGGCGGCTGCCCTTCGCCTGCTCCACGGTCGCGCGCGCGATCGCGCGCACCATGTTGGTGCTCTTCTGGGAGCTCTCGAGGATCTTCTTCAGCGCCCGCTCCGCTTCGTTGGAAACCTCTACGCCTCGGTCGACGTTCTGGGCACCTCGCTCCACGGCCAGGATCGCGTTGCGGCTCTCGGTCTGGATCGTCTTGATGAGCTCCGCGATTTCCTTGGTGCTCACGCCCGCCCGCTCCGCCAGATCCTTGATCTCATCGGCGACGACCGCGAACCCCTTGCCGTGCTCGCCGGCCTGGGCGGCGATGATGGCGGCGTTGAGCGCGAGCAGGTTGGTCTGCTCGGAAACCTCGTCGATCACGTTGAGGATCTGCCCGATCGCGTCGATGCGCGAGCCGAGGTTGCTGATCACCGCGACCGCCTCCTGCGTGCTCTCCTTGATCCGGTAGATCTCACCGATGGTCTTGAGGATCGACTCGGCCCCGCGCTCGGCGTCCTGGGCCACCTCCTCACTGAGGCGGGCGGTTTCGTTGGCGTTGGTCTGCACCTGGTCGATGGAGACGTCCATCTCGTTCATGCTCGAGCTCGTCTCCTCGGCGGTGAGCGAGAGCGCGTCGACGTTCTTGGCGACCTCCTTGATCGAGAATGCCATTTCCTCGATCGACGCCACCGTCTCGCGCACGTTCGACCCGAGCTCGCCGATGTTCTCTGCCACCTCCTCGGTGGTCGCCGTCATCTCCAGGATCGACGAGCTCGACTCCTCGGCGCTCTCCGCCAACACCTCGACGCTCCGCGCGACCTCCCGCAGGCTGCCCGCGATCTCCTCGACGCTCCGCGCGGCCTCGTCGCTGGCGTTCATCTGTGCGGCCACGCCCTCGGTGAGGTGACGGATGATCTCGGCGAGCTCCTGGCTCGTGCCTTTCAGCCTCGCCTCCCGTTCCTCGCGCTCGCGGGTGGCCACCTTCAGCAGCCGCGCCGCCTCCCGGCCCTGTTCGACCTCCCGGTCGCGCAGGTCGGTCAGCGACTCGCGCAAGTCCCCGATCTCGTCGAAGACGGCGCGCAGGGCCGCCCGGGCCTCCCCTGGGGGCTCCGCCCGCTTTCCATCGCGCATTCGGCGCAGGGCGTCGCGGACCGATCGGAGGTCGTCGTCCCGAGCCCCTCCCCCGGTCGCCACGAGGACCCCCGCTCCGCCCGTCGCCAGAACGAGCAGCGCCAGCACTGGCGGCGTCTGGACCTCACCGAGCAACCAGACGAGTGCCGCGCCCAGCACGACGAGCCCCAGCCCGAGGAACTGCCGTTGTCCGAGTGCGTTCATGGTGCCCTTTCGCCCGCGTCCCCGACAACTCGCCGGAAACCCTGGTGAAAGAGTATGGGCGGAGGCTCCGGGTCACAAGGCGCATCCGCGCCCCCCGGCGCCGTTCACGGGCGGGGGCGGGTGGGCTCGTTGGCCGCTTCGGCCGGACCGGGAGCGGGCTCGGCGCCCGCGCGTGAGCGCCCGCGCGCCCCGGAGGCTCCCGCGCGCGCCTCGTCGGGGGTCACCTGCGTCCGTTCAGGGCGGATCGGGCGACCCGTTGCCGGCGTGCCCGGCCGGGAGTCCGTGTCGCTCCACCGCGTGGGCGCCGGTCTGGCTGGAGTCCGGCGCCCGACGGCGTGGCCCTGATCTGGGTCGTTCGCATTCGCGTCGATCCGCGGGGAACCCGGCGGTGGCACCGCTCCCCGCGTGACGATGGTGACGGTGCAGCCGGCGTTGGTGAAGGCGCTCAGCGCGACGACGAGCGCGGTGGAGCGGAATCCGGGTGCCACGCTCCATCTTCCGCCCGCTCCCCGCCGGATCTTCCCCGTGGTCTGGCGACGGGCGTCATCCGCGGGGTTCCCGGCTCGACGGCGTCGGCGGCTCCAGCAGGAACGTTGGGCCGGCGACGGGGAGCACCACCTCGAACTCGGCGCCGCCCGCCGCCGGCACCCGGTGGACGATCTCCCCCCCGTGCTCGACGACGATGCGCTGCACGATGGCGAGGCCCAACCCGGTGCCCGTAGCCTTCGACGTCGCGTAGGGCTCAAAGAGCCGATCGAGCATCTCGGCAGCCACCCCAGGTCCGTTGTCACGCACCCGCAGCGCCACCTGCGCTGGATTCACGTGGCCGAGTTCGACGTCCACGGCGCCGTCTGGCGCGCCCCGGCAGGCCTCGATCGCGTTCTGGAGCAGGTTCGTGATGATCTGGACCATCTGGTCGCGGTCGGCGGTGACGACGGGGAGGTCCTCTGCGTGGAGCGTGACCCGGATCCCCTCGGCCGCGTGCAGCCCCACGATCTGGCGCACGGTTGCCGCGAGATCCATGGGCGCGGGGGACGGCGGCGGCAGTCGGGCGAAGCGCGTGAACTCGCTCACGATGTTGCTGATCCGCGCCACCTCGTCGAGCACTGTGCGCGTGGCCTCGTCGAAATACTCGTCGAACGCCGGGTCGTCGCGGGCGCGGAGCCGACGCAGCGTTTCGACGGCGGTCCGGATCGGGGCCAGCGGGTTCTTGATCTCGTGGGCGACGCGCCGCGCGATCTCCCGGCGGGCCGCGATGCGCTCGGTCGTCGCCAGCCGTCGGCGCAGCGCAGCGAGATCCGCGATCGCCTGGTTGAAGGAGCTCGCGAGCTCTCGCAGCTCGCGGCCGCCGTGACCTTCTACCGGGCGCGGCTCGCCGTGGACCACCTCCCGTGCCTGCGCCGATAGCTTGACGATTGGGCGCGCCAGGCCCCGCGCGAGCAGGAGGGCGACGAGCAGCGCCGCGCCGATGGTCCCGCCCCCCACCGCCAGGATGGTCACGTCGAGCCGCCGCAACGCGCGGTGGAGCGGCACTCTAGACTGGGATGCGTGGACCGTCAGTCCGTCGAGCTCCGGGAGGACCAGGCTCGCGACCATCTGGTCCACGTCCGGAGCTGGCCGGACCAGCGAGAGCGCCACCCCCGGAGACTGCAGGTCGGCGAGCAGGGCGTCGAGGTGCCGGGCGGCCACGAGCCCGACGGCGTGGGCGCCCCGCGCGTGCCGGCAGTGGGTGACCAGCGCGGTGGGGGCGACGTCTCGTCGCAAGCGGGCCCGGTCCGGGGCCGCGGCCGCGATCTGCGTGGCGAGGTTCGGGTCGCGCTTTCCGGTCAGGCCCTCGTCGTGGCCCGCTCCGAGGATCTCGCCGTTCCCGGTGACCAGCCAGAGCTCATCGAAGGCGAACGCGCGCATCACCTCGGGGACGCGCAAGCTGAGGGCCAGGCGCCGCCCCGGGTCGAGCGTTCCCGCCTGCAGGTCGACCAGCGCGGCGTCGATGGCGGGGTCGTGGTGGCAGAGGGGCTCCACCAGCGCGGGCAACGCGCTTGCCTGGGCGGCGAGCTCACCACGCAGCCGATCCGCGGTGAGCTGGAACGCCCCCTGGAACTGCTCCTCCTCCGTGCTCCGCCACGCCTCCCGGAGCCCCAGCGCCAGTGTCGCCGTGGTGGCGATGGTCAAGAGCCCGATCGCGACGAGCAGCCGCTGTGCCAGCGTCACGCGCCGATGGTAGAAGCAGTCCTCGCGACTTCCAACCCCGGGGCCGCGCGGCGGGTTGCGCGCGCGTCGGAGGCGCGCTTAGGTTGGCGCTGTGCGCACGGCCCCCCTTGTGTCGATCTCGTTGCTGATCGCCGGTGTGGCGGGCTGCGCGGCGCGCGCGCGTTCGCGAGAGCCCACGGCGGAGCCCCCTCGGCCTGCCACGGCTCCATCCGAGCCGAGCGCACCCGCCGCCGCGGGGCTCAGCGCGACGGCGCTCGCGGAGCTCCCGGAGGGGACCATCGGTCCGTTCCTGGGCACCAGCTCCGGGGGGCGCCTGGTGGTGTGGCTCGAGCCGGGCGCGAAGGGAGGGCTCTACGCGCGTGCGCTCGACCGAGCCGGCGCGCCGCGGGGCGACGCGCGTCGGCTCGGGGCGGTGCCCGGGGAGGCCGGGCTCATCGCCGTGCAGAGCGCGCCGGGGCAGGGCGGGGACTTCCTGGTCCTCACCTCCAGCCGTGACGAGGCGGGGCACACCATCGCCGTGCGGCGCGTCGCCGTGGACGGCAGCTCGACCGGCCCCGCCGCGCCGGTGGTCGAGGGGGCCTCGCGGCTGCTCTGGATGAACGTCTCGTCCCTGAGCAGCGGCGCCGTCGTCACCTGGGCCGAGCTCGACGAGGGCGCGGCGCGCCTGCGCAGCCGCGCCCTGGACGCGGTGGGGACGCCCCGCGGAGCCGCGCGGCAGCTGGTGAGTCGCGCGCTCGCGTGGCAGGCGGCGCCGGTCGCTGGGGGGCTCGCGCTCGGGTACGTCGAGGCGAGCAAGACGGGCGGGCGAGGTCCGGTGGCGCTGATCGAGCTCGGCGAGGACGCGGCCCCGCGCGGCCGCCCGGTGGTCGTCAGCGAGTCGCCCACGGCGATGCCGGATCTCGATCTGGCGGTGCTCGGCGACTCGCTCCTGCTGGCGTGGTCCGACACGCGGGGCGACGACCCCGCCGTGTTCGTGGCGGTCGTCGACGGATCGAACCGCGTGTCGCGCCCGCCCGAGCGAGCGTCGGGCGAGGTCGACTCCGAGGCGTTCGTACGCCTCGTGCCGCCGCTGGCGGGGGGGCCCGCGCACCTCGTGTGGGAGCCGCTCTCCGCGCGGCCCGAGCGGGGACGGATCGTGCGCATCGCCCCGGTCGACGCGCAGGGGCGGGTGGGGGCGGCGCGCGCGGAGCTAGCGATCGACTCCGACACCGCGCTGCCCGAGATCGTGCCCACGTACCGTGGGCTCGCGGCGCTCACGCTCGCCCCGGCGTGTCCCCGCGACGCGGCGCCCGGCGCCAGATCCCCCATTCGGGCCGCCCTCGGCACCTGCGCCGCCGCCGCGCTGCCGCTCTTCGTGTCGTTCGACCGCGAACTCGGCGTGACGGCCGCGGAGCCGCTGCGCCTGGACCTGCCCCAGACCGCGCCCGCTGCCGCCGCCTGGGGGCTGTCCTGCGTCGCGCAGGGTTGCGTCACGCTCGCCGCCCTCCCCGGCGCACCCGCGCCCGTCTTCGCCGTGCGGTTGGAGGCGCAGTCCAGCGCGTGGCTCCCGCCTGCGGCCAAGCTCCCACCGGTTCGCCCGCCCCGCGTCGTCGGCGCGCGCACCCTCGCGACCCCTGCGCCCCTCGCCGACCTGGCGACGGCCCCGCTCGGCGCGGGCCT
Source organism: uncultured Polyangiaceae bacterium (assembly GCA_964480725.1). Taxonomy (GTDB): domain Bacteria; phylum Myxococcota_A; class Polyangia; order Polyangiales; family Polyangiaceae; genus JAFGBI01. The sequence continues at coordinate 26,800 of CAYZQO010000058.1, read as the reverse complement.
GTTGGCGGCCTGGGTGACCTACTTCGACCCGGGCATCCCCTGGGTGGCCCCCAAGACCGCCGCCCCGGACGGGCGGTTTGCCCCCGTGCAGGCGTTGCTCCAGGTGACCCGCGCCGACCTGGATCCCGTTAGCCCGACGACCCTCTCCATCCGGGCGCGCTCGCTCGGTGGCGTCGCCCTCGCCCCCGCGATCGGGCGCGAGGAGGCCCTGGTGGTGTGGACGGCGATCGACCAGGGGCGGCCGCAGGTCTTCGGGACCGTGGTGGGTGGGAGGGCCCAGAAGCTCACCCAGAAGATGGTGACGGTCGCACCGGGGGAGAAGAGCGACGTGGCCGCCGTCTGGGCGGGTGATGGCTGGGTGATCGGGTGGATCGACGAGCGCGGCGGGGACGCGGCCCCCTACGTGGCCAAGGTCGACCGCACGCTGCGTCGGGTCGGCGAGGAGCGACGGCTGACCGCCGGGCGCTCCGCGGCCTCAGGCATCGCCCTGGCTGCGCAGGAGAACCGGGTCACGGCCGTCTGGGCAGACGCGGTGGACACCGCGACACCCGGCGTCGCCGATCTCTTCGGATTGGGGATGGCCGCCGGCGACCTTGCCCCCATCGCCGCCCCGACGCGCCTGGCGTCGACCCCGGCCCACTCGTTCGCGCCGTCGCTCGCCGTCGCCGAGGGGCGCGTCCGGCTCGCGTGGCTGGAGGCGGGCGGTGCTGAGGGGGCGGCTCCCGGCGTCGTCGCGCTGGCCGAGCTCGACCCGAGTGGACGGGTATCGGGCTCCGCGGCCCACGTTGTCCTCCCGGCCGGGACCCCGACTGGGCTCGCGCTCGGCTGTGAGGGTGGGTCCTGTCGGGTCGTCGTGGGCACCGACACGGGCTCCGCTGCCGTGGCGGATGCCTTCGCCTGGGGGACCGGGCAGCCCGCCGCCCCGCGGCGCCTCGTCGCCCTCTCCGGACCGACCGGCCAGGTCATCTCGCTGGGCATGGCCGGAAGCCAGGTGCTCCTCGGCGAACAGCTCGACCGGGAACGCGGCCGGGTGCGTGCACTGCGCGTCGATTGGTGATCGGAAAAAAAGGAGCACCCCCGGTCGAACGGGTCGACCGAGGGTGCGGGCGCTTGGCCTGGATCACACGGGACGGACGTCGCGTGCCTGGCGGTGCCGGGCTGGGGATGGGTGGGATGGGGTCAGCACCGCGGGCTTGAAACTGGCTCGGGGGGAGCAGCGTCCGCAGCTCTACCGCGCGGTCGGGCCTCGCGCCTTCGGATCGTTTTTCTTCGGGGAATGGCCGGGCTCGCCTCGGCGACCCGTGCGAAGCACCTCCTCGGCTTCGCTCGGTACAACCGGCGACCCTCCCGGTTCATTCCCGACCCCAGCCAAGCTGGCCGCCACCCCCGCGGGCGGCGGCCGCCGCCGGGCTCAGCCCTGCTTGCGCCGCAGGAACGGCTCACGGCCCGCGAAGATCGCGCCGTCCCCGAGCTCCTCTGCGATGCGGAGCAGCTGGTTGTACTTCGCGATGCGATCGCTGCGGCTCATGCTCCCCGTCTTGATCTGGCCCGCGTTGGTCGCCACCGCCAGGTCCGCGATGAAGCTGTCCTCCGTCTCGCCCGACCGGTGCGAGATGACGGACGTGTAGTGCGCGCCGGTCGCCATGCGGATGGTGTCGAGCGTCTCGGTGAGCGAGCCGATCTGGTTGACCTTGATCAGGATCGAGTTGGCGACGCCGACCTCGATCCCGCGCTTCAGGCGCACCGGGTTGGTGACGAACAGGTCGTCGCCCACCAGCTGGATCTTGCCGCCCAGCCGATCCGTGAGCTTCTTCCAGGTGTCCCAGTCGTTCTCATCGACCCCGTCCTCGATGCTGATGAGCGGGTACTTCTCGACGTAGCTCGCGTAGATGTCCACCAGCTCGTCGGGCGTGCGGTCCTGGCCGTCGAAAGTGTACTTGCCCGTCTCTCGCTTGAAGAACTCGCTCGCGGCGCAGTCCAGGCCCACGAAGACGTGCTCGCCCGGCTTGTAGCCCGCGGCGGTGACCGCCTGCAGGATCTTCTGGATCGCCTGCTCGTTGCTCTGCAGGTTCGGGGCGAAGCCGCCCTCGTCACCGACCGCCGTCACCAGGCCGTCGGCCTTGAGGATCTTCTTCAGGTTGTGGAAGACCTCGGCGCCGCAGCGCAGCGCCTCGGGGTAGGTGGCGAACCCAGCCGGGATGATCATGAACTCCTGGCACTCGAGGTTGTTATCGGCATGCGCGCCGCCGTTGATGACGTTCATCATCGGGGTCGGGATCACCCGCGCCGCGACGCCGCCCAGGTAGCGCCAGAGGGGGATGCCGACCGTCTCCGCGGCGGCGCGGGCCACTGCCATCGACACCGCCAGGATCGCGTTGGCGCCCATCTTGGACTTGTCGGGGGTGCCGTCGAGCTCCAGCAGGCGCTGATCGACGCCCGTCTGGTCGAGCACCGACAGGCCGGCGACGGCCGGGCCCAGTCGATCGTTGATGTTGGCGACGGCCTGCTGCACCCCCTTGCCCAGGAAGCGCTTCTTGTCGCCGTCGCGCAGCTCGAGCGCCTCGTGCTCGCCGGTGGAAGCGCCGCTCGGCACGGCGGCGCGACCGAGGCTGCCGCTGGCGGTCTCGACGTCGGCTTCAACGGTGGGGTTTCCGCGAGAATCGAGGATCTCGCGGGCGGTGACGGAGATGATTTCGGGCATGGGCCGCGCCTTAACACGAACGCCGGCCCGTCGCGAGCGGCTCCGAGGCGAGGTCGCTCCGAGGCGAGGTCGCCCGAAAAACCGCGGGAAGCTGGGGGGATTGTTGCCCCTTGCGGGGCTCGGACGCGTCGACCCCCGCCGGGGCCTCGTGGGCCGCGCCGCGCCGCGCGCCGTCCGTCGAGGCGGGCCGTGGGGGTGCGGGTTCCCGCTTGACGTGACGTGGCGGTTGCGTGAATGCTCTCCCCGGGGTCTTTCCAAACCTCACGGAGAAGCCGATGCGGATATCGAACTCGTCTGCGCGACGCGTCGCCGTCTCGCTGGTCGTCGTTGTGGGCTCGGCCACCATCCTCGCGGGATGTGGCAAGGTGACGGTCTTCGAGGGTCAGACGCCGATCTCGGTCGCTGGTGACCCACCGCCGTTGCCGCCGCCGCCGCCGCCGCCACCGCCGCCGCCACCTGAGGAGCCGGCGCCGCCGCCGCGGGTGGAGCTGCGCGACAACAAGATCGAAATCCGCGAGAAGATTCAGTTCGAGTACAACAAGGCGACGATCCTCGAGGTTTCGTTCAGCCTGCTCGAAGAGATCGCGGACGTCATCAAGAAGAATCCCCAGGTCAAGAAGATCCAGATCGAGGGGCATGCGAGCTCCGAGGGCAACGACGCCTACAACCTTCGCCTGAGCGATCAGCGCGCCAAGGCCGTCATGGATCACCTGGTCACCAAGGGCGGCATCCCTCAGGAGGCACTGGTCGCCAAAGGGTTCGGCGAGACGCAGCCGCTCGACCCGGCGGACACCGAAGAGGCGCGCGAGAAGAACCGCCGCGTGGAGTTCAACGTCATCGAGCAGGACGTGACCAAGAAGAAGGTCGAGATCGATCCGAAGACCGGCAAGGAGCGGGTCGTCGAGGTTTCCAAGGAGAGCGTGTCGAAGCCGGTGGAGCCGGCGACCCCCGCGCCCGCCGCGGCCGGGGCCAAGCCCGCGGCTCCGGCGGCGACCCCCAAGTGAGAGACTGACTTCGAGAGGAGAACGAACCATGAAGAAGGCTCTTGCGATCCTCGGTTCCATCGCCCTGGTCATGGGCGTTTCCGCCTGCACCTTCGTCGTGCGCGACGCGGCGACCTACGCGAGCGACACCCAGGCCGTGCTGGACACCCGGAGCGGCCCCATCAAGGCCTGCTACGACGAGGCCCTGAAGACCGACCCCCAGGTCGGCGGCACGGTCGCCGTGCGGTTCACGGTCGAGAAGAAGACGGGCAACATCCTGACGCCCGCGCTGGTACCTGAGCGGACGACCGCGCCCCAGCCGTTGGCCGACTGCGTGCTCGGCCAGCTGAACGGGCTCGTGCTCGATCCGCCCGACCGGAAGCCAGGCGACGGCACGTTCGTCTGGGAGTTTGTGGCGAACGCGCCCGTGCAGGCGCCCGCGGTGGAGCAGCCGGCACCGGCGCCGGCCGGCTGAAGCGGCTGAAGCGGCGCGGGGATGGGTGAGTCGGGGCCCCGGGGGGCCCCGACGCCTATTTGCGGGACGGACCGTCGGGGGGCGTAGAGGTTTCGCGCTCGGGGCCGCGCTCGCCGGGGGGGGCTTCCGCTGGGGGCGGCGCTGCCCGACTTCGCGCGCCGCCGTTGCCGAGGCTGCGGGCGCCGCCGCGGCCGTTGCCCTCGGCGGCCCGCGTCTCCTCCCGCTCTGCGGCGAGCTCGGCGTCCCGGCGCTCGTAGGCGACGATGATGCGCTGGACCAGCGGGTGGCGGACCACGTCGGCCTCGGTGAAGCCCACGAAGCCGATGCCCGGGATGCCGCTCAAGAGGTCGCGCGCCTCGCGCAGGCCGCTGCGGGCGCCGGCGGGCAGGTCCGTCTGGGTCACGTCCCCCGTGACGACCGCCTTCGACCGGTACCCGAGGCGGGTGAGGAACATCCGCATCTGCTCGCTCGTCGCGTTCTGGGCCTCGTCCAAGATGACGAAGGAATCGTTCAGCGTACGCCCACGCATGAACGCGAGCGGCGCGACCTCGATCTGACCGCGCTCGCGGAGCTGCTGCGCGCGGTCGAACTCCAGCATGTCGTGCAGGGCGTCGTAGAGCGGTCGAAGGTACGGGTTGACCTTCTCGGCGAGATCGCCGGGGAGGAATCCGAGCTTCTCGCCGGCCTCCACCGCCGGCCGCGTCAAGATGATGCGCTTGACCCGCCGCTGCATCAGATCGCTCGCGGCCACCGCCATCGCCAGGTAGGTCTTCCCCGTCCCCGCCGGCCCGATGCCGAAGGTCAGATCGTGGCCACGGATGGTACGGAGGTACTCGCGCTGTCCTGGGGTCTTCGGCACCACGGCGCGGCGTCGTGGCGACACCACCACCGCGTCGTCGAGCAGGTCGGATAGGGACGCGCCGGGATCGGCCCGCAGCTCCCGGACCGCTCTCGCGACGTCCTCGTTGGTGACGTCGCCGCCACGCTCGAGGACCTCCACCGCGTCAGAGAGAAACCGGTGTGCCGCCAGGACGTCCGGCTCCGCACCCGAGACGAGGACGACGTTGCCCCGGAGGCTGACCCCCGCCCCCGTCTGCCGCGCGACCTCGGCCAGGAGTGCCCCGTGGGGACCGGTCAGCTCGAGGAGGAGAGCGGCGCTCTCGATCTCGATGGTGGCGCTGTGCGGGGTATCGGACATCCAGGCGGCGGCGCCCGCCGCTCGGCACGCGCCCGGGCGAGGATACTGGCTCGTCCCCCGCCTGCCCAGGACGCTTCGGGCTCGATCCGCCCCGCGGGGCGCACGGCGGGGGCCGCAGACCCCGTCCGGCCCGGTCCGGTCTGCGGCTTTCTTGGCCGAACCTCTGGTCGCCCGGTAACCGGCACGGGCGATGGGACCGTGGAGCAGATGGGTGGGGGTGGGCGCCGCCGCTGGGATCATCTCCGCGCTGGTGCCCGTCGTCCAGGGCCGGATCAGCCTGGATGCCCCGCTCGGCAAGCTGGAGGGCAAGGCGGATTCCGCCGCCATGCCCACGTTGGATGGCCTCGACCTGTTGCGCCAGGAGATGCGGCCGCGCCGGGTCCTCACCCCTCTGGCAGCCGGTCGCCACGCCGAGCTCACGCTCGACCCAGACCTACAGCGCGCCGCTTCGGCCCAGCTCCGTCGCTACCGGGTGCCGGAGGGTGGGGTGGTCGTGATGGAGGTCAAGACGGGTCGCGTGCTCGCCTACGCGAGCTTCGTCGCGGACGGCGCTCCCTTCGACGTCAACGTCCGCGCCGAGGCGCCTGCTGCCAGCGTGTTCAAGGTGGTGACCGGTGCGACGCTGGTGGAGAACGGCGGCCTGACGGCAGAAACCGAGCAATGCTACCACGGAGGCAAGAGTCGGATCGACGCCAGGGAGCTCGAGGAGGACTCCAGCCGCGACCGCTGGTGTGCGACCCTTGCCATGGCGATGGGCCGCAGCCTCAACGTGGTGATGGCCCGTCTCGCGCTGAAGCACATCACCCCTGAGCAGCTCACCGCGATGGGGGGCGCGTTCGGCTTCGGCGCCCCGGTGCCGTTCGTCGTGCCCAACGAGGCGCCCTCCATCGCCATCCCACCCGATCGCATCGAGTACGCGCGTTCGGCCGCCGGCTTCTGGCACACCTCGCTATCCCCGCTGGCCGCCGCGTCGCTGGCCCAGACCGTTGCCAACCGCGGGGTGGCCCTCGAGCCGCGCATCGTCGCGGGTGTCTACGAGGGAGAGGCGGCCATCTGGACCGACTCCGCCCCGCCGCGGGTGCTCCGACGCGCCGTCAAGGACGACACGGCCGCGGAGCTCACCGTGATGATGAAGGAGACGGTCGCCAACGGCTCTGCCTACAAGAGCTTCCACGACGCAAAGGGCCGTCCCTTCTTGCCGGGGGTCGAGGTCGCCGGTAAGACGGGCAGCCTCTCGCGCGAGCAGCTGAACCGCCATTACACGTGGTTCGTCGGCTTCGCGCCCGCCGACCAGCCCGAGATTGCGATCGCCACGCTGGTCGTCAACACGGCGGAGTGGCGCATCAAGGCCCCGGCGCTCGCCTGCAACGTGCTCCGGGCCCATTTCGCCGCCAAGGGCACCCCGGGCGTCACCGCGCCCTGACCGGCGGGCGTGTCTCCCGGTGGCTCGTTCGGGATGGGGCCGGGGTGCCGGGATCCGCGCGGTGCCCCTTCCTTCGCCGGGGCGCCGGGGTAGGATTGGTCCTCGATGCGCGCGCTCGTGACCGGAGGTGCCGGCTTCATCGGCTCCATGGTCGCCGACGGGATGCTCGCCGAGGGCTGGCACGTCACCGCGCTCGACAGCTTCGACGGCTACTACGACCCTGCGCAGAAGCGCCGCAACGTTGCCCACGCGCTCGAGGACCCGCGCTACCGGTTGATCACTGCCGACGTGCGAGAGGCCACCGAAGTCACCGCGGCCTTCGACTCCGCGGCGCCCGAGGTGGTGGTCCACCTGGCGGCCCGCGCCGGCGTCACCCCGAGCGTCGCTGACCCGCTCGCCTACGTTACCACCAACGAGATCGGTACCCTGAACGTGCTCGAGGCGTGCCGTCGTCGCGGGGGAACGCCGTTGGTCCTCGCGTCCACCTCGTCGGTGTATGGCAGCGGCGCCACCGCGCCGTTTCGCGAGGACGATCCGCGAGCGGCGCCGCTCTCGCCCTACGCCGTCACCAAGCGGGCGAGCGAGCTGATGGCGCTCACCTACCGCCACCTCTTCGGCCAGCCGCTGGCGATCCTGCGCTTCTTCACCGTCTACGGGCCCCGGGGGCGGCCGGACATGGCCTTCTGGCTCTTCACCCACGCGCTGCGCCGCGGCGACCCCATCCGGATCCGGGGGAGCGACACGGCGCGCGACTTCACCTACGTCGGGGATGTGGTGCAGGGCGTGCTCGGCGCGGCTCGCTGGGTGTGCGCGGGTCGCGGCGCGGACGTGTTCAACATCGGGCGCAGCGAGCCGCACCGCGTGCTCGACGTCGTGCAGGCGCTCGCCCAGCGGATGCACGTCACGCCGCGCGTCGAGCTCGCCGCGCTGCATCCGAGCGAGTGCGTGGTCACCGCGGCCGACGTCACCCGCGCCGGCGCCGCCTTTGGGTACCGGCCGGAGACGCCGCTCGAGGCGGGCGTCGAGGCTTGGCTCCGGTGGGTCGACCACAGCGATGAGGCCCCGGAGGTCCTGCGCGGCGCGGGGGCGGCGGCCGGCGCCAGCGAATCCGAGCGGGGGGCTCCTTGACGGAGGATCGACGATCGTCCAAAGACCCCTGCTCGGCTCGTCCCCGAGTCCCTCCGGGACCCCCTGTCGGGACCGCCCCGAGCCCAGCCACCCGAGGACCCGCATGGCCCCACCACTCGCGCCGCCTGCCCGCGTCGTGATCGAGGGCGTAACCCCGCAGATCGAGGGCGGACGCTACGCCATCAAGCGACGTGTCGGCGACGTCGTGGAGGTCGGCGCCGATATCTTCAAGGACGGTCACGACTTCGTCGCCGCGCGGATCGTCTTCCGCCACGCCCGCGACCGCCGCTGGCGCGAAGCACCCTTGCGGTACGACTTTGCCCCTGACCGCTGGACCGGGTCCTTCCCCGTCGACGAGCCCGGCCGCTGGCAGTTCTACGTCGAGGCGTGGCCCGATCGGCTGCGCACCTGGCGCGACCATCTCAAGAAGTACCTCGACGCCGGGCAGGACGTCACCGTCGATCTCCTCGAAGGGGCCGGGCTGATCGAGCGCGGGCTCGATCGGATGCCGAAGCAAGCGCGCGGCCACCTGCGCTCCGCCGCGCAGCGGCTCGCGGACGTCGCGCTCCCGCTCCCCGAGCGGATCGCCGTCGGCCTGTCCGAGCAGCTCTTGGAGCACGCCTACGGTCCGCTCCTCGCCGGCGACGCCGCCCGGACCGCCGTGACCTACGAGGTGTACGCCGATCGCACGCGCGCCACCTTCGCCAACTGGTACGAGCTGTTCCCGCGGTCCCAGGGCAAGCGCTCCGGCGAGCACGGCACACTCCGCGACGCGCAGGCGCGTCTCCCCTATCTCGCTGACCTCGGCTTCGACGTGGTCTACCTCCCCCCCATCCACCCGATCGGCCGCCTTCACCGCAAAGGGCGCAACAACTCGCCCACCTGCGAGGCCGGGGACGTGGGCAGCCCCTGGGCGATTGGCGCCAAGGAGGGGGGGCACGACGCCGTCCACCCTCAGCTCGGCACGCTCGAGGATTTCCGCAGCTTCGTGCGCTCGGCGGCGGATCTCGGGATCGAGGTTGCGCTCGATCTGGCCCTGCAGTGCGCACCGGACCACCCCTGGGTGAAGGAGCACCCGGAGTGGTTCTTCGTCCGCGCCGACGGGAGCATCCGGTACGCGGAGAACCCACCCAAGAAGTACGAGGACATCTACCCGCTCGACTTCTGGTGCGAGCGTCGCGAGGAGCTCTGGGCCGCCTGCCGGGATCTGGTGATCCATTGGGTGGACCAGGGGGTGCGGACCTTCCGCGTCGACAACCCTCACACCAAGCCCCTCGCCTTCTGGGAGTGGCTGATCCACGAGGTCCAACGCGATCACCCCGACGTGATCTTCTTCGCGGAGGCCTTCACCCGTCCCAAGCGCATGCACGGGCTCGCGAAGCTCGGCTTCACGATGTCGTACACCTACTTCACCTGGAAGAACGCGAAGTGGGAGCTCTTCGAGCTCATGAACGACCTTCTGCGGCCGGAGGTCGCCGAGTTCTACCGCCCCAACTTCTTCACCAACACCCCCGACATCCTGCACGAGTACCTGCAGCAGGGCGGACGCACGGCGTTCCGCGTCCGCCTCCTGCTCGCCGGCACCCTGTCACCGCTGTACGGCATCTACAGCGGCTACGAGCTCTGCGAGAACACCCCCCTGCGCCCCGGCTCCGAGGAGTACCTCAACTCGGAGAAGTACGAGATCCGAACCCGGGACTTCGACCAGCCTGGCCACATCAAGGCCGACATCAAGGCTCTGAACCGGATCCGCCGGGAGAACCCCGCCCTCCAGGCGCTGACCAACCTCGCCCTGCTGCCCACGAGCTGTGACTCGATCATCGGGTACCACAAGCACGCGCCGGGCAACGATCTGATCGTGGTCGTCAACCTGGACCCGCACCGCACCCAGGAAGGGACCATCGAGGTCCCGCTCGGGGCGCTCGGGCTCGGCGAGCACCAGCCCTTCGAGGTGGAGGATCTCCTGGACGGGGCCCGCTATGGGTGGCGCGGGCCGCGGGCCTTCGTGCGACTCGACCCCGCCGAGCGGGTCGGCCACCTGCTGCGCGTGAGGAGGCACTGAGCATGTCCGCGGGCTCACTTTGGTTCAAGGACGCGATCTTCTACGAGCTCCGCGTTCGCGCCTTCTTTGACAGCGACGGCGACGGGATCGGGGACTTCAAGGGGCTCTCCGCCAAGCTCGACTACCTCTCGGACCTCGGCGTGACGACGCTGTGGCTCCTGCCGTTCTACCCGTCACCGCTGCGCGACGACGGCTACGACATCGCAGATTACGCGGCGGTTCACCCCCAGGTGGGGACGCTCCGCGACTTCAAGCAGTTCCTGCGGGACGCCCACGCCCGCGGGCTGCGCGTCGTGACCGAGCTGGTGCTCGCGCACACCTCCGACCAGCACCCGTGGTTCCAGCGGGCGCGGCGCGCTCGCAAGGGGAGTCACCACCGTGACTTCTACGTGTGGTCCGACGAGCCCTCCCGTTACGGTGACGCGCGCATCATCTTCACCGACTACGAAACCTCGAACTGGGCGTGGGATCCCGTCGCCGGGCAGTACTTCTTCCACCGCTTCTTCTCGCACCAGCCCGCGCTCAACTACCAGAATCCCGAGGTGAAGCGGGCGATCATCCAGACCGTCGACTTCTGGTTGAGCCTCGGGGTGGACGGCCTCCGGCTCGACGCCGTCCCCTACCTGTACCAGCGCGACGGGACGCCCTGCGAGAACCTGCCCGAGACCCACGAGTTCATCCGCGAGGTGCGGAGCCACGTGGACGCCAAGTACCCAGGCCGCATGCTGCTCGCAGAGGCGAACCAGTGGCCCGAGGAGGCCGCCGCCTATTTCGGCCAGGGCGACGAGTGCCACATGGCGTTCCACTTCCCCATCATGCCGCGCCTTTACATGGCGCTCCGCATGGAGGACCACTTCCCCATCCTCGACATCCTCGAGCAGACGCCCGCGATCCCGCCGACGGCGCAGTGGGCCATCTTCCTTCGTAACCACGACGAGCTGACGCTCGAGATGGTGACGGAAGAGGAGCGCGACTACATCCTGCGCGCCTACGCCGGGGATCTGCAGGCGCGCGTCAACCTCGGCATCCGGCGGCGCCTCGCCCCGCTCCTCGAGAACAACCGCAAGCGCATCGAGCTCATGAACGCGCTGCTCCTCTCGCTGCCCGGGACGCCGGTGATCTATTACGGCGACGAGATCGGGATGGGGGACAACGTGTACCTCGGTGACCGCAACGGCGTGCGGACGCCGATGCAATGGAGCCCCGATCGAAACGGGGGCTTCTCGCGGGCGAACCCGCAGCGCCTGTTCCTGCCGCCGGTCACCGATCCCGAGTACCACTTCGAGGCCTGCAACGTCGAAACCCAGCAGGCGAACCCGAGCTCACTGCTCTGGTGGACCAAGCGCATCATCGCGCTGCGCAAGCAGTTCGTCGCCTTCGGTCGCGGATCGTTCGAGCCCTTGCCCCTGCAGAACCGGCGCGTCCTCGCCTTCCTCCGCCGGTATCAAGAGCAGGTGCTCCTGGTGGTGGTCAATCTGTCGCGCTTCTCCCAGTACATCGAGCTCGATCTGTCCGAGTTCGACGGGCGGGTGGTGCGGGAGCTCTTCGGGCACGTGGAGTTTCCCCGTGCCGGCGCGCAGCCCTACGTGCTCACCATCGGGCCCCACGGGTTCTTCTGGTTCGCCATCGAGTCCCAGGCCGATGCGTCGCGCGACCGCGCGCCCGTCTCGGGCTCACCCCTCGAGGTCGAGGGCCCGTGGGAGCAGGTGCTGAACCCGCGCGGCCGCGCGCGGGCCCTGATCGATCGCTCGCTGCCCGCGTACCTCGTTACCCAGCGGTGGTTTCGGGGCAAGGCGCGCGAGATCAAGACCGTGCGTTGCACCGACCACGTCTCGCTCGAGGACGTCGGCGCCAGCGCGGCGCTCTGCTACGTCGATGTCCTCTACACCGAGGGGGAGCCGGAAACGTACGTCCTGCCGCTCACCTTCGTCACCACCGCGCCGGCGGGGGCTCGCGTCATCGCCGCCCTGCGCTGCGCGGGAACGGCGGGGGTGCAGGACGGGGTGATCATCGACGCCTCCGGGGACCCGCGCTTCGCGCGCGCCCTGCTGCACCTCGCCGCGAAGAAGAAGCGCGTCCGGGGCGGCACCATCGAGGTCCGGGGCGTGCCGCAGCGCCTCCTCCGGGGCCGCGATCCGGACGCGATCGGGCCCAGCCGGGTCCTCGGCGTCGAGCAGAGCAACACCTCGTTCATCTACGGCGACGAGCTCATCGCCAAGCTGATCCGCAAGGCGGAGGATCGGCCCAGTATCGAGCTCGAGGCGCTCGCCCACCTGACGGGCTCGGACGCGCCCGTGCCGCCGCTCGCCGGTCACGTCGAGGTGAGCCGGGGCGAGGGCAGGGTGTCGACCCTGCTCATCGTGCAGCGGTTCGTGCCCAACCTCGGGGACGCCTGGAGTTACACCGTGGACTCGGTCACCCGCTACTACGACCGCGCGCTCACGGCCCGGCGCGACGGCGCGCCGGTCCCCGAGGTCACTGCGCGCCCTCTCGAGCTGGTGGGGCGGACGCCGCCGCCGGTCCTCGCGGAGCTGTCCGGCGGCTACCTCGACGTCGCGCGCCTGCTCGGGCGTCGAACGGGTGAGATGCACCTCGCGCTCGCGCACGCCGCGGACGGCGACGCATTCGCGCCCGAGCGGTGGAACATGCTCGCCTGCCGCTCGTTCTACCAGTCCCTCCGCAACCTCGCGGCGCGCACCCTCACGATGGTGAAGGATCTCAAGGATCGCCTGAGCGGCAACTCGCTCGAGCTCGCGCGGCGACTGCTCCGTAGTGAGCGGGAGATCAACGCCCGGCTGCGCACCATCGTCGACGGTCCCCTGGAGGGGCAGCGGATCCGCTGCCACGGCGACTATCACCTGGGGCAGGTGCTTCACACCGGCAAGGACTTCGTGATCATCGACTTCGAGGGGGAGCCGCAGCGCAGCGACGCGGAACGGCGGCGCAAGCGGTCGCCCCTGGCGGACGTGGCCGGGATGCTCCGGTCGTTCCATTACGCGGCCTTCGGCGTGCTCACCGGGGACCTTCCGGGCAGCTCCGTGCGTCTGGAGGACGTGCCCCAGCTCATGCCCTGGACGCAGCTCTGGTACCGCTGGGTTGCGTCGGCGTTCCTCGAGGCGTACCTGGAGGCGGCGCGGCCAGCGGGAGTGCTCCCCACCGACCCTGCCGCGCTATCCCTCCAGCTCGACGTGCAGCTCCTCGAGAAGGGGCTCTACGAGGTGGGCTACGAGCTCAACAACCGTCCGGACTGGGTGGCAATCCCGCTCGGGGGCGTCCTCGACGTGCTCGCCACCGGCGGGGAAGCCTGAGTCGGGGGGCCTCGTCCATGCGGATCTGGCCGGGAACTCCGCATCCCCTGGGTGCGACCTGGGACGGGGAGGGGGTGAACTTCGCACTGTTCGCCCGGTCGGCCACTCGCGTCGAGCTCTGCCTCTTCGACGAGCGAGAGCCCCAGCGTGAGCTCGCCCGCATCCCCCTGCGCGAGCGCACCAACCGCGTCTGGCACGCGTATCTGCCGGACGTGCGGCCCGGCCAGCTCTACGGTTACCGTGTGCATGGCCCCTACGCGCCGGACCAAGGGCACCGCCACAACCCAAACAAGCTGCTGCTCGATCCCTACGCCAAGGCGATCTCGGGGGATCTGGTCTGGCACGACGCGGTGTTCGGCTACGACCGCGCCGGCGGCGGGTCGGACCGCGATGCGAGCGCGCTCGACAGCGCGCCGTACACGCCGCGCTCGGCGGTGATCGACAGCGCCTTCACCTGGGGGGACGATCGGGCTCCCCGGGTCCCGTGGAGCCGGACGGTGATCTACGAGTGCCACGTCAAGGGCATGACCATGCGTCACCCGGACGTCCCCGAGCGCCTGCGGGGCACCTACCTCGGGCTCGCGTCCGACGCCGTGCTCGATCACCTGCTCGCGCTCGGCGTCACCGCGGTCGAGCTGCTTCCCGTGCACTACGCGATCTCCGAGGAGCCGGTGGTGGCGCGCGGGATGCGAAACTACTGGGGCTACAACACGATGGGCTTCTTCGCCCCCACGCCGCGCTACGCGACGGGCGGCCGCGGCGAGCAGGTCTACGAGTTCAAGACGATGGTGAAGGCGTTTCACCGCGTCGGCATCGAGGTCCTCCTCGACGTCGTCTACAACCACACCGGCGAGGGGAACCACCGCGGCCCGACGCTCTGCTTCCGCGGCATCGACAACTCGGCGTACTACAGCCTCGCCCCCGGCGACCTCGGCCACTATCATGACTTCACCGGTTGTGGTAACAGCATCAATGTTCATCACCCGCGGGCGCTGCAGTTCGTGCTCGACAGCCTCCGGTACTGGGTGACCGAGATGCACGTGGACGGCTTCCGCTTCGATCTGGCGACGACGCTGGGGCGGAGCCCCCACGAGTTCGATCTCCTCGCGCGCTTCTTCTCCACCGTGCAGCAGGATCCCGTCATCTCCCGGGCCAAGCTCATCGCAGAGCCTTGGGACGTCGGTCCCGGCGGGTACCGCCTGGGCGGGTTCCCGCCCGGCTGGGCCGAGTGGAACGGCCGCTACCGCGACGCCGTGCGCCGCTTCTGGCGCGGTGACGAGGGGGTGGTCCCGGAGCTCGCCTCGCGGCTCTCGGGGTCGAGCGACATCTTCCAGGGGAGCGACCGCGGGCCGCACGCGAGCATCAACCTGGTGAGCTGTCACGACGGCTTCACCCTCGCCGATCTCGTCAGCTACGAGCGCAAGCACAACGACGCCAACGGCGAAGAGAACCGCGACGGCACCGACGAGCACTACAGTCACAACTGGGGCGCCGAGGGGGAGACGGACGCGGCGCCCATCCTCCGTATCCGCGACCGCATGCAGCGCAATCTCCTGGCGACGCTCGCCTTCTCGCAGGGCGTCCCCATGATCTCGCACGGTGACGAGCTGGGGCGCACGCAGCGCGGCAACAACAACGCCTACTGTCACGACTCCGAGCTCTCCTGGGTCGATTGGCGCAGCGATCCTCGTGGCCAGGCGCTGCTGGAGTTCGTCCGCGACCTGTTCCGCATCCGGCGAGAGAACCCCGTGTTCCGGCGCCGGCGCTACTTCGCGGGGGCGCCCATCACCGACGACGGCGTCAAGGACGTGCAGTGGCTGCGCCCCGATGGCGGCGAGGTGACCCAGGAGGACTGGTCGAGCGCGCAGAACCGCGTGCTCGGGATGCTGATCCCCGGGGACGCCTCCGACGAGCTGGACGAGCGGGGCCGACCGAACCGCGGGGAGACGCTGCTGCTCGTCCTGAACGCGAGCAATCGAGCCCGGACGTTCCTTCTGCCCGACGTGCCACGCGGCAAGCACTGGCGCGAGATGGTGAACACGGCGGCGCCCGGGAGCCGGGTCCCCAAGGGGCTCGCCATCAACGTGGCCCCGCACACCCTCATCCTGCTCTCTTACGAGGACGACGCCTGATGGAACCCGACACCCTGCAACTGGTCTTCGATTACGGGACGCTCGAACGGATCCGGAACCTCGAGCATCACGATCCGCACAGCTTCCTCGGCGCGCACCCCGCCACGGTGCACGGCGTCGCCGGTGTCGTCGTTCGCGCCCTGCAGCCCGGCGCCCACGGGGCGTTCTGCCTGGTCGAGGGTCTGCCCGTGCCGATGCACATGCACGCGCTCGGGGGTGGTGTCTTCGCGGTCTTCCTGCCAGGGCAGGCGCTCCCGTTCCCCTACCGGTTCCAGTTCGTCGCCCCGGACGGGACGACCTGGGAGCGCGAGGATCCCTACCGCTTCCTGCCCACGCTCGGCGAGTTCGACCTCTACCTCATGGCCGAGGGGAACCACCGGCGCCTGTGGGAGGTCCTCGGCGCGCACGAACGGGTCATCGACGGCGTCGCCGGCACCTCCTTCGCCGTCTGGGCGCCGGCGGCCCGGCGGGTGAGCGTCGTGGGCGATTTCTGCCAGTGGGACGCGCGAAACTACCCGATGCGCGCCCTCGGGGCGAGCGGTGTCTGGGAGATCTTCGTCCCGGGCGTGGGCGTGGGCGCCGTCTACAAGTACGAGATCAAGACCCGCGAGGGCGCGCTCCGCCTCAAGACCGATCCCCTGGCCCGCGCCATGGAGCTGCCTCCCGCGCAGGCCTCGTGCGTGACCCGCAGCGCGCACGAGTGGAAGGACGCCGAGTGGCTCGCGCGCCGCGCGGAGGTCGATCTGACGCGCCGCCCGATGAACGTGTACGAGGTCCACCTCGGCTCCTGGCGGCGGCTGGCGGACCAGGGGAACCGCTCCCTCGGTTACCGCGAGATCGCGCCGCTGCTCGTCGAGCACACCAAGCGGTTCGGGTTCACCCACGTCGAGCTGATGCCGATCGCCGAACACGCCTTCTACGCCTCGTGGGGCTACCAGGTGACGGGCTACTATGCGCCGACCGCGCGCTACGGGACCCCCGACGATCTGCGCTGGTTCATCGACTACCTCCACCAGCACGACGTGGGGGTCATCGTGGACTGGGTCCCCGCCCATTTCCCCAAGGACGACTTCTCCCTCCGGCGCTTCGACGGCACCGCGCTCTACGAGCACGAGGACCCGCGGCTGGGGGAGCACCCGGACTGGGGCACGCTGATCTTCAATTTCGGTCGCCCCGAGGTGAAGAACTTCCTGGTCGCCAATGCCCTGTACTGGCTCCGGGAGTTTCACATCGACGGGCTCCGCGTCGACGCCGTCGCGTCAATGCTCTACCTCGACTACAGCCGCCAGGAGGGCGGCTGGATCCCCAACCAGCACGGCGGTCGCGAGAACATCGCGGCGATCGAGTTCTTGCGGTCGGTGAACCACATCATTCGCGAGGAGGTGCCGGGCGCCATCACCATCGCCGAGGAGTCGACCTCCTGGTTTGGCGTCACCAAGGCGACCGAGGAGGGAGGGCTCGGGTTCACCTTCAAGTGGAACATGGGGTGGATGCACGACACGCTGAAGTACTTCACCAAGGATCCGGTGCACCGCAAGTACCACCAGGACGAGCTCACCTTCTCCATGATCTACGAGTACAGCGAGCGGTTCATCAACTCGCTGTCTCACGATGAAGTGGTGCACGGGAAGGGGGCGCTGATCGAGAAGATGCCCGGGGACTGGTGGCAGCGCCAAGCCAACTACCGGCTGCTGCTCGCCTATCAGTACCTGCGGCCCGGCAAGCAACTCAACTTCATGGGCATCGAGGTCGCGCAGCACAACGAGTGGAATCACGACTCGACCGTGGACTGGCACCTCGAGATCCAGGAGTGCCGGCAGCAGCTGCAGCAGTACCTGGTCGAGCTCGGTCGCCTCTACCTCGAGACGCCCGCGCTGTGGGCGAGCGATCCGGATCCGGAGGGGTTCGAGTGGATCGACTGCTCGGACCGCGAGAACTCGGTCCTGGCCTTCGTGCGTCGCGCCGGCGACGAGCACGTCGTCGTCGTGCTGAACATGACGCCGGTGCCGCGGCCGGACTATCGGATCGGGGCACCCGCCGCGGGCGACTACGAGCAGCGGTTCTCCAGCGACGACGCCCGCTACGGCGGGAGCGGGTCCCCCACCCCGGCTCGGGTTTCCACCGAAGAAATCCCCTGGCACGGGCGCACCCAGTCGCTGCTCCTGCAGCTCCCACCCCTCGGCGCGCTGGTGTTCGCGCGGGCGCCCGATCTCGCCCACGACACGGTGCCGACGCCCGACACGCTGGAGCCAGGTCACGCCGCCGAGTCAGGCGCCCCGAAGTCGGCGACGACCGACCCTGCGGCGCGCCCTCCGGGCGAGGCGTAGCGCGGGGCGGTGGCGCGGCGCGCCCCCGCGCTCCTCAGCCGCGCGGCGCGAGCGGCGGCCGCCCCACCCCGCGGTACCGGAACCCCGCGTCGGCGACCGCCTCCGGGACCAGGATGTTGCGGCCGTCGAAGAGGTGGCGGCCGCGCATCAGGGTGCTCAGGCGGTCGAAGTCCGGGGTGCGGTACTCGTTCCACTCGGTCGCGATCACGAGCGCGTCCGCCCCCTCGCAGATCGCGTACTCGTCGCGGAGCAGGGTCACGCCCACGACGCCCTTGCGGGCGAGGCTGGCGGCGGTCGTCTCGAGCGCCTGGGGATCGGTGGCGCGAACGGTGGCCCCGCCGGCGATGAGGCCCTCGATAAGGCGGATCGCCGCCGCCTCGCGCACGTCGTCGGTGCGCGGCTTGAACGCGAGCCCCCAGATCGCGATGGTCTTGCCCTTGACGCCGCCGAGATCCTGCTCGAGGTGAGCGAGCATCGTGCGCACGGGGACCTCGTTCGCCGTGATAGCGGCGGCGGCGACGCCGAGCTCGACGCCGAGCTCGCTGCCGGTGCGGACCAGCGCGCGCAGGTCCTTGGGGAAGCAGCTCCCGCCGAACCCGAGCCCCGGATAGAGAAAGGGGAAGCCGATGCGGCGATCCGAGCCGAGCCCGACGCGGACGTGCTCGACGTCGGCACCTGCCACGTCGCACAAGTGGGCGATCTCGTTCATGAACGAGATCTTGGTCGCCAGCAGGCCGTTGGCCGCGTACTTGACGATCTCTGCGCTCTTGGGGCTCATGCGCTGGATGCGGTTGTTCTGCCGCGTGAACGGCGCGTAGAGGCGGGCGAGGACCTCGAACGCCTGGTCGTCGTCGGTGCCGATGACGACGCGATCGGGCTTGAGGAAATCGTTGATCGCGTCGCCTTCCTTGAGAAACTCGGGGTTGCTCACCACGCTGATATGGTGGCGAGTACGGCCGGCGATCCGCGCGGTGACCTTGGCGTTGGTGCCGACGGGGACCGTGCTCTTGAGGACCAGCACCAGGTCGTGCCGGGCCGCGGCGGCGACGTCCTCGGCGACCTTGAGGACGTGCGAGAGATCGGCCGAGCCGTCCTCCTGGGGCGGCGTGCCGACGGCCACGAACACGGCGCTCCGCCCATCGACGGACGCCGCGAGGTCGTCGCTGAAGTCGAGGCGCGCGGGCCAGTTGCGCCGCACGATCTCCTCGAGGCGCGGCTCGAAGAACGGCACCTTGCCGGCGCGCAACTGCTCGAGCTTGTCCACGTCGACGTCAACGCATGTGACGTGGGTGCCCGAGTCGGCAAAGCACGCCCCCGCGACCAGGCCCACGTATCCCGTACCGATGACTGCGATCTTCACGATAACGTGGGATTAGCCAAGAACCGACGCAGCGTCCAGTGCTCCGGTCCGGGACGCGGCCGCGCTCCTCGAGGGCCAGCGCGCGGAGGGTACCGGGGTTGCCAAGGCGCCCGGTTCGTCCTCAGACTCCCCTCCATGGTGGCCCCCGCTCCTGGACGCCCGCGGGGGAGCGGCTGGCCCGCCCGGCTTCACGCGCTCCTGGCCGCCCTGCTCGTCGCGGGCGCTGCGGGCGGCTGCTCCCGTGACCGGGCGGAGTCAGACGGGGCGGCGAGCGCTGCGCCGGCGGCGGCCTCGGCGCCGGCGGCGGTGTCCCCCGCAGCCTCCGTGGGGGGCGACGCGCCCGGAGCAGGCATTGCCGCGGCCGCGGCCTCGAGCGCACGGGGCGCCCCCGCGCCCCGCCGGCTCGTGGTGGTCGCCGGGGGGGACGTCAACCTGGCGCGGGAGCTGGGGCAGGAGATCCTCCGCGACCCCGCCTCCGTGCGCCCCTTCGCGGGGCTCGACCCGATCCTCCGCGCGGCGGACCTGCGGCTGGTCAACCTCGAGTCCCAACTGAGCGACCAGGGGGGCGAGACCCAGTCCCCGTACAATCGCCTGGTCTTCACCGGGCCGCCCGGGGGCGCGGAGGTCCTCGCTGCGTCCGGCATCGACGTGGTGTCGCTCGCGAACAACCACATGTGGGATTACGGCAAGCGTGCCCTCTTCGAGACGCTCTCGCACCTCGAACGGGCCGGCGTGGCGACGGTCGGCGCGACCCGCGATCCCGAGCGCATGTACGAGCCGCTGGTGATCCGCCGCGGCGCCTGGTCGATCGCTCTGTTCGCCGTCACGCACATCTGGAACCAGGGCGAGTTCGGCTCGCACGAGGGCCGGCACCATGTCGCCTGGGCGCGCTTCGATCGGCTCGCCAAGCGCCTGGAGGAGGCGCGCCGTGCGCACGACGTCGTGCTGGTGAGCTACCACGGCGGCGCCGAGTACCTCGAGATGCCGATGGCCTTCACCAAGGAGTACGTGGGGGCCGTGATGCGCTGGGGGGCGGACGCGGTGCTCGGTCATCACCCCCACGTCCCGCAGGGGGTCGGCTGGCACCGCGGTCGCCCCGTCTTCTACAGCCTCGGCAACCTCGTGTTCGGGATGCACCGAGAGCACGAGTGGACGGGGATGGGGCTGCTCGCGCGGCTGACCTTCGAGCGCCCGGCGGGCTGCGAGGAGCGGAGCTGCCAGCGAATGGACGTGGAGGCCTGTCCCTACCGGATCCTCGGCACCTCGCCGCTGCCCTTCTCGGGCCCCGGCCGCGCCGCGCTGGACCGGAGCTTCCGCCAGCACCTCACGCGGGTTTCGCACTTCGTCGGCGGCACCAGCCTCGGCCCCACGGGGGAGGACGGTTGCTTTCGGCTCACCCCGCCCGAGGCCGCGCCGGCGGCCCCGGGCGCGGTCTCCCGGGGCGCGGTGCCGGCCGCCTCGAGTGCGGCGCCGCGGGGCTCGGCGTCGGCCACGAGCCGGTGAGCGGGCACGCCGCTCACCGGATGTTGTCGACGATCGCCTTTTCGCCGGCCTGGATCTTGGACAGGATGTTGGTGACGAGGCCCACCATGGTCTGGCGCGCCGACACCAGCGACTGCAGCCGGATCATGTTGATTTCAGCGTCGCCGCCGACGTTGTCCGACAGTACCCGGAGCCGTTCCGTTGCCGCGTCGCAGTACTCCTTCGAGGGCCCGTCTGCCGGAATAGCGTCGTACTCCCTGTCGAGCGCCTGTCGCGTCGGATCATCCATCGGCAGGGACCTGATCGCGGCGGTGAGCGTGTCGCGCAGTCCTTCGGCGTTGGCCTGACCCGTCGCGACCGCGTTGAAGGCGGCCTGGGCATCCTGCACTGCCCTCTTGCGGACGACCGCGACCTCCTGCTCGCGCGTGAGCGCGGCGACTCGCGTGTCGACCTCGGTGAGCTGCGACTGGCAGTAGACGATCATCGACTCGGCATCGAGGTGGGTGAGCACGCCTTCGCCGGTCCACGGGGTGGGGGCGACGGCGGCGTTGGGGGCGATGGCTGTCATGGAAGGACTCCTCGGGTTGGGGGTGAGGTGAAAAGGTCGAAGGGTTAGCAGCGCGTGCCGGGAAGGGAGGCGCGCGCTGCGGCGCCGCGCGGGCGAAGGGACACGCCGGTGGTGCTCGCGTCCGTGAGCGTTTCGACGGCATCGGTGAGGGCGCTCAACTCGTCGGCGGAGACGGGAAGGGGGCGGCCGCGATTCGCCAGCTCGCGGAAGGCGGCGAAGGCGCTCTGGAGCTCCTCGTCTTGGTGTTCGAGCGAGCGCTCGAGCTCGGCGAGCGAGGCGGCGGCGGCGTGGCGAGGGCGCGGGGCGCGATGGTCGGTGACGGGGCTCTCGAGGGCGCTGGGGTGCAGCATCGGCGTGTCTCCGGGGTGGGCCGTGCCGGCGCCGCTCGACGAGCAGCCGCCGGATGCCTCTACGTCGGCCGCCGCGCGGACCGGTTGCGTGCACCGTGCCGCCCCGACCCGCGTCGCTGCTCACACGCGGCCGTCGCCGCCGTCCTCCCTCGCGTTCACGCGCGGACCGCGCCCGTGCGGCCGCCCTCCGCCGCGCTCACGCGACGCCGGCAGCGTCGTCGGCGTCCTCGGGCCGCGCGGCGCGGTTTCCCGTCGGGCCGGGTCGCTCGCTCGGCGCGGCGGCGGCCCCGTCGCCCGTCGCCTCCTGTCCGAGCGGGCGCGCGATGGCCGCCCGGACGGTGTCCATCAGCTCCTCCATCCGCTTGCGCCCGAACGCTTCGGGGTCGATGGCCTCGCCGACGGTCACCCGGACGGGGACGTTCCGGTGGATGACGTGGGAGCCGCGGCGGTGGACCTCGATGCTCCCGTCGATCGACACCGGCAGGATCGGCAGCCCCGTCACCGACGCGAGCTGGAAGCCGCCGCGCTTGAAGGGGAGCAGGCGCCCGTCCGGGCTCCGCGTCCCCTCCGGCGCGATCCAGAGGTGGGTCCCGTCCTGCTCGAGGCGCTGGCGGGCCTCGAAGAGGCGGTTGAGCGCCTGGCGCCCCTTGCTGCGGTCCACCGGGATGAAGCCCGCGTCGCGCATCGCCCGGCCCCAGACCGGGATGCGGAAGAGCTCCGCCTTGGCCACCATGCGCACCGGGATCCCGAGCGCCTGGAAGAGCACCGGGATGTCGTAGTACGACTGGTGGTTGCTCATGATCACGTAGGTCGTCGCCGGGGCGATGTGCTCCTTGCCGCGTACGTCCAGGGCGACGCCGGCTTGGCGCAGCAGCCGCCGCGACCAGCGGTCCAGGCGGGCGTCGCAGGCTCGGGCCGACACGACACCCCGCAGCCCGTCGATCACGGTCGGGACGCTGATGCCGAGGGTCGCGAGGGCCACGCGGCCGAGCAGGGGGTAGGACGGCAGTGCCATGGCGGGCACCCTGACACGGGCACCGCGGCCGCGAAATAGCCTCCCGGATAGGGGGCCGGGCGTCGAGCGCTCCGTCGCAGCGCTCCCGCTTCGGGATGACCCGACTGTGACATGCGTAACGGGCCGGATTCGTGCAAACTCGCCGTCCCGCCCATGCCCAGCCCACACCACACGTTTCATATCGCCGTGATGGGGATCGGCTTCACCATCGACACGCCCCTGCGTGTCTCGAAGTACGGGCTTTCCTCGGTGATCTCGCTGGTCGACGACACGCTCATCGAGCAAGTTCGGCGCGACTGGTGCACCCGCCTCGGGCAGCCCTTCGAGCCCATCGACGCCGGCGGGGACCTGCGCGCGCGGCGGATCGCCGCCTACCTCACGCTGGTGCATCGGGAGGCGCGGCGGCAGTTCCAGGCGCTGCAGGCCGGCCGGTTCGATGATCCGGACGGGATCCAGCGCTATCTCGCGCTCCTGCCCGACTCGGCCCCGCTGGCGGCCGACCACCGGCGCTGGCTCGCGCTCGAGCCCGGGCCCGAGCGGACGGCGCTCGAGGAGCGCATCCGGGCGGCGCTCGTCCCCGGCGACGTCGACGTCAACATCATGACCAAGCTCGACCGCGCCGTCGACGACCGCGGGCAGCCCCGGCCCCCCGGGGAGTCCGACGCGGTGGCGGCGCTCCGCGGCTTCGCCATGAGCGAGCTCGAGGGGGCGGTCGTCCTCTCCGCGGGGCTCAACCCCCGGGTTTCGGCCGCGATCGCGGAGTTCGACGCCTTCTTCCCGGTCGACGGGCGGCCGCCGAAGAAGCGCGTGATCCTCAAGGTGTCGGACCTTCGCTCGGCGCAGGTGCAGGGCAAGCTCCTCACGCGGCACGGGATCTGGGTGGCCGAGTACCGCATCGAGAGCGGGCTGAACTGCGGCGGGCACGCCTTCCCCACCGCCGGGGTCCTCTTCGGCCCCATCCTCGAGGCCTTCCGGCTCCATCGCGACACCCTCGGCGAGGGGCTGTTCCCAGGCTACGCGAAGGCCGTCGTCGCCCGCGGCCTGCCCGAGCCCACCGCCGTGCCGCCCTTCCGCGTCACCGCCCAGGGCGGCATCGGGACGGCGAGCGAGGATCGGCTCCTGCGCGAGCTATACGAGCTCGACGGCACCGGCTGGGCCTCGCCGTTCCTCATGGTGCCCGAGGTCGCGAACGTCTCGGAGCCGACGCTCCAGGCGCTGGAGCAGGCTCGCCCCGGCGACGTGCGCATGACCTGGGGCTCGCCCCTGGGCGTGCCGTTCTGGAGCCTGCGCACCAGCGGCAGCGAGGTCGCCCACCGCGCCCGCATCGACGCGGGCCGTCCGGGGAGCCCCTGCCCCAAGGGCCACATCGCGCTCCACCAGGAGTTCGGCGAGGTGCCCCTGTGCAGGGCCTCGCGGGGCTACCAGCGGCGCAAGCTCCAGCAGCTCGACCAAGACCCCACCCTGGTGGGCGTCGACGCCACCGTTCGCGATCGCGTGCGAGCGCGCGTCGTCTCGCCGACCTGCATCTGCCACGACCTCGGCGGCGACGTGAAGCGCCTGCGCGGGATCGAGCAGGACGTCACCCCGTCCATCTGCCCGGGCCCCAACGTCCGCTGGTTCCAGCGGCGGATGACCCTGGAGGAGATGGTCGGGCACGTCTACGGCAAGCTCGACGCCCGCACCGACCGGAGTCGCCCGCACCAGCTGGTGACGGAGGCAGAGCTTTACGTGGAGTTCCTCGAGCAGGACCTGGCCGACCAGGGCACCCCCGTCGCTCAACGATCTCCCAAGCAGCTCGCGGAGTACCTTCGCAATCTCCTCGACGGGCTCGCGTTCACGCGCGCCCTCGCGCCCCGACTCCCCGCGGACGAGCGAGAGCCCTTCCTCACGGCCCTCGCCGCGCTCGAGCAGCGGGTAGCCGGGCTCCGTCTTCCCTCGGCCGACGCGCACCCGGCCACCGGGCAGGGGGACCGCGTCGAGTCGAGGCCGCCCGCGCGCGCGACGGGCAGCCCGCTCCCGGCGGCGCCCGAAACCGCGCTCCCCGCCGCGGAGTGAGCGGTTCCGGCGGCGGCGCCCGCCCCGCCGCAGCTCAGCGCGCCCCGTAGTTCTGGTCGAGCCACTCGCGGTACGCCCCGCTCCGGGTCGACTCGATCCACTCCGGGTGGTCGAGGTACCAGCGCACCGTCTCGCGCAGGCCGGCGTGCAGGTCGTGTCGCGGCGCCCAGCCGAGGTCGTGCCGCAACCGGCTCGCGTCGAGGGCGTAGCGCCGATCGTGCCCCGGGCGGTCCTTCACGAAGGTGATCAGCCGCTCGAG
>CAYZQO010000058.1:0-1874 GCA_964480725.1 uncultured Polyangiaceae bacterium | reverse complement strand
AGGCGGAAGGTACCGACCACGTTGGTCTGCACGAACGCCTCCGGCCCGAGGATGCTCCGGTCGACGTGCGTCTCGGCCGCGAAATGCACGATGGTGTCGATCGCGTGCTCCTCGACCAGCCCCGCCACCAGCCCCGGCGTGCAAATGTCTCCACGGACGAGCAGGTACCGCGCCTCGTCCACGGCGCCCGCCACGTTGGCGGGGTTGGCCGCGTAAGTGAGCGCGTCGAGGTTGACGAGCTTGCCCGTCAGGAGCTGGTTCGCGAACAGGTAGCGGATGAAGGACGAGCCGATGAAGCCGAGCCCGCCGGTGACGAGGACGTTGGTGGGTTGCCGCATGGTGATCTCGATCGTCGCCCGGTGCCCGGGCAGGTTGGGGGGATCAGCGAGGGATCGCCGGGCCGTCCGGACCGGAGCCGCCCGCGCGTTCGGTCGCGAGCTCCGCGAGCGCTGCGAGATGGTCGTCGAGCGCGTCGTGCCAGGGCCGCGGCGCGCGGGCGAGCGCCGCCGTGATCTTCGCCGTGTCCAGGACGGAGTAGGCCGGTCGCGGCGCTGGACGCGGGAACTCCGCCGTGGTCACCGGGTGCACGACGCGGGCCTGCACCGGGAAGCCGAGCGCCGCCGCCCGCTCGCGGATCCGGCAGGCGAAATCGTACCAGGTCGTCTCCCCGGCGTTGGCGAAGTGGTAGCAGCCGCTCGGCGCCCGCTCGCCGCCGGCTGCGAGGCCCGCGAGGTCGAGCGCGGCGGCGGCCAGGTCGGGCGCGTAGGTCGGGCGCCCGCGCTGGTCGGCGACCACGCGGAGCTCCTCCCGGCTCGCCATCAGCCCCAGCATCGTCCCGACGAAGTTCGGGCCCCCGGCCCCGAAGAGCCAGCTCGTGCGGACGAGGTGGAGCCGGAGCCCCGGGCCGAGCGCCAGGAGCCGCTCCTCCCCCTCGCGCTTGGTCCGCGCGTAGGCCCCGCGCGGCGCCGCTGGATCGTCCTCGACGTAGGGCCGGCCGCCGTCCCCGGCGAAGACGTAGTCGGTCGAGAAATGGACCAGCGCGGCCCCCCGCTCGAGCGCCGCGCGCCCGAGCACCTCCGGTCCGGCCGCGTTGACGCGTCGCGCGAGCTCCTCCTCCCGCTCCGCGTCGTCGACCCGGGTGTACGCCGCGCAGTTGACCACGTGGGACGCCCCCGTCCGCGCGAGCGCGGCCGCGACGGCCCCCGGCTCGGCGATGTCCACCTCGAGGTCGGTGCCGACGACCTCGACGCCGCGCCGGCCGAGCTCGGCGCAGACGGCGCGCCCGAGCATCCCGCTGGCGCCCGCGACCCAGACCGTCATCGCCCGACCCGCGCCCGGAAGCTCGCGAACGACTCGGCGGCCTCGTCACGAGGGGAGAGCACGGGCTCCGCCACCGGCCAGGCGACGCCGATCTCGGGGTCGTTCCAGCGGATCGAGAGCTCCTGCGCCGGGTCGTAGTAGCTCGTCACCTTGTACTCGACCTCCGCGACCTCGCTCAGCACGGCGTACCCATGCGCGAACCCGACGGGGATGAAGAGCTGCTGGTGCGTCTCGGCGTCGAGCTCCACCCCCACCCACTTGCCGAAGGTGGGCGACCCGGTCCGGATGTCCACCGCCACGTCGAACACCCGCCCGAGCACCGCGCGGACGAGCTTCGCCTGCCCCGGGACCGCCTGGTAATGCAGCCCCCGGAGCGTACCCCGCGTCGAGCGAGCGTGGTTGTCCTGCACGAACCGCGCGGAGATCCCGGCCGCCTCGTAGCGCGCCTCCTGGTACGTCTCCAGGAAGAAGCCGCGGTGATCGCGGAACACCCGCGGCGTGACGAGCTTCAGGTCGGGTAGGGAGAGGGGGGTGATCTCCACGGCGTGCGCCTC
>CAYZQO010000057.1:2651-39178 GCA_964480725.1 uncultured Polyangiaceae bacterium | reverse complement strand
CCGAGATCCGGCTGCGCAAGGCGGGACATGTTTCCCATGGGGCCCTGGTGTTGGCGGTTCGGCCAGGCGAATTCGGAGGAGGGTATTCTGCGCCGCCAAACGGGCCGACGAAGGCGCAGCCGCGGAAGCGGCGGAAGCCAGTGGACTCGAACACACTCGACCCCTCGATCCCCATCAGCGACGACACCTTCATTGACCAGCGGTGCCCGAGGTTTCCGCGTGATCTCTACATGCGCATGGCCCGTGCGAACGCGTTCCCGAACGAGAAGAGGGGGAGGCGCCGCGTGGCCATGTTCGGTGATGTGAAGCGGGCGTTCGCGGCGCGAGAAACCGATCCGACAGCTCCTCCGATTGGTTCGGATACCACGGCGAAGTCGGAAGATGAGCGGGCCGACAACCCTGACCCACTTGAACGGCTCCGCCAGAGATACGGCCTGATGCCACGGGGGAAAGGTTGACGTGGCCCGCAAGCCAGACGGTGGTGTGTTCGAGCGAGGAGACCGGCGGGGCGCTCACTTCAAGGTCCTCGGCCGGAAGCGCGAGTTCCCGATGCCCTGGGCACGCACCAGGGAAGAAGCCGACGCACGCCGTGTCTTGCTGGCCAAGATCCTCGCGGACCTGAGAGTGTCTGGGAACGAGGATCTGGCCGTATCGATGCTGCGGGACGCCGCCGCAGGGAGTCGGGAGGAAGCCTACGAAATTGTCGAGCTGGCCCAACGTATGGTGAACGGTGGCGAAAGGCGGCAGCCAGTCGCGCGAGAGAAGGGCTCGATGCCCACCGTTCAGGAGTTTGGCGAGCGCTGGACCAACAACGATCTGGCTCGGCAGTACCGGCAGTGGGTCAAGGTAATCGACCACACCGAGAATGCCCGGCGGATGCGGGTGCACGTCTACCCGGTCGTCTTCAAGGGACGCACGATCGGGGAGACGCCGATGGACGAGTTCACGCTGGATCACGCGGAGGCCGTGCTGTCGCAGCCCACGTTGAAGGACGGCTCCGTTCGCCACGTTGCCCAGTGCCTCCATCGCATCTTCAAGCTCGCTGTCGCCCGCGCTCGGATCCTGCCGCAGTCACCCTTTCCGCCCGGATGGCTTCCGCCCGCCAACGAGCCCAAGGACGGCGAGTTCCTCTGGCCCGAGGAGGAGGCTCGGCTCCTGGCATGTGCCGAGGTCCCGCTGGTCTGGCGGGTGGCCTACGGGGTCGACGCTCGCGAGGGGATCCGGCTGGGCAACCTCCGGACACTTCGGCGGGAGCACCTTCACCTGAGCCAGCCCGGGGGGCGCGGGGTCATCATCGTCCCGAAGATGAAGAGTGGCCGCCGCGGCCAGTGGAAGTTGGGGGACGACACCGCGGAGGCGCTTCGTCGCTGGCTCCAGCGGCACGAGTCACCGTGGGTCTTCCCTGCCGAGCTACTGCCGCGACATCGCCGGACTCGGGACGGCCAACCCGTGGAAACCAAGCACGCGGCGGAGCGAATCCGGGCCCATCTCACCAAGGCGGGCGTCACCAGGCAGAGCCTCTTCGAGGCCGCCGACAACACCATGCGGCTTCGGTGCCATGACCTTCGGGCCACGTTCGTCACGCTCGCGCTCGCCCGGGGGCGGACACGGACCTGGATCAAGCGCCGGACCGGCCACAGTTCGGACGCTATGATCGATCGCTATGACCACGCCGCCGGCACGCTCCGGGAGCTGGAGATGGGTTGGCTCCACCCCCTCCACGAGGCCATCGCCGAGCTGGCCAAGATGGCCCCGTCGGCCGAGTGGCTGGAGCGGCAAAGTTCGCTGAAAGTTCGCCAGACCGTTCCGGAGGGCTCGGACGACGAGGAGGACGAGGACGAATAACTCAACGATCCTGCCTCAGTGCACGAGAGAGGACTCGAACCTCCACACCTTGCGGTACCGGAACCTAAATCCGGCGCGTCTGCCAGTTCCGCCACTCGTGCGCGCGCGGCTACCGTAACACCGCGTGCGACCCCGCTCCAGCCGGACGGGATGGCGCGGCGGGGGGCGACGTCAGGTGCCGTAGCCGCGGGGCGAGGCCCAGCGGGGGACGACGTAGACCTTGAGCACGTCCTTGTAGAGGCCGATGTGCGCGCAGTGGTCCATCTGGTCGTTGCCGCGGAACCCCCGGACGTGGAAGTCGCCGCGGTCGAAGCGCGAGATGAGCTCGAGCCCCCACGGATCGCCGGACCGGGGCCGGGCCGCGGCGGGTCGGCCGCCGAGGGCGTGGATGAGGTAGTTGGCTGTCTCGGTCGTCGAGGCGTAGCCCGGCGGGATGATCGAGGAGTGGCTCACGAACATGAGCTTCTCCCCGCCCCGCGCCTGGCGCGCGAAGGCGACGAACGGCGAGAGCTGTGAGGCGCGGAGCGAGTCGCCGTCGTAGCCGGCGTGCAGTCCGTCGAGGAGCACCACCGTGTCCACGCGCGCCGCCCACTGCGGGTGGCGGAGGATCTCGCCGACGGCGCCGTAGCCCGCGCTCCAGGCGCTCAGGCCGATCCGGCGCGCGCGCGCCCTTTCGAGGCCGTTCTTCTCGGCGACCGCTCGTTCGACGCTGGCAAGCAGTTCGGAGAAGGCCGCTGGGCTGCGGAAGCTCGCCTCATAGGGGCCCGAACCAAGACCGAGATCGATGCCGACGAGCACGGCGCCCCGCTCCACCTTGACCCACTCCTTGCGCACGGGCTCGTGCCCATGAAAGTGGAACATCACGTCGAAGCGGCCGCCGCTGACGCCGCCGCGGTGCGGCAGGAGCGCCTGCCCCATCGTCGGCGCGCGGCTCCAGCGGTCGTAGATCCCCCAGCCCGGATCCGGGGTCATGCAGGGGTTGATCCCGCCGCGCTCGGCCGAGGTCTTCTGCGTCTGCGTGGAGGCGTCGGGCTTGGCGCGCACCCAGTCGTTTGGGCGTCGCTTCTCCGTGGGCGCGCTCCCCTTCGCATCCGGGGACCCGCCACGCTCGCCCGGCGGCGTCGCGGGTCGAGCGGGCTTCTCGCCGGGCGCCGGGATGATCAGGACTTGACCCGGACGGATCGGCGCGTCCTCGCTGATGCCGTTCTTTTGGCAGAGCGCCTCCACGGACACGCCGTAGCGGCGCGCGATGGTCCACAGGGACTGGCCCGACTCGACGCGGTGCTCCTTCGCCGGCGGCGCCGCGCGGACCTCGGGCGCGGGGCCGACCGCGAGCCCGACGGCCAGCGCGCCGGTGACGAGGGCGAGCCGCAGCCAGCGGGGCGTTCGCCGTCGGAGGGCTGGGGTCGCGCGGGCCGTCGGGTCACCGGACATCGGGGTACGGCATGTCATGGGACCAGAGCTCGTGCAAATGGCCAAACTCCCGGCCCGCCAGCGTCCGACGCGGAGGCGGGCGCGGTGCTGGTCCCTCCCGCGTCGCGGACGCGCGCTGGGTCAGCGTCGTCGCCGCCGGGGCACGCCGACCGGCTCCTGCTGCGTGCTGCAGTGCAGCGTCCCGAGCCCGAGGACGAGGTCGACCGCGTGGATCCCCACCACCGTCCGGCCGGGGAACAGCTCCGCGAGCAGGCCCAGCGCCACCCGATCGTTCGGGTCGTTGAAGGTCGGCACGACCACCACGGCGTTACCGACGTAGAAGTTCGCGTAGCTCGCGGGGAGCCGCTCGTCGCCGTAGTAGAGCGGCTCCGGCATCGGTAGCGGGATCACCTCGAGGCGCCGGCCGGCTGCGTCGCGCGCACCGGCGAGCACCTCGGCGGCGCGCCGCAGCGGGCGGTGGTTCGCGTCGCGCGTGCGTGGCTCCTGGGACAGCACCACCCGCCCCGGGGCGACGAAGCGCACGAAATCGTCGACGTGCCCCGCCGTGTCGTCGCCCGCGATCCCCTCGTCGAGCCAGAGGACGCGCTTGACGCCGAGGTAGTCGGCGAAGACCGCCTCGGTGCCGTTCGCCTCGAGGTGCGGGTTGCGGGCGAGGGGGCCGGTGAGCAGGCACCGCCGCGTCGCGAGCAGCGTCCCCTCACCGTCGACGTCGATGGCACCACCCTCGAGGACGACGCGCCGCGGGGTCCCCGCGTGAACGAAACTGGGCAGGTAGGTGGGGACGCCGAGCCACCGCGCGACGAGGTGGCCCGCCGCGTCGTCCTTCTTGTGGTTCGTGTAGCGGGACCAGCCGTTGAACCGCCATTTCACGGCCGCGAGCGCGGGGACCCGGGACCGCCCCGGATCGGGCTCCCCCGGGCGTCGGGTCGTCACGAACGTCGGCAGGTTGTCGCGCACCCAGGTGCGGTTGACCGCACCGCGCACGAAGTCCACCTCGTCGAGCGAGGCGCCCGCTTTGCGCAGCGTCGCGGCGATGCGCACCTCGGCCTCCGCGTGCGGGACGAGGATGCGGACGACCTCGCCCCGCTGCAGCCACCGCGTGAGCTCGGCGAACACCCAGGGGATGGCGGCGCCCTTGCCGGGCCAGTCCGCGGTGGACCAGGGCCACGCGATCCAGGTTGCCGCGTGGGGCTCCCACTCGGCGGGCATGCGGTAGCCGAGCGCGGCAGGGGGACCGGACGGAGCCGCCGATGGGCTCATCGCGGCGTTCTCCCGAGCCAGCGCTCGGTAAGGCCCGCGTAGGCGTCGACGCGGCGATCGCGCAGGAAGGGCCACCAGCCTCGCACCGCCTCGATGCGTGACAGATCGAGCTCCACCACCAGTAGCTCCTCGCCCTCGCCCGCCTCGGCCAGCACCACGCCCTGCGGATCGCAAACGAAGGAGTGACCCCAGAACTCGATGCCGCCCTCCGGGCTCGGCTCGAACCCCACCCGGTTGACGCTCACCACGAACACGCCGTTCGCGATCGCGTGCGCGCGCTGGATCGTCCGCCACGCGTCGAGCTGCGCGGCCCCCTCGGCCGCCTTCTCGCTCGGCATCCAGCCGATCGCCGTCGGGTAGGCGATGACCTCGGCGCCGTGGAGCGCGGTGAGGCGCGCGGCCTCGGGGAACCACTGGTCCCAGCAGATGAGCGTGCCCAGCGCGCCGAAGGGCGTCGGGCAGACGAGATAGCCCCCGTCACCGGGGGTGAAGTAGAACTTCTCGTAGAACTGCGGGTCGTCGGGGATGTGGAGCTTGCGATAAAGGCCCAGCGTCTCCCCCTGCGTTCCCAGGACCACGAGGCTGTTGTGACAGAGGCCGGGCGCGCGTCGCTCGAAGAGCGGGACCACGAGGACGACGCCACACTCGGCCGCGAGGGCGCTCATGGCGGCGGTGGTGGGGCCGGGGATCGGCTCGGCGAGGGAGAACTGGGCCGGATCCTCGGTCTGGCAGGGGTAGCGGGTCGCGAAGAGTTCGCCGAGCACGACCACGCGCGCGCCGCGCGCGCGGGCGTCGCGGACGCGCGCCGCCGTCGTGCGGAGGTTCTCGGCGTGGTCCCCGCTCACCGCGCGTTGCACGAGCCCGACGCTCAGGGTGCGGTCCGCCATGGGCGGCGCCCAGGTTAGCACCGGCGCCACGCGTGCCACCTCGAATCGACGCCGGCGGCGGGTCCGGGCCGGCGCCAGCCGGGTGGGGCCGCGGGCGGGAGTGCTGCGCCCCACGGGCGGAGCGACGGGGGCGTTCAGGTGGGGGGTGACGCTGGCGCTCGCGACTCCAGGGGGAGCGCGATCGCGGCGCCGAGCACCGAGGTGCACATCTGCAGCACGTACATTAGGAACACCACCGCCGCTCCCGGGCCGACCACGGTTTCCGGGGCGAGGTACATGGCCAGCCCCGCGTAAAGGGAGAGCTGGAAGGTGCCGAAGAACCCGGGGACGTTCGGCGCGAGGAACCCGAGCGCCAGCACGCCGAGCACGGCCGTCCCTTGGGCGAACGTCAGCGTGTCGACCCCCGCGCCCCACACCAGGAGCCAGACGCTGCAGGCGTTGACGCACCAGTAGGCGAGCGTGATGCCGAGAAAGGGCAGGGAGTAGCGCGTCTGCGGCAGGAAACCCAGCCCGGACGCGAACCGCTCGAGCACCCCCGCCGCCACGTCGGCGAGGCGCGGCGAGACGACCCCGAGGACGCGGTGTAGCAGGGCGCTCATCCACTCGCGGCGCCAGTAAAAGACCCCCATCGCGACGAACGCCGCTGCGAACAGCGCGACGACCGAGTAGGCGGCGCTCGTCACCATGCTGACCGGGACCGCCAGGTCCCCGATGCGGTCCGGTAGGACCGGCAGCGGCTCGGCCACTTGCAGCGCCACCAAGAGGACCAGGCTCAGCACCAGACCGTCCACCACCCGCTCGGCGCCGACGATGCCGGACGCCGCCCACCAGGAGACGTGCTCCTTCCGATGCAGCAGCGACGGTCGCACGAGCTCCCCCGTGCGAAAGGGCAGTAGCACGGTCGCGCCGTAGAACACGAAGGACACCCGGAGGATCCGCGCCAAACGCACCCGTCGGATCGGCAGGAGCAGCCAGTGCCAACGGACGGCGCGCAGGAGCAGCGTGACGACGTAGAGCGCCACGAAGGTCGGGACCGTCCACCAGCGCACGCTCGCGAAGGCCTCCGCCGGGGGCACCACCGGCAACGCTCCCCGATGGAGCGCCCACGCCGAGCCGCCCGCGACCGCGACCGACACCAGGCCGGGGACGACGTATCGTCGCCACCCGCCACTCGTCGGCGGCAGCGAGGGTGACGGGCGGGCGGGAATCGGGTCGGACATGGGAAGCAAGGGCGGCGCGAGCGCCGAATGGGGGGCCGCGCGCGCCCGCGGACCCCGAGCGTTTTGCCCTTGGTCGGACGCCAGGGCAAGACCCGGGAGCGGTGCGCTTCCTCGACCGCCCGCCCCCGTGCTATTCGGCCCTGCCTCCGCCTCCCGACCGGCGCGGGGGCGGACCGCCGAACCCCGCATGTCCCATCCTGGTGCTCGCAGCGCATCTCCGGTTGCGTCGGCCTCCGCGGGGGGCCCGTGAGCCGGGAGCGGGTCCTCGCTGTCGCCTGGGACGTCGCTTCGGCGTTGGTCGCGCTGTGGGCGTCGTACTGGCTCGCGGTGAGCTTCGGCTACAACTTCGGGTACGACAACCACGCGACGTATCTGGTGGGTGCGCTCCAGCTGCACGACCCGTCCGTCCTGACCCGCGACTGGCTCGCCGCCGAGTGCACCCAGTATCACCCGATCTTCAGCTATCTCGGCTGGGTGCTGTGGGCGCTGGACGAGGACGGGTGGGGGTTCGCCTACGCCAACGTCGGCTTCGTCACCGCGCTCGGCGCCGCGATCTTCGCGCTGTGCCGGGTCTTCGCCGGACGGCTCCACGCCCTCGCCGTCTTCCTGGTGGTGATGGCGATCGAGATGCAGACGCGGACGCACAGCGTCGCCGTCAGCTACCTCACCGACTTCATCCTCCAGCCCTCGACCTTCGGGGCGCTCGGCTGGCTCGCGGGGATGGCCGCCTTCGCCGCCGGCCGTTGGCTGCTTTCCGGGATCTGCTTCGGTCTCGGGGGCTTGCTGCACGTGAACTACCTGCTGCTCGGGTTCCCGGTGTTGGGGCTCGCGCACCTGCTGGTCGAGGACCCCCGGGATTGGCGCGCACTGGCGCGGCGGCTCGTGCTCGCCCTCGGGCCGTCGCTGGTGGCGCTGCTGGTCCTGTCGCCCGTCGTCTTCGGCGCCGCCAGTCACCCCGACGCGGCCGAGGCACGGGAGATCTTCCAGACCGTCCGCTCGCCGCACCATTACCAGCCGCTCGGCTTCAGCCACCGATTCCTACCCGTCGGCGCGTGGCAGGTGCTCGGGCTCGGCGCGGCGTGGCCCCTGCTCGGCGGTCGCTGCGGCCCGGGGTCGCGCGTCGCGGCGCTGCTGATCGCGCTGGCCGCGCTGCTCTGGTCGGGGACGCTGCTGACGACGTGGACCTTCATCCCCGCCGTGGCGCAGCTCTTCGTCTGGCGCGTGGCGCCCTTCACCGATCTGATCGGGCAGATCCTACTCGCCGCGGCGGCGGCGCGCCTGGTGAGCGAGCCCGCTAGGATCCGAGAGTACCCGCCGCTGGCGCTCCTGTTGACGGCTGCCGGGATCGCGCTGATCTGCCTCGCCGAGGCTCGAGGCGACCGGCCGTGGATCGGCCGCATCGTGCTCTGGGTGGCGGCGGTCGGCGGGCTCGGCGCCGCGCTCGGCGTCGCGTTCGACGGGCTGGTCCGGTGGACCGCGCCGCGGCGGCTCCGCTCGGCGCCGTTGCGGTCCCAGGCGAGGGGTGGCTGGCCGCCGTCGTTCGCGGTGGCGCTCCAGGCTCCGAGCCCGCTGACGCGCTACGCCGCTTTTGCGCTGGCACCGCTCGCGTTCCTGCTCTGGGCACGCTCGAGCGCCGAGTTCCGCGCGCCGTCTCGCATCGAGCGCGAGTCCTCGCTGTTGCGCGGCTTCGACGAGCGGGAGGAGTCTCTCTTCGCCTGGATCCGTGACCACACGCCGAAGGAGGCGCGCTTCCTGCAGCCGCCGCTGCTCGAGCGGTTCCGCCTCACCGCCCGGCGCGCCATCGTCGTCGACTGGAAGAGCCCGCCGATCCTGCCGGGCGAGCTGCTCGAGTGGTACGACCGCCTGGGGGCGGTGGCGGGGCGTCCGCGCCCCCGCGGCTCGAGCGAGGTCGCCAAGGGCTACGACGCCATGGACGCCGCCCGGCTGACGGCTTTGCGCGACCGATATTCGGTCGACTTCGCCGTGGTCCGTCGGGGCCGGGAGGGGGGGCTCTCGCGGTGGCCGGCCGTGTACTCTAACGCGGCCTTCGTCGTCCTCGATCTACGGGCCGGGCCCCGCGAGTGAGCGGTCGAGCTCCCCGGAGCGAGATCTGGCGAGCGGTGCGCGAGCTCACGGCCCGATCCGTGGTATTTTCGATCCCCTCTGCCGGAGCAACGTCACCGTGGCCCCTCCCCGCCTCTCCTTCGTCATCCCCTTCTTGAACGAGGCCGCCACCCTCGGCGAGCTCTACGCTCGGATCGCGGCCGCCGTGGGGCCCGTGCTCGGGCCCGGCGAGGGCTTCGAGGTGGTGTTCGTGGACGACGGGAGCACGGACGACTCGGTGTGCGCGGTGGAGGCGCTGGTGGCCGAGCACCCGGAGGTTTCGCTGGTAGTGCTTCAGGGCAACTTCGGGAAGAGCGCCGCGCTCGCGGCGGGCTTCGCTGTCGCGAGGGGAGAGGTGGTCTTCACGCTCGACGCCGATCTCCAGGACGATCCCAAGGAGATCCCCCGTTTCCTCGCCGAGCTGGACCGAGGTCACGATCTCGTGTCGGGCTTCAAGCGGACGCGCCACGATCCGTGGCACAAGGTCTTCCCCTCCCGGATCTTCAACTGGATGGTGCGCACGAGCACTGGTATCCGTCTGCACGACGTCAACTGCGGGTTCAAGGCCTACCGGCGGCGCGTTCTGGAGAACGTGCGGGTGTATGGCGAGCTCCACCGCTTCGTGCCGGTGCTGGCGCACTGGCGGCGGTTCAAGGTCGGCGAGATCGAGGTGGAACACCACGCTCGTATGCACGGCGTCAGCAAGTTCGGCGGCGGTCGCTTCTTCCGCGGCCTGATGGACCTGATGACGGTGACGTTTCTGCTGCGGTACGAGCGCCGCCCGCTGCACTTCTTTGGGGCCCTCGGCGCCGTCTGCTTGGCCCTGGGAGTGGCCCTCGGCGCCTACCTCTCCGCGATCTGGGTGATGGGGGAAAGCATCGGTCAGCGGCCGCTTCTGTCGCTCAGCGTGCTCTTGATGGTGATCGGGATGCAGATCCTCGTCACCGGCCTCATCGCCGAGCTCGTCGTGCACCTGGCGCGCAACGAGCGGCCCTACGTGGTGCGCCGTGTGATCGGCGGCGGGACGGTGGACGGCGAGCCTCGCCGGAGCGAGCTGCTCGGGGGCCCAACGCCGTCGGGCGACGCGGTCGCCTCGAGCGCGCCCGCTGGCGCGGTGCGGGGCTGACGCGGCCGCGGTGCCCGTCAGCGGCGGCGAGCGCCGATCAGGGCCACCGCCCGCAGCAGCCCCCACGCGAGCACGTCGGCCACGATCGACAGCGCGCGGGAGAGGAGGGCCGCCGCCAGCGCGGGGGCAGAGCCGATCACCGGCGCGAGCCCCGCGGCGAAGACCGCCTCGCGCACCCCGACCCCGGCCGGGGCGAACGCCGCCAGGAATCCGAGCACCGTCCCCAGGATGAAGAGCCCGGGGGAGGCCAGCGCGGCGCTGGGATCCGCGGTCACCGCCCAGGTCACGAGGTAGCCGTGCAGCGCCCAGGTCGCCCAGTAGGCGACGTGGAAGCCCGGGAGCACCGCGGGCACCAGGGGCCCACGCTCGCCCACCGCGAGGCGCACCCGGAGGCTCGTTGGCAGGTGCCGGCGGTCGACCACCAACAGCAGGCTGAGGCCCACGATCGAGGTGCCGAGCAGCGGCAGCCCGAAGCGACCGAGCAGCGAGAGCACCCCAGCGGCGTGCGTGTTGGTCGCGTACAGCGCCGCGAAGCCGAGGGTGCAGCCCACGGCCAGCCAGGACAGCATCTCCACGAAGACCGAGATGCCGACCGTCATCGGTGGCGCCCCGACCCGATCGGCGCCCGCCATGCGCACGGCGGGCAAGCCGACCTTGCCGGGCAGGTACCGGCCGAGCTGCGAGTCGAGGTAGAGCACCAGCCCGGGGACCGTGCGCGGGCGGTGCCCCGTCATCGCTCCGAGCAGCGCGATCCAGCCGAAGCCCTGGGCGAGGGTGCCGACGACCAGGGGCACCAGCGCGGCGGCGACGAGCGGCGTGGAGATGGCGAGCGCGCCGGGCTCCCAGCGCGCCGCCAGGTCCCAGGTGGCGAGCGCGACGAAGACGACGCCGATCCCGACCATCAGCGGTCGGAGCGCGCGCTTCAACCCCGCGCCCGGCACCACCACCCCGGGCGACGCCGCCGCGCCGGTGGTCCCCGGCCGCGGCTCCGGCGCGTCCCCCCCGGGTTCCGAGCTCGCCGTCACGCGGTCAGTAGACCTCGATCTCGGCCAGGTGGAAGAACTCCTTCTTCCGGAGCTTGAGCCGCACGAACCGCGCCTCCTGCCCGGGCACCTCGGTGGTCCAAACGTCGAACACCTCGTTCCGGCGCGCAACCTCCTGGTACTGGCCGGGCTCGGTGGCGAGCTCGAGCGTCAGCGGGACGGCGCGCCCGGGGTTGGTTTCCCGGTTGTAGACGACCACCTTCTTGACCCACTTGGCGGAGCCGAGATCCACCTCGACCCACGGCTCGTGCTCGGAATTCGTGTGGAACCCGAGCCCGCCGCGGTTGCCATCGACCACCTGCAGCGGATCGCAGCCGTGCTTGGCGTTGCGGCTGCTCGCCTTCACGGGCTTGCCTCGCGCCAGGTTCGTCGGGGGCTGAGCGCTGCGGACGAGCATCGCCACTCCGGCGACGACGGCGACGAGCAGGACGAACGCCGCCGCGATGCGCAGCCAGCGCTGGTACAGGATCGAGGACACGCGCTGGGCTTCGCGCTCGAGCTGCTCGGCGAGCCGCTCGGTGACCAGGGCGAGGGCGTTGCCCAGCGCGGTGCGGCGATCCTTCGGCAAGCCGGCGATGTGGACTGCGGCGTCGGGGGCGAAGGCGTCGTCGAGCAGCGCGCGATCCTCGGCGGAGATCCCCTCCACCGCGGTCTTCCCCAGCGGGTGGTCGAGGAGCGCGGCCCAGCGCGCGGAGGGCGTGGCCTCGCTCGCGATCCCCGCGCGAGCCGCCTGGGCCGCGACGAGCAGCTCGACGGTCTCCCGGCGCAGCAGCAGCACCCCAGTCCTGGTGTCGGAGAGCTCGCCGAGACGCTGGGCGCAGACGACGCCGTCACGCGCGAGGTCGAACTCCGGGTAGCCCGGCACACCCGGTACGAACCCTTCTTTTTGCGCCGTCGCCAGGCGCTCATCCAGCCAGAAGAACCGGCGAACCGTCGCCCAGGCGCCCGGGCCCGGTGCGGCCGCGGGGGTTGGCGCCGTCGCGACATCGGCCTCGGTGGTAGGTTCAGTGGTCGCGGCGGATCCATCGTCCGCGGCGAGTTGGGTGTCCGCGGCGAGTTGGGTGTCCGCGGCGAGTTGGGTGTCCGCGGCGAGTTGGGTGTCCGCGGGCGCCGGTGCGTCCTCCGCCGGCGCCGCGACGGCGGCGGGACTGGTGGGAGGCGCCGCCTCGGCTGGTACGGGCGCCGCCGCCGGGGCGGGCTCGCCCGTGCCCGTGGCACTCTCGCCCCCCGTCGTTCCTGCGTCCTGCCCGCGCTCCGAGTCCACCATGACGTGCCGTTCTCCTCTCGCCGGACCGAAGCTATCCCATCGTCGGACCGGGTCAACTCCGGGGGGGGCCGCGGTCGAACGATCCGGCTTCGACTCCGACCCTGGACCCCGTCGGTCCACCCTCGCCGGGACGCAGCGGCCCCGGGTGGGGCGACGGTCCGGCGGGGAGAATTTGCCCTCAATGACGGCGCGAGGTTGCCTCCACGGTCCACAGAGTGCCGTCGCCGCCCACGGAGAGGGACACCAGCTTCGGCGCCTCCTCGACCACCGCGAAATCCTTGCCGTCGAAGTGCACGAGGTGGCGCGCCTCGTCGATCCCCCAGACGTCGTCCCGGTTGACGACCGCGATCTCGGCAAGCTTGCCGGGGAACTTGTCCCAGCTGCTGCCGTTCCAGCGCACGGGCTGGCGCTTGCGATCCGTCCCCCACAGGGACCCGTCGGCGCCGACGCCGATCCGGAGCAGCTTACCCTTTCCCTTCGTCCACTTGCCGCCCTCGAGCCGGTTGGGCACCGTGTCCGGATCGATCGCCCAGATGTGGTCCTTGCTCCCCACGGAGATGCGCTGGAACCGACCGCCCTCCCGCTTCCAGTCCTTGCCGGTCCAGCGGTAGGCGCGGCCCGAGTCGCTCAGGCCCCAGAGGGTGCCGTCCGCGCCGGCGTCGATCTGGTTCATG
The DNA here is from genome assembly GCA_964480725.1 of uncultured Polyangiaceae bacterium. GTDB lineage: Bacteria > Myxococcota_A > Polyangia > Polyangiales > Polyangiaceae > JAFGBI01. Next base: position 26,319 of record CAYZQO010000057.1, on the reverse strand, counting down.
ATCCCGATGCGCCGTTGCCAGGCGGTGCCGTCGAACTCGAACACGGTGCCGCCGGGGCCCGTGCCCCAGACGAAGCCGGCGTTGCCGACGGTCACGTCGACCACGGGCGCAGCGCCGCGGTCGGCGGCCGCGATCGCCCGGGCGTGGCGGGCGTCGGCGCTGGATCGCCCGAGCAGGTAGCCGACGACGGTCATCACGACGACCGCCGCGCCGCTGGCGATGAGGATGCTGGTGGTCTTGTTCATGCTCGAGCTCTCCGGGATCGAGGCGCGGAGCGGCCGCGCGCGCCGCCCCACCGCCCTCGGCGCCGCGCCGGGCGCGGGGGCCGCGCGCGGAGCCTCGGGGACGCGGGGAGTCCTAGCCGATTTCGCCGCCGCGCGCACCATCGCGCCGGCTCTTGTGGACGGGCGGCACCGCCGCGCCGGTCACTTCGACAGGGTGTGGAGCACGTAACCACCCTTGAGGGACCGGCGCGACGCCCGCTTCTGGAGGTATTTGACCACGCTGCGGGGCGTCTTGCGGTGGGTGAGGACGTGCGTCACCCGGTACTCGTCCAGGATCGCCTCGCGGCGCTCGTCCGAACCCTCCGGGCTCATGAAGGCGCGCACCGCGTCGCTGCGCTCCCGTTGATCCGGGACCAGCGGGTTCTGGTGCAGCAAGGCCACCACCTTGACCCCGCAGGAGGGGAGCGGCCAGGAGGATGCTGGATCGGCCATCACGACGGCGCGCGTCGAGGCCCCCTCGGCGACCGCGCGGCAGTAGCTCGCGAGGTTGCGCCGTGAGCCCGCGGGCGCCTTCACTTTGCGGGCCTTCTGCACGTTGATGGTCATCATGGCGCCGAGCAGTGCCACCACGCAGAGGCGCCCGGCGATGCGGCGCCAGCGCCGGCCTCGGATCCACCACCAGGCGTCACGGTAGCCCGGCGTGAGCTTCAGGAGCAGCCAGACCAGCCCGATCTGGAGGTAACCGATGAACAGCAGGACGAAGCGGTGGCCAAGGGGCAGCTTCACGAACGTGTTGAGGACGAAGGGGCCCAGCATCGCCAGCGCGCCCGCCAGCACGAAGCGGTGGCGACCGGTGACCGCGAAGCACGCGAGCGCGTAGACGCCGAGCGCCGCGAATCCGAGGGTGCGCACCAGCGGGAACAGATCGTAGAACTGGTGGTGCCACCGCCTGAAGTCCCGCTCGACGAGGTCCTCGAGCCCGTCAACCACCCAGCTGGTGTCGATATCCTGTCCGTTGAGGACCGTTCTCAGGGTCGAAAAATACGGCCACAGCTCGACCAGGACGCAGGACGCCAGCACCGCTCCGATGACCGACCAGCGTCGGCGCCGCCCGATCTCCGGCTCGAACCAGGCCATCGCGAGCACGCCGGTGAACGCCATCGTCGCGGTGAGGGCGTGGGTGAGGACCACGTTGGCCGTGCTCAGGGAGAGCAGCACCAGCCACGGGATCGACGCCCGGCCGCGCAGCGTGCGGACGGCGACGGCGAAGGTGAGGAACGTGAACCCGACCGCCGCCGTGGACGGGTACGACGCGATCTCGAGCAGCAGATTGAGCTGATAGACGTTCGAGAACCGAAAGCCGTGGTACCAGCTCCCGAAGAGGACGACGAGCGCGTAGAGCGGCGCGCGCCGATCGCCGAAATAGGACTGAAAGAAGGCGAAGGCACTGGCGACCAGGAGCGCGACGTTTACCGTGCCCGCGAGCGCCATCGCCTGGTAGGCGTCGTACCCGACGAGCCGGCCGGCGATCGCCACCAGGACGAACAGGGGCATGAACCGCGGCGATGGGTCGGCCGTGTCGAGGTGGGAGTTCTGCGGCGACAGCGGGGAGTCCATCAGCGCCCGCAGCACCCCGGCGTGCTCCCAGTAGTCGGAGCGCGCGTCGAAGAGGGACACCTGCAGGACGAAGAGTCCACGCCCCACCCAGGCCACCAAGGCGAGGCCGAGCAGCACGAACACCACGGTGGGCCACCAGGCGAGGGCCGCCGCGAGGCGGCTGCCAGCGGGCGGCGCCGCCCCCCCGACGGGGGCGATCACGGGCTCGACCGTCGTCACCTCGGAGTGGCCGTCGTCCACGTCATCCCCGGCGCCAGGGCGCCGCTCCCGTGCTCCAGATCCCCTCCCGGGGCGCGTCCTCACCCCGGAGCCGCCCGACCTCGGCGTCCACCCGACGCACGCGGAGCAGGATCTCCTCGAGCAGGCGACGGTTGGTCGCCAGGAGCTCGGCCAGCACGGCCACCAGCGAGACGATGAAGGCGAGGAGGATAGCGCTCGTCCCCACCGTGAGCGACTGGAGGTGCCCCGCGTACCCGTCCAGGGTCAGGTAGGCGACGACGAAGCGGAGCGCCAGCCCCAGGCCAAACAGCAGGAGCACCCCGGCGATGGCGAGGAAGATCTGCGTCGGGCGGTACATGGCGTAGCCCCGCAGCATCACCGGCCCCGCCTTCCGGAGGTAGTCCGGGACCGACTTGAAGAGACGCGACTCTCGCGTCTTCGGGTTGGTCTGGATGGGGACGTTGACGACCGTGAGCCCGCGGCGCCCGGCCTGGATCACCGTCTCCAGCGTGTAGGTGAAGCGGTTGTGCACGAAGAGCTGGAGCGCGGCGCGGCGGCTGATGGCCCGGAAGCCGCTCGGCGAGTCGCGCACCTCAGTCGCCGACAGCCCCCGGAGCACGCCCGAACCCCAGCGCTGGAGGAGTTTCTTGGCCGGGGAAAAATGCGCGATCTTGTCGGTCTGGCGGTCCCCGATGACCAGATCGGCCCGGCCGGCCACGATGGGCGCGACCAGGCGGGGGATGTCCGCCCCGCGGTACTGGTTGTCCGCGTCCGTGTTGACGACCACGTCGGCGCCGAGGCGGGTGGCGGCGTCGAGCCCCGCCATGAAGGCCGCCGCCAACCCGCGGTTCTGGGGGAAACGCACGACGTGGTGGACCCCGAGCTCCGCCGCACGTTCCGCGGTGCCGTCGGTGCTCCCATCGTCGACGACGAGCACTTCGATCTCGTCGATCCCGTCGACCTGGCGCGGCAGATCGTCGAGCGTGGGGCCGAGCGTGTCGCGCTCGTTGAGGCAGGGGATCTGGATGATGAGCTTCACCGGCGGTCACCCTCGGCTGGATCGTCGTCCACCTCGTCCGCCGGGTCGCGCTTGCCAAACCAGTCCGCGATCAGCTCGGCGTTGCCGGACGGGTCGTGCCCGCGCTTCATCAGCGCGAAGTCGCCCTTGCGGAAGAGAACCCCGTAGCGCCGGCTCTCCAGCGCCTCCCGGAGCTTCGGTCGGGTCTGCTTCAGATCGAGCTCCTTGCTCGAGGCGAGGTAGTACTCGGCGTCGTGGGGGCCGTAGCGCGCGGCGTAGATGGTCACCCGCGACGAGACGTGTGGGCCGACGTTCTCCGTCGCCGCCACTGAGGCCTCGGGGGGGATGAGCTCGACCACGTCTCGCAGGTCGGCGTAGCGACGGCGTTCCTCGTCGCTGAACGAGAACTCCACCGTCTTGTAGCCGCCCTTCACGCTCCCGTCGCGCGCCGGGAAGGCCCCGTAGTTGTACTGGAGCGCCAGCGCGGCGACGAGCATCGCCGCCGCGGCTGCCCCGGCTCGCGCCCGGCCCGCGTCCGGGCGCGCCGCGATGGACGCCAGGGCGAGCGGGGTGGCCAGGAAGAGGTACGGCGTCCAGTGCATCACGTACTGGAACGAGAACATGGTGGGGGGTTTGTAGTCCGTCGCCAGCAGTGTCAGGACCACCCCGGGGATGAACGCGGCCCACAGGTACCACCGCCGCGCCGGCAAGAACGCCAGCGGGACGAACAGGTGGAGCAGGTAGTAGAGCCGGTCCTTCTCGACCAGGCGCGTCAGGACGAAGGCAGGGTTCGTCGCCAGCGTCTTGATCACGCTCTTGAAGCCCTCCTCGCCTGGCGACCAGAGCCCCTTGTACATGGAGGGGAACCACCACTCGCCCTTCTCCTCCATCCAGAAGAAGCGCAGATAGACGAACCAGCCCGTGGCGACCGCGGCCATGAGCAGCCCCGCGCGCGGCCGCCGCCCGCTGACCGCGAAGAACGCGCCCACGACGGCCAGCCCGATGGGGATGTCCTCGCGCATCAGGCAGGCGGCCAAGAAGGCCAGGACGAACCAGACCCAGCGCCGCTCCTCCAGCGCCCACGCCGTCGCCAGCACGAAGAACGTGGCGGTCGGGATGTAGTTGCAGTCGGTGAACGTCACGCTGTGCATCGGGTGGTACAGGAGGTACGCGACCGCGACGGTCACCGCGAGCCACGGCGAGACGTGCCGCCGGGCGAAGCCGTAGAGGGGCAGCGCGCCGAGGCCGAGGAGCGTCGACTGGATGACGAACAGCGCCTCCGCGCGCGGGTAGAGCGCGTAGAGCGGGAGCAGGACGTAGGTGCCGAGCTTGACGTGGATCGCGCCGTACGCGGCCGGGTTCTCCGGCATCGTCACCGGGCTGTGGAGGAATTTGCCGTGCAGCGCCCCGAAGATGAGGTTGTTGTTGATCGATAGATCGTAGTTGCCCGTCTCGAGCTTGTAGTGCCACCGGACGGTGTAAAAGCTCATGAAACCGGCGTAGAAGAGGGCGCCGGTGAGGACGACCAGGAAGGGGCCGTGCCGACGGAGCCAGGGCGGCACCTGCTGCCCAGCGCCCCGGAGGACCGCGCGGACGCCAGCGGGCGCGGCGGTGAGCGCGCGGAGCGCCAGCACCTCGGTCACCAGGAGGAGCGCGGCGACCACGACGAGCAGGTTCTCGTGCTTGCCCCGCCACGCGAGCGTCGCCGTCACGACGGGGATCGCGGGCAGCAGCACCGCGGGGCCGAGCAACCACAGAACCCGCTCCACCGCGGCGAGCGAGCGACCGGCGCGCCACTGCGACCAGATCAGGACGCACGCCCCGATCGCGGTCGCCGCTGCCCCCGCCGCGACGTCGTGGAGCATGGCCATCCGGCGGGCCATCTCGAGCTCGTTGCGGCTCAGGAACGCCGGGAGCAGGGGTCCGAGCTGCACGAGCTCGAGAGCGAGGGTGACCATCGCCCCGAGGACCGTGGCGAGCGTGACCGCGCGCAGCGCCGCGCCGAGGCGCTCGCGCCCGCTCCCCGTCAGGTCGCGGCCCAACGAAAGCATGGGCCGCGGTGTAGCACGCAGGGTGGCACCAGGGGGATGGGCAAGACCGTTCCGAGGGCCCCTCGCCGCCCCGGCGGCGCTCCGGGGGCCGTGAGCCGCCGTCCCTGGTGGCGGGGGCGCGGGCGGGTCGGTACGCTTCGGGGCGTGAAGCGCCGACCCCTAGCCCTGGCTTGCCTCGGCGCCCTGCTGCTGGCGCAGGGGGTGACGGGCGAGGCTCGCGGCCAGTTCAACCCCGGTGGGCGCCGCAAGCCGAAGCCGAGCGCCACCACTCCGGCCCCGCGACCAGGCGGCGGCGCGGCGCCAGCCCCGGCGGCGCGCCCGCCGGCTTCGGGCGGGACGGCCGCCGCGGGCCCCAGCGACGCCGCGCTGATCGCCCGCTACACGGGCATCGTCCTGGCGCAACCCGGCGCCGCGTTCCCGCTGCAGCGGCTCGCCGACCTTTACCGGCAGCGCGACGGCAAGCTCGACGCGCTGATCACCGACTTCGAGCGCCGGGCCCAGGACCCCGGCGCCCAGCGCTGGAGCGCGCTCGTGGCCCTCGCCGGCATCTACCGCCAGGCGGGCGACGGCGCGCGCGCGGTTTCGACCTACGAGCGGGCCATCGCGGAGGAGCCGGGGCGTCCTGTGGCACAGCTCGCGCTCGCCGAGCTCCTGGTCGATCGCGGCGACCGCGCCGGGGCCCGCGCGCGGTTCGAGGCCGCGCTGCCCCGGCTCACCACCGACGCCGATCGCGAGCAGGTGCTCCGACAGCTGATGACGCTCTGCCTGGACCTCAAGGACGTGGCCGGGGCGCGCCGCTACCACCAGGAGCTCGTCAAGCGGGCGCAGGGATCCTTCTACGTACGCGGCGAGCTCGGCCGCGAGCTCTTCGTGCGCGGTGATTTTGCGGCGGCCGTGGTGGAGTACCAGGCGGTGGTCGCCGCGGCGGCGGGGGACAACCGCGTCCTCGGCCCCGCGCTGCGCGACCTCGGGCACGCCCAGGCGAAGGCCGGGGACCGCACGGCGGCGCTGGCGACCCTGCGTCGGGCGCTCGCCGTGGCCGGGGCGCAGGCGGGGATCCGGCGCGAGATCTACGAGATCATCGTCGAGATCTACCGCGCCGACGATCGGCTCCGGGAGCTGCTCGCCGAGCTCGAGCAGCAGCGCGCACCGGACGCGCTGGAGCTCCGGATGCTCGGCGGTCTGTACGAGGAGACCGGGCAGGTGCAGCGCGCCCTGGAGGTTTTCCGCCGGGCGCTCGCCAAGGACACCGGGGATCTCGAGCTGCGCCTGAAGGTGATCCAGCTACTGCAGATCCAGGGCGAGCTCGAGGCGGCCATCACCGAGTACGAGGCGCTCATCCGTGCCGCCCCCCACAACCCCGACTTCGTCTTCCAGCTCGCCGAGGCGCTGATCCAGCGCGGCGAGCGCGACCAGGCCCTGCGCCGCCTGGCGGAGCTCGAGGCGCGGTCGGCCGGGGACGAGGAGACGCTGGCCGCGCTCGTCGACTACTACGAGAGAATGGAGGAGAAGGCGCGCGCCCTGGCCGTGCTGCAGCGCCTGACCGCGCTCGGTGTGCAGGACCCTCGGCACCTCGTCGAGCTCGGGCACCGGTACTGGGAGGAGGGGGACAAGGAGAAGGCGCAGCGCACCTGGCAGCGGCTCCTCGGCGTCGGCGGCAGCCGTGCCGACGCGCTCCTCGGGCTCGGTGAGGTGTACGTGGAGCACGGGCTCGCGGACGAGGGGCTGGGTTCGCTGGCCGAGGCGGTGAAGGCCGGTGGCGGCGCCGCGAAATACCAGAAGGCCCACGCGCTCGCCCTCGAGCGGACCGGTGCGACCGCGCAGCAGCCCGAGCGTCGCCGCCGGTACGAACAGGCGCTCGCGATCTGGGAGCGCTTGTTGGTGACCAGTGCGCAGGACCCGCAGCTCTCCCGCGAGGCCCGGCAGCACGTGGTCACGCTGTGGTCGCTGATGGGAACCCTGGAGCGGCGCGAGGCCCCGCTGGCGCGGCGCCTGGCGGCGACCCCGCCGGATCTGGAGGCGGGGCGGCTCTTGGCGGAGGTGCAGCTCCGCCAGCAGCGCCACGCTGCGGCCGAGCGCACCCTGCTCACCATCACCCGGCTCGCGCCCGGCGACGTGGCGAGCCTGAACAGCCTCGAGCGCGTCCTGGTGCTGGAGCGCAAGCTCCGCGCGGCCATCGGCGTGCTCGAGCGGCTGGTCGAAGCCGATCCGAAGCGGGCGCGGGAGTACTTCCAGCGGATGGCCCAGCATGCGGCTGAGCTCTACGCGGACGACGAGGCGGTCGCCTACGCGGCTCGCGCCGTCGAGCTCAGCCCCGACGACGCGGAGGGGCACCGCCGCCTCGGCGAGATGTACCGCCGGCGGCACCAGACCGCGCAGGCCATCACCCAGCTCCGGCAGGCGATCCTGAAGAACGACCGCCTCTTCCCGGTCTATTTTGAGCTCGCCGATCTGCTCCTCGGCGAGGGGCAGGTCGACGAGGCCGACCGGCTCCTGAGGCGGGTGGTGCGGGCGTCGCCGGACGAGGAGCTGGTGGCGCGGGCGGCACGGATGAGCATGCAGGTCCACCTGGGGCGCGGGGATCTCGAGGTGCTGGAGCGGGAGCTGTTGCCGATCGCCCTCGGCAACCCGCAGCGACCGCTCTATCGCCGGCTCCTCGTCGAGCTCTACGGCGCGCTCGCGCTGCCGCTCGTGCACCGGACGCTCGCCGAGGATCCCACCGCGGCCGCGGCCGCGCGCGAGGCCCTCGGGCGCATCGGCGAGCGCGCGGTCAAGCCCCTGCTCGATGCGCTCGGCGACGACCGGGAGGAGCAGCAGCGGGTGGCGATCGAGCTACTGTCCCACATCCGCAATCCGGGCGCGGGGCCCGCGCTGATCGCGTACGCCACCGGCCCGGCCGCGCCGGACCTCCGGGCGCGGGCCATGATCGCGGCGGGTGCCCTCGGCGATCCGGCGCTCCTGCCGCGGTTCGAGGGGGTGCTGCTCGACCACGGGAGGGCGCGCGCGGACGAGGGTGATCCGGTGGTCGTGGCGGCGGCGTGGGGCGTCGCGCGCCTGCGCCACCCGCGCGCGCGGGGCCTGCTCGTCGCCCTGGTCGAGAGCGAGGCCCCGAGCCTGCGCGCCCTCGGGGCGCTGGGGCTCGGCCTGCTCCAGGACCAGCGCTCGCGGGCCTTGCTCGCCGGGGTGGCGCGGGAGCCGGGGTGGGGGCCGCTGCCGCGCGCCGCGGCCGCCGACGCCCTCGGGCGCCTGGGCGGCGGGACCAGCGTGGACGTGCTCACCGAGCTCGCTGCCGCCGGGGATCCGACGGTGCGCGGCGCCGCCGTGCTCGGGCTGGTCCGCGTCCGAGCGCCGGACGTCGACCGCGTCGTCGCCGACGCCCTGGTCGCCGCGGACCCCGAGGTCCAGCGCGCGGCCGCCGCGGCCGCCGCGTTGCTCGCCACCGGCAAGCTCCGCGAGCCGGCGGAGCTCCTGCCGGCGGGTGAGGGACGCATCGACCTGGCGCGTTGCCTCGAGTCGCTGCGCCCGACGGGCTACTCCCTCTCGGAGCGGGTGACGGCGCTCGAGCGCCTGGCGTCGCCGCTGGCCCAGGCCGCGGCCGCCGCGGCCGTGAGCTCGCCGGACCGCGCCCGCGCCGTGGCGGACGCGATCCGGCCGATCGAGGGTCGCGCGGGGTTCGCCCCGCTCACCGGGGACCTCGCCGGGGCGACCCCGGCCGAGCTTCGCGCCGCGGCGGCCGTCGCGGACCGCGTCGCGGCCGCGGTGGTGCCCGCCTTCCTCGCGCTCGCTGCCCATCCATCGCCGGAGATCCGCGCCCGCTCGCTCGAGCTCCTGGCGCCGCGAGAGGAGCCCGCCGCCCGGGCGGCGGTGCTCGCGGCGCTGTCCGACCCGACCCCGACCGTGCAGCGTGCGGCGCTCGCCGCCGCCTCCGCGCGCCCCGACGCCGCGTCGGTGGCGGCCGTCGCGGCGCTCCTCGCGGCCCCGGGCGAGTGGCCGCCGCGCGTGTGGGCCGCCGACGCGCTCGCCGCGATCGGGCCCGCGGCGCGCTCCGCCGCCGTTCGCGCCGCCCTCGAGCGCGCGGCGCGCGAGGACGAGACGGCGCTGGTCCGCGAGGCCGCGATCCGGGCGCTGGCCCGGGTGGAGGGGGACGCGGCGCGGCCGGCGCTCCGGCGCTCGGCGGAGCAGGACCCCGAGCCGCGTGTGCGCGCGGCTGCCGCGCGGGAGCTCGAGCGATGAGCGGGCGGCTTCGGCTGGGGGCGCTGGGGATGGTGGCGGCGATCGGCGCCGCCGGCTGCCGGGATCTCGAGCGGTTCGACACGGACGGGGACGCTGCCTTCTGCGGCAAGATGGTGGGTGCGTCCTTCCAGACCGGCTTCTTGGCGGACGGGGCCGAGTCGGAGACCGTCCGGATGCGCCTCGAGTTCGACGTCAACGGCCTCGCGCGCTATCCGGGCCGGGTGAGCACGGACGACGCGCTCACCGGGCTCTGCGCACCGGCACCGCTCTTTCGCGACGTCCGCCTCCGGGCCGTCTCCGAGGCGTTCCACGACCCCATCTCCCAGCTCGACTTCGGCGACGGGCGCGAGCACAACCTGCTCGTGTGGGTCGAATCGACCTGCGCCGGATCCCTCTTCGGCGTCCTGTCGTTGATGCGGGACGATTCGGTCGAGCTCAGGCTGTTCAAGCCGGCGCCCGATCCCGACGACGACACCCCGGCCGTGGACCGCCCGGGGTTCGCGACGTTCCACCTCACCCGGCGGCGCGACGGCTGCGCGTTCTAGCCCCCCCGGCGGATTGACAGTGGGGCGGGGTGTCGTAAGCAGCCGTCCCATGCTGGTCCTCGGGATTGAGACGTCGTGCGACGAGACGGGGGCGGCGGTCGTCACCGAGGACGGCACCGTCCTGAGCGACGTCGTGCAGAGCCAGGTGACGCTCCACGCCCCCTACGGCGGCGTGGTGCCGGAGCTCGCCGCCCGCGACCACCTGCGCGCCGTCCGCCCCGTGGTCGAGACTGCGCTCGCCCGATCGGGCAAGTCGCTCGCCGAGATCGGCGGGATCGCGGTCACCGCGCGGCCGGGGCTCTCGGGGGCGCTGCTGGTGGGCGTGCAGGTGGCGCAGGGGCTGGCGTGGGCGACGGATCGCCCGCTGGTGGGCGTCGATCACCTGGTCGGCCACCTCCTGGCCGTGTTCCTCCGCCACCCGGGGGTCGAGGCGCCGCCGCCGCCCTCGCTGCCCTTCGTCGCCCTGCTCGCCTCCGGCGGGCACACCGCGATCTATCGGGTCGACGGCCTCGAGCTGTCCCATGTCACCGAGCTCGGGGCCACTCGCGACGACGCGGCCGGCGAGGCCTTCGACAAGATCGCCAAGCTGCTCGGCCTCGGCTACCCGGGCGGCCCCATCATCGATCGGCTGGCCCGCGAGGGCGATCCGCGCGCGATCCCGCTGGCGCAGCCGATGTCGAGCCGGGCCACCCTGGAGTTTAGCTTCTCGGGGCTCAAGTCCAACGTCGCGCGCTGGGTGTCGCTCCACGGTCGCCCTGGCGACGATCAGACCCTGCGCGACCTCTGCGCCGCGTTCCAGAGCCGCGTGGTCGAGACGCTGGTCGGCAAGGCCGTGCGGGCCGCACGGCAGGAGGGCGTCGCGGAGCTGGTGCTCGGCGGTGGCGTCGCGGCCAACCGGCAGCTCCGCGAGCGCGCGACCGAGGTCGGCGCGCGCTACGGGATCCGCGTGATCATCCCGCCGTTTCGGAGCTGCACCGACAACGCCGCCATGATCGCCTACGCGGGCGCGCTGCGCCTGCTCCGCGGCGAAGACGACCGCGGCCACCTGGAGATGCACCCGCGGACGGCGCTGCTGCGGGTGACGCGCAAGGGGCGCGGCCGGCGCTGAGCGCCTCCCCGAGAGCGGAGCAACCCATGCAGCGATCCTGGTGGAGAGAAGCGGTCGTCTACCAGATCTACCCCCGCAGCTTCGCGGACTCGAACGGCGACGGGATCGGGGATCTCCGCGGCATCGTCGCGCGTCTCGACTACCTGCAGCGGCTCGGCGTGGACGTGCTCTGGTTGTGCCCCATCTACCGATCCCCCAACGACGACAACGGCTACGACATCTCCGACTACCGGACGATCATGCCCGAGTTCGGCAGTATGGAGGACTTCACCCAGCTCTTGCGCGAGACGCATCGCCGCGGGATGCGGCTCATCATGGACCTGGTGGTGAACCACACCTCGGACGAGCACCCCTGGTTCGTCGAGTCCCGCGCCTCACGCCGGAATCCTCGGCGGGACTACTACATCTGGGCCGACCCCCGCGACGGTGGGCCGCCGAACAACTGGCGCTCGTGGTTTCGCGGCCCGGCGTGGGAGCTCGACCCCACCACGGGCCAGTACTACCTCCACCTCTTCTCGAAGAAGCAGCCGGATCTCAACTGGGCCAACCCCGAGCTCCGCCGCGCGGTCTACGCCATGATGCGCTGGTGGCTCGACCTCGGGATCGACGGCTTCCGCATGGACGTCATCAACTTCATCGCCAAGGTGCCCGGGGTTCCCGACTCGGCCGCGGACCCGGCCGTCCTCGGTGAGCGCTACGCCCACGTGCCGGGGATCGAGCTCTACGCCGACACGGCCCACGTGCACGAGTACCTGCAGGAGATGCACCGCGAGGTCCTGGCCCACTACGACGTCATGACGGTGGGGGAGTGCCACTTCCTGAACCCCGCGCGCGCCGCGCGCTACGTCGACCCCGCGCGCGGCGAGCTCTCCCTGCTCTTTCAGTTCGATCAGATCTTCGCCGCCGGCGATCGTTCCGCGCTCCGGCGCGCGCTCGAGGACTGGTACGCGGAGTTTCGCCGACACGGAGCCTGGACGACCACCACCCTGGGGAACCACGACTTCCCGCGGCTGGTGTCGGTGTTCGGGGCGGAGGGGGAGGCTCGCGAGACGTCGGCCCAGCTCTTCGCCACGCTGCTGCTCACCGCGCCCGGCACGCCGTTCCTGTACCAAGGGGACGAGCTCGGGATGACCAACGTCCGCTGGGAGCGCGCCTCGGACTACGACGATATCCAGGCGCTCGGGGAGTACCGCGAGAGCCTCGCTCGGGGCGTGCCCGAGGCGCAGGCGCTGGCTCAGCTGCAGCAGCACTCGCGCGACAACGCGCGCACGCCCATGCAGTGGTCCGCCGAGGCGCACGCGGGCTTCACCACGGGCCAGCCGTGGCTCCGGGTCAACGACAACTTCTGCGAGCTCAACGCGGCCGCCCAGGAGCGCGAGCCGAGCTCGGTTCTGCAGTACTACCGCCGACTCATCGCGCTCCGGAAGCAGGAGCCCTGCCTCGTCTACGGCGACTTCGTGCCCCTGAGCCCCGACCCCGGGCCCTACGTCTACGCGCGCGTCCTTGAGCGGACCCGGATCGTCGTGGTCCTCAACTGGACCCATGAGCCCACCGCGCTGCCCGTCGCCGACTGGTTCGAGCCGCGCACGGCCGAGCTCCTGCTCTCGAACCAGGGAGCCCCGCCGGTCGAGGCCGATGACGCCGGTGTCCTTCGCCTCGCGCCGTGGCAGGCCTGCGTGTACCGGACGCGGGTGTAGGGGTCCGCGCCCGGGACTTGGTCGCTGCTACCCCCGGCACCGCGCGTCACCGCGCGCCGCGAGCGCTCCGGTCACCGATCGCAACGCCCTGCGCGAGCTCGGCTTCCCGCGCCCCACGGCGAGGAACGAATTTGGCGACGACGAGGAGATCGATCCCATCGAACTCGCCGCGAGCACGTCGCCCGCCGCGACCACGGGGGCCGTCGCGGCGATCACCGTCGGGGCGGCCCCCGCCCCCGCCCCGGTCGTCACGAGCGGGGCCGGACCTTCGGCGGCGAGCGGCACCGCAGTCCCCTGACCGACGCTCGCCGCGTACCGGCCGGTGGATTGGCGTCTTCCGGCCGGGCGGGGCGGCCGTTTCACCCGGAATTCTGCCCCGATGACCCGCATTTTCGCTCGAGCGACGGTGGTCCACCACTCCGCAAGGGTGGTCCACCCCCCTCGACAAAGGTGGTCCAGCCCTCGGCGAAGGTGGTCCACCCCCCTCGGAAATGCGGGTCCTGGTGTCACGCCAGAGTGGTCCACCCCTCGGACCGAAGTGGTCCAGGCCTCGGACCGAAGTGGTCCAGGCCTCGGACGACCCTGGTCCCCCCGTCCGATCGAAGTGGTCCAGCCCTCGGCCGACCCTGGTCCACGCTTCCGACCGAAGTGGTTCATCGCTCCGACCGTGGTGGTCCAGGCCCGGACCACCCCGATCGATCGGAGGGAGCCCGCCGGGCCAGCCGCCGGTGACCGTCGTTCGGCCGAGGGAGCTCGCCGCTCGAGATCGACCTGGAGGACCCGCTGCGTCCCCTCGCGCCGGTAGCTCATCGAGCCAGCCCTGCAGCACGTCGTCGTAGCGGCAGGTGCCGGGGCGGAGCGCGGCGCTCGGCGCCGTCCCGCGGCGCCAACCGACGTCGGACGCGAGGGTTGCGCCCGTTTGCTTCCCGGAGCCTGCTGCTTAGCCGTGGATCCTGCCGAGGTCACCGTCGTCGCTCCGAACGAGGCCGAGCCGAAGGCAGACACGTGCAGCGCTCTCGTGGCGCAGATCCTGGCTTCCCTCGACCCCGAGCTGAAGCAAGCCGTGGTGGAGGTCGATCGTTCGCTCAAACCGTCGTCACCCGGCGGGGCCAATTCGGTGGGGCGTTCCCTGGGAAGGTCTTGGTTCTGCTCACCGTGGTTTCGGCCTGGTCGCGAGTCGCCGGGGCAGCACCGCCGGAGCGTCCAGCGCGCCTCGGTGACCAGACCCAGGTGGCGATGAGCGCGGAGCGGCTCGCCGGGGTCGCCTTCGAGCGCACCGGGTACACCGCCGACGACCCTTACGCGGTTCCCGAGGAGTACCGCCACGCGACCCTGTTCATCCTGGGCCCGCCGCCGCGGGTTGCCGGCTAGTCGTGTCGCGGATCGTGCCGCGGCTCGGGGTCGACTTCTTTCCGCTCCGCGGGCTGGTCGCCCACGCGGCATTTCGAGCTCTTCCTCGGACCGTTCGCCGACCTCGGCGTCTCCGGGTCCGTCGCCACGTACTACCTCCCGCACGGCTCTGGCGAGGTGGAGGACGAGATCGACATGACCATGAAGACGTACGGCATCGCGCTGGGCCTCGGCGGCACGGTGCCGTAGCGCGGCGGTGACGCGCCGCCGCCTACCCCCCCGCGAAGAACCCCGGGAGCTCGTCGAGCCAGCCCTGCAGCACGTCGGCGAAGCGGCAGGTGCCGGGGCGGAGCGCGGTGCAGTCTTCGGGGATGGACCGGCGGCGGAGGCAGACCGCGGCGAGCTCGGCGCGGAGGGGCTCCGGCGGCTCGCGGTCGGCGAGGCGGCAGAGGAGGCGACGGGCGACCTCGTGCTCGTTCACCTGGCCGCGACGGACGGCGGCGGCGAGCGGCCCGGCGTCGCGGCAGACCCCCGCCCGGTGCGCGCGCGCCGCGGGGTCGGTGACGGAGAACCGCCCCCCGCCGACGGCGCGCAGCGCGAAGGTCGGCGCACGGAGGTCCTCGGGATCCCACGCCAACTGGTCGTCGCAGCCGGCCCCGTTGCGGGTCATGGAGAAGTCGAGCAGGGCGTCGAGGCGTCCGTCACCGTCGATGTCCTCCACGTCGGACCAGGGGGTCTCGCGCCGCTCGCCGTTGGGCTCCACGACGAGGACGTGCTGCCCATCGCCGACCCCCTCCGGGTGCTGCCAGCCGCGGACCAGCAACGCCTCGATCGTCCCGTCGTCGTCCAGATCGCTCGCCACCATCCGGACCGTGAAATCGAGATCGAACTCCTCGAAGGCTGGCGCCGAACGCGCGGGCCTCGCCGCCCCCGTGGCCGCCCGTGGCACGAACCAGAGCTCATAGCTGCAGAGCGCGAAGTCGGCCGGGGCGACGGGGACGAACCACCCCGTGGGCGTCTCGAGGACCCGCACCGGGTCGAGCTTCGGGAGGCAGCCGTTCGGGCGTCCCTTGTCGTTCGGCGGCTGGCGGCGCTCCTCGGCGAGGGGCCCGACCTCGAGGAAGCCCGCGCCCCGGTCGCGGAGCGCGAGCAGCCGGGCGCTCATCGCTTCGCCCCAATGGCGATCGATCTCCTCGCGGTGCCGCCGCTGCTCCTGCTCGGCGCGCTCCCTCGCTAGCTGCGCCGCGTCGTCGCCCACCCGTCGCTGCTGCTCCTGGAGCGCCGCCTCCAGCGCCGCCACGGTCCGCTGGGCGGCCACGTCCGGGGGCAAGATCCCGGTTGCGAGCTGCCAGGAGCGCTGGCGCGCTGCTTCGGCTCGCGCGGCCTCCGCGGCACGGCAGACCGGCATGCGGGGCACGTGGGCGCAACACTTCGGATCCGCGTCCGGCAGGTGCCGCGCGGTGAAGGTGCCGTAGCCGATGAGGAGGTTGCAGCGGTCGAGCGGAATCGTGACGGCGACCGCGAAGACGGCCGGGAGCAGCGCGACCACGGCGAGGCTGTCCAGCCGGCGCCGGAGCGCCCAGCGCAGGAGCCCCGCCACGACGAGCAGGCCGAGGCAGGCGAGCGCGACCCCGAGGGGCGAGAGCCCGACGTGGTTGCACGAGTCCGCCCGTAGGCGCTGCGCGACGTACGCCAGGAGCGCGAGCGGGACGAACGCGAGCAGCACGTGGGCGGCGGTCGCCACGACGGAGAGCGTGCTCCTCACGCGGGGACGGTAGCGCACCACGGCGCGCGCGCTATCCTCCCGCCAATGACCCGCCCCACCATCACCTGTGCCGTCTGCGCCCGCCCCATGGACCGGGTCCGCGTGGAGGGCGACGTGGAGATCGATGTCTGCGACGAGCACGGCGTGTGGCTCGATCGGGGGGAGCTCGAGCGCATCGTCACCCACCACGAGCGGGTCTCGATGCAGGCCGCCAAGGGGCGCAAGACCAAGGCCCAGAGCAGCAGCACCCTCACCCGCGCGGGTCAGCGTGCCGTGACCGGCGCGGCGAGCACCGTCGCCACCACGCTGGCGCGCTCGCTCGTGCGGAAGCTGCTCGGCTGAGCGCGGGCGGGAGCGCGCCGCGCGCGGCCCCTTGCCGGCGCGGGACGAGCGGGCCATGTTCCCCCCCTCTCGAGCGGAGGAGCGCGATGGCGAAGCGAAAGGTGGCGGCGGACGGTCTGGCTGACGTGGGGCTCATCGGCCTCGAGGTCATGGGAAAAAACCTCGCGCTGAACCTGGCGGACCACGGGTTTCGCGTCGCCGTCTACAACCGCACCGTCGAGAAGATGCAGCGCCTGCTCGCCGAGCACCCGGACACCCCGGGCGGGCTGGTCGGCTGCGCGACGCCGGCTGAGCTGCTCGCGAGCCTCCGGACGCCGCGGGTGATCGTGGTGCTGGTGAAGGCGGGGCCGGCGGTCGACGCGGTGGTCGAGCAGCTCCTCGCCGCGGGGCTCGCCCCGGACGACCTCGTGGTGGACGCTGGCAACAGCCTCTACACGGACACCATCCGCCGCGAGCGCGACACCGCGGGCAAGCTCAAGTTCTTCGGTTCCGGGGTTTCCGGCGGCGAGCTCGGGGCGCGCTTCGGCCCCTCGCTGATGCCCGGCGGCGACCGGGCGGCGTACCGGCGCCTGAAGCCCATCTGGGAGGCGATCGCCGCCAAGGTGGACCCCGCGACCGGGCGCGAACTCGGGGGCGCGGCGCCCGGCCGCCCCGTGCGCGGCGGGGTGCCCTGCACCGCGTACATCGGGCCGAACGGCGCGGGCCACTTCGTCAAGATGGTCCACAACGGGATCGAGTACGCCGACATGCAGGTGATCGGCGAGAGCTACTGGCTCCTGCGGGAGCTCGTCGGCATGCCCGCGGACGCCATCGGCGACGTCTTCGCGACCTGGAACCGCGGTGACCTCTCCAGCTACCTGATCGAGATCACCGCCGACATCCTCCACCAGCGCGACCCGCTGGAGCCGCGGCGCTTCCTGGTCGACCGGATCCTGGACACGGCCGGCCAGAAGGGCACGGGCAAGTGGACCAGCGCGGCCGCGCTCGATCTCGGCGTGCCCGCCAACGCCATCGGCGAGGCCGTGTTCGCCCGCTACCTCTCGGCGCTCAAGGAGGAGCGCGTGGCCGCGAGCCGCGTGCTCGTCGGGCCCCGCCCGCCACGCCTGGCGGCGCGCCGTGCCGAGCTCGTGCGGGCCGTGCGCGATGCCCTCTACTGCTCCAAGATCTGCGCCTACGCCCAGGGCTTCCAGCTGCTCCGCGCCGCCGATCAGGCGCAGGGGTGGAAGCTCGACTACGCGACCATCGCCCGGATCTGGCGGGGCGGCTGCATCATCCGTGCCGTCTTCCTCCAGCGCATCACCGAGGCCTACGAGGCGGACCCGAAGCTCCAGAACCTGCTCCTGGCGCCCTACTTCGCGGCCACCCTCCGCAAGGCCCAGAGACGCTGGCGCACGGTGGTGGCGCTGGCGGCCGAGAGCGGCATCGCGGCGCCCATCTTCATGTCCGCGCTCGCCTACTACGACGGGTACCGCGCCGCCGCGCTCCCGGCCAACCTGCTGCAGGCGCAGCGCGACTACTTCGGTGCTCACACCTTCGAGCGCGTGGACGCGCCGCGCGGCCAGTTCTTCCACCTGGACTGGCCCGCGCCGGGGCGTCCGCTCGAGAAGCTTTGAGAGGGGCGGCCGTCATGGCTCGCCACCCAGCCCCCCGAGCGCACCGGAGCCGACCGGTGGTGTCACACGCAGAGAGGTTGCGACGCGTGCTCGACCAGCTCGACGCCATCGAGGCCGAGCTCCGGCGCCTCGGTTGGTGGAGCGACGACCCGCCGGACCTGCTGGCCGAGGTCCGCGCCGGGACGCTCCGGACCTACCTCGACGCGCCGTCCTTCGAGCTCTGGCTCCAGTGCGTCTTTTTGCCCAACGCGCGCGCCGCCGCCGAGTCCGACGCGCTGCCCTCCACGAGCCAGGTGGGCCTGATGGCGCTTCGCCAGTACGATTACCACTCCTCGGTCCCGGAGGCGCAGCCGCTGCTCCGGCTCCTTCACGACTTCGACAGCATCGTCGCGGGGGCGAAGAAAGGCCATCATCCATGAGCTCGACGGAGAAGCGGGGCTGGGGACGGACGCGAACACTGAGGCAGGGAGGCGGGTGGCTCGGGACGCTCGGTGTCACCGTCGTCATCGCGACGACCTGGGGCTGCCAGCGCGCGCCGACGGGAGAGCTGAGCCCAGTGGCGAGCGCCTCGGCTCCCGCATCGAGCGTGGTCGGGGCGGCGAGCGCGGCCCCGAGCGCGGCGGCGACGGCCCCGGCGCCCGGTGTGGACCGCGCGACCGCCGCCGAGGACACGGCGCCGCCCGCTTCGTTCGCGGGCGGGGGCGAGGTGAACGTCACCAACGCGGTCGGGCTCGGCTGCGCGGCGACCGCCAGCGGGGGCTGGCTCGAGCTGCTCTGCCGCAAGAAGAACGGCACCGGCGGGCATCCCGTCCGCGCCGTGCGGGATCTCGCCGCGCTGGCGGCGGCCGAGGCGGCGGGCGCCGCGCCGGCCGCGAGCGCCGCGCCGATCGCGAGCGCCGCGCCGATCGCGAGCGCCGCGGGGACGGCGACGGACACGGCGCCCGACGCCGACGCCCTCGATCCGCGCCTCGCCAACGTGATCGAGGCCGACGCGCAGGGCGAGCTCCGCGTGGTCGCGCCCTGGCGCGCCGGGCAGCACGCCAAGATCCGCGTCGAGTGGTCGGACACCCAGTACGATCTGACCGTCGACGGCGAGTCGGCGAGCCTGGTCTTGCCCGTGGCGCTCGCCCTGCGCAAGCGGTGCGAGGCGCTGCGCGTCGCGAACGAGCGCGTGGTGGAGGCGGCGCAGAAGCTCCCCGATGGGGCCGCGCTCACCACCGCCGACACGCTCAAGCTGCCGCGCTTCGGGCTCTGCCAGATGGCGGGGCTCGGGGCCTGGGTGGTCGGGCTCGACGCGATCAGGGCGAGCGGCAGCGGCGCTGCGCGCAGCCTCGAGGCACAGCTCTCGGTGATCCACCTCGATCCCGAGGGCAGCGAGCGGTCCACCCTGCTCGGCACCGTCGAGTTCGCGCCGGGCGGGCTGCAGGTCCCGCCGCTCATGGTCTACGACTACGACGACGACGGTCAGCACGAGCTCATCTTTCGCCACGAGATCCAGAAGGTGGCTGCTGGCAAGACGCCCGCCGCGCTCCCCGCCGTGTGGTCGTTGGTCGGCGGCGCCGTCGCCGCCTACGGCAAGCTCGGCCGGCTCGGTACGGGCGGCGCCTCCACCGAGCACCTCGACCACGACATGAGGCCGGACCTCGCGGACTACGGGCCCTTCGTGGCCTGGCTCGCCGCCGACTGCGGGGCTCGGACCTGCCCTGCGCGGATCGTCGGGCCGCGCTTCTTCGCGCACGCGACGCCCGACGGCTCGTTCTCCCGCACCGACGCGGCCGCCGTCGCCGCGCTCGAGCGCGCTTGCTCGACGGCGCCAGCGAGCGTCGTGGTCGCCGACGGGCAGAGCGTGAACGCGGCCCGCACGGCCACGCTCCTCGGCTGCGCGCGGGCCTGGGGCGTCGGCACGGAGGTCCTCACCCAGGAGCTCGAGGCGAAGCGCAGCGCCCTCTGCGGCACCGATGGCGACTGCCCGCTGCTCGCCACCCTGCGCGCCTGGGCGTCCGCGGAGCCGCCCGCTCGCGTGAGCCGCGCCGCCCGCCCGTGAGCGCCGCGCGCTCCGGCGCGGCGGTCCGTCACGGCGTGCGTTCGTCCTCTAGCCGGTACTGGCCGCAGTAGAACGTGATCCGATAGCCCTCGGTCGAGGCTCGGTCCTGCTTGAGGTCCTCGACCTCGTGCCAGAGCTCGGCGAGCCGCCGGCGAGTGCCGGCGAGCAGCTCGCGGACCTCGCGCTCCTTGGGATGACCGGGCCAGAGATCGTAGGAAACCGTGGTGCCGCCCACCTCGTCGTCGGCCGCGGAGCCGTGACGGCCGTTTTGGATCTTGGCCGCGAGGGCGTTCAGCACCGCGCGATGGTGGTCGATCACCGCCGCCTCCCAGCCCGCCGTGTCGCCCACCGGGATCAGGCAGCGATCCGTGGCGTAGCGTGTGCCTTCCGGACCCTCCTCGGTGCGCACGCGACCGTCCGCCACCAGCGCGCCGAGCGCGTCCTCGAGGAGGGCGGGCGCGAGCGGCAGGAGCTCCGCGAGCTGCTCCTTGCCGAGCGGGCCCGCGTGGCAGACGTGAACCCACACCAGCGCCTGATTGGTTTCGGCCGAGTTGGTGGCGCCGCTGAGCCCCAGCGCCTCGAGCTCCGTGGACGTCGCCGCCCGGTAACGGGTGTGCTTGCCGCGCCCGCGGCGACGGACCAGGCCGCTCGCCACCAGATCGTCGAGGACCCCACGCACCGTGCCCTTCTCGTCGCGCGCGAAACGCTCCCGGATCTCGCCGCGGCTGGCCTCGCCCCCCTCGGTGAGGAACGCGTGGACAGCCCCCCAGAGGGTCACCCCGCGCGCGGTCACCGACTCGGCGAGGCGCCGCTCTTTCCGCCGATAAGCGCGCAGGGCCAGGCCGAACATGCCGGCGATGACCTTCCCCCCGAGGCCCTGCTCCTCGAGCTCCCGAACCACGCTGACGAACACCTCGTCCGCGGCTCGCTGCAGCGGCGAGGGAGCGCCCTCCGCGGAAGACACCTGCGACATGAAGACGAGCGACTGACGCGCGATCGCATCGACCAGAAGCTGGGCATTCATGCGGTGACGGCCTTCCGCGCGGGAGCGAGGCGCGCGACCGCACGGCGCCCAACGCCGCCGAAGGCGGCGGGTGCCGGCGTCGAAGGCGAGGGGTTCGCGATGTGTCGACGGCGCCTCACGACCTCCAGTCTTCCAGCCCGCGGGCTGGTACGGCAGGTGTGGCGCGCCTCCTCTACACCGTGGAGCGTTGCACTGGTGGGGGGAGACATCGTTCCCCCCCAAGGTCTTCTCGGACGCATCACCGATACGCGATGGACGCTGAGCGATGGTCTGCTGACGCGCTCTCCGGCCACCGCTGGTGGGATGGACAGTGTGGAGGGCTGTCGTCGCCGCTGCCGGATCACGAGAGTCGGAGCGTGCTCTCTCAGAATCGGCGCCTCCTATCGTTTCTTACGCAGGGCGTCGGATCCGCGCGGCGTTCGCGCGGCGGTAGGGATCCTCCCCCGTGCGCTCGATGGGCGGCGCAGGAGGCTTGTCGCCGACCGCTTCGTCGACCATCTTGCTCGAGCGCAGCCGCGGCTCGCCTGGTGCGCTTCGGAGTCCGGCGCGCGCGGTCGCCCGTGGGGGAGAAGGTAGTGACCAGACCAGGAAGCAGCACCCGGCGAGGGCTTGCGCTCGGCGCCTTGCTCCTCTTGATCGGCTGCCGGGGTGAGCACGACGTGGCTCGCCAGGGTGACGGCTCCGGGGGCGATGCGCCGAGCGGCGGCGGCGCCAGCTCCGAAGGTGGCGGCGGCGCTCCTCCGGACGGGTCCGGAGGAAGGTCGACCGGCGGCGCCTCCAGCGGTGGCAACGGCGGTACACTGGCCACGGGTGCGGCCGGATCAGGAGGGGCGTCGGCGACCGGCGGCGGCGCCGGAAGCGGGGGTGCGCCGGCCACGGGTGCTGCATCCGGGATGGGAGGGGAGCCGACGATCGGTGGCTCCCTGCCGAGCGGGGGTGCGCCGGCCACGGGTGCTGCGCCCGGGATTGGGGGCCTGCCGGCGACGGGTGGCGGGGGTGCCGGGGGTTTCGCACCGCTCGCGGGTGGCGGCGGTGTTGGGGGCACAACGCCGCCCGCGGGCGGCAGCGAAGGGGGCTCGCCTCACCTGGGTGGCGCCGACGAGGGCGGAGCGCCGCCGGCCGTGGGCGGCGCCGCCGGTGGCGCTCCCGAGGGGGGAACGACGAGCGGTGGCGGCGGTACCGGCGGCGGTATCGAGTGCGGCGAAACCGCCGCTCCGGGCGAGATCATCCCGTTCACCGACGACGGCTCGTGGAGCTGGTTCCAGGACGAGCGGGTCATCGTGGATGCGGAGGCCAACCGGCTCCTCCTCGGTTCCGTCGCCGTGAACGGCGACCGCAACGGGAACGTCGAGGTCACGATGTACGATCTCGCGGGCGGGGAGGCCCCGCAGCGGAGCGTGCTCGGCGAGCTGAACCCGGACGAGTACAGCGCGCCGGCGCTCTACCAGCTCGGCCGGGATCGGTACGTCGCGGCCTACGCCGGGCACAACGACACCTGCCTGAGCTACTTCAACGTCTACGAGGACGGGAGCTGGGGCGAGCAGGGGACGTTCGACTGGACTGACCAGGGCTGTCCCTTCGAAACCGCCACGGCTGCCAGGACGGTGTCCTTCGCGAACCTCTGGCGCGTGGGGGACCAGCTCTACAACCTCGTTCGTGCCGTCGGCACTACCCCCAGCCTGCTCGTGTCGACGGACGGCTCCGGCTGGGAGTACGCGGGGCGATTGACCGGCACCCCGACCGCTGGCCTCCTCGCCGGATACTACAAGTTCTGGGGCAACGGCGCCGATCGCATCGACTTCGTCGGCACCGAGGCCCACCCCCGCGACTTCGACAACAGCCTCTATCACGGCTACGTGAAGGACGAACGGATCTGCGACTCGACGGGCGCTGTCATCGACGCGGAGCTCCTCGATGAAGAAGCCGAGCCGATCTCGGCATACATGCCCGTGCTGCTAACGGGCTCCCAGCTCGGGGAGGTGACCCTGCACCACCTCTGGCCTGCCGATCTCGTGCGCTACCCCGACGGAACGATCGCGGTGATCTTCACCGGTCGCGTCGGCGGCGACACCGACGACCCCGATCTGCGCTTCGGCTACGCCCGGTTCGACGGATCGAGCTGGCGAGCCACGTACCTCTCCAAGGCCGGGCGCAAGCTCTACGACTCCGAGCAGGACTACACGGGCCTCGGGGCGCTCCACCCCAACGATCCGAACACCCTCTACCTCTCCACGACGACCGATCCAGGCGACGACACGACCCAGCTCGCCAAGCACGAGATCTGGCGGGGCACGACCTGCGACGAAGGCGTGTCCTTCGAGTGGACCCCCATCACGGAGCGCTCGACCCAGGACAACCTCCGCCCCGTGGTCCCCTCCTGGGAGAGCGACCGAACCGCGCTGCTCTGGATGCGGGGCAGCTACAACAGCGCCGCGACGCACAGCACGGCCATCGTCGGCGTGATCCTGGACGGCCGCTGACGGGCCCGCGCGCGGCGCCCGCGGATCGCGGCGGCGTTACCGCTCGGCGCCCTCGCGCGGCGTGGCGTCCGGGCGATCGAGCGCGAACGCGGCCATGCGCCCGGGCTCCCCGTAGCAGCGGGGACACGGGCAGCGACGCCTGGTTGCGCGGCTGTGGTACGCTCGCTTCCCGGGACGGTGGAACCGCGGACGCGCCCCGGAGGATCGATGGCGAAGCAGGGAAGTAGGACGGCGAAGACGCCGGTAGTCGCGAGGACGGCGACGAGCAGGGCTGGCAAGAAGTCGGCGGCGAAGAAACCGGCGGCGGCGAAGAAACCGGCGGCGGCGAAGAAACCGGC
>CAYZQO010000057.1:0-2551 GCA_964480725.1 uncultured Polyangiaceae bacterium | reverse complement strand
AACCGGCGGCGGCGAAGAAACCGGCGGCGGCGAAGAAACCGGCGGCGGCGAAGAAACCGGCGGCGGCGAAGAAGCCAGCGGTGAAGAAGAAGCAGCCGGCCGCCGCGGAGCAGCCCGCCGCCATCCACCAACGGCCGACGCAGATCCCGCCGGGGCCGCCCCCCTCGCCCAGCAAATTCCCCGTGCGCGTCGCCCCGGCGCCCCGGCGCGCGACCGAGATCGGGTTCGAGTACGGCGACCTCCTGCGGGAGCGACCGGCGCCGACGGACGAGCAGTGGGCGCGGATCGAGGCGCGCGTGGGGGCCGCCCTGCCCGCGGACTACAAGGTGTTCCTCGCGACCCAGAACGGCGGCCGCCCGCTGCTGCCCTGGGTTCCGATCGGCGAAGAGGGCTTCTGGGTGGAGTGCCTCAACTACGTGGATGGCGCGGAGGCGGACAGCTACGACGTCGAGAAGGCCTCGCGCTGGCCGAGCGAGGGTATCGGCGAGGAGGTGGTGGCGATCGCCCCGGACGGCGGCGGCGATCAGCTCATCCTGCGGCGCGTCGACGGAGACTGGCGGGTAGAGTGGTGGCACCACGACGCCGCAGACCCGGGCGCCACCGAGCCGGTCGCGGCGTCGTTCAGCGCGCTGCTCGATCTGCTGGAGCCGGATCCGAACGACGACTGACCGCGTGGGCCAGCCCGAGCTGTCCGCAGGCGGCGCCCACGTCGCCGCCCCCGGAGTAGCGGCGGACGACCGGGGTGCCCCGCCGGCCGATGACCTCGCGGAAGGCCTCGATGCGCTCGGTCGGTGAGGGCACGAAGGGATCGTCGTCGCCGAGGCGGTTGTAGCTGACCAGGCTCAGGCGCGGCTGCAGGCCCGCCGCGGCCACGAACCGCTCCACCAGCGCGGCGAGCGCGGCGACGTCGTCGTCGCCGTCGTTCACGCCGCCGAGCAGGGTGTAGGTGAGCAGGGGTGCCACCCGCGTGCGGCGGGCGTGCGCGGCGAGCACCTCGAGCAGGGCCGCGAGCGGGTGGGCGCGCTCGCTCGGGATGAGCGTCGCCCGGCGCTCGGGGATGGCCGAGCCGATGGAGAGCGCGATGCGCACGCGCCGCGGCAGCGCCGCCGTCAGGTCGTGCAGGCGCGGGAGGAGGCCCACGGTCGACACCGTGACCGCGCAGGCGTCGATGGCGAGCGCCGAGGGCTCGCAGCAGATCCGGATCGAGCGGAGCACGGCCTCCAGGTTGGCGAGCGGCTCGCCCATGCCCTGGAACACGACGCCGTGGATCCGCGCCCCGGGCGGGAGGCGGTCGCGGAGCTGCCGCACCTGATCGACGATCTCCCAGGCGGCGAGCTGCCGGCGGTGCCCCAGGCGCGCCGTGCCGCAGAACGCGCAGCCCATCCCGCACCCCACCTGCGAGGACACGCAGGCGACGAAGCGGCCGGGGCGCTCGAGCGGGATGCGCACCGCTTCGATGACGGCCCCGTCCGGCGCGGCGAAGGCGTACTTCACGAAGGGATCGAGCGCGCTCGGCCGCTCCTCGAGGAGGGTGAGCGCCGGGGTCGCGACCAGGGCCCGCAGGCTCTGGTAGGGAGCCCGCCGCACCCCCGACGGCGTGACCTCCGGGAGCGCGCCGTGGCGGTGCACCAGCGACACCACCCGCCGCGCCTCCCCCAGGGCGAGCCCCGGCACCCGCTCCACGAGCTCGTCCGGCAGGAGCGCGGCCAGGGCCTGCATGGTGCCGCGGGTTCTAGCACGCGGGGCCTGCCGGGACGGGTTTACGCGCCAGCGCGCCCGTGCCACGCGACGGGCGCACCGGCCGCGCGCCGGCGCCCGGTCCACGATGAGCCCCCCGCGCCCGCTCGACGCCCTGTTCGCCGCCGCCCGGGCGGTGCGCGCCGCCGGGCGCGATCCGCTCGTGGTGCTCGATCTCGACGGCACGCTCTACGACAGCCGCCTGCGCACCCTGCGGATCCTGCTCGAGCTCGGCCACCTCCGCGCCCGCGAGCGCCCGGGCCTGCTCGCCGCCCTCCGCCGCCTCGGCAGCGGCGCCGTCTGCTACCGGGTGAGCGACACCCTCGCCGCGGTGGGCGTCACCGACCCCGAGCTCGTCCGCGCCGCGGAGGACTTCTGGGGCGGCCGCTTCTTCACCGACGAGTACGTCCTGCATGACCTGCCGACGCCCGGAGCCGTGGACTTCGTCGGCGCCCTGGTGGCCGCGGGGGCCGTGCCCTGCTACCTCACCGGGCGGGACGCCCCGAACATGCTCGTCGGCACCGTGCGCGCGTTGCAGCGCGATGGCTTCCCCGTCGGCACCATCGGATCGCGGCTCGTCCTCAAGGCGGACCCGCTCGACGACGACGTCGCCTACAAGGCGTCCGTCACCGCGCCGCTCGCCGCCGCGGGGACCGTCATTGGCGCCTTCGACAACGAGCCCGCGCTCTGCAACCGCTTCCACGCCGCGTTCCCGGAGGCGACCGTCGTGCACCTGGCGACCGCCTACTCGCCGGACGCCCCGCCGCTCCAGCCCGGGATCGTGAGCGTGCCGGACTTCTGCGCGTTGCTCGGG
>CAYZQO010000056.1:0-39486 GCA_964480725.1 uncultured Polyangiaceae bacterium | reverse complement strand
ACCGGCGACGACACCGAAACCGACACCGGCGACGACACCGAAACCGATACCGATACTGACGCCGGCGACCGTTTCGGTCCCGGTAACGGCTGAGCTGGGTAGGAGCTTGACGGCGCGACGGCGCGCGGGCCCGGTGGCCGCGCGCCGTTCTGCTATCCTGCGGCGCCCGTGCGCTCTCCCGATCCTCCCGATCCTCCCGAGGCGCTCCCGCGGTGGGTTTCCGATGGCGGGTCCGGGGGCGTCCCAGGGCCGGGCGCGCTGCCGTCACCCGAGACGGCGCTGAGGGAGGCGATCCGAGCGGCGGGCCTCGAGCTCGGGTTCGTGCGGGTCGGGTTCGCCGCCGCAGACCCGGATTTGGAAGCCGCCAGGGCGCTCGACGCCTGGCGGGAGGCGGGACACGCCGGCGAGCTCAGCTACCTGATCGCGCCGCCGGTGCGCCACGATCCGCGCGCTCTCCTGCCGGAGGCGCGCACCGTGATCGTCGCGGCCCTCCCCCACCCCACAGCGCCGCCCGCCGGTGGAGTACGACCCGCGCTCATCGCCCGCTTTGCTCGGGGCGACGACTATCACGACCAGGTGCGGTCCCGGCTCCTGGCGCTGGCCGCGCGCGCGTCCGCGCTCGCGGATCGGGCCGTTCGGTCCCGCGCCTGCGTCGACTCCGCGCCGCTCCTCGAACATGCCTTTGCGGCGCGCGCGGGCGTCGGTTTCGCCGGCCGACACACGCTGACCATCGTGCCGGGGATCGGCTCCCACGTCGCCCTCGGCGAGCTGCTCGTCGATCTTGCGCTCCCACCGGACCCGCCGCTCGAGCCGCGCTGCGGCCGTTGCACGCGCTGCCTCGACGCCTGCCCGACGGGGGCGCTCCTGGGGCCCTACACGCTCGACGCCCGGCGCTGCATCGCCTACCTCACCGTCGAGCTCAAGGGGTCCATTCCCCGCGACCTGCGGCCATCGATCGGGGGCTGGGTGTTCGGCTGCGACCGGTGCCAGGAGGTCTGCCCCCACGTCGCCCGCCGCCGCTCAGGCGCACCCTTCCCGCCCGTCGCGCGGTCGCCGCTGCAGGGACTGGACCTCGTCGACCTGCTGCGCCTCGGCTCGGCGGCGCACCGACGGCTCTCGCGGGGCACCGCGCTCCAGCGCGTGAGCCGCCCCCGGCTCGCTCGCAACGCGGCGGTGGCGCTCGGCAACCTCGGAGACCTGGGCGTCGTGCCCGACCTCTGCCGCGCGCTGCGGGAGGACTCGAGCGCACTCGTGCGCGAGCATGTCGCCTGGGCCC
The DNA here is from genome assembly GCA_964480725.1 of uncultured Polyangiaceae bacterium. Taxonomy (GTDB): domain Bacteria; phylum Myxococcota_A; class Polyangia; order Polyangiales; family Polyangiaceae; genus JAFGBI01. The sequence continues at coordinate 38,210 of CAYZQO010000056.1, read as the reverse complement.
TGGGACGACTCGCCGCGCGCGAGGGCTGGCTTGGCGCCGTTCCCCCGGGTCCCGGCGACTGCGCCGCGCTCGTCCGGCAGGCCTTGGAGGCCCTTGCTCGGGCGCGGGACCTCGACCCGGCCGTGGAGGTGCGGGAGGAGGCCGACCTCGCTCACCGGGCCGCGACCGCGGGAGCGCGCTGACCACCCGACGGGCCACGACATGGTTGCCGTGAGCCGGGCAGCCCAGCGCCTTGTGCCCGTCAGTCGGCGCGGTCCGCCTCGGCGCGGGCCACCTGCTCGAGCAGCTCGGTGAGATCCCGGGCGAGCCGCGCCGGATCGTCGACCGGGCTGCCCTCCGCCAGCAGCGCCTGGTCGAAGAGCGCCCGGATCCAGGCGCTCACCCGCGGCGACTCCGGGTCCCGCGTGTGGACCGCGGCCAGGCTTCGGAGAAGGCCATGCTCGAGGTTCACCTCGAGGATGCGGCGCCCGAGGGGCCCCTCCGTGTGCTGCACGGCGCGCAGCATGCGCTCGACGTGGGGTGCCATGCCCCCCTCGGGGACGACCAGGCACACAGGCGAGGCCTTCAAGCGCCGGGAGGGGCGCACCTCCGCGACCGCGTCCCCGAGCACGCCTCGAAAGCGCTCGAGCAGGGGATCCGAGCTGCGATCGGGCGGCTCGGGGGCCGCGTCACCCTCGACCTCGGGCAGATCGAGCTTGGCGGCCATGGCCCCGACCAGGGGCTTGCCCTCCACGGCGTCGATGGAGCCGACCGCAAACGGGTCCACCGTGTCGGTCATCAGCAGGACCTCGTAGCCCCGACCCGTCAGCGCCTCGAGGTGCGGGCTCGCCTCGAGCGCCGCGCGCGAGGTGCCCGTCGCGAAGTAGATGGCCGGCTGCCCCTCCTTCATGCGCGAGACGTACTCTGCCAGGGAGGTCAGGCCGACTCGGCCGGTGCTCTCGAAGCGCAGCAGCCCGATGAGCTCGTCCTTCAGCTCCGGCTCGAAGTGCAGGCCCTCTTTGAGCACTACTCCAAAGTTCTTCCAGAAGATCTCGTAGTCACTTGGCTTTTCTTGGCTCATCGCGCCGAGCAAATCGAGCGCCTGGCGGGTGATCTGCTGGCGGATGGTGCGCACCGCCCGTGAGTCCTGGAGCAGCTCCCGCGAGACGTTCAGCGGGAGATCCTCGGAGTCGACCACGCCACGAAGGAACCGGAGCCAGCGCGGGACCAGCTCCTCCGCCTCGTCGAGCACGAACACCCGCTGCACGTGCAGCCGCATGCCGTGGTGCTGCCCCGGGTCGAACAGATCCCAACCCCGCCGCCGAGGCAGGAAGATCACGCCCGAGAACTCTTGGGTCCCCTCGAAGTGGAAATGGCGCCAGCCGAGCGGCCCCTCCCAGTCGCGCGCGAGGTGGCGGTAGAGCTCCTCGTACTGAGCCTCGGTGACCTCGCTCGGCCGCCGCTGCCAGAGGGCTTCGCCTCGATTGAGCTGCTTGTGCTCGTCCTTCCCGTCCTTCTGGAGCCATAGCTCGATCGGGTGCGCGACGTAGTCGGAGTACCGCTCGATCAGCTCGCGCAGGCGGTGCTCCGAGAGCATCTCGCGGTGCTCGGGCCGCAGGTGGAGCACGACGGAGGTTCCCTGCCCCGCGCGAACGTCCGGCTCCACGGAGAAGGTGTCCTTACCCAGGGAGCGCCAGCGGTGCGCTTGGTCGGTGCCAGCCGCCCGGCTCACGGCCTCTACCTCGTCGGCGACCAGATACGCGCTGTAGAACCCCACCCCAAATTGACCGATGAGCTTCGGTCCTTGGTCGGAGGCTTCCTGTCCGGCGCGGAGCTGCTTCAGGAAGTCCCGGGAGCCCGACCAGGCCACGGTCCCGAGGTTCTTGGCCAGCTCCTCGGCGGTCATTCCGATGCCGTTGTCGGCGATGGTGAGGGTGCCGGCGTCCGGATCGGGGATGAGCTCTATCCGAGGCTCGTAACCCTCCGGGAGGAGGTCCGGCTCGGCGAGGGCGCGGAACCGCAGCCGGTCGATGGCGTCGGAAGCGTTCGACACGAGCTCCCGCAGGAACACCTCCGGGTGACTGTAGAGGGAGTGGATGACGAGGCGCAGGACCTCGGTGACCTCGGCCTGAAAGGCGTGGACGGTGGGCTCGCTCATGGCATGACCTCGCGCCGCCGGGGCGCGACGGCGGGCGCAGTCTAAGGCGCCCCGCGCGCCCCGCAACGCCACCGCCGCGCGTCCGGCGAACGCGGGGCCCGGCCGCCGCTCCCGCGCGACCGCCCGCGCCTCACTCCGGGCGTACGTTCGCCGCCTGGAGGCCCTTCGGCCCCTGCTCGACGTCGAACACCACGCGCTGGCCCTCGTTCAGCGATTTGTAGCCGTCGCCGGCGATCGCGCTGAAGTGACAGAAGACCTCCTCCGCGGCGCCGTCCTGCACGATGAAGCCGTAGCCCTTGGCGTTATTGAACCACTTCACGATCCCACTGGCCATCTCGACGCTCCGTCACTCGCCCCCCGAAATCATTGCCGATGGCATACCGCTGCCGCCGGCGCGAGTCTCTACCCGATCGGCGCGACCCCAAGCGCGGCGGGCCCACCACCCCCGCGAGGGCGCGGAGCCCGGACCTTCTCCGTCCGCCCAAAACTGGACAGGCTTTCAGTGGTTCGATAGAGCCGAATCATGACTCGCCAACGACTCCTCGGCCGCGTCCTCCTAGTCCTCTTCCGCCTCTCGGCGCCCCTCGGACGTCCCCCGCGGGCCTGGCCCGGGCTCCCCGAGGCGGCCGCGCCCGCGCGCACTCCCACGGCGGCCGCGCTGGCCGAAGGCGCGGGGCTCGCCGAGCCACGGGTGCGGCAAGCGCTCGCGGCGCTCGAGCGCGCCGGACTGGTCGACGCGTCCGGTCCCCGGCTCACGATGTCGGGCCTGGTCGTGGCAGCATCGCTGCGGGCCGCCAGCGGCCTGGCGCCGAGCGCCGAGCGGGCGCGCCGCCCCCAGCCGCGCGCCGCGGCCCGGACGGACCCCGCACCGGCGGCACCGAGCGCCAGTGCCTGCGCCGCTCGAGCGATCCCCCCGCAGGACGGGCTCGGCGCCGCGATCTCGAGCGCCGCGTGAACCCTGCGGTCGCGCGGTGCCGCTGTTCCCGCCGGCAGCGCTGCTCTATGGGGGTCGCATGCGCTTCGCGCTCGTCACCGACGTCCACTTCGGTCCCGCCGCCCGCTATGCGGGCAAGCTCCGCAAGCTGTCGCACCTCGCCGGGGAGCTCACCCGGACGGTCGCGCGCGAGATCGCCGCGAGTCACCGCCCCGAACTCCTCGTCAACCTTGGCGACGTGATCGAGGACGCCTCGCGCGAGCAGGATCTCGCGCATTACCGCCAGTTCCTCGCGGCCATCGCTGACGCCCAGACCCCGCTGCTCCACGTCGCGGGCAACCACGATCAGGTGCACCTCACCGGCGACGACCTGCGCGAGCTGTGGGGTCGCCCCGGACCCCTCTACGGGTCCAGGGACGTCGGCGGGGTACACTTCGCGACGCTCTGCACCCGCTTCCGGGACGAGGTCAAGATCACGGTCCCCGAGGAACAGATCCGCTGGCTCGCCCAGGATCTCGCCCGGACAGCGCTCCCGACCGTCGTCCTGTTGCACCACCCGCTAGCGGAGATGGATCTCGTCGGCAGCCGCTGGTTCGAGGACGAGCCCCACCTCTGCTGGGTTGCCAATCGCGGGGCCGTGCGCGAGGTCATCGCCCGGAGCGGGGTCGTCGTCGCGGTCATCAACGGGCACGTCCACTGGAGCCACGTGGCCGTGCACGACGGGATCCCCTACGTCACGCTCCAGAGCCTGACGGAGAACCTGGACGAGGACGCCCCCGGGCGGCCTGCCCGGACCTATGCCGTCGCCGAGGTCGACGTGACGGGGTTCCGTCTCCGGGCCTACGGCGACGAGCCGCTCCGGGTCGACGTGCGCCGCTGACCATCCGGCAGCTTCTCCGCCGGGCTCACGGGCGCCGCGCCCATGGCTCGGTCGGTGCCGCTGGGGGTCGCGGCGACGACGAGCTCGCGCAGTCTCGCGACGGGGAGCGTGAGTCGAGCCTCGATCGCACCGCCCTCGACCCCGAGCTCGACCGCCCGCAGATCCGCCGCGAAGGGCGCCCAGGGTGTGCCCTCGAGCCGCTTCGCGGCCGCTTCCAGCCAGGCCCGCGCCTCGCCGAGCAGGGCCTGGGTCTCCCCCGCGCTCGCCGAGGGACCCCGGCCTGGCCCCAGGCGCGCGGTGAGGGCGAGCCGCTCGCCGATTCTTCCCACGGTGAGGTGCGCCGACCGCTCGGACAACTGCGCGAGTTCGACGAACACGAGGCTGCGCACCGCCTCCGCGAAGCCGGCGCCGGTCCCCTTCGCCGCGCCCTGCAGCGCCGGAAGGGTCCGCGCCGCCACCAGGACGCTTGGCGCGACCCGGGCCAGCACGCCGTCGTCCGGCTCGAGCGAGAGGACCTCGAGCTCGCCCACCCGCCGCTGGACCACCCTCCCTCCGCCCGGCGCCACCATCCCCGCCACCAGACCCCGGAGGTCCCCCTGCAGGCGCCCCAGCTCGAGATCCACCGCCAACACCACGTCGTCACCGCCCCGCGCGCAGATCCCGATCTCGCGCAGATCGCGCCATGGATCGAGCCCTGCTGCGGCGAAACCCGCGAGCGCTCGCGCTACCTTGCCCCCCTCGTCGACCTGCCGGAGGAGGCCCGCTCGAGCGGCCGCCGACTCCGGCCCGGCGAGCGCCACCAGTCCCGCCAGGTCGAGGTAGATCCGCCCCTCGCGACAATCCCCCGGGAGGTAGCGCCCGACCAGCCCACGCACACGCAGGGCGGGAGCGGCGGCGGTCGGCAGCGCCTGGGCGCTGCCGCGCCCGAGAAGCCGCGCCGAGCCTGGCGCGGAGGCCGCCGACGACGCGACCGCGCGGCCCGACGGGGCGGCGGTCGCGACGCTGGCCACCGCCGCGCTGGCCGCCGCCGGGGGGTCCGCCCGACGCCCGCAGCCCGACGCGACGAGCAGGACGACGGTTAGCAGCCCCCTCGTGGTCCGGCGCAGCATGTTGGGTAGCTCCTCGTTCGCCCGCCCGGGCCCGCCACGCGGCGCGAGCGCATCCCTCCCACGGCCTTCCGACCCGGTCAACCCGTGGGATAGGCCGCTCAGCCCCGAGCGAAGGACGATCCTTGGTGGATCCCGCCCCGCCGCGGGGGGCGAGGCGGTAAGCTCGGGTCCCGTGAGCGACGCAGTCCTCCATCGGCTCCTCGAGGTCGTCCAACGCGAGCTCGGCGCCGACGACGCGCGCGTCGAGCTCGGGGGCAGTCCTCCCTCGGGCTCGAGCGCGCTCTGGTGCGAGCTCGGCTCCGGGTGGCGACTGGTGACGCACTTCGCGGGGCCGGTCCCGGACCGCGACGGCGCGCAGGCGCGCCTGGAGGCGCTCGCCTCCTCGTTCTCGGATCTCGGCCCCCGTGACCTGCCCGAGCGACTCGTCGGCACCACGCGCGCGAACGCGCAGCGACGGCTCGACGACGAGCTCCACGTGCTGGCAGCCCGGGTCGGGGCCGTGCGGGCGCTCGTGCTCGACGATCGGTCGCCGATCCTCTGGGGCAGCTCGGAGCCCCGTGGCGAGCGCGAGGACGTCGAAACCGCGCTGGCGACCGCGGAGGCGGCCGAGCAGGCGGCGCGCGCGGGGCTCGAGCTGGAGCGCTGGGTGGACGCCAGCCCCGAAGACCTGGCGGCCGAGCTCGCCGCGCGTCGGCTCGACCGCGGTGAGGCGGCCCGCCTCCAGCTCGCGGTGCGGACGATCCGCGACGCGAGCCGCCGCCGCGGGCAGACGGCCTGGGGTCATCACCTGCTCGCCATGCGGGCGGTGGCAGCCGTGCGGCGTGCGATCGAGGCGGACCTGGGCCATCGCACGTCCCACCTCCGCCTGGTGGAGCGCGGCGACGATTTCGGCTACTTCGCGCGCGGGTTCGCCTCGATCTACGCGCTCGTCCTGGTGTTCGACGCCGGCTTTTCGGAGCTCCACGCCGAGGCCGGGCTGCTCCAGGCGCTGCCCCTCGTCGAGCGCCTCGTCGTCGCGCTTCCCTCGAGCGATCCCCCGCCGGCCGGGGGCCAGGTGGTGCGCCTGCGGCGGTGATCCGGGCGGCCGAATCCTCGAGCCGGCCTCCAGGCTCTTATCAGCATGGAAGCCGCATCGCCCGTTCGCCGTAGCCTCACGCGCCTCGCGGCGGCCTTCCCTCGGCGCCGTCTCGTGATCATCGGGACCGCCGCCGCGGTGGGCGCCACGGTCGCCTACCTCGCCAGCCGCTTGCTCTCGCTCGCCACCAGCTGCAACGGCGGCTGCCCGACCGCGACCGATCCGACGCCGTTCGTGCTCCTCCTGGCCGGGGTCACGGCCTGGTCGGCCTACAGCGCGACCCGCCCTTGAGCCCCGGAGAGCGGGGGGCTGCCGAATGCCGGCCCGAAGGGCTCATCCCCCGTCGGGCGCCTGCGCGACGACGGACTCCGCGAGGTCCAGCAGGGACTGGCTCCCAACGGCCACGGTCACCGTCTCGGGGATCGGGGCCAGCTGCCAGACCACCGACCAGGTGACGGAGCCGCTCGCCGGGATGCTCACTGCCGCGCCCTGCGCCTCGATCTCGGCGTAGTCGTTGCTGCCGTTCGCGTAGATCTTGATCTCGGCCTCGTCCTCCGCGCCGTCGTTCAGGCCGATGTCGTCGAAGGTCCGCACGAGCAGGACTCCATCGTCCGCGTGAGCGAGCCAGCCGCCGCCGTCGCTGATGTACTTGCCGTCGCTCCCGCTCGGCGTCGCGCTCGCCCAGTCGTACCAGGTGACGCCGAGCGCGTCGGACGACGGTTCGAGCAGCGCCATATCGACCGGCAGGGTCCCGGTTCCGGTGGGGAAGAAGCTGATCCCCTTGGTGTCGACGCGCGGGATCTCCCAGTGCGCCATGGTCACCGGGCTCGAGCCGCGGTTCTCGATGGTGTACTCGGCGACGATCCAGCCATGCGTGAGATCCGCGGTGAACCGCTTGACGACGACGACCTGGGCCGAGCCGACCGTGGCCACCGGACTGGTCAAGATCACCGAGTTTCCCTCCACCACCGCGGAGTAATCAGCCGAGTCGATGGCGTCCACCGGGGGCCAGCTCCACATCGTCTGCGGGCTGGTCCAGAAGGTCGCGCCGAAGTTGTCGCGCATGTCGGCGTCGTCGGCCCCCGCGAGCGGCCCGGACTGCATGAGCACCTCGGTGCCGGCGAGGGAGCAGCTCACCACACGCGCGCCGTTCCCCGCGTCCACCTCGAAGTAGACGTCGCCGAACTCGAGCACGTAGCTGTCGCCGCCCCGGGCGATCTCGCCGACCAGCGTGTACCCCCCACCGGTGCCCTCCCCGCCGGTGCCCGCGCCACCCTCGCCGCCCGTCGCCACGGCGCCCGCCGCGCCGCCCGTGGCGTCACCGCCGGTGCCCGCGCCGCCGGTCACGATCTCGCCGCCCGTCTCGCTCCCGCCGGTGACCGCTCCGCCCGTGAGGTCGCCGCCCGTGAGGTCGCCGCCCGTCACCACGCCGCCGGTCACGACGCCGCCCGTCGGCATCCCCCCGACCACAGATCCGCCGGTCGGCACGCCGCCGGTCGGCACGCCGCCGGTCATCACGCCGCCGGTCATCACGCCGCCGGTCATCACCCCGCCGGTCATCACCCCACCGGTCATCACCCCACCGGTCATCACCCCACCGGTCGCCACGCCACCGGTGAGCGCCCCACCCGTGCCGACGCCACCCGTGGTGCCGACGCCTCCCGTCCCTGTCCCCACCGACGGCTCGTCGTCGCCGCCGCAGGCCGCCAACACCAAAACCCAGAGCCCCGCCGTCGCTGCCGCGAGCCGCCCGACCGAACCGTATCGTCGCTTCATGGTCCCTTCCAGCCAACCCGGGGACAAGACCGGGTACGCCCGGGAGTGTAGCCGACCACGGCGAACCCTGCCGCAGCTAGGTCGCCCACTGGACGCCGACCAGCCCCGGATGCCCGGCCGCCCTCGCGGGGCCTTGGCTCACCGCAGACGCTCTACGCGGACCGCCTCGATGGGGGAATCGTCCGGGCCCGAGAGGATCTCCCGCCGCGACACCCCGTACTCGTCGGCGGGGAGCAGCCCCTCGATGAAGGGCACCCCGGGGGCGTAGTAGAAGCAGGCGCCCTTCTTGAGCGAGCGGAGGAGCCGCAGGTACGCCTGGGCGTACGCCGCCGCCACCTTCTCGGAATCCTGGTGGTGGAGCACGAAGTGGTTGGTGAAGCTGAGGTGCGCGACGATGCTGCCCCAGCGCTCCAGGCCGAAGTCCGTCTCGAGCCAGTCGGCGACCTGGACGTAGGTTGCATCGGTGGGGCTTCGCTCGAGCCCGAAGGCTTCGAGCCCGAGGTTTCGGAGGTGGTGCACCAGGAGCGCGGAGGGGCCACAGCCCACGTCGAGGATCGGCGGACGCAGCGCGCTCGGCTCGAGCCCCAGCACCTCGAGCTGCAGCCCCACCGAGTACTCGTTCGCGACCGTGTCCGGCATGTCCCCCGCCTCCACGTCGCGTGCCCGCGACTGCACGAAGCGTCCAAGCCGCGCCGTGTGCCCGGCGTCGACGGGCAGCAGCGCTTCGCGCAGGTCCTCGACGCCCCCGGCCGTCGCGAGGACCTCACCGAGGCGCCGGTAGTAGGCGGCGAAGAGCCCCTCGAGGCCCGCCTGCGCCGTCTCGTCCCAACGGGCATACTGGTTGCGTTCGCGCAGTTGCCGCCCGAACCGCGTCGCCGCGTCCACGGCGAGCCGCCGGAGCTCCCCCGCTTGGCCGGTCAGGTGCGGGGCGAGCCGCTCCCGGTGCGCGAGCAGCGTGGCGAGCGCGTCGTCGTCGAGCGCCGCACGGGCGGTTGCCACCTCGGTGTCGAGGCGAGCGAGCGGGATCCCCCTCAGGGCGTTGACCTGCGCGCGCAGCAGGCGTCGAAGGGCCTCGACGGGGGGGAGTTCGGGCATGGCCCGGTCAGGATACTCGCCGCCGCCGAGCCCGCCCGTGCGACCGCTCCCCGACACCCCAAATGCCCGCAGGTACAGCGAGAAATCAGGCAGCGAGGGCCGCGCTCCGCACCGCGGGGCCCGGTGACGGCGACCGCCGCCGGCGCGCGACGGACCGTGTTATCGTCGCGCCAGTCGTCATGCGCCCCTCGTCGTCTCTCCTCGCCCTGGTTGCCCTCACGTTTCTCGTCGCGCCCGCCTGCAAGGAGAAGCCCACCGGCGCCACCGCGCCCTCCGCGAGCGCGGCCACACCCGCGCCGAGCGAGCCCGCCGCGGCGCCGCCGCGCGCCCCGCAACCGCCACCCGCGGATCTGGATCTCGAAACCACTCGGGCCGAGCTCGGCTGCGAGAAGAAGAGCAAGGGGCGCGAGAGCTGCCGCATCCTCGAGGATTTCGCCGCTGCAGAGCGCTGGGAGGCGAAGATGCCGTCGGGTGAGGGTCGCTGGTTCGGCCACGCCTACGTCGTGACCAAGGGGGTCGAGACGCGCGAGTTCCTGCTCCTGCGCGCCCGACGAGTCCCCACGGCGCAAGTCGGTCCCAGCGATCTCCCCCTCCTGTTCGGCACCGGCGGGCTGCCGGAGGACCGGAACGAGCACGCGGAGAAGCTCATCCGGGCGCTGCGGGACGGCGGCACGGGAAAGAAGACCAACCTCGCCCGGATGTATCTCACCGACTTCGAACCGAAGGAGGAGCTTGGCGTCATCGCGACCAAGGGCAAGAGCGTCCAGCTGATCACGGAGGAGGACACCTTCGTGCGCCGCTCCGGCGTCAAGCGGCTCCTCCTAGTCAAGCTCGCCGGGGGTGCCGACGCGGAGAAGGGCGACGGCGTCTTCGCCGAGGTCTGGTCCGTCTCCTGGTGACGAGCGGCGTGCCGAGGCGGCGACCGGCGGCGGTCGCCCTGGTGCCGGTCGCCGGGGTGAGCCTCCGGGACGCGGGCGAGCTGCTCGGACTGTCCTGGGAGCGGGTGCGTCAACTCGCCGGGGACGACGACATCGTAACGGCGCTTGGCTGCGTCCGCGAAGCGGACGTGCTCGGCCAGAACGTCGAGCCACCTTCCCCGCTCTGCCGCCCGAGGTGCTCGTCACCGCCGCCGCGATGCCCGCGGAGGCGAGCACCACGACTGCGCGGCCGCGCCCGCGAATCGTCACGATGAATCGTCACCGGCCCCACCGGCCCCCGCCAACGACTGGGGATCCGGTGGTTTTTTCGGCGTCCCCAACGGGATTCGAACCCGTGTTGCAGCCTTGAAAGGGCCGCGTCCTGGACCGAGCTAGACGATGGGGACTCGTTCCCCGCCGCGCCCAGGGCGCCCTGCGGGGCGCGGAATATACCAGCTTCCCTCTCGCCGACAATCCCGCAGTCGCCGCGATTTTTCTCGGCGGATCCCGCTGCGACCCGCTCCGACCTGGAGCGCAGGGGCGCCGTGGGCTCCACCGACCCTCGACACGCGCTCGCCCGCCCTGGTCACACGACCACGGACACCCCTCCGCCCGAGGACGGGGAGGACGGGGCACCAACCGCGGTCAGATTGCGACCGCCAGCTCGCGCGGCGGCTCCGCCACCGCGATGGTGGCCGCCTCCGGCGCCACGTCGCCGCCGCGCGCCAGGGCGCGCTCGACGATCGCCTCGCACAACGTCGTGAAGTCGTAGCCGGCCGCGGCGGCGATCTTCGGCAGGAGGCTGGTGGGCGTCATCCCCGGCAGCGTGTTCACCTCGAGCACGTACTCGTTCATGCCCTCGGTCACCAAGAGGTCGACGCGACAGGCACCGCGGGTGCCGACCGCGGCCGCGGCCCGCCCCGCCAAGTGCAGCACCCCGCGCAGCCGCGTCGCCGGGACGCGCGCCGGCAGGAAGTACTCGCTCATCCCCGGGGTGTACTTCGCCTGGTAGTCGTACAGCTCCCGCTTCGGCGCGATCTCGATGGCCCCGAGGACGCGATCGTCCAGCAGCGCCACCGACACCTCGCGTCCACGCACGAAGCGCTCCACGAGCACGGATTCGTCGTACTGGAGAGCCGTCGCCACCGCCGCGCGGAGCGACGGCAGATCGTCCGCCTTCGCCAGTCCGATGCTGGACCCCTCGCGACGGGGCTTCACCACCGTCGGGTACCCGAAGCTCCCGTGGATTTCGCCGAGATCCCCGGCGGCGTCGGTCCGCGTGACCTCGTAGTACGGCGGGGTCGGCACGTTGTGCAGGCGGAAGAGCTCCTTCGCCTTGAGCTTGTCCATCGCGAGGGCGCTCGCGAGCACACCGGAGCCGGTGTACGGGATCCCCAGCACCTCGAGCACCCCCTGCACGCAGCCGTCCTCGCCCAGGCGGCCGTGGAGCGCGATGAAGGCGACGTCCATCCGGGCGTTGGCGAGCGACAGGAGCGCTCCCGGCCCGGCGCCGAGGTCGATCCGGCTCACCGCGTGGCCCGCCTCCTCGAGCGCGTCAGCGACGGCACACCCCGTTCGCAGCGAAACCTCCCGCTCCCCCGAGGTCCCTCCCATGAGAACGCCGATCGCTAGTCGCCTCATCTTGGCCCTTCTCCGGACTTGGCCGGTTTGGCCAGTCGGTACGCCGAGTTGCACGCGCGGGCCAAGTAAACGCCCGCGCGAGAAAGCGACGCGCGACCCCGCGCGCGCATTCCCCGGGACGCCCCGCCGGACCCCCACCCCGAGCCGTTCGCTCGGGCGCTACGACTCCGAAACCTCGACGAGCACGGCGGTGATGTTGTCCTTGCCCCCGCGCTGGTTGGCCAGATCGATGAAGCGCCGCACGGCGTCGACCCCGCCGCCCTCGCTCAAGGCGGGGATCTCCTCCGAGCGCAGGTACCCGTGCAGACCGTCGCTGCAGAGCAGGTACTGGTCGCCTGGCTCCAGCTCGAGGAGCGCGGTGTCGACCTGGACGTAATCCCGATTGCCCACCGCCCGGGTGATGACGTTGCGGTGCTTGCTACGTCGGGCCTCCTCCTCGGTGATGAGCCCCTGCTTGAGCTGCCACGCGATGAGGGTGTGGTCCTCGGTGAGCTGGGTGACGCACCCGCTGCGGATGCGGTAGATGCGGCTGTCGCCGACCTGCGCGGTGACGCCGAAGTCGCCGACTCCCATCATGGCGCTGATAGTGGTGCCCATGCCCGCCTTGTTGGCGTCGAGCTCGGCCATCGCGAACACCATGTACGTCGCCGCCTGGACCGCGCCCTCGAGCAGCCGCTGCGCCGCGCGCGCCTTGTCCTCGCTGAAGGTCCGGTCCAGGCTGAGCGTCCGCTTGCCGCGCGACACCATCCCGTAGACCGTGTCGATGGCCTCCTGGCTCGCCACCTCGCCCGCCGCGTGCCCGCCCATTCCGTCCGCGACCACCCAGAGCCCGAGCTCGTCGTCGGCGAGGAAGGCATCCTCGTTGTGCTTGCGCCGCAGCCCGATGTCGGTCCCGCCGGTCGAGGCGAGGTGAAGCCGGTTCGACACGGGGAGAAGGTTAGAGAATCGAGGGCGCATAAGAAAGACCGGACGCCGGTCCTCGCGTCCGGCCCGGCGCTGCGGTCGCCCTCGGGGCGGGTCCCGGCCAGCGGTCCCCGCAGGTTCGAGGCGGGACCGTGGCCCCGGGCCAGCACCGCTTGCAGCCCGCAAGGCGGTTAAATAACCTCACGGCGTGGAGATCCTGGCCATGGGTGCGGGGTGCAAGGCGCAGCACCCGGCCGAGGTGGGGAGGGAGGCTGCGCGGGTCGCGCAGGCCGTGACTCGCCCCGCTGGAGGCTTGATCTTCGTGGGCGGGAGCCTCGCGGCTCAGCTCCCGGCCGTGGCCAGCGCCGTCGCCGGCGCCTGCCCAGGGCTGCCCTTCTTGGTGGCGAGCGGGGCGTGGGTCATCTCGCCGACCGGCGAGTTCGAGGACCAGTCCGCGGCGGCGCTCCTGGTGTGGTCCGGTCCCCGGCCGTTCCTAGCGGCCGTGGACGAGGACGACCCGGTACGGATCGGAGCGGCCCTGGCTCGAGCGCTCGCTGCGTCCGGGGCCAGCGCGCATTTCGTGGCGGTCGAGCCGGAGCGCTTCGACCCCGAGCTGCTCACGCCCCTCGGCGCGCTGCCCCGGGCGGCCCAGATCTTCGGGTTCGGGACCGCCGGCTCCCCTGGCGCCGTGGGTGTCCTCGGCGATGGCTCGCTCGCTCGCGGGGCGGCGATCGCGCTCGGCTTCCGCGGGCTCACCGCCCCGGTGATCGAGGTCACCCCGGCTGCTCGATTGCTCACGCCCCTGCGCCCGATCAACGAAGCGCGCGGGAGCCTGGTGATCCGCCTCGGCGACGAGCCCGCCCTGGACGCTCTCACCGCCGCGGGCGAGGGGCTCACGGGCGAGCCGCTCCTGCTGGTGGCGTTGGCCGAGCGGGGCGCGGACACCTCCGGGGTTCGTCCCGAGGTCTTCGTCAGGCCCATCCGCGGCGTGGACCCGGCGCGCCGCGGCGTCTTCGTCAACGGCGAGGCACGCGTCGGCGTCCAGATGGCGTTCGCCGCCCGCGATCCGGCCGCCGCCCGCGAGGACTTCGAGGCGGCGACCCGTCGCCTCCGCCGCGCCGCCGCCGGGGCAGCCCCTCGCTTCGGTGTCTACGTCAGCTGCACCGGGCGCGGCGCGCGCCTCTACGGCAGCTACGACGTCGACGGGCGACTGCTGCGCGCGGCGTTCGGGGACCTGCCGATCGTCGGCGTGAGCGGCGGGTTTCAGATCGCCCCGCACGCAAGTCGGCCAAAGCTTCACCTCTTCTCCGGCGTCCTCGCGCTCTTCACCGCGCCCAGCTGACCCGGCCTCTCGGTCATGGCGTCCCCCGCCGCGCTCCCGCGCTCCTCCCGTCGTCGCCTCCCCCGCGGGGGCGCCGACGCCGCCCTGGCGGCCCTGATCATCGCCATCGTGGCGTTGATGATCGTCCCGCTGCCAACGTTCCTGCTCGATCTCTTGCTCGCCGGCAACCTCGCCGGTTCGGTCGTCATCCTCCTCGTCGCCGTCTACGTCAGCGATGCCCTCAAGATCGCGGCGTTCCCCACCCTGCTGCTCATCACCACGCTCCTCCGCCTGGCGCTGAACGTCTCCTCCACGAGGCTCATCCTGCTCCAGGCCGACGCGGGCGAGGTGATCCGTGCCTTCGGCCAGTTCGTGGTCCGGGGGAACTACGTCGTCGGCGGGATCGTCTTCTTCATCCTGACCATCATCCAGTTCGTCGTGATCGCGAAGGGGAGCGAGCGCGTCGCCGAGGTGGGGGCGCGCTTCACCCTCGACGCCATGCCCGGCAAGCAGATGGCGATCGACGCCGAGCTCCGCTCCGGCGCCATCGACGGCGCGGAGGCCCGGCTCCGGCGCCGTACGCTCGCCCGCGAGAGCCAGTTCTACGGGGCGATGGACGGCGCGATGCGCTTCGTCAAGGGGGACGTCATCGCCTCCATCATCATCACCGTGGTGAACATCCTCGGGGGCCTCGTCATCGGGGTGGGCCAGAAGGGGCTCGACGCCGTCACGGCGCTGCAGCGCTACGGGTTGCTCACCATCGGTGACGGCCTGGTGAGCCAGATCCCGTCTCTCGTCATCGCCACCGCCGCCGGCGTGCTTGTCACCCGCGTGGCGAGCGAGGCCCCCGACACAGCGCTGGGCGAGGAGCTGGCCGGGCAGCTCCTCGGGTCACCCCAGGCCCTGCTCGTGGGCAGCGTCTTCGTCGGCGCGCTGGCCCTCGTCCCAGGGCTCCCGGCGCTCCCCTTCGCGGTGATCGCGGGGCTGCTCTTCGCCGCCTCCCGGGCGCGGTCGCGGCCGCGCCCGGCGGCGACCGTACCACCGGAGCCATCGGAGAGCGCGGCCGCGCCGGGCAGCCCAGGGCGCTTCCTGCCGGTCGTGGCCCCCTGGTCGATCGAGATCGCGCCGGACCTCGGCCGTCTCCTCGACGACGACGTCCGCGCGGGCCGCCTCCGGCGCCCCGGGATCCGCTCCGTCGGTCTCGCGCTGCAGGAGCTCCTGTTTCGTGAGCTCGGGGTGCCCCTCCCCGCAGCGCGGATCGAGGTCCGCGATGGGCTCGACACCCGTCAGGTCGTGCTCTCCATCCACGAGGTCCCCGCCCTCGCGCTGTCCGTCCCCGAACTGGTCGCCGACGGGTCCGTCGCCGAGCATCTCGTCGGGACCTGCCTCCCGCCGCTCCGCCAGCGCGCCGCCGACTTCCTGGGGATCGCGGAGACGCAGCGCCTGCTCGACCAGCTCGAGCAGGTGGCGCCCGCCACGGTGCGTCAGGTCGTTCCCAAGCCCGTCCCGGTGACCCTGCTCGCCGACATCCTCCGTCGCCTCGTCGAGGAGGGGGTCAGCGTTCGGGACCTCAAGGCGATCTTGGAAGCGCTGGCCCAGTACGCGAGCGTGGACCGGGACCCGCTCAACCTCACCGAGCTGGTCCGCGCCGCGCTCCGCCGCCCGATCACCTACTCGCTCACCGGTGGAGCTTCCGAGCTCGAGGTCGTGTTGCTCGACAGCGCCATCGAGGAGACGCTCCGGGCGGCGATCTCTCGCACCGCCGCCGGCAGCTTCCTCACCCTGGCGCCCGGCGCGGCTCGTGACATCGTCGCCGCGATCCGCCGGGCGCTGACGAGCGCCGGGCTCACCGGGCGTCCCCTCGTGCTGACGCAGCCGGACATCCGCCGGTTCGTACGCAAGCTCATCGAGTCCGACCTGCGGGAGGTGACGGTCGTCTCCCACGCCGATCTTCTCCCCGAAACCAGCCTCCGCCCGCTGGCCCGGGCGCACCTGCAGGGCCTCTGACGACCGGTGGCTGGCCCTCAGCTCGCCTGGTTGGCGGCGCGGGGCGGCGGAAGGGTGACCACCGGGAAGGCCCGTCCAGGCCGCGCGAAGAGGTAGCCCTGGAACAGGTCGATCCCGAGGTCAAGGAGTGCGTCGCGCTCCTCGACCGTCTCGACGCCCTCCGCCACGACCAGGATCCCCATGTCCTTGGCCAGCGCCGTCACCGAGCGGATGAGCTTCTGCTTGATGGCGCTCCGCTCCACGTCACGGACGATGGACAGGTCCATCTTCACGATCTCGGGCTCGAGCTGGGCGAAGCTCGTCAGACCGGCGTAGCCCGCGCCGAAGTCGTCGAGCGCGATCCGGAAGCCGAGCTCGCGCAGCAGCGTCACCCGGCCCCGCACGTCCGACATCTCCTCGAGGCCCGCGCGCTCGGTGACCTCCAGCACGACCCTCGACGCCACGCGCGAGAGCGGCGCGTCGCGTCGATAGAGGTCCTCGTCCAGGAGATCGCTCGGGTGGCAATTGACGAACAAGAAGCGATCCGACGGCAGCCCACCGATGGGCTCGGTGACGCGCTCCCGCACCGTCCGCCCGAGCTCGGGCAAGCGCCCGAGCCGCTCGGCGGCGCCGAGCAGGGGACCGGGGCCTGGGAGCGCCGAGTCGTCGCAACGGATCAGGGCCTCGTAGGCGTAGATGGCGTGGGTGTCCGCGCGCACGATGGGCTGGTACGCCATCCACAGCGCCCCCACGGCCCGCTCGAAGCTCGCCTCGAGACCCGCGCGGTCCCCGGCGAGAATTCGCCCCCCGCCGAGGGCGGCGGCCGCCTCGTGCTTGACTCGCGCCATTCGCGACAGGGCCGCCGCGCGACCGAGCACGCGCCGGACCTCCTCCATCGCGACCGGCTTGGTCAGGTAGTGGAAAGCCCCGTATTCCACCGCTTTCACCGCCGTGCTAACCGCCGGCTCCCCGGTCACCAGCACCACGGGCACGTACAGATCGTGCTCGCGGATCTCCCGCAGGAGCTGGATCCCGTCCATGCTCGGCATGGCGATGTCGCTCAGGACCGCGTCGAACGGCGCTCCCCGTTGGATCTCGGCGACCGCCGCGACCCCGTCCGAAACCGCCGTGACCTCGTACCCCAGCGCCCGGATCTCACGGGCGAGCCCCCGCAGGACTGTCGGGTCGTCGTCGACCAGCAGGACGCGGGACCCGGTCGCTCCGCTGCCGGCGTCGGACGGGCTCGGTGGTGGTGGCGAGGGTCGCATCCGGGTGAAGGCGTCACTGTCCCGCCGCGGTGCGGGCTCGTGGGGCTCGCCTGGGCAACACGGCCCCGGCCGCCCCCCACTCTAGCCCTCCGCACACCCCAGGGGAATGGTGCCACGCGCCCCCCCGGCGCCGGGCCCGTCCAAGTCCCCCGGAAGCCGGCCCCAAAACCGGTGGTTCAGCGCCGCTGCACCTGCATCTTGCGCGGGACCTGGCCGCTCTGCTCCAGCGCTCGCTTGGCCTCCTTCTGGAGCAGGGGGTGGGACCGCTTCATCAGAAACCCGCCGAGCATCCGGATGTCGATCTCGGCCAGCTTCCGCAGGGATCGGCGCATCGCCTTGAGATCGTTCCCGTGCGCGCCGGCGAAGGCCATGGCCCGGAGCAGCTGGGGACGCACCTCGGAGAACTCCGGGTCTTCGGGGCTGAACAGGGCGAGCGTGTCGAGCGCCTTCTTGCACTGACCGCTGCGGGCCCAGGCCTCGCCGACCACCCCGGCGAGCATCGCACGGGTCTTGGCGTCCTGGTGCCGGCTGAGATCGACGGCGTCCGCCAGGGGACGAGCGGCGGAAACCTCGCCAAGCATCAGGTGCACCAGCGCCCGCTGCGCCCGGACCTCGTCGGCGATGGTGGGCATCACCTTGGTGAGATCGATCTCCTCCATCACCGCCAGCGCCTGGCGCGGATCCTCCTGCATGAGGAGCTGCGCGCGCGCGAGCACGGCCGTGACGTCCTTCTTTTTGAAGCCCGTCTCGAGCTTCTCGATGGCGGCCTTGCGGTCCTCCGCGGTCCGGACCTCGCCGAGGATACCGTGCACTCCCCGCGCCTTCCGGGTTTGCCAGACCGCCCACCCGAGCAACCCGAGGAGGAAGAGCGTGATCGTGCCCGGGATCGCGAGCGCGACCGTGGTCACCGTGGCGCCGAGGCCCATCCCCGCCAGGAGCCCGCCGACCACCCAGACGCCGAGCAACGGCAGCCCCAGCCGGACGGCGAGGGCCTTGAGCTGCGAAGGCGCCAGTGGGCTCGGCGGGGCCGGCCGAGGCGGAGGCGCCCCGGGCTCCCGGAGCGCCCGGCGGCGGGCTTTGCCGTCGCTGTCCGGCCTACGCCCACCACCACGCTTGAGCTTGCGCGCCTCGCTCGCCAAGGACGCTCCTCGCCCGCTCTGCCGCGCCCGCTTCGGGCTCAGCTGGACTCGCCGTCGCCGTCGCCAGCGCCGTCACCGGCGCCCTCGTCCTCAGCGACACGGCTGGTCATGGCCTGCAGCTTCTCGGCGAGCTTGCCCTTGAGGACGTCACCGAGCGTCGCCTGGTTCGACGCCTTCTCCCGCGTCAGCGCCTGGAACTGCTCGGCCTGATCCGTGGAGCCCACGTCCCGCAGCGACATCGTGATGCGACGATCCTGCGAGTCCACGTTGGACACCTCGGCGCGGAGCTTGGCGCCCGCGTTCAGATCGGTCCCGGGCGGCATCTCGGAGGACGGGATGATCGCCTCCACACCCTCACGCAAGCGCACGAAGGCGCCGTACTCGGCCACGCCGAGAACCGTCACCTCCACCACCGCGCCGGGCGCGAACTCCTCGAAGATCTTGCCCCAGGGGTCGTCCCAGAGCTGCTTGACGCCCAGGCTCACCTTCTTCTCGTCGTGGTTGATCGAGAGGATGATCGCCTCGACGTCGTCGCCCTTCTGATAGAAGTCGCCAGGGTTGTTGACCTTGACCGTCCACGACAGGTCCGTCTTGTGGACCATGCCGTCCACGCCCTCTTCGATGCCGACGAACACACCGTAATCGGTGAGCGAGCGGACCTTGCCGGCGACCTTGTCGCCCGGCTTGTACTTGTCGGTGAACACCATCCAGGGATCGGGCTCGAGCTGCTTGAGCCCCAGGCTGATGCGCTTGGACCGCGCGTCGACCTCGAGCACCTGGCACTCGACGTCCGCCCCCATCTCCAGCATCTTCGATGGGTGCTTGATCTTCTTGGTCCAGCTCATCTCGCTGACGTGGATCAGCCCTTCGACCCCGGGCTCGAGCTCCACGAACGCCCCGTAGTCGGTCAGGCTCATCACCTTGCCGTGGACGCGCTTGCCGAGCGGGTAGGCCTCCTCGGCGTGGCTCCACGGATCTTCCTGGGTCTGCTTGAGCCCGAGGCTGACCCGCTCCGTCTCCGGGTTGTACTTGAGGACCTTGACGGTCACCTCGTCGCCGACGCTGAAGACCTCGCTCGGGTGGTTGACCCGCCCCCAAGACATGTCCGTGATGTGGAGCAGGCCGTCGATGCCGCCGAGGTCGACGAACGCGCCGTACTCGGTGAGGTTCTTGATCGTCCCGGTGAGGACCTGCCCCTCTTCGAGGCTCTGCAGGGTCCGCGCCTTCATCTGGTCGCGCTCCTTCTCGAGGAGCACGCGGCGTGACAGGACGATGTTGCCGCGCTTCTTGTTGAACTTGATGACCTTGAAGTCGTAGGTCTGCCCGATGAGCTTCTCCAGGTTCCGGATCGGTCGCAGATCCACCTGGGAGCCCGGGAGGAAGGCCTTGACGCCCCCACGGATGGTCACCGACAGCCCACCCTTCACCCGCTGGCTGATGGTGCCCTGGATGATCTCGTCTCGCTCGCAGGCGCTCGAGATCTCGTCCCACACCTTCATCTTGTCGGCCTTCTCCTTCGACAGGGAGATCATGCCGTCGTCGCTCTCGCGACTCTCGATGTAGACGTCCACGCGATCGCCGGGCTTGATGAAGACGGTGCCCTCGGCGTCGGTGAACTCATCGATCCCGATCACGCCCTCGCTCTTGCCGCCGATGTCGATCACGACTGCGTCTCGCGTGACGTGCACGACGACGCCAGCCACGATCTTCCCCTCGCCGCCCAGCTCGAGCCCGGCCGTGGTGGGCTCGTCCGACTCGAAGAGAGCCGCGAAGCTGTCGACCGCGCTGCTGGCGGGGGTATTCGGTTCGATTTCAGTCATGGATCAATGCGATGCCTCCTTCGCAGGACTTCCGGGCGGCCGCCGAGCGGATGCGTGTCGCCGAGGTCATTACCTCGCACAGTCAAGCACCTCGCGCCCGGCCCGGACGGCGTCAGCTACCCCACGACGACGCCCCCGTCAAACGAGAAAGGCGGAGCCGCGGTGCGAAGAGGCCGAGCCCAGGGGCTCCACCCCATCGCTCGGCGGGTCCAGCCCTGCGGGGGCGGGCCCGGGCGGGTCACCCGGGCTTCGCCGGCCCGACGCCGGAGGCCACCAGCACCCCGAGCTCATCGAGGAGCGTTCCCAGTGCCCCGCGATCGAGGTCGAAGCGGAGGCGGACGGACCCTCCCTCCGCCTCGACGTCCACTCCGCGCGCCACCACCCCCATCACGCCAGACGCCTTGGCGACGGCCCGACGGAGCTCCTCCAGGTGCGCCGCCGTCGTCGCCGCGGCCGCCACCGCCCGGGGCTCGGGCGAACTCGGCTCCCCGAAGCCGAGCTCCGCCTCGCCCCGGAGCCGCTCGTTCTCCAGGTCGACCACGAGCGACAGCCGCTGCGCGGCACGGAGCAGGGCCGTGACCGTGGGCTGGGCCGGCTCGACCCAGGCCGCGATGGAGCGACAGCGCGCCCGGACGGCGAGGGTCCCGTGGGTCGCCGGCAGCAGCGGTCCGAGCCGACTCCCCGCCGCGATCCCATGCTCGAGCGTCCGCTCCACGGCGTCGATCTCCGCGGTGGTGACCAGCGCGACCACGGTGCTGTCGCGCAGGTAGACGCGCGCCGGCGCCGTCCGCTCGACGGGGCGGACCGCGTCGTGGCGCCGCCATCCATCGCCGAGGTCGCGCGGGGGACTCCAGCCTTTCCCACCCGCGCCGGCACGGGGGTCGAGCTCGGGGAAGCGCCCGCGGAGCACCAAGACGTGATCGAGCACGGCCGGCGCCAGGCCGGGCCGGAAGGCGAGCCATCCGGTCGTCGCGCCCGCGGTGGCCTTGGCGACGAGGGCGCGGACACCGGGGTCGCCCGCGGCGGGCACGGGGGCCACCAGATCGGCGGGCATGCCAGCGCCGAGCGCCGCGCGAACGGCAGCGAGATCCACGCGCAAGACCACGTCGAGATCGCCCGGGACCAAATCCGCCGGCACCCGCCGCGGGGGCGGCCGAGGGGTGACCGGTGCCCGCCGCGCCCCACAGGCGAGCAGGCCGCCCGCGGCGGCGGCCAGCACCCAGGTCCGTCGCGAGATCGCCCGTCCGGGCCCCGCGCGTCGTCCGCGCGGATCCCCGGGTCGCGTCACCCTGCCTCGAGCCGGGCGGCGATCGCGCGCACCCGGTCGACGATGATGGAGACGACCTCCTCGAGGGTCAGCTCCGAGCTGTCGATGGTCACGGCGTCGTCGGCGCGGCGAAGCGGCGCCACGGTGCGCTCCGTGTCGCGACGGTCTCGCTCCTCCACCTCCCGCTCGATGCTCGCGAGGTCGACCGAGAGCCCCCGCTCGAGCAGCTCGCGGTGGCGCCGTCGAGCGCGCACGGCGGCCGACGCGGTGAGGAAGAACTTCGCCTCCGCGTCGGGGAAGACCACCGTGCCCACGTCCCTCCCCTCCGCGACGATGCCACCCCCGCGCCCGGCCCGGCGCTGGACTTCAAGCAAGGCGGCGCGCACCTCGGGCTGCGCGCTGACCTCGCTCGCGCCCCGCCCGATCTGCTCGTCCGCCAGCGCTTCTGTCACGTCCTCCCCGGCGAGCTGCACCCGCTGCTCGCCGCCCGGACCCCTGACGACGGCGAGGTCGCCGGAGGTCAGCAGCCGGTGGGCCAGGGCGCCGACGGCGCTGGCGTCGTCCCACGGCGTCCGGGACCGCCGAGCCGCCAGCGCGATCGCCCGGTAAAGCGCGCCGGTCCCGAGGAGCAGGTAGCCGAGCTCGCCCGCGACGCGTCGGGTCACCGTGCTCTTGCCAGCCCCGGCCGGACCGTCGATGGCAACGACCGGCCGCGGGCGGCTCACTCGACCTCCACGCTGGCTCCGAGGGCGCGCAGGGTCTCGGCGAAGCGCGGGAAGCTGGTGGCGATGCAGCCGACGTCGTCGATGACCGTCTCACCGTCGGCGACGAGGCCCAGGACAGCGGCGCACATCGCGATCCGATGATCGCCACCGCTGGTGACGCGCGCCGCTCGCAGCGCGCCTTCGGGACGCCCCCGCACCACGAAGCCGTCCGTCCGCTCCTCCGCCTCGACGCCGAAGGTCCGCAGGAGCGCCACCATCAGCGCGATCCGGTCGCTCTCTTTCACCCGCAGCTCCTCGACGCCGGAGAACTCGCTGGTGCCGCGGGCGCGCGCCGCGAGCACGGCGGCAATCGGGATCTCGTCGATGGACCGCACCGCGACCTCCCCGCCCACCGCCGCCGCGGCGAGGGGCGCCGCCCGAACCGTGACGTCGCCGTGAGGCTCGCCCAGGCTCTCCCCTCGCGGCTCCACGGTCGGTGCAGCCCCGAACGCACCGAGCAGCTCGAGGATCCCCGCTCGCGTCGGGTTGAGCCCCGTCGCGTGGGTCGTGACGCTGCTGCCCGGGATCAGCGCCCCGGCCACGAGCGGGAACGCCGCGGCGGAGAGGTCCCCGGGCAGGTCGACGACGAACCCTGAGATGGCGCGGGGATCGGCCGGCGGCCGGAGGGTGACGGCGTGCCCGCTGGTGGTCAGGGGGATCCCGAGCGCCCGCAGCATCCGCTCCGTGTGGTCGCGGCTCCCGACCGGCTCCCGCACCACGGTCGGTCCAGCCGCGAACAGGCCCGCCAGCAGGAGCGCGCTCTTGACCTGCGCGCTCGCGATCGGCATCGCGTACTCGAGCGCGCCGAGCCGTTCGCCCGCGGGCAAGGGACCGATCACGAGCGGCGCCGTGAGGTCGCCCGCCTTGGTCGCATGCGGCTCCCCGGTGATCACGGCGCCCCGCGCGCGCAGTGGGTGCACGACGCGGCCCATCGGGCGGCGCGTCAGCGAGGCGTCGCCGACGAGCCGCGAGCGGAAGGGCTGCGCGCCGAGCACCCCGCACAGGAGTCGCATCGTGGTGCCGGAGTTTCCGCAGTCCAGGTCGACCGACGGGGCACGGAGCCCGTCGAGGCCGACCCCCTCGACCCGCACTAGGCCCGCGCCGTCGTCGTCAATCGCAACGCCGAGCGCACGAAACGCGCGCAGCGTCGCCACGTTGTCCTCACCGTGGGAGAAGCCCCGGAGCTCGCTCCGCCCCGCCGCGAGTGCGGCGAGGATGAGGGCGCGATGGCTGATGCTCTTGTCGCTCGGGACGGCCACCCCGCCCGCGAGCGGTCGGGTCGCGGGTCGCACGCGCAATCGCTGCATCGGTCATCCTTCCTGGCGCGCCGCGCTCACGGTCGCGCTGAGTTGGTCGAGCATCTTGCCGACGGCCACCGCGTCGAGCCCGATCACGAAATCGACCTCGGGCCCTCGCGGGACGGCCTGCACCCTCCGAACCGGCTGGGGGATCCCCGCCAGCGCGGCGAACCACCCCCAGCGCTGCACGAGCCCTTGGATCTCGTTGACCTGCCCGGCGCCGGCCTGCGCCGCGACCTCGCCCGTATAGACCGCCGTTCCGGCGAGGTTGATCCCCGGTGGTGCGAAGTTGCCGACCACACGCAGGCGGCCGAGCCCAGCGGTGAACGGGAGCTGCTCGCGCACGGCCGAAGACACGGTGTCCGTCGCGAGGTTGGCCGCCAAGGCCATCGGCGCGCCCGGGCGCCCCACGAGATCGTCGGCCCAGGGGGGGATCTCCCGCTGGATGCGACCCCGGGCGAGCCGATCGAGGACGCGTCGCATCCCCGTCTCGTTGCCGAAGAGGGCCGTGTGCGTGGTGAGGACCACGAACCCGACGTTGTCGGCAGTGTACAGGTTCCGCTCTGCGTAGACCGTGCGCACCACGGGCACCCCGAGGGGGGTGGTCTGGAGCCCGTCGGCCGCCCGCTCGATGGCGACAGGATCGAAGCTTCCGCGCGCGATCCCGGCGAAATCGGCGCCCTGCATGGAGTAGACGCCCACGATGAGGCTGGACAGGTCGCGCTCGGGCTCGAACCCCGCACCGGCCGGGAGCGGCGCGTGACGGCGCGCGAGCGCGAGCAGCTTCTGACCGACGGCGGAGCGAAACAACTCCGGCGCGTCCAGCACCAGGATCCCGAGCGCCCCGCCGGGGAGCAGTGCCGTCGGATCGCGGTCGATGTCCTCGGCGCGGAGCCGCTTGCCGTCCGCGGTCTTGACGATCACCTCCTGCCGCTTGCGGCACGCCGGTGTGGCGAGCAGCAGGCCCGCCGCGACGCCCACCGCGAGCAGCGCCCCGCCCCGCTGGCGGAGCCGGCGGAAACCGCGAGTCACCCCGCCTCCTGCTCGGCCATCACCGCCCGGAATGCTTCGAGGAACCGATCGTTCTGCGCCGGCGTGCCGACGGTGACGCGGAGGGTCGTCGGCCCGCCGATGGGGCGCACGATCACCCCCCGCCGCAGCAGGGCGTCGTACACCCCGCGTCCTGGGCGGCGAACGTCGAAGAAGAGAAAATTCGCCTGGCTCGGGGCCGACGGATGGCCGAGCGCGGCCAGGGCCGCCCGCAGGCGCGGCCGTTCGGCGGCGTTGAGGGCGACCGACCGCGCCACGTGCGCGCGATCGTCGAGAGCGGCGGTCGCTGCCACCTGCCCCAACGAGCCGACGCTGAACGGCTGCCGCACTCGGAACAGGTACTCGACCAGTTGCCGGGTCGCCACGGCGTAGCCCACCCGCAGCCCGGCGAGCCCATGGATCTTGGAGAACGTGCGCAGGGAAACCAGCCGCTCGCGGAGCCCCCGCAACGCGATGCAGTCGGGAAAATCGGGCGCGTCGGCGTAGTCGATGTACGCCTCGTCGAAGACCACGATGACCTCGGGCGGCACCGCCCGCAGGAAGCGCTCCACGGCCTCACGCCCGACGTGGGTGCCGGTCGGGTTGTTGGGATTCACCACGAACACGAGCTTGGTGCGCGGCGTCACGGCCGCGGCCATCGCCTCCAGGTCGTGGGTGAGAGCGCGGAGGGGCACGGCCGTGAACGGGACCCCGTGGGCCATCGCGGCGAGCCGGTAGACGACGAACGAGGGCTCGGCGAAGACGATGTGGTCCTCACTGGTGGTGAAGGTCCGCACCAGCAGATCGATGAGCTCGTTCGAGCCGTTCCCGTGCAGGATCTCGTCGATGCTCACCCCGTGCTCGGCGGCGAGGCGCTCGCGCAGCCGGAAGGCCGCGGCGTCGGGGTAGAAGTGAACGTCGGCGGCGGCCCGGCTCAGGGCTGCCACGGCGAGCGGGCTCGGCCCGAGGGGATTCTCGTTGGAAGCGAGCTTGATCGCGTCCGCGACGCCGGCCTCCCGGACGAGCTCCTCGATCGGCTTGCCTGCCTCGTAGGGCCGAAGGGCCTCGATTCCAGGGGTGACCAGCGCCATGGGCCGACGGGTAACCCACCCCCGCGGCCCTGGGAAGGGGTATCGGCCGGGCCCTCCCCCCGGACGCACACCGCGTCCGCGCCGAGGCGACGTCACGCGGCGACGGCGCTCAGGCCGCTGCGGGCTTCGCCGAGGTCGCCGAGGTCGCCGCCGCGGCGCCAGCCTTCCCGCTCTCCGATCCCGTCTTCGCCGCCGGACTGCTGACGCCGTTGCTCGCGGCCGAGCTGCCCGAATCCGCCGTGGAGGAGCCGGTCGAAACCGTGGGAGTGGTCGTGCCCTCGGAGCCCTTCTTGGCGCTCCCGACTCCGGAGCTGTAGCCGTCGGCGTACCAGCCTCCCCCCTTGAGGATGAACCCCGCGCCTCCCGAAACCTGGCGTCGAGCCGAACGCTCGCCGCAGCTAGGGCAGGTGTCGAGCGCGGGCTCGCTGATCCGTTGCTCGGCCTCCCACTCGTGGTGGCAGCTGGTGCAGACGTACTCGTAGGTCATGACGCGCGGCAGAAATGAGTCTCCCGCGCGCTCTTGTCAACGATCCTGCGCGACGTCGTCGGTCCGAATGGCCGACCCATCCTCCCGAGTGAGCCGTCCGGTCAAAGGATCGCCGACCCGCCAACACCACTGAAGAAGCGTCCGACCGAACGGACGGCCGCCGTAATGGTGGACAATTTCGGGGTAGCAAACCCCGACCGAACGGGCGCCGCGTCGAATTCGATCCCATATAAAACTTTGAAATCGTGAGTATTTATTCGCTCCGAGGCCGGGGTACGGAACATCTGAGTTGTAAGCGTCCGTTCAGGCGTGTACTGCTGTCTAGTACCCCGTCCGGTCATGGTCGACCGGCGGTGCTCTCGGGCCCTGCTTGGGGAATCGTCGTGGTGTCGGACGTGGTCCGCCCCCGGTGCCCCTCGTGATGCAAGGTTTCGAGAGCGACCCAGACCCCTAACATACCCGAACGGGGCGTCGTCCCAGGGGCGCGATGCACATCAAGAAGCTCGAGATCAGCGGGTTCAAGTCCTTCGTCGAGAAGACCGTGGTGCACTTCGACCACGACGTCATCGGCGTGGTCGGACCCAACGGCTGCGGCAAGTCCAACATCGTCGACTCGATCCGCTGGTGCATGGGCGAGCAGAGCGCGCGCCAGCTCCGCGGCAAGGCGATGGAGGACGTGATCTTCAACGGCTCCGATTCGCGGGGGCCGGCGGGCCTCGCCGAGGTGACCCTCACCTTCGACAACTCGGACCGCGTGGAGGCCGTGAAGCTGCCGCCGGAGTACGCCGACTACGCCGAGATCGCGGTCACCCGGCGCCTCTTCCGCGACGGCACCAGCGAGTACCTCATCAACCGAACGCCGGTCCGCCTGCGGGACGTGACCGACCTTTTCCTAGGGACCGGCGTCGGCACCAAGGCCTACTCGATCGTCGAGCAGGGCCGGATCGGGCAGATCGTCAGCGCGCGCGCCGAGGATCGTCGGCTCTTCATCGAGGAGGCGGCGGGGATCACCAAGTACAAGCAGCGCCGCAAGCAGGCCGAGCGCAAGATGGAGCAGACGCGCCAGAACCTGCTCCGGCTGCACGACATCGTCGCCGAGATCGAGCGCTCCCGGAACAACCTCCGGCGCCAAGCGGCAAAGGCGGAACGCTTCCTCCGTTACCGCGCCGAGTTCGAGGATCTGGAGCTGTACGCCCGGTCCCACGAGTTGCTCCGCCTCATCGTCGTCGGCCGGGTGGAGCGCGAGTCGCTCGACGCTGCGCGCACCGGCGCGGCCGAGGCGCGGGAGCTGCTCGTCTCGGCCGATGCGGCCCTGACCGCGGCGCGCCAGGAGGCGATGCGCGTCGAGGACCGGGCGAAGGACGCGGCCAACGCGGCCTTCGCGGCGGAGAACCGGGTCGGCTCCCTGCTGGCCGAGGTCCAGCATGCGACCGAGCGACGAGAGCAACTCGAGCTGCGCCTCACGACCGGACGCAGCGAGCTCGAGATCCTCCACCAACGCCTCGAGGGCCAGGCCGTGGAGCTCGCCGAGCTCACGGCACGCATCGACCAGCTCGGGAGCGACGAGCAGGCGCGTGAGGCAGACGCGGCCAGCGAAGAGGCGGCCCTCTCCGCCCTCCGCCAGAGCGAGTACGCAGCCAATCATCAGGTGGCCGAGCTCCGGCGCCAGGCGAGCGAGGCGAGCACGCAGGCGGCCGCGGCCGAGGCGCGGATCGAGGGGCTCGTCCATCGACTTCGGGACGGCCGCGCCCGTGAAGACCGGCTCCTGACGGAGCGGGAAACCCACGAGGGCGAGGGGGCGACCCTGGAGGCGCGCCAGCACGCGCTCGAGCAGAGCGTCCGCGAGCTCGCCGAGGGCCGGCGCCTCACCCAGGACGAGCGCGCTTCGCTCGAGCAGCAGCTCGAGGGGCTGCGCGGCGACGTGCTCCAGAGCGAGCGCGCCGTCGACCAGGTGAAGGGCGACCTTGGCCTCCGGCGCAACCGTCTGCGCGCGCTCGAGGAGCTCCACCGGCGCCTGGAGGGGGTCGGCGCGGGGATCCGCGCCCTGGTCCTGCGCCAGGATCCCTCGGTGCACGGCCTGCTCGCCGATCGCATCGAGGTCGAGCCCCGCCTGACGGCCGCGCTCGCCGGCCTGCTCGGGGATCAGCTCCAGTACGTGATCGTGAGCGACCCCGAGCGCGGGCTGGAGCTGCTCGACGAGCTGCAGCGCACCAAGCGCGGCCGTGCCCACGTGGTGGCGGCATGCCCGACCCATGTGGCGGGACGGCGGCGGAGTGACGAGCGCCCAGGCGCCGACACCGGGGACGGCGGCTGGCTCGGCTACCTCGACGAGCACCTGCGCTACGCCCCCGCCGACGAGGCGCTCGTCCGTACGCTGGTCGGCGACGCGGTGGTGCTCGACACCCCCGCGCAGGCGCTCGCCTGGGCGCGCCGGCACCCGGGCGCCACCGCCGTGGCGCTCGACGGGACCGTGGTTCGCCCCAACGGGGTCATCAGCGGCGGCAGCGGCGACGACGTGGCCGCTGCCATGGTCGAGCAGAAGCGCGAGATGCGGCAGCTGGCGCAGGAGGTGGTCGAGCTGTCCGCGCGTGAGCACCAGGCCTTGGCGGCCCACACGGCGCTGCGTGCCCACATGGTAGAGATCGGCACGGCCCTCGATCGCGCTCGTCAGGGCGATCACGAGGGCGAGCTCGCGCACGTCCAGGCCGAGAAGGATCTCGCACAGGCGCGCAGCGACCGCGAGCGAGCGCGCCTCCGCCTCGTGGCTCTCGCTGCCGAGCTCACCGAGCTAAAGGCCGCGATCCAGCAGGCAGAGTCGGCGGAGGCGGAGTCTCGCGCCCAGCTCGACGAGTTGACCGCGGCCCTGCACGAGCTCCGCCTCGAGGGCGCCCGCGCCGAAGAGACGGCCGCCGAGTGGAAGGAGCGCGTGGACGCCCAGGCCTCCTTGGTGACGGAGCGCAAGGTCCGCCTCGCCCAGGTCCGCGAGCAGACCGGCTCCGCCCGGGCGGCGCGCGATCGGCTCACGGCGAACATGAACGAGCAGGGTGCGCGTGCCGAGCGCCTCGACCAGGAGCTGCTCGAGGCGGCCGAGGCGTCGGGGGCCACCGCCGCGCGCATCTTCCTCGCGCGCGAGGCGCTGGTCACGGCGCGCGACGCGGAGCGTGAAGCTCGACAGGAGCTCGACGAGGCCAACGAGCTGCTCGACAAGGTCCGCTTCGCCATCTCGCACCGGGAGGGCGAGACGCGAGAGCTCCGCGTCCGCGTGGAGTCCATCGACGAGGCCGTCCACGGTCACGAGGTGGCGCTGATCGGCCTCGAGCGCGACCACGAGCACCTGCTCGCGGATGTCGCCTCCCGCTTCCGCGGGCTTGACCTGCGGCGCGTGGTCGGCGACTACCACCTCCGCCCCCCGCCGGACGCGGAGCACCGCGCGCGCATCAAGGAGCTCACCCAGCTCATCGATCGGATGGGGCCGGTGAACCTCGACGCCGAGGCCGAGTTCGCCGAGGCCGAGTCTCGCTTCGTCTCCCTGAGCGCCCAGCAGACCGACGTGGAGCGGGCGCTCGAGGAGCTCGATCGCGCAATCAAGCACATGAACCGGGAGTCCCGGCGCCGGTTCCGCGAGACGTTCGACGCCGTCAACGCGCTGTTCAAGGACACCTTCGTCAAGCTCTTCAAGGGCGGCCGCGCCGAGCTCGCGCTCACCAATCCCGACGACCTGCTCGACACCGGCGTCGATATCGTCGCCCAGCCGCCCGGCAAGAAGCTCGCCAACATCGAGCTGATGAGCGGCGGTGAGAAGGCCCTCACCGCGGTGGCGCTGATCTTCGCCATCTTCCGCCACCGCCCCTCGCCGTTCTGCGTGCTCGACGAGGTCGATGCCCCGCTCGACGAGGCCAACGTCACCCGGTACAACGAGGCGATCCGGTCGATGACGGATCGCTCGCAGTTCATCCTCATCACGCACATCAAGCAGACCATGCAGATGGTGGATGTCTTGTACGGCGTCACCATGGGCGAGCCAGGCGTCTCGCGCATCGTGAGCGTCAAGGTGAACGAGAGCGCCCCCACGCGCAGCGACCGCACGGCGACCAACGTGCCCGTCGCCGCTGCGGCCAACGTCGCCTGAATCGGGCGCCGAGGCGCGCCCCGCGCCCCGCGCCCCCGGGGCGCGGCGCCGCTCGCCGACCGGTCCCCGCGGGTCGAGCTGCCGGTCGGAGGTCGGAGTCGGCCCGGGTCGCCGACGGCTCACTCACCAACGGGCGGTGGTGGTCCGTAGAGCGTCTTGCGGTGCTCCGAGTAACCGACCGTGGTGGTCGTGATCTCGCGCAGGAGCGCCCCCGTCGCGTCCACCTCGTGGAAGACGCCGACCGGAGAGTACGTGACGAACGTGTTGCCGTTGCGCGAACGCTCCTCGGCACCAAGTCAGCTCGACTCCACCACTGGGGATCAGTGAAAATCCCGCGATGCCGCGCGCAGCCCCCCGCTCGGGCGGTCGAGCCGCCCGAGCTCGCGCGCGATGACGTGGATGACCTGCCCTTCCCCGTCCACCCGTTCGTCACGCTCGATCTGCCCGCGGGCGAAGAGGAGCGTCGCGTGGCGCGCCACCGAACGGAACCGCTCGTACACGGCGCGGTACAGGATGAGGTTTACCAGTCCCGTCTCGTCCTCGAGCGTGATGAAGACCACTCCCCTGGCCGTGTGCGGTTGCTGCCGGCAGGTGACCAACCCGGCGACCGCGACCGCCGCTCCGCGGCCGAGCGCGGGGAGATCGACGGCACGCACCACGCCGCGGCGGACGAGCGACGTGCGCAGGTGCTGGAGCGGGTGGTCACCAACGCTGAGCCCCTTGGTCCCGTAATCGAGCAAGAGCTGCTCGGCGGCACGGAGCGGCGGCAGCCCCACGGGCGGCTCGCTGGGCTCGAGCCCGGCGAAGAGGCCGCCGGTGCGCGGCGCGCGCAGCCCCCAGAGCGCCAGCCGGCGTCCCTCCACCAGCGCCTCGAACGCGCCCGCCTCGGCGAGCCGATCGAGCTCGTCGCGCGACAGACCGCTCCGCTCCATCACGTCACCGAGCCCCGCGAACGGCCGCGCTGCCCGCGCGGTCAGGAGCCGCCGCGCCCCCGCCTCGCCCAGCCCCTTGACCAGCCGGAGGCCGAGCCGGAGCGCGGGACGAGGGCGTTCCCCGGACCCGCCCGGGACCGACGTCGTCGAGCTCGGCGGCTCGAGGGTCGTGTCCCAGTCGCTGGCGACGATCGAAACGTCGTGCACCTTCACCCCGTGCCGCGCGGCGTCCTGCACGATCGTGGACGGCGAGTAGAACCCCATCGGCTGGGAGTTGAGCAGCGCGCCGGCGAAGTGGGCCGGATAGTGCGCCTTCTGCCAGGCGGAGGCGTAGACGAGCAACGCGAACGAGGCGGCGTGCGACTCCGGGAAGCCGTACTCGCCGAAGCCCTTGATCTGCTCGAACAGGGCCACGGCAAAATCCTCCGCGATCCCCCGCGCGGCGAAGCCGGCCAGGAGCCGCTCCCGGTGCTGGAGCAGCCGTCCGTGCAGCTTCCACGCGGCCATGTCGCGCCGGAGCCGATCGGCCTCGCCCCCGCTGTAGCCCGCGCCCGTGATCGCGATCTGCATCACCTGCTCCTGGAATAGCGGGACGCCCAGCGTGCGACCCAGGATCGGCTCGAGGTCGGGGTGCGGCGCCCGCGCGGGCTCCTCGCCGTTGCGACGCCGCAGGTACGGGTGCACCATCCCGCCCTGGATCGGGCCGGGCCGCACGATCGCCACCTCGATCACCAGATCGTAGAAGCAGCGCGGCCGCAGGCGCGGCAGCATCGCCATTTGGGCCCGGCTCTCGATCTGGAAGATCCCCACGGTGTCCGCGCGCTGGACCAGGCGATAGACGGCGGGGTCCTCGGCGGGGACGCGGGCCAGAACGTCGATCGGATCGAAGCGCTCGGGTGACGTCGAGCCCGGGAGGCGGAGCCCCCCGTCGGCGTGGATCGAGGCCAGGCACTTCCGGATCGCCGTGAGCATCCCCAGGCCGAGCACGTCGACCTTGAAGAAGCCGAGCGCGTCGATGTCGTCCTTGTCCCAGGGGATCACGGTCCGCCCCGCCATCCGCGCCGGCTCCACGGGCGCCACCTCGTGGAGCGGGCGCGCCGAGAGCACGAAGCCCCCCACGTGAACCGAGAGGTGCCGCGGGAAGCCCTGGAGCTCGGTGGCGAGCCGCAGCACCTCCTGCACCCGCGGGTCGCCGGGATCGAGCCCGGCCTCGGCGAGGCGCCCCCCGGTGGTTGCGACGTCGTCCCAGTGACCGATGGAGCCCGCCAGGCGATCGATCTGCTCCGCCGATAACCCGAAGGCCTTACCCACGTCCCGGAGCGCGCTCCGACCCCGATAGGCGATCACCTCCGACACCATCGCGGCACGCTCGCGGCCGTGACGCGCGTAGATCTCCTGGATCACCTCCTCGCGCCGTTCGTGTTCGAAGTCGATGTCGATGTCCGGGGGCTCGTCGCGCTCGACGCTCATGAAGCGCTCGAACAGCAGGCTGGAGCGAGAGGGATCGACCGCGGTGACGCCGAGGGCGTAGCAGACGGCGCTGTTGGCGGCGCTGCCGCGCCCCTGGCACAGGATCCGCCGCTGCCGGGCGATCTGGACGATCTCCCAGGCACTGAGGAAGTAGGGCGCCTTGCGGAGTTGGGCGATGAGGGCGAGCTCCCGCTCGAGCTGGGCGCCCACCGCCGGGGGCACCCCCAGCGGGTAGCGGCGCGCCGCCCCCTCGAGCGTGAGCTCGCGCAGGCGCTCGTCCGCCGTCTGGCCCGGGGCGAGGGTGCAGGGAAACTCGTACCGGAGCTCGGCCAGCGAGAATTGGAGCTTGTCCGCGATGGCGCCGCTCTGCGCCACCCACTCGGGGTGATCACGGAACAGGCGGCGCATACCCGCGGGGGAGCGCAGCACGGCCTCGGCGTTGCCGCGCAGGCGCGTCCCGGCGCGATCGAGCGTGGTACCGTGGCGGATGCACGCGAGCACGTCCGCCAGCCGCTGCCGTGCCCGGACGTGGGCGAGCGGGCGAGAGCTCGCCACGACGGGGAGCCCATAGCGTGCCGCCCACCCCGTGACCAGCTCGTCCCGCGCCGCGTCCGCGCCGTCGAGGTGGCGGTGGATCCCGAGCGCTGCGCGCTCCCCGAAGGCGTCGCGCACCGCCGCGAGGAGCGCGGGCCCCGGGGTGTCGCCGCCCCCGGGCGTCTGCGGTGCCGGCACCACGGCGAAGAGCCCCGCCGCGTGGTCGCCGAGCCACGTCGGATCGCTCGCCGCCTCGCCCTTCGGTAGCTCGGCGTGAGCGCGGGTGAGCAGGCGGCAGAGGTTCGAGTAGCCGGCGTGATTGAGCGCGAGCAGGGCCACCACGGGAGGGTCCGCGTCCGGTGGCGCGCCGGGCGAGGCGCCCGCGGCGGGGAACGTCAGCTCGGCCCCCACGATCACGCGCTGCCCGAGCTCCCGGCCCCGGACGAAGGCGCGCGGGGCGCCGTAGAGCCCGTCGCGATCGCAGAGGGCGACGGCGGAGAGCCCGAGCTCGTGGGCGCGCTCGACCAGCTCCTCGGGGTGGGAAGCCCCCCGCAGGAACGAGAAGCAGGACCGCGCCAGGAGCTCGACGAACTCGGCCATGACTGCGCCCGGACTGGTGAGTCCCGTTCCCCGACCCGCGGCGAGCGCTAGTCGAAGATCCCCTGCAGGTAGCGCTCGCCGGTCCCGCGATCGACGTACACCAGCACTTCGAGCACGCTGGCCTCGCCTCGCCCCCCAACCGAAGTCCGCCCATCGTGCTCACCCAGCAGGAGCAAGCGGTAGTAGTCTCGCGAGGTCGGGCGGTGGGACCACCACTCGACCGCCTCCAGGCGGCGCTCGAAATCGACCCGGGCGATGGTGTAGGCGCGCCCCGCCACGAAGATCGCGGCCTCCGGTCGCAGCGCAGCCGTGAAGGGCAGCGGGCGAGAGAAGAGCCGCACTGGCGCCCGCACCCGGCGCCCAGCGCCGATCCGTGGCACGCCGGCGGCTGGCGTCGGAGCGGGCGCCGGCTCGACGGCTCGCGGCGCGGACCGCTCCCGCCGCCCCCGGAGCGCTCGTCCGCCCGTTCCCCCGCCGCCCGCCGCCCCGGGGCTCACCAGCAAGGTCTGCGCCTCGGGGCGGTGGGAGTCCACGCAGCGCAGCAGCCCCACCCGGTCGGCCCCGACGTCCCCCGCCAGCTCGGCGAGGAGAACGGGGAGCACGTCCTCGTCACGGGCGCCGGCGAAGCCCTCCCCGCTCATTCTCGACAGATCGAGCTGCCGCGTGGCGCGCTCGGTCACGCTCGGCACGCTGAGCCGGAGCTGCACGGTCGGCGCTGGGAGCTTCAACCGCTCGATCCGGGCGACGATCGCGCGATAGAGCTCCTGCTCCCGCCAGAGCGGAGCCGCGAGCCCGAGCTCGAACGCGAGGCCCGGCGGGGCTCCCGCGAGCCGGGCCACCGAGGGGTCGAGCAGGAGCGTGATCGCGAGCGTCAGCGCCGCCTCGCCACGCCCCGCGAGCCGCGCCGCGAGCCGCGCCGTGAGGCGGAGCAGCGCGAACTTCAGCGGCTCCACCCCGGGGACGGGATCCTCGAAGCTCACCTCCTCCATCAGGATCCGTGGGGGCCGGTAGGGGACGAGGGGCGTCGGATCGAGACCCCTACAGAGCTCGACCAGGAGCCGCGCGTCGACCCTCGGCGGTGGACTCCCCGCGTCACCGTTGCGGTCGCACTTCGTGCCGCGCGACGGCTCGGCGAGACGGCTCGTCAGGGCTGTGCGCGGGAGGGCCGCGAGCTCCCCCAGCGTGTGGACGCCGAGCTTGTTCAGCCACGCCGCGCGCTCCAGATCGAGCGGCAGCGCTACGACGGGAAGAGCCGCCACCAGCGCCGGGGTTGCTACCACCCCCACCTGACGGCGCGCGCCCACCCCCCAGCGAGCGAGCGCCCGAGCGAGGAGGGGCCCCTCGGCGATCCCCAGCCGGACCGCGTGACCGAGCTCGCTCACCGCGCTCGCGAGCTCCACCAGGAGCTGCTGCTCGCCCCCGAACAGCCCCTCGGTGCCGGTGACGTCGACCCACACGGTGTCCCCGACGCTCCCTGCTTGCCCGCCAGACCGCGCCGCGAGCGCTTCCCCCGGGCTCGTGGAGGCCTCGGGCCGCCCCCCCTCGAGCGGGAGAGGGGGCTCGATGGACGTCGTGATCCCGAACCCGAGCGCCACCTCGGCCACGGCGGCGAGCGCCGCGCGGATCCGGGAGCGCGAAACGCAGAGCACCTCGAGCCCGGCCACTACCGCGCGCGCTTCGGCGATCGTTTGGCCCTCGGTGAGCCCGAGCCGCCGTGCCTCCGCCGAGACGGCGGCGAGCCGAGCGGTGGGGAGGAGATCGCCCAGGACGACCGCGAACGGCCGCGAGCGCCCGACCCGTGGCGCGCCGCGCACGGCGACCTCCGCGCCGCGCGCCCGATCCGGACGCGGCCCAGCGCCGCGAGCCCCTTGCGGGCCGCCGCCATGCACGTCGCCCTCCCGTGCCAGCTCGCAGAGCAGCTCCGGCAAGTAGAGCGCGACGATCCGCCGAGCGTGGCCAGCTGCCACACCCGCCGACGCCGCTCCCGCTGACGCCCCGTCACCCTGCGATCGCGTCGACATGCCGGTGAGGAGCTCCCGCGGGGGGTGAGTCCGCGCGCTCGCCGCTGGTGCGAGGATTGCCGCCGGCCGCGCTCACCGCGCGCAACCCGGGAGCCAGCTCGACCCGGTGCGGCCCCGAGAGCCGACCCTGGCGATCCTTGGCGATCTGCAAGCGGAGCCGGTAGCGCCCCACGCGCTGGAGCTCCAACCGGAGCGCCACCGGCAAGGGCAAGGAGCGCGGCGCCTCGCGCGAGGTGAGCAGCAACACGCAGCCGTCGCTGCTCGCGCTCGCCAGCGCGAGACGGCGCACCACGCGGACCCACCGATCCAGCGACACCGACGTCGCCATGCCGGGCAACCCCAGCAGATCGACGACCAGTACGGCGAAAACCCGCGACTCGACGAGACGAACGGCGACGCGAGACAGCGCCTCGGGGGGGGGCCGCACCACCAGCAGTCGCTCGAGATCGACCCCCATCGCGGCCACCGCGGGCGCGTGGAGCGAGGCGGTGGGATCCACGAAGGCGCACCACGCGGACGGCTGCCCCTGGAGCCGCGCTTGCGCCTGCGCCGAGCGACAGGCCAAAAGCGCGAGGCTCGAGCCGAGCGCGGCGCCGCCCGCCACCGAGAGCTCCACCACGGAGCCCCGTGGCAGTCCGGCGTCGGGCAAGAGCGCGTCGAGCGCATCGACCCCCAGCGACAGCGCCCTCCCCGCGCCCTCCCCGGCGACACCCGCCCTACCGGCCCCTCTGGCAAGGCCATCCCCGCTCCCAGCCTCGCCCCCAGTCCGAGCCCAGCGCGCCCCCACCCTGACCTGCGGGGGAAGCTCGGCGAGGAGGCGGGCGGGGAGAGCCATGTTCCTACGGGCACTGAACAGGATAGCACTGAACATAGGGATAGCCAGAGGGCCTAGCGATCGGCCGATTGGCCCGCGCGATCCTCGCGCCCGCCGCCGAGCGCCGATCGGGCAGCGCGCCGCTGCCGCCTCGGGGGGGGCGCGTGTTACGGATCCGCCCGTGCCGCCCGCAGCTATCGCGCCGAACGCATCGTCCCCCGCCGAGCTCGAACGCCTCGAGCAGGTCCTGCACGAGCTGGGTTCGGTCGTCGTCTGCTTCTCGGGCGGCACGGACAGCGCGCTCCTGCTGGCGGTGGCCCATCGCACCCTGGGCCCGCGCGCGGTCGCCCTGACCGCGGTGAGCCCGAGCCTCGCCCCAGAGGATCGCGCCGAAGCCGCGCGGTTCGCCCGCGACCTCGGGGTCCGGCACGAGCAGTGCGAAACCAATGAGATGCTCCACCCCGAGTACGTCGCCAACGGCCCGGATCGCTGCTTTCACTGCAAGGCCGAGCTCTACCGCGTCGCCGAGGCGAAGCGGCGGGAGTGGGGCCTCGCCTGCGTCGTCAACGGCTCGAACCTCGACGATCTGGGCGACTATCGCCCCGGTGCCGACGCCGCCCGCGACGCCGGGGTCCGCAGCCCGCTGGTCGAGGCCGGCCTCGGCAAGGCCGAGGTCCGAGCCCTAGCCCGGCACCTCGAGCTCGCGCTCTGGGACAAGCCGGCCGCGGCCTGCCTGGCGAGTCGCCTGCCCTACGGCTCGAGCGTCACCGTCGACCGACTCCAGCAGATCGCCCGCTTCGAGGCCGAGGTCCGCGGCCTCGGCTTCCGGCAGGTGCGCGTCCGCTGGCACGACACCATCGCCCGCCTCGAGCTCGACCCGTCCGAGCTCGAGCGCGCCGTGACCGACGAGCTGCGGTCCCACCTGGTCGCGGCGGGACGGCGCCAGGGGTTCCAGTACGTGACCCTCGATCTGCTCGGTTACCGCACCGGGTCGCACAACGAGGTGCTGGCCCGAAGCGGGTCGCCGACCACGAGCGAGGGCCCTGAGCCGAAGCGCTAGAGCACCAATCGGTTTGCCCGCTGCATCGGCGCCCTGAAAAACGTCCCCACGCGGGGCGAGGGGGCGTTTTTCAGGGCGCCTTCGGCGAGATCTGCTGCGCGCTCGGTACCCCACGCTCTCACCCACCCAGCCATGGCTGGGTGGGACCCGGAGGACGCGGGTCCCTAGGTCGTTGATTCTTCGCGGCAATCAAACTGATTGCCGCTCTAGAGCGGCAAACCGCTCGATTGCCAGCGGCGGCCGAGCGCCCCCCACCGGTCAGCGCTTTCGCACCAACCGGTGAAGGTCGTCGAGCTGTCGCTGCGCCGGGGGTCAGTCCTCTCGACGCCCACCGCCCTCGCGCGGGCGGTCCTCACGCGGGCGGTCCTCACGCGGACGCTCCTCGCGCGGACGCTCCTCGCGCGGACGCTCCTCGCGCGGACGCTCGCCCTGCTCGCGAGGGCGATCCTCCCGCGACCGCTCACGCGGCCGGTCGTCACGGGGGCGATCCTCCCTGGTGCGCTCACGGGGCCGGTCGTCGCGCGGTCGGTCGTCGCGCGGTCGGTCGTCACGCGGAGCGTCGCCCTGCTCACGGGGGCGATCCTCCCGCGACCGCTCACGGGGCCGGTCGTCACGGGGCCGGTCGTCACGGGGCCGGTCGTCACGGGGCCGGTCGTCACGGGGCCGGTCGTCGCGGGGCCGGTCGTCGCGGGGCCGGTCGTCGCGGGGCCGGT
>CAYZQO010000055.1:0-39555 GCA_964480725.1 uncultured Polyangiaceae bacterium | reverse complement strand
CCCTGTTCGGCTCCAGCGTCTGGACATGCCTACCTCCCGACGCTCACTCGAACCGCGTCCAGTAGCGGTATTTCGCCACGAACTGGACGCACCCCAATGGCGGTGATCCTCGTGCCATTCCGGCCGCACGCCGTCATCGCGAGAACCCCGACCAGCGCCCAACCCACGCGTGCTCTGGCTCGCCTCGGCATCGTGCATCCTTCGGGCGGGTACGCTCCCCAGCGGGGACGGCAGCACCGTAACGCAGCCAGGCCAGGGTCGTCGAACCTCTCGACGTCGAGGGGCCGCACCTCCGCGGGAAGCCCACTCGAGTTGCCTCCCCTCGCGACTCTGCCAGATGCCGAGCCGATGACACACGAGCCTCAATGAAGCTGAGTGCGATAGAGGACGGCTTTCAGCGGCCCTCGTGGCGGTCGCTCGAGTGCTCGGCGGTACTCGTTCCTCGCGCTCGGCGTCAGTGTGCTAGCAGGGCCCTACGCCAGTCCTGGTCTGGACCGGCACCCACTGGGGCTCATCCAGCGCCACGGACATGCCCTCCTGGATCGTTCGAACCTCCTCGGCGCCCTCCTCTACCGCAGCTGCTCCCGCAGATCCGACTTGGCCTCGTTGGAGATCTGTTGGGCGATGAACTCGTCGACGCGGGAGAACTCGGCGCGGGTTCGGGCCGGGGGGACGTGCTCTTGCCACGTCTCGTAGTCGCCGGGACTGACGAACACGATCAGCCCGATGCCGTGGCGCTCGGCCTCGCCACGGACAGCGTCGAGGCGCTCGCTCTGTTCCGGAGCGGGTC
Source organism: uncultured Polyangiaceae bacterium (assembly GCA_964480725.1). GTDB lineage: Bacteria > Myxococcota_A > Polyangia > Polyangiales > Polyangiaceae > JAFGBI01. Next base: position 38,765 of record CAYZQO010000055.1, on the reverse strand, counting down.
TCGCGGACCATTCGTGGGCGAGCCCCTCAACCCGCGAGCAGCCCGAGGCGCTCACGTCGCGGGAACCCAGCACCTGCCGCGAGCGGCTCGTGGTCGATGGCCCCCGCGCCCAACCGCCTCGACAAGCCCCTCCGCTTCGCGACGCTGGCCATCGGGCAGAGGAAGCGGGTCACGCCACGGGCCATGAGGCGGTCGTTTCAGTACCTGGCGCGGGAGGCGCAGATCTCGGACATCGTGACCCCCTGATCTCGGGGCACGCGACCGAGGCGACGCAGCGCCGATGAAGCACCGTTCGCGGCGAGGAGCAGGCCGACGGGCTGGCGAAGACCCTCGGGCTGATCGACCACCGGAACCATCGATCAGGCCGACGGGCCGCTGCCCGCGATCCTCGCGCCCCAAGCGGGGGACATAAAGAAACGGCCCGGTAACCTAACCGAGCCGTTCCATACACTTAGCTTGAGCGCCTTCGAGAGCGGGAGAAGGGATTTGAACCCTCGACGTCCACCTTGGCAAGGTGGCACTCTGCCGCTGAGTTACTCCCGCAAACCTCGTTCGAGGGACCGGGGTTTTATCGGCAGGGGGTGGCGCTGTCAAGGACGGGCGCGGGGGCCGGCCGCCGAGGGACCTCGCGTAGACCGCGGCCGTCACCCGGGGAGGCGCCGGTGGCCGACCGAGCCGCATGGCGTTCGTGCACCTGGTCGCGCGCGCCCGAGAGGGCGCGCGGCGCGCTGGCCTCGTTGCCGATCCCTCGCCTGGCCCTGGTCGACGCATCGGGGTGCGCTGGGCGCGGAGGCCGATCCCTGGGTGCGCGCGGAGGAGCTGGCGGCCGTCCTGGGGCGCCCCGCCCGCGGCTTCGGCGAGTGGCTGCACGGGTATGTCTCCGGCGATCCCGACGTCAACCTAGCCGGCACGCCAGCCCCCGTGCGCGATCCGTCCGGCTCGCGCCACCCACTCCGTCGCGTCGCGCTCGCGGCCGCCTCCGCTACCCCGTGGGCGACGCGCGATCGACGCCGCCGCCACCCCACAAATGGTCGCGGGGCCGCGGCGGGGAGGAGCGTCGTCACACCCGGTCGACCTGAACGACCCCGTCGATGCGGCCGAGCGCCTTCATCACGTTCTTCAGCTGCGCGAGGTCGGCCACCTGGAACGCGAAGACGTTGCAGGCGCGCCCGTCGTCGCCGGCGCGACAGTTCGCCTCGCTGATGTTGATCTTCAGCGAGCTGAAGGTCTGGCTCACGTGGGCGAGGATCCCCGGCTTATTCTGCGTCATCACCTTGACCTGGACCGGCCGGGTCATGCGGGCGCGGGTGTCCCAGGCGACGTCGATGCGACGGTCGGGATCGTTGTCGAAGGCCTTGGTGCAGTCGCGCCGGTGCACGGTGACGCCCCGCCCGCGGGTGATGAACCCGACGATCGCGTCGCCGGGCAGCGGGCTGCAGCACTTGGCGTAGCGGACGAGCACGTTCTCGATGCCGTTGACGCGGATACTGCCCTGGTCCCGCCCGGTCACCTTGCGCACGATCTGCTCGATGCGGCCCGCCCGGAACTCTCGCGGCGGCTCGGGGCTCTCGGGCTCGCGCGCCCGGACGGTGCGCACCACCTCCTCCGCGTCGAGCTTGCCGAAACCAACCGAGAGGAGCATCTCGTCACGGTTGCCGAACTTCAGCGCGGAAACCACACGCCGCACCTCCGCCTCGTTCTTGAGGAACTTGGTCAGGCTCATGCCGGCGGCGTGCATCTCGCCCTCGAGCAGCTCGCGCCCGAGGTTGATGCTCTTGGTGCGCTGCTCCGCCCGTAGAAACGACCGGACCCGCGTGCGGGCGCGCGTCGTCACGCAGTACTCGAGCCAGTCCTTGCTCGGCTGCTGCTGCGGCGAGGTCATGATCTCGAGCACGTCACCGCTCTGGAGCTTGTGCCGCAGCGGGACGATCTGGCCGTTGGCCCGCGCCCCCGAGCAATGGTGGCCCACCTCGGAGTGAATGGCGAAGGCGAAGTCGATCGGGGTCGCGCCGCGCGGGAACACCTGCACGTCGCCCTTGGGGGTGAAGACGTAGACCTCGTCCGGGAAGAGGTCGATCTTCACTCCATCGAAGAACTCCGCCGGGTCCTTCACGTTGCGCTCGAAGTCCGCCAGCTCGCGCAGCCAGCTGAACTTCTCCGCGTCCCGGGGGTCGATCCCGCCACCGATGCGCTCCTTGTACTTCCAGTGCGCGGCCACGCCCTGCTCGGCGACGCGGTGCATCTCATGGGTCCGGATCTGGATCTCGATCCGCTGCCGCCCCGGCCCGATCACCGTGGTGTGCAGCGACTGGTACATGTTGGGCTTGGGCAGCGCGATGTAGTCCTTGAACCGCCCGGGGATGGGCGTCCACTTCGAGTGGACGACCCCCAGCGCCGCGTAGCAGTCGGCGACGCTCTCGACGCAGACGCGGAACGCGATGACGTCGTACACCTGCTCGAAGTCGCACTGGTTCTCCTTCATCTTGCGGTGGATGGAGTAACCGTGCTTGGCGCGCCCGGTGACCTGGACGGCGAACCCGTGCTCGGCGAGCCGTGACGTCAGCGTCTTGCTCACCTGCTCGATGTACCGTTCGCGATCCCGCTGCGTCCGTGACATGTGCTGCTGGACGTATCGCGACGCCTCGGGCTCCAGGTACTGGAAGGCGAGATCCTCGAGCTCACCCTTGATGGACTGGATGCCGAGGCGGCTCGCCAGCGGCGCGTAGATCTCCATCGTCTCGCGGGCGATCCGCTCCTGCGCCTCCGGGCTCATGTGCGCCAGGGTCCGCATGTTGTCCAGGCGATCGCAGAGCTTGATGAGCAGCACGCGGATGTCGGCCGCCATCGCGACCACCATCTTGCGGAAGGTCTCCGCCTGGCGATCCTCGCGAGAGACGAAGTTGATCTTGCCGAGCTTGGTGACCCCGTCCACGAGCCCCGACACTTCGCCGCCAAACTCGCGGGTCAGTTCGGCGAGGGTCGCGTGGGTGTCCTCGACGGTGTCGTGCAGGAGCGCGGCGCAGACGCTGGCAACGTCGAGCCTGAGCTCGGTGATGATCTCCGCGACGTGCGCCGGGTGCACGAAGTACGGGTCACCGCTCTTGCGCACCTGCTCCCGGTGGGCTTCCTGGGAGAAGGCGAACGCCTTGCGCAACAGGTCCGTGTCCGCGTTGGCGTGGTAGGCCTGTACGCGGCGGATGACCTGCTCGATGTCCAAGTGTGGGCTAGCCAAGCGGTAAGCACCTGCCCTGGGGAGGGTATCATCGGGGATCCGGCGTCGCAAAGCGAGGAGCGCGACCGGCCGGCCCGTGGTGCGGCCGCGACGCGACGACGGCGGCGGCGGTAGTCTTCGGCACCGCCTCCGATGCGCCACCCCGCACCGTTCGAGCCCGACCCCGCCCGTGAGATCGGCGTCTACGTTCATTTCCCCTGGTGCCTGCGCAAGTGCGGGTACTGCGATTTCGCGAGCGAGGCGATCCGGCGCGAGGCGATCCCCCACGCGGCCTACGCCGACGCCGTGCTCGCCGAGCTCGCGTCCCACGCCACCCACCTCGCCGAGCACCCGCCCGCGACCGCCGGCGGCGCGGCGCGCACCCACGCTCCGGCCGACCCCAGCGGAGGCACGGGCGGGCTTCGGGTAGCGAGCGTCTACTTCGGGGGCGGCACGCCGTCGCTCTGGGAGCCGACCGAGCTCGCGCGCGTGCTGGCCGGGATCACGGCGACCTTCGACCGCGCGACCGACGTGGAGGTGACCGTCGAGTGCAACCCGACCAGCGTCGACGCTCGACGCGCCGAGGCGTGGCTCCGCCTGGGCGTCAACCGCGCCAGCATCGGGGTGCAAGGGCTCGACCCCGTGCGGCTCGCGCTGCTCCAGCGGCTGCACGACCCCGCGGGGGCCGTCGCCGCCGTCCGGGCGGTGGCCGACGCCGGCTTCCCCCGAGTCGGGGCCGATCTCATCTTCGGCCTGCCGGACGAGTCGCCCGAGGCCGCCGCCGCCGAGGCGCGCGCGCTCGCCGCGCTACCGCTCACCCACGTCAGCGCGTACGCCCTCACCCTGGAGCCGGGCACGCCCCTCGGCGACCGGGCCCGGGCCGGACGCCTGCCGCTCGCGAGCGAGGACGCCGTCGCCGACTCCTTCCTGGCGGTCTCGGAGGCCCTCGCGGGGGAGGGCTTCGTGCACTACGAGGTGAGTAACCATGCCCGCGACGGGCACCGATCGCGCCACAACCTCGGCTACTGGCGGGGGCGCGACTACCTCGGCCTCGGGTGCGGGGCCTGGGGCACCCTCACGGACGACCGCGGCCGGCTGCGGTACCGCAACACGCCGTCACCGACGCAGTACCTGGCGGGCTGGACCGCGCCGCGACAGGCCGCCACGGACGAGGCCGCGGCCCCTCCCGCCTGGCCCATGGTCTTCCCCGGCGCGGTCGTCGAGCAGGAGCCGATCGACGCCCACACCGCCTTCCGCGAACGATTGATGCTGGGCCTGCGACTCGCGGAGGGGCTCGACGTCGCCGCTGCGGCCAGCGAGCTCGGTGTCGAGCCGCCAGCGCCCTCGCGGAGGCGGGAGCTCGCCCGCCTGGTGGCGCAGGAGCGCCTGGTGGTCGAGGACGACCGCTGGAGGATCCCCCGCTCCGCGTGGCTGCTCGCCGACGGGACCATCGCCGCCCTGCTCTGACCCGCCGGAGGCACGCCTCGCCCGCGCACGGACCCCGTCGAGGCCGCGACGCGGGGCGCGCGACGGTCACACGGCATAGAGGCGCGCGATGAAGAACAGCGCCACCAGCGCCAGCAAGAGCACGACCAGCCAGAACTCCAGCGGGAGCCGAAACGCCGGCCCGGCGTCGGGCTTGCCCTGGCGCCGGTTGGCGCGCGGCGGAACGGCCGGTGTGTGCCGCGGCTTGGGCCGCTCGGCGCGCATGGTCCCGTCGACGTCCTTAACGACGAAGTCGGCCGGCATCTCGACGGGGAGCACGACGTCCACCTCGGGACCGTCGAACCCGGGCGGCGGGAGGTTGAGCAGCATCGCGACGCGAGACGAGGGCGAGCGGCTGTCGGGGCGCCGCGAAGGCCCCACGCTGGGTCGCTGCGAGCGCGGCTCGCTCGTCGTGGAGGATGGCGGGGCGCTCGAGCCGGAGGCGCCACTCCGGCGGCCGTTCGGCGGCGGGCGCGCCACGCCTTCGACGGAAATCGTCGGGATCGCGGCGGCGAGCACGACCTCGGCGGCGCTCCGAGGTTGACCGGGCGCGCCCGACGGGGACGGCGTCGGACGCCGCCCCTCCGAAACCGATTCCTGCTGCGACTGCGATGGGAGCCCCAGCATGAGCTGGGCGCCATCGGCGTCGCGGAGCAGCACCCCGTCGATGGGGAGCGCGGCGCGCACGAGCCGCACCGACGGGGGCTCCTCCTCCTCCCACGGCTCCTCGACGGCGGCCCCGGCGCCCGCGCCCCTCCCGGACCCGCGGTCCGCCGGCGGGCTCTCCTCGGGTGGATACTCGGAGCCCAGGACCGTGCCGCAAGCGGCGCAAGGCATCCCTGCCGCGGCGTCCGGAGCGAGAGCACCACAGCGAACGCAACGCATTCAGTGCTCGGTCTTACACCGGGGAACCCGGGCTGTAAACGCGGCCCCCGGCAAGCCCGCACCAGCCATCGAGGTCAACGAGCGCACGCTCGGCCATCGCCGCGTACCTCGCGCGCCGGGCGTGCCGCGGCCCCTCCCAGGGCGCAAGGTGCGCGTAGGTGAGGTTCGAGGGCTGGAACGGGACGTCCGTCCGACCGAGGTGCGAGAGCAACCCTCCGTGCGCGGTCGTGGCGGGGGGCGGCACCGGCTCGCGTCCCGCGAGGCGCTCCGCCACGAAGTGCGCGGCGAGCCAGCCCCCCGCCGCGCTCTCGACGTAGCCCTCCGTGCCGGTGAGCTGTCCGGCGAGGTAGAGCTCCCCCGCGCCCCGCAACCGGAGCGTGCCGTCGAGCAGGCGTGGCGCGTCGATGAAGGTGTTGCGGTGCACGGCGCCGTACCGCAGGAACTCCGCCCTCGCGAGCCCCGGGATCGTGCGCAGCACGCGGGCCTGCTCGGGCCAGGTCATCCGCGTCTGGAAGCCAACGAGGTTGTACGCCGTCCCGGCCTCGTCCTCGCGCCGCAGCTGCACGACGGCGTGTGGCCGCCGACCGGTGCGCGGATCGACTAGCCCCACGGGCTTCATCGGCCCGAAGGCGAGCGTCCGCGGGCCGCGCGCGGCCATCACCTCGATGGGCAGGCACCCCTCGAAATAGCGGGGCTCCTCGAACTCGCGGGGCGGCACCTTGTCGGCGGCCAGCACCGCAGCGACGAACGCCGCGTACTCCTCGGCGTCGAGCGGACAGTTGACGTAGGCCGCGCGATCCTCGGGCGTGTCGCCCTTGTCCCACCGCGACGCGATGAACACCCGCTCCCAGTCGATCGAGTCGGCGGACACGATGGGCGCGATCGCGTCGTAGTAGGCAAGCGCATCGGCGCCGGCAAAACGCGCGAGGTCCGCCGCCAGCGCGTCGCCGGTGAGGGGCCCAGTCGCGACGATGGCGGGTCGCGCCTCCGGCAGCCCGTCCAGCGTCGCGCAATGGAGGGTGATGCGAACGTCGCCGCGGAGCCGCTCGGTCAGATCACGGCTGAAGGAGTCGCGATCGACGGCGAGCGCCCCGCCCGCGGGGATCCGATGCCGATCCGCCGCCAGAATGACGGCGTTCCCGAGGCGCCGCATCTCCTCCTTGAGCAGCCCGACCGCGTTGGTGAGCGCGGCGCCGCGCAGTGAATTGGAGCAGACGAGCTCACACATCTGGTCGCTCGACTGCGCCGGCGTGCGCGCGCGCGGCTTCTGCTCCACGAGGACGACGGAGACGCCACGCCGCGCGAGCTCCAGCGCGGCGGCGGTCCCCGCGAGCCCGGCCCCCACGACGGTGACGGGACCGGCTCCGATCGAGGCCCCGGCGTTCACGGGCGGCCCCCGACGAGGCCCCGCGCCCCGGGCAACGCTGGGGCCCCCGCAATGGGCCCCCGGCCGCTGGCGAGCGCGCAACGGAGCGGCGAAGACGAGGGCACGGCGGGTTCCGGGGGCGCCCCCTTCAGGCGCGGCCCGAAGGCTTAACCCGCCGGCGGCGCCGCGCAACCGGCGATTCGGCCGGCGGGGGAGTCAGCGCGAAGACGGGGGCGTCGAGCCCCGGGGTCCCGTCCCGCGATGAGTCCGGGAGCGGCGGCGGGGCGAGGTCCGGAGCGCTCGAGCGGTCCCCCGGCGGCGTGCCCTCCCTCGGCGCGCGCTGCACGAGCAGCGCCGCGCCGGGCAACGCGATCGCGTGGAGACGCTGCTGGTCGAGGGCGTCGAGGACGTCGCGGGCGCGCACCAGGAGCCGTGCCCCAAGCCGGAGCTCCTCGAGCGAGCCCAGGGCGCGCTCGTTCCACGGCGGGCCGGGCACGGCGAAGAGCCAGCGGCCGAGGCGGCGCGCGATCCCGGCCGTGTGCCGCGCACCGCTCCGCAGTGGCGCCTCCACGACAACGACGACGTGGGCGAGCGCGGCCAGCACCTCGTTGCGCTGGTGGAAGCGCGGCAGCTCGACCCTCGCGTCGGGGGCAACCAGCGACAGGTAGGCCCCCCTGCGCTCGATCGCCTCACGAAAAAGGGCCGCGTGCTCGGGCGGGTACGGCCGCTGGAGGCCGCACGGCGCCACCACCACGGTCGCCCCGCCCACGTCGAGCGCGCCACGGTGGGCCTGCGCGTCGATCCCGCGCGCCCCACCGGAAATAACGGCCAGGCCGGCAGCCGCGAGCTCCCCCGCGAGCTCCCGCGCGTAGCGCGCCCCCGCCTCCGTCGGCCATCGCGTACCCACGATGGCGACCGCGGGGCCGCCCGGCAGCTCGCCGTGCACGTAGAGGACGGGCGGTGGGCGCGCCAGATCCAGCACGCGCACCGGCCGCGCCCCCCCTTCGAGCCGGCGCCACGGGGGACAGGACATGACGCTCGGTCGGCCGCGCGGGGCGCCCGGTTTCCGGCGACCCGCGCTCGCTCGACCGACGCCAGGCGCTCACTTCGCGTAGATGCGGGCGGCGACCGGGCCGGAGCCACCGCGCGCCACCAGCGCCACCTTCGCCGGGCCGCCGATGAGCGGCTTCCAGCAGGGCGTGATGGCCGCCGTCGCGCCGGCGGTGTTGTCCACGGCGAGCGTCGGCTCGAGGCCCGCCGGCACGAGGCCGGCGCCGCCGAGCAGCTTGATGTCGAGCTCGGTCACGCCGAGGCCGCCCTGGGCAAGCACGACGTAGCACTTGGCCTGTTCGACCATGAACACCGGGGAGTCGACCTGCCCGCCCGCCGCCGCCGAGCCACCGAACGGCTCGCCGATGGGCTTCATCCCTGCCGCCTCCTTTGGGGCTCGCGCGTCGATCATGGCGGCGAGGGCGAGCTTGGTAGCGTCATCTAGCGCGGCCGCCGTGGCCGTCGGCGGCGCCGCGGTGGCGGTCGCCGGGGCCGTGGCCGGGGCCGTGGCCGTCGGGGCGACGTTCCCCGTGTAGGCCGGAGGCGGGACGGCAGCCGCCTGCTGCTTCTTGTGGCAGCCGCCGGCGAGCATGGCCACCCCGACCCCAAACGCCACCGTGATCCCCAGCGCGCGACCCCGTCGCCAGCCCAGGCGATGCCCCACTCGCTCCACATCCGTTCGCACTGTGTTCATGTTCGCTCCTCGATCTCCCTTAGCCATCGGCCGCCGTGTCCCACCGACGACCGCCGCCGCGACCAGGCGCGGACCCACGGGCACCCGCGGGCGCGGCAGAGAGTCTCGTGATAAACCGGCCCCGGTGCAAGTCGTCGTCGCGACCCACGGCCATTGCTTCGACGGGCTCGCCAGCGCCGTCCTGTTCGTCCGCTTCTTCGCCGCCACCCGCGACCCGCACGCGAGGTTCACCTACCGCTGCTGCGGCTACGGCGCCAAGCAGCCGCGTCCGGAGGGGCACCTGGTGGGCGACGAGAACGCGGTCCTCGACTACCGCTACACCCAGGATTCCAGTCTGGGCTGGTTCTTCGACCACCACCTCACGGCGTTCCCCGCCCCCGGCGACCTCGCGTCGTTCACGGCCCGGAGCGCCAGCGGACGGCTGTTCCACGACCCGGGTGCCCCCTCCTGCGCTCGGCTGCTGGCCACCGTCGCCGAGGAGCGGTTCGGCTTCCGCGCCCCCGAACTCGACGAGCTGGTCGCCTGGGCGGACCGGGTGGACTCGGCGCGCTTCGACTCGCCCCAGGCCGCGATCGACCGAACCGACCCGATAATGCGCCTGGTGACCGTGGTCGAGCACTTCGGTGACGCCAGGTTCCTCACCCGCGCCGCGCCGCTCCTGCTCGAGCGACCGCTGGAGGAGCTGGCACGCTCCGCCGAGGTCACGGAGCGTTACGGCCCGCTCGGCGCGCGGCACGAGCGCATCGTCGAGCAGATCCGGACGGTCGCCGAGCGCCTAGGGCGGGTCGTCCTCGTCGATCTGACGCAAGCCGTCTCCGAGGGGATCACGAAATTCGTGACCTACGCCCTCTTTCCCGACGCGGTCTACTCCGTCGTCGTCGGCCTCCGCCGCACCGACGTGAACGTCTCGGTCGGCTACAACCCCTGGTCGGGGGCCGTGCGCGACGCGGACCTCAGCGCCATCTGCGCGCGGCACGGTGGCGGCGGTCACGCGGTGGTGGGGGCGGTGTCCTTCGCGCGCCGGGAGCTCGAGCACGCGCGCGCGGTCGCGCGCTCGATCGCCATCGAGCTCGCGGGGTAGCGCCCATGCCGCTCCCCTCGCTCCACCGAACCGCCCTTGCCCGGGACCTCGTCGACGCGGATTTCCGCCGCCGAAAGGGGGCCCGCCCCTGGGTGCTGGGCCACCGCGGGGCGCGCCAGCGGGCGCCGGAGAACACAATGGCAGCCTTCGCCCTCGCCCTGGACGAGGGCGCGGACGGGGTCGAGCTCGACGTGCGTCTCGACGGCTCCGGCGACGTGGTCGTCCTGCACGATCGGACGCTCGCGCGGGTCAGCGCGGGCGGGGATCCCCGTGACGTCGAAACCCTCTCGAGCGCCGAGCTCGGCGCGGTGGACCTCGGCGCCGGCCAGGGCGTGCCCCGACTGAAGGAGGTGCTGGCCTGGGCCGCGCGACGGGGCGCGCTCGTCAACGTCGAGCTGAAGCTGGACGTCTCGGATCGGTCGCTCCTGGTCGCCCGCGTGGCCGCCTTGCTGCGCACCGTGGCCGGCGCTCGCCCGCGCGTCCTCTGTTCCAGCTTCCACCCGGGGATGGTCCAGCGGATCGCACGCCGTCTTCCGGCGGTGCCCGCTGCGTTGCTGGTGGAAGCCCCGACCCCCAGCGCGACCCGGAGCGCCTACTGGCGCGCGCTCGGCGCGCGGGGACTCAACCCCGCCGCGCGCGCGACCACCCCCGCCCTGGTGGCCGCCGTCCAGGCGCGCGGCGATCGGGTGTGCGTCTGGACCGTCAACGACGGAGAGCGGGCGCAGGCCCTGGCGGGGTTCGGCGTCGACTGCCTGATCACCGACGACCCTCGCGGCGTCCTAGCCGCGCTCGGCTGAGCGCCGCCCCCAGCGTGGGGGCGCCCCCGGCCGCCGACCACTCACGGCGACAGTCGGCGCTCGTGCCGGCGGCTCGAGCTCGAGACCGAGCGCGTGCTCCGCCGCGTGTCCGCCATGGCAGCGAGGATCTCCTGCAGCACGCCGACCGCGGTGAGGGCGGTGAGCCCACCGGGGTCCCGCTCCGGCACCAGCCCGGTGACGTCGAAGCCGGCGATGTCGGCGCCGACCAGGGCGCGGAGGAGCTGCTGGAGCTCCCAGGCGGTGAGTCCACCGAGGACCGGCTCCGTGACGCCGGGACCGCAGGATGGGTCGAGCACCGATAGGTCGACGGCGACGTGCAGGGGGCCACGGCGCGCCGCTTCACGCACCTGGGTGACCGCGGCGTGAAGGTCCCAGCGAACGTCGTCGGTCGTGATCACCTCGAAGCCGGCCCCGCGCAAATAGGCGAGCTCGTGCGCCGTCGCGAACGGGCCACGGATCCCGACCTCCGTGACCCACTCCCTGGCGACCAGGCCCTCCTCGACGGCGAGGCGGACGACGCACCCCGCGGCGGCGACCTCGCCTTCGCCCAGCGGCGCGCAACCGGGCCGGGCGCCGAACTGCAGGAGGCCGAGCCGGCGGAGCTTGGCGCGGTGCAGGCCCCGCAGCCCGGCCAGGGTCGCGGTCCGTTCCCCCGCGATCAACCCGACGACCACGCCGGAGCGGGCGTGCGACTCGACCCGACTCGTCAACGCCTCGAGGGCAGCGGGCGCGCCACGCCGGGTCGCGACGACATCACCGCCGTCGACCACGACGAGTTCCTCGCCGTAGTCCACCCCGAGCGCCGCCGAGAACGGCCGCGGCGGCATCGAGGCTGCGCGCACGGCCGCGGGCGCGCGCGCGGCCCGGCGGCGACCCCCCGGCGACCCCAGCTCGGCGCCGAGGAGGAGCACGTCGGCCTCCGTCTCGGCTGCCGCCACGAGGGCCGGCGCGCCGAGCAGCGTCGCCCGGACACGGCCCGCCGAGCGCGCGCGGGGCGCGGCGGTGGGGCGGGCGGGGCGCTGAGCTCGCTTCATCGTCGGCGGCGGGACGGCGGGCGGTGGCTACTCGCAGGTAGCGTACACCGTCCTCACGTCGGAGCGCGCCTCCTGGACGAAGGCGCCCTCGCCGTAGGGTGGATTGTGCACCACCTCGGTACCAATCCGCCCGTTGGCGACGATGAGCTCCTGGCCGCTATCGGGAACGAAGAGCCGGAGCCGGCCCGGCAAGGGCGCCGCGCAGGGCGGCCCGCTCGGCGGGCGGTCCGGTAGCAGCCCGTCGGGGTCAACGCGCGGCGCGGCGGTGCGACCCGCCCGGTGACCGCGCATCTCGGCGGAGTAGAGGACCACGCCGTGCTGTCGCACAACCACCTTCACGACCTCCACGCGCTGTTGCTGCCAGGGCAGGGCGAGATCCTCGGCGAGGGGGCGGAGGAGGATTTCCTGCTCGGCATCGTGCTCGCTCGCGATCCGGATCTGGTAGGCGCCCGGCCGCCCCAGCGGTTGGCGCCAGCGGATCCTCACCGACTCGGGCCGGTGCACGAGCACCGGCGCCTCCCCACGGAGCAGCTGCACGAGCGCGAACGGGGGGACGGGCACCTGGGTGAAACGGGCGACGTTGCAGGTGGTGGCCGGTCCCCGGAGGACCACCCCCTCGGAGACGTCATAGAGCGAGAAATCGCGTCCGTCGGCGGTCAGCGTGGCGAGCACGACACCGAACGGGCTGACCACGTCGAAGCGCAGCTGCTCGGGGAGGACGGCGAGGTAGTAGATCCCGCCGCGCACCCGCCCGTCCCGCCCGGAGTAGTCGACGTCCGCCTCCCCCTCGATGCCGCGGCTGCACTCGTAGGTGGCGTGCATCCGCTCGAGGGCGTCGTCCGCCGTGGGCATGCGCGACGCCGGAGCGCGCGCGCAGCTCAGGCCGATCAGGACGGCGCCCCCGCCCAAGGCCCGGCGCAGCCGCGCCACCGCGCGCAGCGCTGGCGTCGGACCCTGGCGGTGGGCACCGGCCATGTCAGCTACCGCGCAGCGCCTCGAGCAGCTCCCCGTCGAGCATGGGCAGCGAAACCCTCGTCGCCACAAAGCCGACCCCGAGCTCCTCGCAGAGCTGCGTGAGCCGAGCACCGTCGATGAGCGTCACTGGCGCCGCGCCGGGCACGGTCGCCTCCTCCCGCGCGCCGCTCAGGATCTGCCCGGTCGCGACCAGGATCGCAGCCGCCGCCGGGCCGTAGTGGTGGAGCGAGCCGCGGAGCTCGTTGACCCGCTCGCGCCCAACCTCGCGCCCGTCACGCTTGATGACGATAGCGACCCGCACATCGCCGGCAGGGCCGCTCTGCAACCCGGTGAAGTGCACCTCTCCGCCAGGCAGACCCGTCCGCCGAGTGGGAGCGACGGCGCTAACGCCAGCGCGCTCGAGCACCAACAGCACGAGCTCCGCGAAGGCCCGCGCCGGCAGATCACCGAGGCGGCGCAGCAGGGCGCGGCGAGCGCCCTCCCGGTAGCGCTCCGCAGCGGCGAGCGCGTCTCGCTCGAGGCGCAGTAGATCCCCGTCGAGCGACCACTCCGTCAAACCGATGCGCCCCCCGCCGAGACGGAAGCGCGCGCGCTGGTCGGCGGCGACCCTCCGCAGGTTGTCAGCCCGCGCCACAGTGAGCAGGAGCGCCTGAAGCTGGGCGAGATCGGAGGTGGTGCGCCCGCGGCGCTGGAGCGCCTCGGCGAGCCGGTGCGCGGACACGGGCCCGCCGCTGCGGTCGAACGTCGCGAGCAAGCCCGCCAGCGCGTCCGCGAGCTCACGACCCGCCAGCAGATCCGTCGAGGAACCGCCGTTTCCACCCCGGTCCCGGTCCCGGTCCCGATCCCGATCCCGATCCCGGTCCCGGCTCTGGTCCCGGTCCCGGCTCTGGTCCCGGTCCCGGCTCTGGTCCCGGCTCTGGTCCCGGTCCCGGTCCCGGCCCTGGTCCCGGTCCCGATCCCGGCTCTGGTCCCGATCCCGGTCCCGGTCCCGGCTCTGGTCCCGATCCCGGTCCCGGTCCCGGCTCTGGTCCCGACTCCGCTCGCGCGGCGCCTCCCCGTCCACCTCCCGGACCTCGACCTCCGCGGCGCTCCCGTTCGCGGGCGCGTCGGACACGGTGTAGGTCGGGAGATCATCGCTCTTCTCGTCGAGCCCAGTCCGACCGCGCTTGCGGCGGCGGCGACGGCGGGGACCCCGCGAGTCGGCGTCCCCGTCGAGCGGCTCTCCGTCGACCGCCTCCCCTTCCGCGCGCTCCACCGGCGCCGAGATGCCGAAGATCGGCTCGTCGTCGTCGTCCTCGGGCTCGAAGAGATCGGTGGCTGCCGCGGCGATCTTCGCGCGCTCCGCCTCCCGCACGTCAGCGCGGGCCTGCTCCTCGACGTCGACGTCCTCGTCGGCGATGGTCGCCTCCTCCTCGGCGTCGAGCTCCGGATCCTCAAGGTGGGTCACCTCGACCGGCGGCAGCTCCACGCCCTTCGCAGCGAGGATGTCGAGCGCGGGGGTGCGATCAGCGAGCCCCTGGTCGACGGTGCGCTGGTCCCAGTCGCGCAGCGCAAAGACCCCGGGCTTCACCCGCACCAGGGGGTTGTCCTTCTCCCCCTTCTTCACCAGCGCCGCCAGGCGCGCCCCCATGGTCACGTCGGGGCTCTTCCCGACGTGACTCAGGAGGTTCTTCTCGATGGCGACGTCAGTGATCTCTTTGTAGTGGAGGGGCTTGCCAACGAGGCGCAGCACCTGCGCCGCCGCTTCCGTGAAGGTCATTCCGCTTCGTCCTTCTGGGCGAGAACGGCGCAAGGTCCCTCGCGCTTCGCCGCCCGGTGGCGCTCGGCGCGCCGCCCTCGCGCCGACCAGGGGCGCGAAGACCGGGCGCGCACGCCACGACCGTCCACCCCGCCACCCCAAGTGGCAGCCGGCAGCCGAACCGCGGCTCGACGAGCGCGAACATCCGGCGGCCAATAGCACGGCCAAGGGGCCAGGGACAGCTTCCAGCGCGGCCGAATGGCCCATCGGCCACGCGACCGAGTCGCAACCGAGACCGAACCTCCCGAACGGGGGGCCAGTCGGGCATACTACGGGGGTGGCGACGCGTGAGCTCTTCCGCTCGCTCCTCGGGCTCGCCGAGAGCCTCGGCATCGAGGTTCGCCTGGAGCCCTTCGGGCGCCGGGCCCTCCGGGACGGCGGCCTCTGCAGCGTCCGCGGGCGGCAGGTGATCCTGCTCGACGCCAACGCGCCGACGGTCGATCGGGTGGCAGCCCTCGCGGACGCGCTGAGCCGGCTCGACCTGTCGACCACGACCCTCGAGCCGGGCCTGCTGCTCGCCCTCGCCGACGCTCGCTCGCGTCGCCGCTGGGAGGACGACCAGCGGCCGGGTGCGCGCCGCCGCCGCGCCCAGCCGAGCGTACGACGCCTGTCACCGTCCGCCCCCGGCGTGCGCTCGGCGCGGCCTCGCCGCCCCTCCTGACGCCCAGCGCGCAGTGGGATCGAGCGCCCCCGTCGCGGGATCCGCGCTCGCGCTGGGTGGGCGTGGTCGCTGGATGGTATGCGAGCAGCCATGGAGCCGCGCGCCGCCGTCCCTCTCGCACCTTACACCACGCTGGGCGTCGGCGGCCCAGCGCGGTTCTGGGTGGAGACGCAGGACGTGGACACCCTCCGCGCAGCCCTGGACTGGGCCGCACGCGCGGGCCAGCCGGTGGCCCTGCTCGGCGGCGGGAGCAACGTCCTGGTCGCCGACGAGGGGTTTCCGGGGCTCGTGGTCGCGGTGGCGCTGCGCGGTGTGAGGATCGAGCGCGATGGGGCGGAGGCGCTGGTCACGGCCGCGGCCGGCGAGCCCTGGGACGCGCTCGTGGCTCGCGCGGTCGAGGAAGGCCTCGCTGGCCTCGAGTGCTTGAGCGGTATCCCGGGGAGCGTCGGCGCCACCCCGGTCCAGAACGTCGGCGCCTACGGCCGCGAGGTGGGCGAGGTCGTCGCGCGGGTTCGCGTGTTCGATCGCCGGCAGTCGACGCTACTCGATCTATGCCCAGCCGACTGCGCTTTCGGCTACCGCGACAGTCGGCTGAAGCGCGAGGACGCCGGCCGCTTCGTCGTGCTCTCCGTGACCTACCGCCTGCGCGTGGGCGACGCGCCGAGCGCCCGCTACCCCGAGCTCGACCGGCACCTCGCCGCCGCGGGGATCACCCGACCTTCGCTCGCCGACGTGCGCGCGGCGGTGCTCGCGGTTCGGCGCCGAAAGTCGATGGTCTTCGACCCGGCCGACCCGAACGCGCGAAGCTGCGGCTCCTTCTTCGTCAACCCCGTGGTGTCGCCGGCCGCGGCGGCGGCCATCGCCGACCGTTGCCCGCCGGGCAGCGCGGCGATGCCGAGCTACGCCCTGCCCGACGGGCGCGTGAAGCTCGCTGCCGCGTGGCTGATCGAGCAGGCGGGGCTGGCGCGCGGGACGCGGGACGGTAACGTCGGGCTCTCGGCTCACCACACGCTCGCCATCGTCGCCCACCCCGGCGCCACGGCGCGGGAGGTGGTGCGCTTCGCCTGGCGTGTCCGCGGGGCCGTGCGCGATCGCTTCGGCATCGAGCTGGTGCCGGAACCGGTGGCCTGGGGCTTCACTCGCCTGGTCGATGGGCTCCCCGCGCTGGACGAGTGAGACGTCGTGCCCCGGCGCGCGCAGCGGTGGGCGGCGCCCGGCGTGGGTGAGCGCTTCGCTAGAGCAGCAATCAGCTTGATTGCTGCGACAAATCAACGACCTGGAGCGCCGAATTGGGAGCAGACATCGGCAAAGGAGGCCCGGAAAATGCCGCCTCGCCCTGCACGGAGGCATTTTCCGGGCCTCCGTCGCTGTCGGCAACCTGATCGGTGCTCTAGCGTCGCGAGGCGGCCGGGCGCAGGGGGTCCAGCGGCAGCTGCTCCACGGCGAGCTGCCCCCGCCCGGCATCCACCACCCACACGACCCGGTCGGGAGCGGCGGCGAGGGAGGTCACGGCGCCGCGCGGCCGCTCGATGAGCGCCCGGGGCCGGGGCTCGTCGTTCCGCAGCTCGAAGAGTCCCTCCACCCTGGCACAGAGGACGCGATCGGACACGGCGATTGGCGAGCAGATAAAGTCGCGGACCAGGGTCACCTCTTCCTGGAGGTCCGGCGACAGCCGGCGCACCGTGCGGGTGGGTCCATCGTAAAAGAAGAGATCGCTCGCGGCCGCCAGCATCGCGGGGGTGCGGCCCGACCTCGCGGCAGTGAACGCGGGCGCACCGCCATCCAGGGAGACGCCGCCGAGGCGCCAGGACCCGGGGGCGACCTGCTCGACGAAGAACACCCAGTCGTGAAGCATCGTCACGGTCGCGACGGAGCCTGCCGGCGCGTGCACGACCCGCGCGCGCTTTCCGTCGAGGGTCTGGAGGGTGAACCGCCCGCCGTCATCCCGATCCAACCAGGCGAAGCGATCCCCGGAGGTGACCAGGTACTGCGGCTGGTGCGGCACCGCCCCCAGGACGCGGGCAGGGCCGCCGCGCTTCGGCGCGGCGAAGATCGAGCCCTTCGACCAGAACACGATTGAGGTCCGCGTGAGCACCGGACCGAGCCCGAGATCGAGCGGCATTCGCTGCGGGGCCTGGCCCGCCACCAGCCGGTGCGCCGCGTCCGCGGTGAAGAGATACGCGGCCTCCTCGTCGAGCGCGACGCGCGACCCGTAGGCGGTCGCGCCGAGGGTGAGGAGCGTCTCCGGCGGGGTCCGTGGCGACGCCGCTTCAGGCGCCGTGGCAATGGCGCGGGCCGAGGCGCTGACCGAGGGGGTCGCGGTGGGCGCGGGCGCGGGCGGGCTCGGCGCGTCGCCCGGTGGTTGCCGACCGCAGCCGACGGCCGCGCCGAGGCAAGCCACGGCGCTCGCCCGACCGGCGGCGCAGAGGAGCGAGTGAGCGACGGTCATCGAATCACGCGCGCGGATTCAGAAATCCAGCCGACGGAACCAGAGGTACGCGGTGGCGACCAGCAGCAGGAGCCACGCCGTCCCCACCAGGAGGGGCTGCCCGTCGAAGACCGGGACGTCGAGCACCGCCGCTTGCGCGGCGATACGCAGCCGCCCGAAGCCGGGGAAAGCCCAGCGCGAGCCCTCGCTCAGGACCGTCACCCAGCGGTTCTCCACCCCGCCGCGCGCGAGCACCTGGTCGAGCACCTGGAGGCCCGACACGAACCACTCGAAGATCACGTAGTAGACGTAGCCGACGATGACCGCGAGCGCGGTGCTGCGGGTGAAGACGCCGATCCAGGCGACCAGCGCGTAGAGCAGCGCCGCCGAGAAGACGATCACCGGCATGGCCGCGAAGAACTGGACGTGCCACACGCCGGTCCGGAAGCCCATCCCCACGAAGATCACCGCGAACGCAGCCGCGAGCGCCGCCGTGAACAGCACCAGGCCCCCCACGTACTTGCCCAAGAAGATCTCGACTCGCCGGATCGGCTTGGACACCAGCACGTCGACCGCGCCGGCCGCCAGCATCGCGGGGAAGTAGCCGGCGCAAGCCGCGATGAACCCGAACATGGTGAGCCACACCAGTATCATCACCCCGGTGCTCAACCAGACCTGCACCCCCTTGTCGATCGCACTCACCCCGGGGCTGCGCGCGTCGACCGTCTGCTGGGCGGCGTCGTCGATCTCCTTGACCAGCGCCTGCAGCGCCTGGTCCTTCCCCTCGAAGTCCTGCTTGGCTGCCTCGTACTCCGCCTCCAGCGGCTGCTTGACCTCCGGGGCGGCCTCCCGCGCCCGGGCGACCAGCAGGCGCTCCGCCGCGCGATCCATGCGCTCGCCGGCCTGTCGCCGCTCGCGCTCGGGTCCCCGCAGCCGGTCCCGGGCCTGCTCGCCCGACAGGGCGTCCTTGTACTGGTTGTCCCAGTCGACCTCGAAGCCCGACTCCGCCGGCCCGCCGACGGCGAGGGTGAGCACGTAGGTGCCGTCCGGCGTCACCTGCACGCGGCACAGGAGCACCCACGCGACGGAGAAGAGCAGCATCGCCCCGATCAACAGCAGGAACACCACCTGCTGCTTGGACTGCCGCCAGGTGTCGCCCACGATGGCGAGGAAGGCGCCCATCAGCGGGTCCCTCCCACGCCCTGATCCTCCTGCTGGTCGATGAGCGAGATGAAGGCCTCCTCGAGGTTGGCGCGCTGCGGTTCGATGGCGGTGATGCGCACGGAGTGCGCACGCAGCGCGTCGATGACCGCGGAGATCTCGTCCTCGCCCCGGAGCGCCACGCTGAACCCGCCGTCCTCCCGATCCGTCAGCGCGCCGAGGGCGGCCACGGCCGCGCGCGCGACGTCGTCGAGGGGCCCGGTCGCGAAGCGGACGTCGAGCAGGGGGCGATCCGCCCGCACCGCGTCCCGCACCGCGTCGGTGGTCCCCTGCTGCAGGATGCGGCCGTGGTGCATGATGGCGACGTGATCGCAGATCTGCTCGACCTCGAGCAGCAGGTGAGAGTTGAGGAACACCGTGGTGCCCCGGCGGCGCAGATCCTTGATGATCTCGCGGATCTGGTGCCGTCCGATCGGGTCCACCCCATCGGTTGGCTCGTCGAGGAAGACCAGCTCGGGTCGCCCCAGCATCGCCTGCGCTAGCCCGATCCGTTGCAACATGCCCTTGGAGTACTTGGTGACGCGGGTGTTGCCCCACTCCGCCATTCCCACCAGGGTCATGAGCTCCTCGACCTGCTCGTCGAGCTCCTCGCCACCGAGCCCGCCCAGGCGGCCGAAGTACTCGAGGACCCCGCGACCGGTGAGGTAGCCGGGGAAGCGGTGCCCCTCGGGCAGGTAGCCGACCCCCCGCCGCGCCTGAGCGAGCGCCGAGTCCTGTCCGAGCAACGTCGCGGCCCCCGCCGTCGGGGACACGATCGAGAGCAGCGTCTTCACCAGCGTGGTCTTCCCCGCGCCGTTCGGACCGAGCAGCCCGAAGGCGCAGCCGACCGGCACTCTGAGGTCGACCGCCTTCAGCGCCTGGACCTTGCCGCGGTAAACCTTGGTGAGCCCGAAGGTTTCGACCGCGTATCGGAGGTGCTGATCGCGCCGCGCGCGGCGTGCGGGGGCGCGCGCCCCCGCGGTCGCCGTCCGTGGCGAGCGCCGCGGCGCGTCCTCGACGGAGGACGGGGCGGCGCCCACGGCGTCGTCTCGACGAGCCTCGTCGCTCCGATCCTCGTCGCCCCGATCCTCGTCGTCCTCGTCGTTCACGCTGGTCACGGTGCACCCGGGTCGCCCGCGCGAGCGGTGCGGCGGGTCTGCTTATCACTCGGAGCGAACGCTGGCGAGGGGAAGGGGCCGGCGCCCCCGCGCCGGCTCACAGCGCAGCGACGATCCTCGCGGCGAGCGCGCGCCCGGCGTCGGCGTCGAGCTTGCCGGGGCTCCAACGGATCCCGAGCCCGGCGTCCGGGCCCGGCTTGGGGATGACGTGGAAGTGGACGTGCATCACCTCCTGGTGCGCCGGCTTCCCGTTGTTCTGCAGGACATTGTAGTCGCGGCAGCCGGTGGCTGCGCACACGGCGCGGCAGATCCGCGGGAGCGCCGCGCCGATCGCCGCTGACGCCGCGTCCGACAGCTGGTCCAGCGTCTCCGCGGGCTCCTTGGGGATCACCAGCGTGTGTCCCGTGCTGAGCGGCCCGATGTCGAGGAAGGCGAGGACGTGCTCGTCCTCGTATACCCGGTGGCAGGGGATCTCGCCGGACAGGATGCGGGTGAAGACGGTGGTGGCCATGATGAGGCGGAGGATAGCCTGATCCTGGGCTATCGTGGGGGGCGATGCCGCCCCCCCAACCGACCCCGCCGGCCACCCCCGAGGGGCGGCCGACCTGCGCGGTTTGCCGCCAGCCACTGGTGCGCTGCGTGTGCGCCGTCCTGCCACGGGTGGCAACCCGGACCCGCATCGTCATCGTGCAGCACCCGCGCGAGCGACACCACCCGTTCGGCACGGCGGCGCTCGCGGCGCGCGCCCTCACCCGCGCCGAGCTCGTCATCGCCTGGCGCCGCGACCAGACCCTGCCCCTCCCCGCCCCGGCGGGGCGCACCTGGCTGCTCTTCCCCGGACCCGGGTCGATCCCGATCGACGCGGCCCTCGCGACGGGACGCCCGGACACCCTCGTCGCGGTGGACGGCACCTGGCACACGGCCCCATCGCTGCTCGCCAGGCACGGCGCGCTCGCCGCGCTCCCCCGCGTTCACCTCACGCCGACCTGCCCCGGCCGCTACCGGATCCGCGCGGAGCCGGCGCCGCACTGCCTCTCCACGCTGGAGTCGTTGGTCTCGGCGCTGACCGCGATCGAGCCCGAAACCGAGGGGCTCGGGGCGCTCCTCGCCGCCTTCGACGCGATGGTGGAGGGCCAGCTGGCGCTGCTCGGCGAGCGGATGGGTTCGGGGGTGCGCCGTCGCGCCCGCCCACGGCCCGACCGGGCAGTGCCGCGCGAGCTCGTGGAGGACCTCGATCGGTGCCTGTGCGTGTACGGAGAGTCCGCCGCCGCCCCCGACGCGCGCGCCGCCGTCGCCGCGCTCGGGCGCCGCGCGGGGGCGGCGCCCGTCACCCTGCAGTGGGTCGCCGTCCGTCCCGCGACGGGCGAGCACTTCGAGCGCCTGGTGGGACCCGCGCACGCCGCGCCCGAGGACTGGCACCTGGCTCACCTCGGGCTCACGCGCGCCGAGCTCGCGCGGGGCGTCGCGCCAGCCGAGCTCGCCCGAGACTTCGCCGCCTTCGCGGGCCGGAACGCCGTCCTGTTCGCGTGGAACCAGAGCACGATCGACCTCGCACACGGCCTGCGCACCGCGACGGGCGAGCGTGCCTTCACCGTCGCGCCCCCGCTCAAGGCGATCGCCGCGGGCGTCACCCACCGGCGCCCAGGCACGCTGGAGGCACTGGTGGCGACGCTCGGCCTGCCCGTCCACCCGGCCCCGGTGCACGGCCGCGCCGCCGAGCGCATCGCGCGCTGCGTGGCCGTCGCGCGGTGGCTCCACGCGCGCCGCGCCGCAACGTAGCCGCACGGCGACGCCGCACGCCCACACCGACGGCGACGCGTCCGATGCTGCCGCGCCCGGTGGCCGTCAGCCGGCGGCGCTGGTGCGGTCCGCCTGGGGACCGCCACGCACGACCACGAGCCCCGGCCGCACCGAGTCGACGAGGCGACGTTGCACGACGTCCATCACCGCGGTCTGCACGTCGAGGTGCCGCTCGGCCGCTAGACGCGTGCCGTCGCGCTCGGAGAGGCGCAGCCGCTCCACCACCGAGCCGGGGCGGACCCGCACCTCCACGGCCTCGATGTGCACGCCGATGGCGAAGAGCGCCTGGTGGATGTCGGCGACAACCGGCTCGGTCCGCGGGATCTCGAGCTCGAGCACGGAGAGCACCCCCTCGTCGTCGTCGACAAAACGAATCCGCACGACCCCACGCCCCTCGAGCCCCTCGACCTCGTGCATCAGTCCCCCTGACCCGAACCCGCCGAGGATAACACGCTCCTCTGACAGATCCACCGGCGTCCATCGCATCGAGAGAGAAATCAGGGGCGTGATTGTTGAACCACTTCGCGCGGGGACACGGGCCTCCCCCGGACGCCCCGGTTCGCGCCGCGATTCACGACCCGTGCCACGGCCCCGCTCAAGGCTGCGAGAAGACGGGGAACTCCGAGAGAGCCGAGCGCTAGGCGAGCCGCTCTATTGAGGCGCTGGCGGACGTTTCGCGCGAGGCTCGCCCCGACGACGACCGAGCGTGCGGCGAGAGGCGCCACAGTCAGTCTCCTGGCCGGGGAGATTACGTCTCCCGAAAGCCACGCGGCGGCGCAGCGCGTTCGCTGATCTCGGGGAGAGACGCCATGTTATCCTGCGGCAGGGATCCATCGACGGGGATGGCCCGGCGGGCTGCGCTCCTGGCGCTCACGCTGGCGCTCGGCTGCGGGGGCAAGACCTCCGGGTCTGAGGGCGACTCGACGGGCGGCGCTAGCGCCGGCGAAGGGGGTGCCGTCGAGCCTGGCGCGGGCGGCGAACGCGCGGGAGAGGCCGCCGGCGGCGGCGATGACGGGACCGGCGCGGCGGCGAGGGGCGGCGCGGCCGGCGAGGGCGGTGCCGCCATCGACGCGGGCGGCGCGGCAGGACTGCCGCAGGGCGGCGCGGACGGTGGCGGCGCGGACGGTGGCGGCGCGGACGGTGGCGGCGCGGACGGTGGCGGCGCCGCGGGACGGCTGCAGGGCGGCGCGGACGGGGGGCGCGAGGGCGTCGGGGGCGTGAGCACCGGTGGCTCCGTGGCCACCGGCGGCGCGGGCGAAGGCGGCGAGTCCGGCGGCCTCTGCGGGAACGGCTGGATCGAGCGCGCGCTCGGCGAGGAGTGCGATCCCGGCCTGGACGTCGGGCCCCTCAACGGCTGCACCCCGTCGTGCACGCTCCGTCCCTACTGCGGCGACGGCGTCGTCGACCCCCAGACCGAGGCCTGCGACGACGGCAACACCGACGACAGCGACGCCTGCACCAGCACCTGCATCCTGGCCCGCTGCGGAGACGGACAGCGCCAGGGCGACGAGGAGTGCGACGACGGCAACGCGGTGGACGACGACGGCTGCCGCGACGACTGCACCGTCAAGCCCGCCCACTGCGGCGATGGCGTGGTCGACCCGGGCGAGGACTGCGACGACGGTGACGCGGACGACGATGACGGCTGCTCGAGCGCCTGCGTCGCCGCGGCGACCGGCTGCGGCAACGGCGTCCGCGACGACTGCGAGGACTGCGACGACGGCGACGGCGACGACGCGGATCTCTGCCGCAGCGACTGCACCCGCGGCCCCTGCGGCGACGGCGTGCTCGACCCCGGCGAGGCGTGCGACGACGGTCCCAGCAACGGCTACACCGCCTGCCGCACCGACTGCACCCTGGCCCGGTGCGGCGACAGCCGCCGTGATGGGGACGAAGAGTGTGACGACGGCAACGCGAGTGATCTCGACGCATGCTCGAGCGAGTGCCGCCGGGCGAGCTGCGGCGATGGGCTCCGGCAGCCGGGCGAGGAGTGCGACGACGGTAACCGGAGCCCGAGCGACGGCTGCTCCCCGAGCTGCCGCCTGGAGTACTGCGGCGACAGGCGAGTGCAGCGACCGGAGGCCTGCGACGACGGCAACGACAACGACGACGATGGCTGCACGAATGCCTGCCGGCTGCCCTCCTGCGGGAACGGCGTGGTCGACCCGGGCGAGGACTGCGACCTCGGCGGTGGAGCCGGCGCCGGTGACGTCTACTGCCCGGCGACCTGCGTGCTCCCGATCTGTGGCGACGGGGAGATCGGCCCCGGCGAGGAGTGCGACGACGGCAACCTCGACCCGTTCGACACCTGCACCGCCGACTGCATGGACCCTTACTGCGGCGATGGGATCGTTGGCCCCGGCGAGTCGTGCGACGACGGCAACGACTCGAACTGGGACGAGTGCCCCAGCATGTGCGTGTCGTGGGCCTGCGGCTCGGGCATGGTGTTCCCGGGCGTCGAGTGCGACGACGGCAACCGCGACAACACGGACGGGTGCCTCAACACCTGCGTCGCCGCCAGCTGCGGCGACGGCGTCGTCTGGGAGGGCTTCGAGATCTGCGACGACGGTAACGCCGTCGACGGCGACGGCTGCGACGTCGACTGCGCCCCCTCGTCGTGCGGGTAGCGCGCCGCGCTGCTACGATCGCGGGCCACGATGCCCGACTGGGAGAAGCTCGCGGAGGCGCGGATCCAGGAGTGGCTCCGGCGCCCGCCCGAGGATCGGCCGTCGCGCGGGGCGGACGAGCCCTGCGTCCCGCTCGAGACACAGCTGCTCGATCAGGCGCTGGAGCTGGCGCGCGAGGCCCGCGCGCTCCCGGAGGGCCCCGACCGCAAGGCCCTGCTGCGGCAGGCGAGCGCGGTGGAGACACGCCTGCTCATCCTGCTCGAGAGCTCGGGGCGGCCGCTCGCGGCGGCGCGGATCGCCGAGCTGATGATGCAGGCGCGGGCGCGCTTGTCCGTCACTCGGGGATGACGAGCTTCTGACCGGGGCGGATGGGGCGCTTGGGATCGAGCCCGTTCGCGCGGGCGAGCGCCGTCGTGGTCACGCCGTAGCGCTTCGCGATGCCGCTCAGCGTCTCCCCGGAGCGCACGACGTGGATCCGCGGGGCCGGCGCCGCCCCCGAGCTCGTCGGCGCGATCGCGCCCGGCTTGGCTCCGTCCTTCGCGCCCGGCTTCGCGCCGTCCTTCGCGCCCGGCTTCGCGTCGTCCTTCGCGCGTGCGCTCGCCGGCACGGTCGCCCCCGGTTTCGCGCCACTATTCGCCCCCGCGCTCGCCGGCGCGGTCGCCCCCTCGTTCGCTCCCGCCCTCGCGGGCGCGGTCGCCGCCGGCTTCGCCCCACCCTTCGCCCCCACGCTCGGGGCGGGCGCGGCGCTCGGGAGCGTCAGCTTCTGCCCGATGCGCAGCGGGCGCTTGGGATCGAGCCCGTTCGCGCGGGCAAGCGCCGTCGCGGTCACCCCGTGGCGCCGCGCGATGGCGCCGAGGGTGTCGCCCTTGCGCACCGCGTACACCCGCGGCGCCGCGTCCTTGCCCCGGGCGCCCGGCGTCGGCGCCGAGGGCGCCGCCCGGTGGCGGTCCTTGGCCCCGGACGGGAGCCGCAGCTTCTGGCCCGGGAAGATGGGCTTGCTGCGCTGGATCGAGTTCTCCTTGGTCAAGGCCTCCACGGTCACCCCGTAGCGGGCGGCGATCCCGATCAGCGTCTCGCCCGGCTCCACGAGGTGGTAGCTGCGCGCAGCCCGCGCGGCGCCCCCCGTCGGCCACCCCGGCGGATAGACCTCGACCACGCTCCGCCCCGTCGGCGTGAGGCGCGCGGCGACGACGCGCCGCACGTCGGCCGCCGTCACCGCGCGGTAGCGCGCCGGCTCCTGCTCCAGGCTGCCGAGATCGCCCGTCGCGAGCTCGCGCGCAGCCAGCTCGAGCGCGCGCGAGGGGCCCCCATCGAGGCGCACCAGCAGCTCCCCGAGCCGCGCCGCGCGGGCCCGCGCGAGCTCCACGGCGGTCGGCCCGTTGGCGGCGAGCCGTCGCAACGCGTTGGTCACCGCCGTCTCCACGGCCAGGAGCGGCGCCTTCGCGGTGAGCTCGACCTCGATCACCAGCAGCCCCTCGCCGCGGTGCTCGGTGGTGAAGGCGCGCACGGAGCGCGCGTGCCCGGCGCGGGTGATGAGCTCGTCGTGGAGCGGCGTGCCCGGTCCGCTGGCGAGCAGGGCGGCGGCGACCTCGAACGCCGCCTGATCCGCCGAGCGGTAGGCAGGGGTGACCCAGCCGAACAGCACGAGCGGCGTGGTGAGCTCCTCCTCGCGCAGCGACGAGAACCGCTCGCTGAGCTGGCGCGCGGGGGCGCCAACACCGACGCCGCGGGGCGCGGGACCGCGGGCGGGCGCGGGCGGCAGGGCACGGCCGAGCTCCGCGAGCAGGGCCGCGGGGTCGAACGCCCCCGAGACAGCGAGCACGCCGCGCTCCAGGCGGAAGCCGTCACGGACGAACCGCTCGACCTCGTCCCGCTGCGCAGACGAAACCCCGCGGACGGAGGCGAGCGCCGAGCGCTCCGTCCGGAGCGCCCCCCGCAGCGCTAGCCCCTCGAGGCGCGCCTCGCCGCGGAGCCGCGCGCCGCTCGGGGCGGGCGGGCGCGCGTCGCGCTCCGCTTGGCGGCGCGCCGCCTCGAGCCGCTCGGGCGTCAGCGGCCACCCGTGCAGCCGCCTTGCCTCGGCCCACACGCCCAGGGCGAGCTCCCGCGCCGGCACCGTCGTGCAGAAGCTCGTGCGGTCGAGCCCCACCGTAGTCGCGGTGACACCGCCGCGCTCGGCGACGACGGCGGCAGCGTGATCGAGATCGCCGAGCCAGCCAGCGGCGATCCGCGCGAAGCCGAGCTCGGCCTCCGTCTCGCTCGCCGTCCCCACGTCGTACACGGAGCAGAGCGTCACCGTCCCGGTGCCTGGGCGCGGATCGAGCACGACCCGGAGCCCGCTCGGCAGGGTGCGGACGTCGAGCGCGGGCCTCAGGGCCCGGGCCGCCAGCGGGTCGAGGGTCGTCCCATCCTCGACCGGGACGGCCGCGCGCGGCGCCGCGGGCACCGGCTGCGCCGCCGCCGCCGCGGCGAGCGAGAGCCACGCGAGCAGGATCCCGGGGTGGAGCGGGGGGCAGCGCCGCACCCGATTGCCCGTAACACGGATGACCCGCCGCGCCAGGTTTTCGGCGCGGGAAGCGGGGGCTGGGGCCGGGCCGAGCCCCCGCGCACCGGGGCTCAACGCGCGCCGGGCCAGGCGTCCGGGGGCGGCGACCGCCGCACAGGGTTGCGGGGCGCCTCGTAGCGCGAGCAGTAGCGATCCCAGAGCCCGAGCACGCGCCGGACCTCGGGATCGTCGTCGATGCCCCGGGCCATCGCGCCGAGCTCGTCGCGCCCCCGCCCACACTCCGCGTGGGCCTCCGGGTGATCCACGGAGCCGGGCGCGGCCGCGCCGTAGCCGTAGTCGCCGGACGCCCCCTGCCCGGCCATCCAGGCGAGCCCGTCGATGAAGCGCATCAAGAGGCGCCCCTTCTCCACATTCCGCTGCCCGACCCTCAGCTCACCGAGGGTGAACGCGTACTCCTCCTCCTGCGCCTGACCCGACTCCGGATCCTGGTACTCGATGGTGAGCATGATCTGATCCTCCGCGAGCTCGGGCCCGCCGCGCGCCATCAGATCCTGCAGGAAGAGCTGTGAGGTGCCGGCAAAGTAGTGGATCGCCTGCACGTCCTCCTTGTAGACGCTGCTCTCCTCGCCGTAGAAGACGTTCATGCGGAGCGAGGGCGGCAGGTGCAGCCGGAAGTGCACGTCCTCCGCCGTCGTCTCGATCAGCGAGACGAAGCGCGACCCGAAGACGGCGTCCACCTCGGCCGCGCTGCCCAGGAACACGTAGGCGCCGCGCCCGCGCTCGGTGAGCCGGTCGAGGAGCGAGTCGTTGAAGTCGCTCCCGACGCCGACCCCGCTCAGGCGGATCCTGCGCGCGTCGTAGTACTTGCCGATGGTGGCGATCAGCCGCTCGTCGGTCTGGCCGGTGTTGGTGAGCGCGTCGGTGATCATCACCACGCGGTTGGTGTAGGTGGGCTGGTAGGCACGGTCCGCGAGCTCGTAGCCGCGGGTGAGCCCGGCGTGCAGATCGGTGGCCCCCTCCGGCCGCAGGCGCTCGATGGTGCGCCGGAGCAGCCCCATGTCATCGCGCCCGACCACGAAGTTCTGGAGGGGCACGCAGACGCGGTGGTCGAAGACGGTGACGTGCACGATGTCGCCGGTCTTGAGCTGATCCGTCATCTGGAACAGGCCTCGGCGCAGGTAATCCATGCGCCCCTCATCGGCCATGGAGCCCGAACGATCGACGACGATCGAGAGCTGCGCGTTGCGCCGCGTGGTCGTGTCCATCGCCCGTCCGCTGACGGCGAGCGCGAGCGTGAAGAGCCCCGGCTCCCCGGGCTTGGGCGCCAGCCCCGCGAGCACCCCGAAGTCGCTCGTCTCCGGGACCTCGGCGCGGTCGAAGGAGAAGTAGTTCAGCAGCTCGTGCGGGCGGATGTGCTCGGCCGGGAGCGGCAGGAACCGGTCGATGGCGTAGAGCACCCGCTGCGCCGACGACAGGCTCATCGTGTCGTCGTTCGACAGGTAGATCGACTGGCCCCAATCGTAGTATCCGCCGGGATCGCCGTAGGGATCCGTCACGGCCACCAGCGGCTCGGCGGACGCCGCGCCCTCGTCGGCGTCCGCCGCCAGCGGCGCGGACGGGGCCTCCGAGGCCGCCTTCGCTCGCCGTTTCTCCTCGCGCTTCGCAGCCCGGTCCCGAGCCGGCACCGAGCCCATCGAGGTCTGCGTCGACTCGGCCGCCGACGAGGAATCCTCGGCGTCCGCGGAGAAGACCGGCGCGCTCGCCGGGGCGGGCGGCGCGCTCGCCGGGGGGGCGCTCTCCGCCCGGGCCCGAGCCCCCGCCGGCGGCGCCGCAGTCGCCGGCTTCGGCTGCCCGGCGCCGGACGCGCCGTACCCGCCGCTCGCCGTGGACTTGGCGGGGGCGCTGCGCGGGACCGCGCCGCCAACGGCGCCGGACGGTGCGCTTCGCGCCCAGGGCGTCGGCCGCGCGACCTCGACGCGCTCCGGCGCGAAGCACGCGCTCGAGCCGTCCACCAGCCGCGGCAGCGTGTCCAGGGCGGGCGGCGGGGGCGGCAGCGGGTGACGCCGCGGCGGGTGCGGCCGAGGAGAGAAGCGGAACGGCGCCCGCGCCCCCGCGGCGCCGGACTGTCCGGTGTAGACGGACGTGGTCTGCGTCAACGGTTCCTTCGGTCTACCGCCCCGGCACCCGGTGGCGAGCAGCAGGGCAGCGATCGAACCCAGGACGTAGCAGGTGTTCACTCGAATCATGGCTCTCCTCGGGTGGCGCCGCGACGACGGCCGCGCGCGGCCTCGCCAGTGAGAACGGTGGTCCCGGGGAGAGCTTACGCGAGAGCACGTCGAGAGATCTCCGCCGCGCTCCGTCCAGGCTCATTTTCCCGCGATACGGCGCGCTCGCGGCCAATGGCCCGGTCCGCGAGCGGCGCCGCCGTGCTGCGCCCCGGAGCGTCGGTCGGGGCGCGAGGCGCAGCCGATCGCAGCGGGCCCGGCGGGACGGCCTCCGGCGGGCCGCTTCCCCGCCCCGTCCGCATCCCCTCCCGGGCCGAGCGAGCACCTCGACGATGTCCAGAGCCTGCTCGGCGGTGTCGGACTGAGAGACGAGCAGGCGGCCGAGGTTGACGCCGATGGCGGTCGCGTAGGGCGGATCGAAGGCGTGCTCGACGTCGAAGCGCGGCTCGGTGCAGCAGCAGGTCGGGCGCTGCCGCGACCATCGCTGGAGAGTTCGTGCTGCCGCCCGCGACCGTGGCGTGCCTGTACGCGCCGGACGTCAGCGGCAGCACGGCGGCGATGCGGGCTCGATCTCGCGAACCGTGGGTTCGCGCGCTCGCGCCCGGCCCGGCGCGCCGGCGCCTTCGTCCCGAACCGAACCGCTCGCTCCTCTCACAGCAGAGCCCATTCACTCCTTCACTTTCTCGTAAACGCCCTTTATCGCCTCAATGACCAAGTCCGGTTCGTCTATCTGTATGTAGTGGCCAGCCTTTGTAGCAACGACATGCTCCCCATCGCCCACCTGCTCCGCAAGCGCTTCATGATAGGACTCTAACTCTTCCCACTTCTCTTCATCCACACCACCCTCTCCGGTAAAAGAAGATGTTATCACCACAACAGGCACATCCGGAAGACTCGGCAACGCTCTAAATGTGGAAAGAGAAGCATCCAGCCCTTCCCCGGCTTCACTCAGTACGGCTGGCGGGGCCCCCGCCAGAACCAGGTTGTCGAGAGCCTCTTCTGTCAGAGAGTCCACAAGCTCCGCGGGCGTGGGGTCAACAAGCACCATGGCAGCAACATCTTCAGGGTACAGCATGGCATATGTCTGAACGTGCAACCCTCCCATCGAGTGGCCCGTCAGTACATATGGCCCAGTGAGACCGGCTGCGTTCAATAGAGCATGCAGCTCATTGGCAATTTGGATGGTAGTTCTTGGCCCCGGTCCTTCTTCCGATTTGTTCAAGCCAGCCCGGTCATACAAACAGATGCGAGCATAGCCCTTCACTCCTTTCCGGACTTCATCCCAGCCGGACAGGGTACCTCCGTCTCCAAAGCCCGACTCTAAGACAACTGTAGGATCGTTGCCGCCAACACATGAGATATATAGCTCATGACCTCCTACGTCGTATTTGCCAGAAGATCCATCCCCTGGACTCACCGTATCCTCGGCGCACGAGGCAACGAAGAGCATGGCCGCTGCTGACAAAATGACACTCTTCTTCATTCTCACTTATTCCCTCTTCTGACTGCTGTTCGAATCGTCCGACCACGCCCCCCCGTCAAGTGCCTCGCTTGAGGCGACGCGCTCCCTCCATGAGGTGGGTGACCTTCCCGTCGAGTGCCACCTTTTCGAGATGGATGAACAGGGCACCATCGTCGTGGGTTGAGGCAAGAAACAGGTTCACCACGACGTTGCCGGTGATTTCGAGATCCTTCCCAGCGGCTCTCGCGCCTGCTGCTCCTCCCTTCACCGCCTTGACCTGCTCGAGAGTGCGGGAGGTCGGGGCACGGACGATTGCGTGATGCACGAAGCATGCCAACGGGAACGACGGCGAGGTCCGCTCTCTTCGCCCGATCGGACGATCACTCCCTGGAGACGAGCTCGTTTGACTGGCGATGCAGTGTGAACTGTAGCTTACGAGGGTTGTGCCCGGGAGCATCCACATGGCACCGACGGAGGTTGAGGCGTTCAACCGCACCGGCCCAGGGGCCTGGCGACCTACTCCGCTTGTCCGATCCAGCCCGAGCAGTAATGCTTGAGTTTCGGCCAGGGTGGAGGAAGTGGTTATCGCCGAGTCCGCTCACCGGATCGACGATGAGCTCCGGAGACTCGTCGCGCCGGGCGCTCGACCAGCCGCCGATCTGGTAGCCCCGCCAGGCGAGGCTCGTCCCCCAGCCCTCGTCTGGTAGCGGGTGTCGACGGCGACCGTGACCAACGTCGCGCCTGGTGCCGGCACCACGACGGGCCTGCCCCCTCGCCCTGGTCACCGCCGGTCGCGGCGGCGCCGCCATTCACGCCCGGGCCTATCCCGCCGACCCCAACGCCCCCCACGCTGGCACCACCGCTCGACGTGTCACCACCCGTTGCCCTGCCCCCACCGCCACCGAGCGGATCCGGCGCGCCAGCGCGGCCCCCCGAGCTGGGGATCCCCCCGTGGGGCTCACGCCCCCACTGCCCCCAGAACCGTGCCGACACCGCCCGTGAGGGGCCCCTCGCCTCCCGCTGGGGTGCCGACGCCAGCGACGGTCCCACCGGCTTCGGTCGGCGCCCCCCCGACGCTGAGCCGCCGGTGGGCGCGGCTCCGCCGGTCAGCGCAACGCCGCCAGTCGGCGCGCAACGCAAGAGCTGGTGCCGCTGGTGCCACCCCCGCGCCTCCACACCGTCCGCTGCGCCGGTGTGCTCGCCTCAGCCAGCCGGCTGCGGCCGCGCATCGTGCCGAAGTCGCGCTCGACTGCCGACGATGAGGCAGCCGGAGCACGCGGAGCCGTCCAGGGTGGCGCCCGCAGCAGCCGGCCCGCAACCTCGGACGAATCCGCTCGCAGGGGGACCCGCTCGATTTGCCTTCGCACGGCTCCAGTCGTGCTGAACCAACGGGTACGGATGTCGGCCTTGCGCCTCACTCCCGGTAGCATCGCCGTGCCCGTCATCACCCGGAAGAGCGCGTGTCGCCCCCGCAAAATTCTCGCCGCTCGCAACGGTCATGGAGATTGCTTCCGAGCCCCGCCAGCGCGAGGGGGCAATCCATCACGCGCCAGGTGCCGGTCCCGTCACCACCACACGGCGTCGACGGGAGGCCGCAGGACAAGGCCGCGTCACACTGTCGGGGAGCTCCGGCCTCGCCCTCACTGCAAGCTGTTGCCTCGGTGCCCGTCGTGGCCCGGTGTCCGTGCTCGATGGGTCGGGCGTCGCTTCGGGGTCGACCGCGCGCTGCCCACCGCAGCCGCCGACCCACACCAGAACCGCGACGCAGACGGGGATCTGCTCGAAGGTCCTGGGCCAGGTGTGGGGCAGCTCACCGGTGAAGTTGACGTCGCCGAAGAAGACGTCGGCGACACCGATCCCCCTCGATCCGGGCAGCCAGGCCTCGACGATCGCGTTGCGGCGCTCCAGCACGGAGGGGTCCTCGATGCCCTGGGGCCGGCCGAAGAGGAGGACCAGGATCACCCTAGCGCCAGCGTCGAGCGCGCTCCTTGGCTCCGTGCAGCCGGGCTGCTTGTGCAGGCGGATCGACGCCCAGGGGTTCGTGTCGCGCGCCTTGTGCCCGTCATCGCCGAATTCCTCGGCAGACCTGGGCTGGCGTCGCCGCGTTCGGAGCCTGCGCCCCGCGCCACATCCCACCACCGAGCGCCGCTGGCGCCGTGACCGGGCCCGGCGGGACGGCCTCCGGCGGCCCGCTTCCCCGCCCCGTCCGCATCCCCTATACCCGCCCCCATGACCCTGGACCGGGCCCGGAGCTCACTCGAGCGGCTGCAGCGCACGCTCGAGGCGCTCGCCGCTGAGACGCCCGCGGGCCCCGTCGTGGCCGCCGAGCGCCCGCCCTTCCCCATCGCGCCCCTCGACCCCCCGACGGCGCACGACCTGTTCGAATCCATCGCGCTCACCCGCCACCTCGATCTGGCCGCGCTCGAGCTCCGCGCCGAGGGGCTCGGCCATTACACGATCACCAGCGCAGGGCACGAGGGCAACGTCGTGCTGGGGCGGCTCACGCGCCCAACCGACCCCACGCTGGTCCACTACCGCAGCGCCGCGCTCGTGATCGAGCGCTCCCGGCAGGTGCCGGGGCTGGATCCGATCGCCGATCTGGTGCTGTCGCTGGTGGCGGCGCGCGACGATCCCGGCGCCGGCGGCCGGCACAAGGTCTTCGGCCGGCGCGAGCTCGGCATCATCCCGCAGACGAGCACCATCGCGTCGCACCTGCCGCGCGCCGTCGGCCTCGCCTACGCGCTCGAGCACCGGCGCCGCCTGCGACTCTCCCCCGCCGCTCCCCCCGACGCGATCGTCGTCGCGTCCTTCGGGGACGCAGCCGTCAACCACAGCACGTTCCTCGGCGCCACCGGCGCCGCGGGCTGGGCGGTCCAGCGAGGCCTGTTGATGCCATTGCTGCTGGTCTGCGAGGACAACGGGCTCGGCCTCAGCGTTCGGCAACCGCGCGGGTGGATCGAGGCGCGCCTCGCCGCGCTGCCCAACGTCGCCTACCTCGCGGCCGATGGCTGGGACCTACCGGGGACCTGGGACGCGGTCCACCGCGCGGTCTTCCAGTGCCGCATCTCGCGGCGCCCGGTCGTGCTCCACCTCCGCTGCGAGCGGCTGCTCCCGCACGCGGGCTCGGACCTGGACAGCACCTACCGTTCAGCGGCGGAGCTCGCCCGCGCCGAGGAGCGCGACCCGCTGGTCACGGCCGCCGTCGCGTTCGCGCGCAGCGGGCTCGTCACCGCCGCGGAGCTCGGGCGGATCGCGGCCGCCACCGCCGAGCGCGTGGGACGGGCCAAGGTCGCGCTCGGCGCCCGCCCCCCGCTCGGATCGCGTGCCGAGATCGTCGCTCCCCTCGCGCACCCCCTCGGCGAAGCCACGCTCGGGCCTGCGCCGACCCCGGCCGCAACGACCGACGGGCCCCCGCGCGGCCTCACCCTGGCGCAGGGGATCCGCGCGGCGCTCGCGGAGGCGCTCGCCAGCGACCCGGAGCTGCTCGTCTTCGGGGAGGACGTGGCGCGGAAGGGCGGCGTGCACGGCGTCACCGCGGGCCTCGCGGCGCGGTTCGGCCGCGCGCGCGTCTTCGACACCCTCCTCGACGAGCAGTCGATCCTGGGGCTCGCCCTCGGCGCGGCCACGCTCGGGCTGCTGCCGGTCGCCGAGATCCAGTACCTCGCCTTCCTGCACCACGCCGCCGATCAGCTCCGGGGCGAGGCGGCCACCCTGCCCTTTCTCTCGAGCGGCGCCTGGGACAATCCCCTGCTGGTGCGCGTCGCCGGCTTCGCCGACGCGCGCGGGCTGGGCGGGCATTTCCACAACGACGCCTCGCTCGGCGGCCTGCGCGACGTCCCCGGGCTCGTGATCGCCGTGCCCGCGCGGGGCGACGACGCGCTCGAGCTCTATCGGGCGGCCTTCGCGCTAGCGCGGCGCTCCCGGCGGGTCGTGCTCGTCGTCGAGCCGACCGCGCTCTACCACGAGCGGGATCTGGCCGCGCCCGGCGACGGGCACTGGGTGGCCCCGCCCACCCTCGACACCGCCGTGCCGGGCGCCGCCCGCGTCTACCACGCCGAGCACGGCGATCTCACCCTCGCGAGCTACGGCCCCGGCGTCCGCACCGTGCTCGCCGCGGCGGACACCCTGCTCCACGAGCACGCCGTGCGGGCGCGTGTGCTCGATCTGCGCTGGCTCGCGCCCCTGCCCGAAGCGGATCTCTGCGCCCACGCGCGCACGACGGGCCGCCTGCTCCTCGTTGACGAGGGACGGCGCAACGGCGGCGTCTCGGAGGCCGTCGCGGCGCTCATCCTCGATCAGGGCCTCCCGGCCGCGGGCGTCCGCACCGCGCGCGTCACCGGCGCCGACTGCCCAATCCCCCTGGGACCCGCCGCCCGCCACGTCCTGCCGAGCCGAGACGAGGTCGTGGCGGCCGCGCTCGAGCTGGTGGGGCGTTAGGGGGCGCGCCGGCGGTTGTTCCCGACCGCCTCCGCGCGGACCAGCCACTTCTCGACGAAGGCCTCGATGGGCGGGGAATCTTGATCGAGCAGATCAGCCGGACCAGCGCCCGCCATCTGGCCAGGACGCGTCCCCTATTCACGCTGGTTTTGTCTAATAGAGACGTTGATGGTCTCGCATGCTCCATTCTCGTTAGTAAAATTACGTCTCCAGTACATCACCTTGTGTCTCTGGTGGCGTTGTCGACGTCTCTGGCATGAGTTCTTCTGTCTCTGGCTAAGTCTTGTGGTGATCTGTCGGTTCCGGGGGCCCCCGGTTTCCGGGAAGTTGTCGCCTCGGCTGGATGGCTGAGCGCGAGACGATGATCGTCGGGGGCGAAACCGACGGAGCTCCGCGCCGCTCACAGCCGGCGGTGGGCCGCCCCGATCGCCGCCGTGGTCGCCGGGAGCACGCCCGCGGTCGCGGCGAAGGTGGGCCAGCGCTGGACGGCGTCGGTAACGCGCTCGAGCACGGTCGCGGCGCGACGGCGGTTGAGGCCCGCGACCGCACCGCACGCCAGGAGATCGTCCCGCGTGAAGTCGTCGCTCTTGCCGTTGACGAGCATCTGGTGGCGACGGGTCCACAGGCCGTCGGGGTGGTAGGCGAAGGTCAGATCGTAGGCCGGAGCGAGCCGCCAGGCGCCGTCGCGCCCCATGAGGAAGGAGATGTTCTTCACGTGGTCGTCCTGGTTGCGGGCAACGACGTTGAAACAAGCGCGACGGAAGAGTTCCTCGAGCGCGGCGGCGGGGAGGCGCAGGCGCCGCATCGTCTGCAAGGCCTGCTCGTAGGAGTGGGCCCCCGCGGCGTTGAAGTCGAGGTGCGCGAGACCCGCCAGGGAGACGAGGTGAAGCTTGTGACCGTCGTCGGTCCGATCGAAGCGCCGGGTCATGAAATGGCTGCGCCCCCCCTCGTGGTGGAGCCGGCAGGCGGACATCCCGACCCCCGCCGCGACCGCCATCAGGTGATAGGCGTACTCGACCAGCCCGAACCCCTGCGGATCCGCCACCCCTCGATCGCCGCTGCCGCCAACGCCGTCGAACTTCAACAACCAGTAGCTGAAGCCGGTCCCCGCCGGCACCTGCCCGGACCTGAACTCCCCGGTCGCCTCGTCGTAGGCGAGCACGGCCTTGGCCCGAGCGCCGCCCGCAGAGGTGCCGACACGCAGGATGTCCTCCAGCGCTGCGCGATCATCGACGCCCGCGAGCTCGCCCCGCAGCGCGCGACGCTCCCCGAGGACCGTGTTGGCGAGCGTCACCAGATCGGCGACCTCGAGCCGGCGCTCGGAGGTGGGCGCGCCGACCACGGTCGGCTCGAACTCGAGCGCCCCCATGCCGCGGCGGCCGACGTAGCAGAGGCGCTGCACGGGGTTGAACGCCCAAGGATCTCGCCCGGTGCGCGCGCACCACTCGTCGATCAGGCGGTGACCGAAGCGATCGGGCAGCGAGTCAGCGAGCAGGCCGGGCAGCCCGCGGAACGACTCGCGGGCGAGCACGGGGAACTCGTAGGGATCCTCGCGCAGCGGCATCGTCAGCGGTGCCACCTCGATGCCGCTCGGCACGAACGCGGGATCGTACTGGAAGACTCCGAGGGCGCGCGACTCGTCCCAGGTCACCGCGCCGATCCGCGTCCCCCAGAGCAGCACCGAAGCGTCGGTCACGACTCGTCACCCCAGGTCCACTGGGAGCGGCCCCGCGCCCGCACCGGCCGCGGGCGCGCCCGCTGCCGCACCTTGCCGCCGGCGTCGACGCGCTCGATGGGGCGCAGCGTCGGCTGCGGGAACAGCAGGTGCAGGTTCGCGGTGAGCTCAAGCGCGTTCATCACGCGGATCAGGGTGTCGAGCGTCGCGTGACCCGTCGTCTCCAGCCGCGAGAGCGTCCGCAGCGAGATCCCGGCCGCCGCCGCGA
Organism: uncultured Polyangiaceae bacterium; assembly: GCA_964480725.1. Lineage (GTDB taxonomy): Bacteria > Myxococcota_A > Polyangia > Polyangiales > Polyangiaceae > JAFGBI01. Next base: position 1,964 of record CAYZQO010000055.1, on the reverse strand, counting down.
GATCCGCGCGGCGCAGGTTACGCGCGAGGCGGAGCTGCTCCAGTCTCCGGCCCAGATCACCCGCGATCTGGCCCGGAGAGGCCAGCGAATAATCCACAGAAGCGGCCAACTGTGTCAGTTTATTCGGTCCGATTGCTGATAAGAAGCCCTTTTTGGTGTTTTACCACTCGAAGCACTCTCAGCAACAGGTCAAAGAAAGCTTCCTATCACGGTACCAGGGACTTAAAAGGTCATTTTTGTCTCTTAGACGGTGGTCCGGATCGCGACGGCCGGGCCGTCAGCTGGGGTCACCGCGGTGGGTTGGCCCAACCGGGTTTCCCGCTGGGTCCTCGGTGTCAGCGCGGGCGTCGCCGCGGGTGGGTGCGGCCGCTGCTCGCGGCGGGGGTCCCGATCGAGCCGCGCGCTCTCCCCTCCTCCCCGAACCCCGCGCGAAACGCCGCTACCAGGCCCCAGCACGCCAGCGTGGCCAGCGTGGGGTCCCCCTCGGTGTCGCGAGCGAGCCGACCGAGCCCGCGCTCGCAGACGGCAAGCACGCGCTCGGCCGCCTCCGCCGCGCGCCAGGGACGCCCGCGGGTGGTGTCGCCGCCGACGACGACGTTCGCGAGGTACGCGAGCACGTCGAGGGCACGCGCGTGGGCGCCCGGAGCGCTCGCCGCGCCGATCAGGGGCGCTCGGCCGCCAGCGCGCGCTGCCGCTCGGCGAAGTCCACCACCGCGGAGCGCGGCAAGATCGCGGCGGCGCGGGCGAACTCCCGCTCGGCCAGCGCGGGCTGCCGACGCCGGAGCGCGATGGCGCCGCGCTGGTTCGCGATCCACGCCGCCATCCAGGGCTCGAAGAGGGCGGGCTCCTCATCGAGGGCCGCGGCGCGCTCGAGGTGGGCGAGGGCCGCGCGCAGGTTGCCTTCCGGCATGTCCACCTCCACGGCCCAGGCGTAGTGCGCGACGGGGTCGCGATCGTCTTCGGCGAGCAGGGGCTCGAAATGGCGACGGGCCGCTGCCGGGGTCGTGCGCGGGACCGCGGTGGAGAGGTGCCAGAGCCGGGCCCGACGGTGCACGGATCGACCAAGCTCGCTGGCCGCCGCGTCGACGAGCGCGGCGAGCGCGGGAGGCGCCGGGCCGAGCACCGTTTCGCCGCCGTCGTTCTCCGAGGCGTAGAGGGCGCCCGACCAGGGCGTCCCCTCGGGGCTGCAGCGCAGCTCCCCACTCGGGCGGCGGGTGAAGCCCGCGTCGTCGCCGATCTCCTGGGTGACGAGCCCCGCGATCTCCAGCGTGGGCGGCACGCCGCCCCCGTCGATGACCCCGCGGTGGAGACTGAAGTGCAGGTGCCGGTCGCCGGCCAAACCGGTGCGGCCCATGGTGCCGAGCCGCTGCCCGGCGCGCACCGCGTCCCCGACCTCGACCTCGACGCGGTCGAGGTGGGCGTACTCGGTGAACAGGCCGCCGTCGTGCAGGACGCGGACCTGGTTGCCGTAGCCGCTGCCCCCGTCGGGATCCTTGCCCGCGTCGCGGAAGACGTAAGCGACGACCCCAGGCGCGGCGGCCACGATCGGCACCGTCTCTAGCGCGCGATTGGCGAAGTCGAGCGCATGGAGGTTCTGGGGGAAGGAGTGGGTGCGCCCCTCGGCGGAGCGATTGCCCTGCATGCAGAGGACCACGACGCCCGCGGGGACCGGCATCCGGAGCGTGAGCCACTCCGCGGCGGCCTCTGCCACCTGATCCTCCACCCACGGCGTGCCGAACGCGATCCCGTCCCGCGGTCCGCCGCGCTCTCCTGCAGCCATGGGCGCAGCAGCCTCGACGCCGTCCGCGCCCGCTGCGGTGGCCGGCGTTCGCCGGGTGGTCCACGCCCCCGCCGCGACCAGCGCCGCGACGAGCAGCGGCCACGGCACCCCGCGTTCGCGGAAGGCCCCAGGGATGCCGGCCCGGCGTCGCATGCCAGAGGTACGACGCCCGGCCTCCCCCGGA
>CAYZQO010000054.1:8165-40874 GCA_964480725.1 uncultured Polyangiaceae bacterium | reverse complement strand
CCGCCGGGTACCACCCCAGTCAGGCACGCAGCGTCCGGGCGACCTGTCTCTACGTCGCCACGAAGCTCGGTGATCTCGCCGACGACGTGGTGGTCGTCGGTGGGCTCGTCCCGTCCCTCATCGTCGACCAGCGGCAAGCGGCGGCCAAGCATTCCGGGACCCTGGACCTCGACGTCGGTCTGGCTCTGGGGCTGCTCGATGAACGCCGCTACCAGGAGATCGCCGAACGATTGCGCGGAGCCGGCTTCCAGGAGGACATCAACGAGCGAGGCAACCCGACGCACCAGCGATGGCGCCTGGCAGCACCTCCCTCCGTCACCGTCGACTTTCTCATCGCGCCTGGCGAAACCGGCAGGCGAGGAGGCTCCGTCTGGAACCTGGAGCCCGACTTCGCTGCCATCGTTGCACCTGGGCTCGCGCTCGCGTTCCGCGACCGGGTGTCGATCAAGTTGAGCGGCAAGACCATCGTGGGCGAACGCGCGACGCGAGCCGTGTGGGTTTGCGGACCCGGTGCGTTCGTCCTGCTGAAGGCCCTGGCCTTCCGGATGCGCGGCGAGAACAAGGACGCCTACGACCTCGTCTACATCCTCCGAGAGTTCGGCAGTGGGCTCGAAGACATCCTGGAACACCTGGTTCCGCTCCTCGACGATCGGGACGCTCAGGCCGCCCTTGCCCACCTCGACGAGGACTTCGTCAAGGTCGACTCGGTCGGCCCCCGGCGCTACGCGGAGTTCGTCTCCAGTGGCCCCGACCCGGTCTTGCAGGCCGACGCGCTCGGTCTGGTGCGCGAGCTGTTACGCCTCTGCCGTCGCGGGCGATGACGGGGGCTGCGGCGTGGCCAGGTTGGCGGTGGGACCAGGAGACGCGCGAGCTGACGAAGGGTGGGGGAGAGCTGGCCAGATGCAACGTCAGGTTCGTTGCGAGTCGGCACTTCAGGCCCTTCAGGCGGGTCCGGTGGCCCGAGAGTTTAACGATCAGCTCCCGAGTATAACGAGCAGATAGGCCGATCCGGCTCGATTCCCAGCCCCGCAAATAGTTGTAATGAATGATCTTGGGCCGATCGGCCCACTCATGCTGGGACTTAAAATCCGCGGCCCGAAAGGGCGTCCCGGTTCGAACCCGGGAGGGGCTACTGGCTGAAATCGTGCTCGATGTGCTCCGCGGCGGGAGCGCGTCGCGCGAGGTGTGACGGCGGCTGCTCGTTAAACTGCTCGTTATACTGGCCGGCCGGCGCATCTCGTCAGGGCTTCAACGGCGCGCCGGGGCCCATCTCGGCCAGCTCCGGGATCGCCTCGTGGAGGGGCGTGAGCCAGCCCACGCCCAACTCCTCCAGCGTCCGCGCATCACGGCGGTACCGAGCAAGCATCCCGTAGGTCTTGTGGGCTGTCCGCTGCATGACCCACGTCTCGGTGCGGCCGATGGCCAGCGCCAGGGTCACGAACGTGGCCCGGAGATCATGGGCACGGAAGCGTTCTCCCGGGTGGTGGCGGACGTTCGTCGAGTTGGCCAGGCGAACGACCGCGCGCCGGTCCCCGACCCCGCGCGCGAGCCACGCAGCGTGGTGACGCTCTGTCCGTCGACGGTCACGCTGAAGGACCCGCTCGACGCTGCGATCGACCCGTCGTCGCTCAGGTTCTTGCTCGAGGACGTCGTGACTTGCTCGAAGGACGAAACGTCCACGCCGGGGACGGAGAAGCTCAGCGACTGCGACGACGAGCTTCGGTTGACGACCACGGCAACGATGTCCGTGTCGCCCTGGTGAGCGGAGACGAAGACCTCGTTCGTCGGGTTCTCGGTCCGACGCGCGACGCTAGCGCTCGCGGCCCGCCCGAGGAGAGGCGCGCCCGTTCCCCTCCCCGCGCGAATTCTCCAGTCAGGGGGGCCGGCCTCCTGGCGGAGCTTCACGCGGACGGTCGGGGGGTGGGGCAAGACGGCTCCCCCCTCTGCTGGAATCTTTCGCGAGGAAGGGAGATTTTCGTTCCCTGCCCGATGCCGCCGGAAGCCGCAAGATCGCTAGGGTCGGCAGCTGGTGCGGAACCTCGGCGTTCTCACGGTCGGCCGCGAAGAAGAGGAACCATGAGACTTCCCGCTACCGCTTGCTCCCTTCCGTTGCTGCTACTGGTCGTCGCCTGCTCGAGCGCGGACGAAGGCGATGGGGACGCCTCGTCGGGGGGCTCCGGAACTGGTGGGACGGGTGCTGTCGGCACCGGCGGGGCGAACACTGGCGGCGCCAGCCCGACCACGGGCGGCGCGGCCACGGGTGGGAGCAGCCCCGTGACTGGTGGCGTGCCGAGCACGGGCGGTGTTCAGAGCACCGGTGGCGTGCCGACCACGGGCGGCATTCAGAGCACCGGTGGCGTGCAGACCACGGGCGGCGTCCAGACCACGGGTGGCATTCAGAGCACCGGTGGCGTGCAGACCACGGGCGGCGTCCAGAGCACGGGCGGCATCCCGAGCACGGGCGGCGTCCAGAGCACGGGCGGCATCCCGAGCACCGGTGGCGTGCAGAGCACGGGCGGTGTGCAGAGCACCGGTGGCGTCGCCGGCACGGGTGGGGAAGCGGGGGCGAGCACGGGCGGGGGAGCGGGGGCGAGCACGGGCGGCACCTCCCCCCAGTGCGACACGTCCTGGGACCCCTACCCCAGCAAGGGGGACGGCGCCGCGCTGACGCCGCCGTTGGGGTGGAACAGCTGGAACGCGTTCCACGAGGGCATCAACGAGCAGCAAATTCGCCAGATCGCCGATGCGATGGTCAGCACCGGCCTCCGGGATGCCGGGTACATCTTCCTCAACCTCGACGACAAGTGGATGGACGACGATGGCCGCGACTCCCAGGGTAACCTGGTTGGTGACAGCGAGAGGTTCCCGAGCGGGATGGCGGCGCTGGCGGACTACGTGCACGAGCGGGGCCTCAAGTTCGGGCTGTATGGAGATCGAGGCACCGAAACCTGCGCTCACTACAACGCCAACACGCCCTGCCAGAGCGGGAGCTATGGCCGCGAGGTGCAAGATGCCCAGACCTTCGCCTCCTGGGGAGTCGACTACCTGAAGTACGACAACTGCTCCATCCCCCCCGAACGAAACAACGACCAGGCCCAGCAGGAAGACTACCAGAACATGGCCGACGCCCTGAAGGCGACGGGGCGACCGATCGTCTTCAGTATCTGCGCCTGGGACGCGAAGCCCTGGATGCCCAACGTGGGTCACCTGTGGCGGAGCACGTTCGACATCGGCCCCTGCTTCAGCGGCTGCAACGAGTGGTATCGGAACATCGATCAGATCATCGACGAGAACAACGAAACCCCCGACTGGGCGGGGCCGGGGCACTGGAACGATCCGGACATGATGGTCATCGGCAACTCGGCCCTGACGTACAACGAGAACGTCGCCCACTTCAGCCTCTGGGCGGTCATGGCTGCGCCCATCATCCTCGGGAACGACCTCCGATCGATGTCCCCCGAGATCCTCGCGATCCTGACCAACGAGGAGGTCGTTGCAATCAACCAGGATCCGGCCGGTATTCAGGGTACGCGGGTCGCCGACAACGGCGATCTGGAGGTCTGGATGAAGCCGCTGTGCAGCCACGACGGGCCGGAGAAGGCCGTGGTGTTGCTCAACCGCGGCGGCGGCAGCGCTCGGATCACAGCTTCGTTCGCCGACATCGGCGTCTCCGGCCGCGCCACCGTGCGCGACCTCTGGGCCCACGAGGATCTCGGCGAGTTCACGGACTCCTTCGCCGCCGACGTCCCGTCGCACGGGGTCGTGGTGGTGAAGATCGTCGCCGCGGGCGGCTGATGTCACCTCGCTCGATCTGCCGAATGCTCGAGGGACTGCCCCCACCCAGCGGCGCCTGTCCCCGTCCGATCCGATGACCACGGTGCGAAGGAGCGAGATCGATATGCAGCGGAGTCTTGGCAGGCGTCTGTCGCGGAGCCTGGCGGGATTGGCGATGGCCAGTTTCGTGGTCAGTTGCGCCGGACCCGGGGACCCGGCAGGCGTGGAAGGCTTCGGTGGCGGGGCAGGCAGGGACGGGTCCGGGGGCGGCGGAGCCGCCACCGGCGGTGCTGCCACCGGGGGCGCGGCGGTCGGAGGGACGTTCGTAGGCGGGCAAGCCACGGGCGGCGCCCCCAGCGGCGGCGCAAGCACGGGGGGAGCTCCCAGCGGCGGCGCGGCCACGGGGGGAGCCCCCAGCGGCGGCGCAAGCACGGGGGGAGCTCCCAGCGGCGGCGCGGGCACCGGCGGCGCCCCCAGCGGCGGCGCGGGCACCGGCGGCAGCACCACCTGCGGCACCCCAGGTGCCCAGGGCGAGCGCTATCCCTTTCCGCAGAACGTCGACTACCCCCACGGGGTGCAGTCGAGCGCGATCAGCGATGACCACGTGAAGGACTGGTACGACAGCTGGCGAAACCACTTCCTCCAGGAGTGCAACGGCAATCTACGACCGGGGGTCGACCCGCTCACCACGTCCCTGGTCGAAGCGCAGGGGTTCGCGATGATCGCGGCCGCCTACATGGGCGATAAGGACGCCGTCGACCGTCTCCACGAGTTCTACCTCTCGAAGACCGCGAGCTCTAGCTGTGGGCTGCAGGGCTGGAAGGTGGACTGCAACGGGGTCATCGACCAGGGTGCCGCCACCGACGGCGACATCGACGTCGCCTCGGGATTGGTCGTCGCCCACTGGCAGTGGCCCAATGACGGGTACGACGAGAAGGCGCGGACGCTGCTCTCGAACCTGAAGACGATCATCGCCGACTGCGGCGATGTCTCGGCGGTCTACCCGGGATGTTCGGGTGGGCGCCCCTGGGGAGGCTGCAACGAGACGGACATCTCCTATTACTCTCCCGGATTCTTCCGCTACTTCGCGCAGATTTCCGGGGACGAGGCGTGGACCAAGTTGGCGGATGACACTCACGTCATTCGCGACGCTGCTGCTCATCCAACCACGGGTCTGGTCCCCGACTGGCAGTCCGTCAGCGGCACCGCCGGCGCTGGCAGCCGTAAGGGCTACTTCAGCTTCGACGCCATCCGGGCCCCGTTCAAGAGCGGGCTCGACTACCTCTGGAGCGGCAATGCAGCGGCGGGAGCCTGGTGCCAGAAGCTCAGCACCTGGGCGCATGGCCAAGGCGTGGGTAGCATCGTCGACGGATACAACCTCGATGGCAGCCGCGCGGGGAGCAACCACAACATGGCGGTCGTCGGCAGCCTGGCGGTCTGCGCCATGGCCAACTCGCAGGACATCGCCGACGCCTTCGCCCAGGAGACGGGCAGGCTGAACGACAATTACTGGTACAGCAAGTACCTCGGTAACCTCTACCTCTTGGCGGTCACCGGCAACATGTGGAACATCGACCTGGTCCCGAGCTGCGAGTAGAGGACCGATCGGGACGGCGTGGGCCCCGCTGACGTCCGATGCCCGGCACCCTCGTCGGGCACCTCAGGGGGTGGTGCGCAGCTGACGTCGCACCTTGCGGCCGAAGGTCTGCGTGCATTTCCCGTGGCTGGCCTCGTACTCGATGATCTCGCGCACCAGGCGGGCCTTCGTCTCCTCCGAGAGGATCGCGGAGTCCTGCACCTCGCGCGCGAGCGTCGCACCCTCGCGCGTGGTGGGCCAGGTCGGCTTCACCACCGCGGGCGCCTTCTCGGGGCCCCGATGGTGCGACGGTTTGGTCTTGGTCACGTCGCGCATCAGCTCGGTCGTGTCCGCGCGGCGTCCGTTGCCGCGGCACCCCGGGCAAGTGGTGAAGCCACCCCCGAACACGTTCCCGATCCGGCCGTCGCCTCCGCAAACCCGGCAAGTTTCCATGGCGCGCGGTACCCCCGCGGGCGCGCGGGGGCCAGCGATCCCGTCGACCGCGGGCGATCTCCGCGCAAAATGGTCCCCCGACGGGCGGCCGGGGGCGCGGGTGGGGGGCACGGCCGCCGGGGGGCGGGTGCTCGGCGCCCCCGGAGCGAGCCGGCGACGCGGCCGCGCTTGCCCGGCGGGGCTCCTGCCGACATCTTTCGCCCCCCGTGCTCCGCTTCGACTCCGTCACCAAGAACCACGGCCGGCAGATCCTCTTCCTCGAGGCGTCCGCGAGCGTGAACCGCGGCGAGCGGGTGGGGCTCGTCGGGCCCAACGGTTCCGGCAAGACCACGCTCTTTCGCCTGGTCGTCGGTGAGGAGCAGACCGACGGCGGGCAGGTCGTCGTCGATCGCGGCGTCCGCATCGGGTACTTCAGCCAAGACGTCGGCGAGATGAGCGGCCGGAGCGTGCTCGCCGAGACGCTGGCGGGAGCCGGCGAGGTGTCGGCGCTCGGTCAGGAGCTGCACGACCTCGAGCTTGCAATGGCCGATCCCTCGCGCTCCGACGAGCTCGCCGCGATCGTCGAGCGATTTGGCGAGGTGCAGAGCCGTTACGACGAGCTCGGCGGCTACGGGCTCGAGGCCCGCGCGCGGGAGGTGCTCGCGGGCCTCGGGTTCCTGCCCACGGTGGTGGAGCAGGACGTCGCGGCGCTCTCGGGTGGGTGGAAGATGCGGGTAGCGCTGGCGCGGATCCTGCTGATGGCGCCCGATCTGCTCCTGCTCGACGAGCCGACGAACCACCTGGATCTCGAGTCGATCCTCTGGCTCGAGCAGTTCCTGCGCGACTTCCGCGGCGCGCTCGTGATGACGTCGCACGATCGGGAGTTTCTGAATCGGCTGGTGACCAAGGTGCTGGAGATCGACGGCGGGGAGCTCACCACCTTCTCGGGCGACTACGAGTTTTACGCCGCGCAGCGGGCCGTCCTCGCCGCCCAGCAGCAGGCGCAGTTCGAGCGCCAGCAGGCCATGCTCGCCAAGGAGCAGGCCTTCATCGACCGCTTCCAGGCCCGGGCCAGCCACGCGGCGCAGGTCCAGTCGCGGGTGAAGAAGCTGGAGAAGATCGAGCGTTTCGTCCCGCCCCGGCGGCGCAAGGTGGTGGACTTCGATTTCCGCGCGCCGCCGCGCTCGGGCGAGGACGTCGTCCGGCTCGACGGCATCGGCAAGGCCTACGGCGATCGGATCGTCTTCGCCGGCTTCGACTTCCTCGTCCGGCGGCGGGAGCGCTGGTGCGTGATGGGCGTGAACGGTGCCGGCAAGTCCACGCTTCTGCGGCTGGTCGCCGGCGAGTCCCGCCCGGACGCCGGCGAGGTGTCACTGGGCGGGAGTGTGAAGCTCGGCTACTTCGCCCAGCACTCGATGGAGATCCTGCACCCGGACGCCACCGTGCTCGAGACGCTCGAGGGCGCGTACCCTACGGCCTCGCTGGGGTCGCTCCGGTCGCTGCTCGGCGCCTTCGGGTTCTCGGGCGAGGAGGCCGACAAGCGTTGCCGCGTGCTGTCGGGGGGCGAGAAGGCGCGCGTGGTGCTCGCCCGGATGCTCTACGATCCGCCGAACCTCCTGGTGCTCGACGAGCCGACCAACCACCTGGATCTCGACACCAAGGAGATGCTGGTGCGGGCGCTCACCGCCTTCGAAGGGACGCTCCTCTTCGTCTCCCACGACCGCCGCTTCCTCGGTGCCCTCTCCACCCGCGTGCTCGAGCTCGGACCGGAGGGGCCCGTGGTGTATGGCGGCGGGTACCTCGAGTACGTCGCCAGCACGGGCCGCGAGGCGCCCGGGCTGAGCTGAGGGCGAGCCGGTCCGCACCCGCGACCGCTTCGCGGCTCAGAACGAGATCAGGCAGTGCCCCGCGTCGCAGGCTGCGGTCGGCGAGGCGGGGTACTCGTGCTCGCACTCCGGGCAGACTTGCCCCTCGACGCAGACCAGCTCGGCGTAGGCCGCGCCCATGGCGCTGCCGATGGCGACGTACTCGCTGGGGGCATCGCATTCGCAGCAGGCTTGCGTCCGGAGGACACAGTCCGTTGCCGCGGCGCAGGCAGTGAGGTCGTCATCGCTGAGATCGACGACCTCGCAGCGGCCCGCCGCGCAGCGAGACGTGATGCTCGGGCCCCGGGTCACCGCGCACGCCGGGCAGCCCTCCACGCCGGCGCAGGCGGCCTCGGTGTATGCCGCGAGCGCGTCGCGGTGCACGGCGATCACGTTGTCCGACGTGTAGGCGCCGCAGGCGCCGCAGCAGGTCGCGGGCGCGAGCTGGCAGTCCTCGTTGGCTTCGCAGGCGTACCAGTCGGGCTCGCCGCAGCTCCCGCCGACGCATGCCTCACCCGCGGGGCAGGTGACGCCGCAGCCACCGCAGTGCTCGGGGTCGGTGTCGACGGCGACGCACTCTCCGCCACAGTGGGTCCGTCCGGGAGGACAGGCGCAGGCGCCGCCGGAGCACGTGAACCCCGCCTCGCACGCTTGACCGCAGCCGCCGCAGTGGAGCGCGCTCGTGCAGAGATCGACGCAGGAGCCCCCACAAGGCGACATCCCGCTCCCACAGGTGGACGTGCAGATCCCGGCGGAGCAGATCGCCGGTCCGGCCTCGACGCAGCAGGCGCCGCAGTCCGGGGTGGGACAGGCCGCGCCGCAGGCCCCGCAGTTCTCGGCGTCGTTCATCACGTCGATGCAGACGCCCCCGCAGAGGACCAGACCTGCTGGGCAGGTCTCGGGGCAGTCGCAGTCCGTCTCCCGGAGGTTCCAGTGGCCATCCACGCAGGTCGCGTCGGCGGTTTCCTCGCAGCAGCTCTTTACCGCGGTGACGTAGTGGCATTGGCCGCCGCCGAACGAGCAAGCGGTGTCATTCACCGGCGGTTGGGCGGGACAGTCCGTCGGGTTTGGCGCCCCGCCCGACGCGGCGCCACCGTTCGCGGTGCCCCCGTTCGCGCCTCCGCCGCTAGCCGCGCCCCCGCGTGGCGTCCCGTCGCCGGCATCTCCTCCTCCGCTGCCGTCCGGCGCTCCCCCGGCGTCGACCTCGCCACCCGTGGCGTCCGCGTCTTCCCCCGAGCTTTTCGCCACGTTGCCGCCGCACGCCCCCACGACCAGCGTCGCGGCCCCTATCGCCACCCATCGCGTCAACATGCGGCAACCGTAGCGCGATCACGCGGGGCCTGCAGGCGCGCGCGCGGTCGGTTGCCGCTCGTCGCGGGGGTTCATCCCCCGCCTGCGGGCGCGGCCTCCAGCCTCGCTGTCGATCCGGGATCTCGCCCGGCTCCGCGCGTCACGCTCCGGCCATGCTGGTGAACAGGCAGTCGAAGGCGGTCAGGCCTTCCGTGGCGCAACCGGTCGACTCGACGGTGCCATCGTCCGCGCAGGTGAGGGTGTCCTCGGCTGCGCAAGAGACGTACGCTACCCAGTCCGCCGTGCAGCTCGGCGCGAGCACCCCCACCATCCCGCAGTCGTCGACGCAGGTAGCGGGGTCTTCCGCCGGGCAATCGGCGGCCGCCCAGCACGCTCCCACGGTGGGAGCAACGGTCGCGGGAGGCACGGTAGGACCGACCCAGGTTGCCACTACCGGCGGCCGCCTCGAGGACCCGATGAGCGAGGCGACCGGCGGACGAGTATCCTGCAACTCGTCCCGGCACCGCCGCCAGCTGCAACGGCTTGCTAGCCGGCGGGTCGCGACTGGCGAATGATGCGCTCGAGGCCGTGAGCGATATCGGCAAGGGACTGGCGAAATGCCCCGGAGCTGCCGGAATCGAGGGCAAAGCGCCAGCCGGCGTAGAGCTCGTCATGGAACGGAGGTTCGCCCGTGCCGTGGAGCTCGATGACACTTCGCTGGAAGAACTCGAGCGCGACGGGAGCGAAGGAAATGGTGGTGCGAAAGCGATCGGGCGCATGCGGGTCCGGGATACGCAGACCCGACAGCGCGACCAAAACGATCCGCCCCTCGGCGGGGAAGTCTTCGATGCGCAGGATGGTGGCGAGCGAGCCAGCGTCGCCCTCGCGAGTGTGATATCGCCAACGTTGGCCTGGCTGGAACTCCATGGGGCGTCCGGCTGAAGAGAACTGGCTCCCCGGAGGGAGCCGCTCACTCGGCATCATATCCGTGGGGAGGCACGGATCCACCGGGCGGATCCCCCGCTCCGTCGCGGAGAGGTCGAACTGACTAGCTTGCGAACTCCGGGTCGGCCCGGGTGTGCGCCAGCCGAGGGTGGCCGGCGTCGTGCTCCCTGCGCGCGTCGGCCCACGCGGCCTCGTGCCAATCGTAGAGTAGCAGGAGGGCCTCGCGGAGGTTGCCGCTGCGGGCGCGCAGCGCTTCGCGTGCGCGTTCGGGAGCGAGGAGCCGGTCGGAGGGTGGTGCGGCCGCGAGGAGGGTCGCCGCGACTTGGACGGCCAGGGTGTCGTCCACGGCACAGTGATGAAGGGTCGGCAGGCCGAGATCGCGGTGGGTCGCCGCGAGCAATCGCACCCGCTGCGCGCGGCAGGCGCGCCGCACGCGTCCGAGCTGCCAGCGCGTCCAGGCGTCGGCCTCGTCGAGGCAGATCAGCGTGGGAGCGAGGGGCGCCGCCCGGCCGTCGTCTTGCGGCGGGGCGAACGGACTCTCCGTCCCCGTGACGGGGAAGAGCCGCCGGAGCACCGTCTTCGGGTCGGTTCGGTCCGCCCGCACCTCGAGCAGCAGGTCGCCCTTCGCGCGTGCCGCCCGCGAGAGGGCGTGGAGGAGCGTCGTCTTGCCGGTCCCCTCCGCGCCCGAAACCTGCGCTTGGCCGCCCAGCTCGACGAGCCGACCGAGCCGTTCGGCGGGCGACTGCTCTGGCGCGAAGACGAAGGGGAGCACGCCCGCCGCGTGACGCTCGAGTCCGAACGGGTTCTGCGGCGCACCTGCCCCGCAAGCGCGTCGCGAAGGGTCCTTCGATTCAGGTGTCATCGCGGGGTGGCGGTCGCGGGAGCTCGGGTGGCGAAGGGCGAGCGCAGGGTGAGCGGCAGCAGGGCCGAACGGGTGAGCGCGCGCCCGCGAGCCTGCACCCAGACCTCCCAGCGGATCTTGAGCAAGCGGCCGTCGTAGCTCCACGGTCGGGTGGGGAGCGTCACCGAGAACGGCACGACGCTGCCGTGGACGTCCGGGCCGATCGGAAGGGCAACGGTGTGCCGGCCTTCGTCACGCCGACCCTTGCCCTCGGTGTGCCAGAGCAGCGACAGCTCGAGGTCGAGGGACGCGCCGTCCCCACCGGCAGCGAGCTCCACGCGCCCGGTGAGCATCCCGCCCGCCACGACCTCGGCGGCATCCAGCGTCAGCTCGAGCGCAGTCACGACGGCACCTCCACTCCCCCTCCGCTCCCGGGGCGGCCCGGGCGCACCTCGAGATCATAGTCCTCCGCCGTCACGTGTCGTCCGGACCGGACCCGGAGCGACAGATACCAGCGGACCTGGTTGTTCTCGCTGCAGAAGCTGTGCATCGCCTCGTCGGGCACGGTCCACGAGCGGGCGAGCTCGACGAGGCCGGACCCGGCGTGCCGCGCGCGCTCCGCGAGCACCGCGTCGTAGACCACAGCGCTCTCGGTGTTGGTGCCGGAACCCACGTCGTACCTCACCTCCTCGAGGCAGCGGACCGCCAGCTACAGGGCTTCGAACGCCTCCTCCCCGTACAGAGCCACGACCACGTCGAGCCGCCCGCCCGGCGTGACCGAGGTGCTCGAGAGGTCGACCACCGGAGGCGCCATGGCGCGCAGGCGCCGGAGGTCACGGACCGCGAGGATCGTGAGCGGAATGGCGGCCAGGCCGCCAACCAGCGCGAGGGCGGCCGCGACGGAGAGCACCGTTTGATACCAGGTGGCATCGACGAGGTCACATCCCTCCCCCTGGCCGTGGCATTCATACGCCTCGTCCCAGGTGCGCGGGAACAGGCTCACCGTCAGTGCGAACGCCAGCGAGAAGAAGAGCACCAGGAGGAAGGCCGCCCAGGTCGCCCAGCGCCGGATGCTCTCCGTCCCGCCTTCCCGCGGCTCGACCCGAACCGGCAGGCTCCGGGGCGTGCGCGCGGCGCGCTCGACGTTGCCCGCGGCGGCGAGCAGGAGCCAGCCGAACCCGAGCAGGACGAGGGGGACGACGCTGATGAGGAACTCAGCGACGTACTCCGGGGGCCCGGGCAGCCACCGCGCCAGCCGCGCCTGCCACTAGAGGACGACCAGGAGCGCCCAGACGCTCGCGAGCGCCAGGAAGTGGGATCCCTGCTGCCGCATGGGCGCTACGTCGCCGGTGACGGGCACGCTGAGCGGCGGCGAGCAGGTGACGGTGTCGGCCGCAGGGGGCGAAATCCCCGCCTTCACCCCCGGTACCCGGTCGGTCTTGATGCCGTTGGCCAACCGCGCCGAAACCGACGCTATGCCCAGGGGCCTTCCCCCGCGGCATTCGCGCCGGCCAGGCGCCCCGTGATCACCGCCTCCGAGGCGTTGCCCCCGCCGTTGTACATCCAGCCCCAGCCTGAGCCCAGCTCACCGGCGCTATAGAGGCGGGGAATGGACTCACCCGTTGGGCTCACCACGTGACACCCTTCGTTGCGCCGGGGGCCACCCTGGGTGTTGTACATCATCGGGTAGATCGGTATGGCGAAGAACGGCGCCGTGGTCAGCGCCTGCAGCGTCGAGGCCGTGCGGCCGAAGTCCTCGTCCTGGCCCGAGGCGCAGAACTCGTTGTACCTCGCTACGGTCGCGTTCAACTCGGCCGGCTCGATGCCGATCGCGGCGGCCAACGCGTCCCAGGTCTGGCCTTGCTTGATCCACCCGCTGGCAACCTCGGCGCTGTTGTCGGCGCTCCAGGTGTACGTGCCATGTCTCCCGAACCAACCCGAGAGGCCGCCGGCGAGCCCCATCGATCGACGGGTGGTGTCGTCGAACAGACCAAAGCATGGTATCCGACTGAAGGATTGCCTCAAGGCATCGAAGAAGAGCAGATACTCTTTGTGGCCAAACCCATGACGGTCCTCGCGCTTCTCGTTCATGAACCGGGAGCCGAACTTGTCGACGAGAATGCACCCGTTGGGCAAAGAGAGTGAGATCGGGATCGAAGTCGGATCCGTCGGGTCGGCGACGAAGCAGCCGACGTGGGCCAGCGTGTTGTTCATGTGCCACAGGGCGGCGCCCGCCTTCTGCGCCATCCGGATGCCGTCGCCCGTGTTTCCCGGCGTCCCCTGACAGAACACGGGCCACGCCGGCAGGTACTGGGCCTGCAAGGCGAGGTCGAACTCGAACCCACCGCAGGCCAGGACGACCGCTCTTCGGCACCGGATGTTCACATTCTGGCCGCCGCTCCTGGCGATCACCCCCTTGATCTCCCGGGTGGTGGGATCCTGAATCAGGTCCACCGCCGGCGTCTCATACAGGACTTCCACTCCGCGGCTGGCAACCGCGTCTCTGAGCGGCCGCCACAGGCCGCCCCCCGCGTTGTTCGCCCAAGTGCGGACCGAATCCGATCCAGGCAACTCGGGGTACTCCGGCTCGAAGATACCGAGAGGCGACGCGGTGACGCCCAGCGTGGCCAGCCAGTCGTTGAGTCCATACATCTCCTGCGCCAACATCTGCAGGTAGGCATCATCGGTCGCCCCCATGGACAAGGCGGCGTTATAGGTCGCGCCTCCCTCGACCGAAGTCGGGGTCCACCACATGTTGCCGGAGATGATGCTGTTGCCACCTTCCTCTGCCTCGGGCATCTTCTCGAGGACCAGGACCTGCGCTCCCGCGTCGGCCGCCGCTATCGCGGCTGCCAGTCCCGCGAAGCCCGTGCCCAGCACGACGACGTCGGCCTCCAGCGCCCACTCCGTCGGCAAGGTGGCCGGGGTCGCGCACTCGGTCGGAGGCGGACACTCGGTCGGCGGCGGGCAATCGGGGCAGTTCTCCGCGCCGCCCGTCGCGGACCCACCGGTCGATGTCGGATCCGTACCCCCGGTGGCGGCTCCGCCGGTCGCGGTCCCACCCGTTCCACCCGGCTCGACCCCCCCGGTCGGGTCGGGAGTCGTGGCTCCACCGGTGCCGCCGGTGATCGTCGTTCCACCGGTGCCGCCGGTGACGCCCCCGGTGTTGCCACCGCCGCTCCCCAGGGCGCCGCCGGTACCCGACTGGGCGGGAGGACAGGCGTTGCCCGCGCCGCCGGTCGGTGGAGTCGTTCCGTCCCCACAGTTGCAGTCGTCGCCCTGGGAGCAGCCGGCCAGGGCCGCCGAAGCGGCGACTCCCGTCGCCGCCACTCCCACGTCGAACAAAAACTCTCGCCGGCTTCTAGGTGTCCTGTTCGCCATCGAATCACCTTTGCGCAGTTCGCCGTCGTCCGAGCGAGCCTCGCACCTGTTGAGGGCGACCCCGTCCCAGCGAAGCGCGCTGGACGGGATACGCCAACCCCATGGGCCCGTAACATGAGCGCCTTCATTTGGCGAGCGTTCGACCGCCACCAGGCGGAGGAATGTCCCGGCGCTCCCCGGCTGCCGGCGAAGTCGGCGGCCCTCCGCTGGACCCGCTCGGCGTCGGTCCTGCGCGGTGTGGGGTAGGGGGACAATTCTGTCCCCCGGGGCCCCCCATTGCGCGTCGTCGCGGGCCACGGCAGCCACCCGCTCTGGCCCTGTCGGCGATGCGACCAACCGCCGAGGGCTCATCGTGCGCGCCCACCGCGGTCGTCGTCGTTGCCCGACCGGCAGGCGATCTCGACCAAGGCGATCCGCAAGCTGAAGTCTGCTCCGTCGGCAGCGAGCAATATCGTCGGCGTTTTCGCCGCTCCCGCTCGATCGGACCCGGTCGAGCATGGCCAGCGTGGTCCGGCCGCGCAACAATAGCGCCTGGTCGGCCTGGCCCCCCGAGGTGACCTCGGGCGGCCTCCGGCGGCCGTTCGCGCCAGCGGAGGAGCATCGAGACTTGTCCCATCTTCGCCTCGTTCGCGTTCCCTTCCTTGCCCTCGCCGTGTCCCTCGGAGGCTGCGGCGGTGGCGGTGAGCCCGACGGCGCCTCGACGTCGACCGGCAGCGGCGGCTCGAGCAGCGGCGGAAGCGCGCTCGGGCCCGCCGGAAGCAGCGCCGGCGGTAGCGCCGGGACCATGGATCCCCAGGGCGGTACGGGGACTGGCGGTGCGGGGAGCGGCGGTGCGGCGAGCGGCGGTGGCCCCTCGGGTGGCGGTACCGCCTCCGGTGGCATGGCGACGGGCGGTGCGGCGACGGGCGGCGCGACGGGCGGTACGCCCCCAGCGACGGGCGGCGCCGGTGCTCCGGGGACGGGCGGTGCGCTCTCGGGTGGCGGCACCGCGGACGGTGGCACGACTGCTGGCGGCACCACGACGGGGGGCGTGGCGAGCGGCGGCGCGCCGGCGACGGGCGGCGCGGCCTCGGACTGTGTCGATACGCCGCCGCCGAACGGCGAAACCTGCGAGCACGCCGTCGAGTGGGGCTGGTGCGACGAGGACTGGATGGCGGGCTCCTGCGCGCTCTCCTGTGGCGCGTGCGAGGGTGGCACGGGCGGCGCGGGCACCGGCGGTGGCTCGCCGACGGGGGGTGCCGGCACCGGGGGTGGCAGCACGGGCGGCGCGAGCACGGGGGGCAATCCCGGGACGGGCGGCGCGAGCGGCGGCAGCACCTTCCCCGAATGCCGCTTCCATTTCGGAGTCATCGACTCCTACGCCCGCGACAACGCCGGGATCCGCGCCGAGGTGGACTACTTCACCCCCGGCTGGATGGGGCAGCAGGACACCTTCGACATGCAGTACGTCTGCGACCAGGCAAACCCGGGCGGCCAGCTCGACGGCATCCTGCCGGTGATCGTGTCCTACGTCATCGCCTTCACGGCGCGTCGCGACGAGAACCTGCAGGACTGCAACGTCGGCAGCCCCAGTCTCTGCGACTACGGCGCTACCTACCTGCGGGCGCACCTCGAGGATCGCATCCTGCCCATCTACCGCGCCTACGCGGAGGGCTTCGCGGGCTGCTGGGGCACGACCAAGCCGATCGTGTTTCTGATGGAGCCCGACTTCTACCAGTACAACGCCGGCGGCGATCCAAACTCGCTATCGCCAGCCGAGGCCGGACAGATCATGGGGCGGCTCGTGGACACCCTGCGCCAGGCGCTGCCGAACGCGGTCTTCTCGCTCGACATCTCCCCCTGGATCCCCAATCAGGGCGCCGAATGGTACGCGAACTTCGAGCTGTCGGACTTCACGTTCATCAACACCTCCGGCGGCGGCACGGAGGCCAGCAACGATCGCATCCGGTCGGCCAACGACATGACTTGGGCCGGCGTGCACGGCGTCACCGGCAAGCCCATCCTCGCCGACACCGGGTATGGGGTGGCGGGCACTTCGGCGGGACATGACGCCGCCTGGGACGTCCCCGGCAACATCAACGCTCGGATCGCCAACGGCGTGATTGGGATCAACCAGTACAACCCGAAGTCGGACTGGGGCTCGACGATCGCGGGCGTTCGCGACCAGCTCGACGCCGTGCCGTGTCCATGACTGGCCGCGGCGCCGGTGCCCGGCGCCGGGGTGCCGCGCTGTGCGTGGGGATCACGCTCATCGCCTGCCAGCGCGGTCGGGAGCTCGGGGGCACGCCGCCGGCGCCCCTCGCACCGAGCCTCGCCGTCGAGCCGCTCGACCACGACTTCGGCGCGCGACGCGAGGGCGAGCGGCTCGTGCACCGCTTCACGCTGCGCAATGCCGGCCAGCGGCCGCTCACGATCGCGCGGGTCGAGGGTGGCTACTCCTGCCGCGCCAGCCCGCCCGCCGGCGCGCTCGCCCCCGGGGCGGGCGCGCCCCTGGAGATCGCCTGCGACACCGTGGCGCGCGGCGAGCGGCTCCGGGAGCGCCTGCGCCTGCACTCGAACGATCCCGCGCGGCCCGTGGTTACCCTCGAGCTCCGGGCGGCGCTCGAGCCCGCGCTCGCCTTCGACGCGACGCTGGTCGAGCTCGCGCCCGCGGCCGGCGCCGGGGCGGTGCGCACGGCGCGGGTGCGCGGCTTCCGGGCCCGCGAGGCCACGCTCACGGTCGCCGGCGTCGAGGGGCCCGAGGTCACCGCCAGGGTGCTTTCGGCCGCCGCCGGTGGCCTCCCTGGCGTCGCGGTGGAGTGTCACGGGGAGCGCGTCGGTACCCACGTCGGGCGGGTACGAGTGGCGACGTCGTTGGCAGCGCCAGCGGAGCTCTCACTCGGGTACACCTGCCGAGTCGCGGGCAACCTCACCGTCACGCCCACCAATCCCTTCCTCGATCTCCGCGGGCCGCCGCCGCGCGAGCAGACGATCACGGTGACCAGCCGCCGCCCCGATTTCGTGCTCCGCGGCGCCAGCGTGGTCGAGGGCCCCTTCGTGGCGGCGTTCGCGCCGGCGCCGGCGGGGAGCGCGTGGGAGGTGCGCGTGGGCGTCGACGACGCTGCGCTGCCGCCCGGCTCGCGCGCGGTGAACGGGCGGCTCCGACTCTCGAGCAACGACGAGCTCGAGCCGGAGAAGGAGGTCCCGCTGTTCGCGCTCGGCGCCCGCTAGAGCTGTATGCTCGTCCCCCATGTGGCGAGGACCGGCCTGATGCTGGGGTCGCGGAGCCGAGGGATGGGCGCTGAGCGGGGCCCATCCCCCGCGCCGCCGCGCGGGGTCGTCCCGGGCTCCGAAGGGCGCCGCCGCGTCGCCCATGCTGGTGGGCTCGCGGAAGCGCGCTACTCGACCAGGAGCGCCGCCAGCTCGTTGAGGTACTCCTCGATGGCGGTGTAGCCCGACTCGAGCAGGCGGTTGTGGTCCGCGGGGTTGGCGGGATCGAGGCCTCGCGCGCGCTCCCAGTCGTCTGCCATGCCGTCGTGATCGTCGTCGCGGGGCGGCTCGCCGGGGACGAGCCCGTCCAGCAGGTCGTCCGGCGGCGCCGCCCCCCAGCCACCCCCGAGGGCCTCGACGTCGTCGACCGTGCCGCGGGTGAGGGCGTCGCGCGGGAACGCGCCCGCTCGGGCGAGCACGGCGGCGCGCGCAGCGGCGGCGTCCTCGGTGGTGATGGCGACGTGCTCGGGCCACGGTGCTCGGTCGAAGGGCGCCTCCACCCGGTAGCTCGCGTCGCGTCCCAGGTCGTAGGCGCACTGCGCCCAGGGGTCGTCGAGGGCGCCCTCGCCGCACTCCGAGCCGGCGCCCTCCACGACGTTCCCGGCGAGGTAATAGGCGAGCGCTGCGTCGGGCGACGAGGCCTCGTCGTCGAAGTAGACGGGCCGGAGGCTGCTGCTCGGGCCAGCGACGAAGCTGTTGCCCACGAGATCGAAGGGCCCGGAGGCCGCGCCGTGGTGGGCGAAGCCGTGCCGAGCGTCGTAGACGAGGTTGTTGACCACCTCCGCCGGGCCGCCGGAGAGCGAGGGGTTGTCGTCCTGGTGGTGCGCGAACAGGACGTGGTGGATCGACACCTGGCCCGCGCTCGGCCCGGCCACGAGGCCCTGGTAGGGGTCGCCGGAGGGGAGGGAGACGTCGAGCGAAGCCTCGACGGTCGACCACTGCACGGTGATCCGGCGGGCCGCGAACAGATCCACGGTGTCGTCGACCGCGAGCGCCGCGGAGACATGATCGAGCATGAGCCCCTCGACGGCCGAGAGCTGGATCGCGTCGAACTGCAGCGGATCGGAGCCGTCGTAGGTGGGCCGCACCCGCAGGTGGCGGACGATCACCTCCGCGACGTCCGCCTGCGGATCGGCGAGCAGGCGGCCGCGCAGCGTCACCCCGGCGCCGGGCGCGGTCTGCCCGGCGATGGTGACCTCCCCGTGCGACAGGGTGAGCTCGGGCGCGTCGATCACCCCGCTCACCGCGAACACGATGGTGCGCGCTCCCGGCGCGTCGAGCGCGGCCTGCAGGGTGCCCTCGCCGGACTCCGCGAGGCTCGTGACCCGGAGCACGCGGCCGCCGCGGCCGCCGCGGAGGCGGCCCGCGAAGCCCTCGGCGCCGGGGAAGGCGGCGACGTCGCGGGGCCGGCACATGCCCTCGGTGCAGGCGTGGCCCATCGGGCAAGGGATCGTGTCGTCACAGGCGGCCAGGCACGTCGCGCGAGCGCTCGCCTCACCGCAGAAGGCCGTGAGCTCGGCCGAGCCGGGCGCGAAGCAGGTCGCCTCCGCGCGGCAGGGCGCGCCGTCGCACGGGTCCGTGCACACACCGCAGAGGCAGCGCCAGCCTGCGCAGTCGGCGTCGCTCCGGCACAGGCTGAGCCAGTGCGTCTCGCCGCCGCCCACGCGCGGACCGCCGCTGTCGCTCGAGCAGGCGGCCACCGTCGCCGTGAGGAGGGCCGTGGCGGCGAGGCGCCCGCACCCCGCCCTCGGCCGTCTCGCTGGCGGCCGCAGCGCCCGCGGCCTCATCCGTGGAGCTCCTCCGCCTCGCCGCCCACCACTGTCTGCCCGACGTAGGTGGTGACCCGCAGCGCGGTCCGCTCGTCGGGCGGGTGCGAGTCGTTGTGGGCATCGACGCGCCGCCGAAGCTCGCTCGCACTGGCGCGCGCAGCTCGCAGGGACCCGACCACCTCGTCGAACAGCGGGTGCCCCGGCCACACCTCGAAGTGGAACGTACTACCGCCGATCCAGTCGTCGGGGGAGGCCGCCGCGCGGCCCGTGCGGAGCTTGGCGCAGATCGACGTCACCATCGCCTGGTAGTGGTCGAATACCGCGGCCTCCCAGCCGATGGCATCCCCCAGCGGGATGACGCACCGATCGCAGGAGAAACGCGGCCCCGCGCCCGCCTCGGTCACGGTGACCCGACCGTCCGCCAGCAGGTGGCGGAGCGCCTCGTCGAGCGTCGCCTCGTCGGCCGGGATCACCGCAGCGAGCTCGGTCCGGGTCAGCGGCCCGTGGCGGAAGACCGCGACCCAGACCAGGTGGGCGACGCGCTCGGGTCCATGGTCGCCGCGGGCCGCGAAGTCGTCGGGGTGCGCCGCGCGGTAGGTGATCGCGTGGCCCTTGCCCGTGCGGTAGACGACCCCGCTCTCGACCAGATCCACGAGCACGCCCTTGACCGTCGCCACGTCGTCGCTCGAGAAACGGAGGAGCGCCGCCGCCCGGGAGATCGGCCCCTCCGCCTCGATGTGGGCGAGCACCGCCTCCCAGAGGGAGCGGCCGCGGTCGGTGGAGCTCTCCGCCAGCCGGGCCACCTTGTTGTGGTACGTGCGCAGGCTGAGGCCGAACATGTCGGCGATCACCTTGTTGCCGAGGCCCTGCTCCTTCAGCTCACGCACCAGATCCGTGAACACCTGGTTGGCGGTGTGGGCCAGCGTCGCGCGGGTGCCCGCCGCGGTCGCGAGCTGGGCGACAAGCACCGTGGTCTGCCGAACGAGCGCGTCGATGAGCAGGTTGATGTTCACGTTAGCCGAGCCTACGGGGCGTCCCGCACGCCAGATAGTGTAAGCGCTTTCACCCTCCGCTCGGAGCCGGGCCCGCGCCTTTTCCCGCGACGGGGTCACCCTGCGCTCGGTGCAGGAGACCCAGGAGGGCATTGGGGAGTGGGGCGCGCGGATCCCCGCGGATCTGTTCGCCGGGCTCACCGCCGGCCCTCCACCGGCGGACGCCGACGACGACGGCATGGCCGACGAGTGGGAGAGCGCGCACGGCCTCGACCCCGCCGACGGCGACGATCGCGCGACCGTGATGGCCTCCGGGTACACGGCGATCGAGGAGTACATCAACGGCCTCGCCGACGCGCTGCTGCGGTAGGGGCCTTCTGGCCCCGCCCCGTCAGTTCTGGCGCAAGTACAGGCTGCAGTCAGCGATGGGGCTCGTGCCCTCGTCGAGGCAGCTACCGGGGCTCTGCAGCGTCGGATACGTCTCCAGACCGTCCGCCACTTGCACCGTCAGAATGGTATCGCTCAAGACGTAGGCCGCGCTCACGTTCGGCCCGATCGGATAGTACGTGCCCACGCCGGACTCGAGCGCGAATCGAAAGTGGTCGAGTTCATTATCGGATTCTGAGACAGTCCAGCTGGAAGACCACTCCCCGCCTATTGCGGTATAGGCGATTGATGCACCATAGATCTCGAGCGTGTGTCCGTTCGACCCCGGGCCCAGATAGAGCCATGAGCCCTCGATCTCCAGCGGTTCGGGTGGCACCGCCGTGCCACCGGTCGCATCGCCGCCCGTGACGGCGCCGCCGGTCGCAGCGCCACCCACCCCGCTCCCCCCGGTTGCGTCGGCGACGCCCCCGGTCGCCGCGCTGCCGCCCCCGCCCGTCGCGGTCCCGCCGCCCCCACCGACGTTGCCCGTCGAACCACCGCTCTCGGTCGAGGAGGGACCATCGCCGGAGTCACTCCCGCAGCCGGCGACCAGGAGCGCGACACCGAGGACGAGCCTTCGCGTGGAGATGCTGCGCATCGTGCCTTCCTGGACGGACGCCGGAACCGCCCTCAAACCGGGCGGCTCCGGTGAGTGTACATCACTGGGCGATGCACTCTTCGACCATCTTCGCCCAGATCGCGTCGCCGCAGTGCTCCCCGCCCGACTCGGTCGGGTGGAGGCCGTCATTGGTGTCCCCGTTCTGCCAGACGGGTCGCAGGTCCACCCAGTGGCAGCGAAGTCCGGTGGCGGCGGCGCACACCTCTTCCATCTGCGGCATCAGGATGTCGAGGTTGTTCTTCAAGTTCGTGTTCGAGCCGGGCGGGTTGCCGGGCTCCGGATAGCGCGTGTAGATGACGTCCTCCACGTCGTTGGAGGCCATCTTGTTCAGCAAGGTTTCGAACTGGTCCGGACAGGTGGGACAGGGGGACGACATGCAGTCGATGCCGCCCCCATCCATGATCACGATCTTCACCGGACCGCCCTCGAGGGCCGTGTCGTATTCCCCCGCCACCACGCTCATCGGCTGCCCGCTGATCGCCATGTTGCGGTAGCTCTCGTTCTGCCCGAGCGCGCCGGCGTTCCTCGCGTTCTCCTCGATCCGGTACTGGATGTACGGGGGGACGAACGCATAGAACGACTCGCCCATGATGATGACCTCGGAGGCCGCGATCCGACCCGTCTCGCAGCCGCCGGTATCGCCCCCGGTACCGTCGCCGCCTGTGGCCGTACCGCCGGTGGCCACACCGCCCGTCGCATCGCCTCCGGTGGCCACACCACCGGTGGACGTGCCACCCGATGGCATCCCACCCGAAGAGCTGCCGCCCGTGGGGGTGCCACCCGTAGACACCCCGCCGGAGGGGGAGCCGCCCGTGGGCATCCCCCCCGTGGGAGAGCCGCCCGTCGGTGACCCGCCGGAGGGGGTGCCCCCCGTGGGGACGGAGCCGCCCGTGTGCATTCCACCCGTGGGGGAGCCGCCCGTGTGCATTCCACCCGTGGGGGCGAAGCCGCCCGTGTTCATTCCGCCCGTGGGGGAGCCGCCCGTGGCAGCGCCGCCCGAGCCTCCCGGATTGCCGCCAGTCCCCGCGAGCCCCCCCGTTGCCGGGGGCATTCCACCCGTCGCGGTCGCTCCCGTCCCGCCCGTGGCGGTCTGACCCCCGGTTGCCGTCTGGCCGCCCGTCGGCGCCATCCCCCCCGTGTCGTCGGAATTGGTGGACTCCTGCGTGTCCGAGCAAGCCAGCGTCACGCACAGGGTCGTCAGGAGGCAGAAGCCGGGTGTGGTTCTCATCACGCAACTAAGTGACCCGCCCAGGCACGCCGTAAAAGGGACCGTTTTGTCCCCCCGGGGGCGTCATCACTGGCGGCGGAACATGCCAGCGAGACTGGAGCCCGCTGCGAACCGGCAGCGGCGATCTCCACCGCAGCCGACCATCCTCGGGACGCGATCCTCTCCAGATTCCCGTCCCCTTCGAGCCCCATGGCGCCCACTGACGTACTCCGGGGCGGTGGCGCATCTCTTCAACCATCAGACCCATCACCGTGGCCAGATCACCACGCTGCTCCACCAACAGGGCTCCGACCCGGGCAGCACCGACCTGTTCGCGATGCTGCGCGACGAGCCGCCACGCCCCCGGTGAGTCGGTCAGCGTCACCGTGCAGGCCATCACGTGGGACTGCGGCCGCTCAGATCCGCTCGACCGCTACCCCGTCGGAATACGCGGCAAGAGCCTGGAGGTCCCCCGGATCCGTCGTCAAGACGGTTCCTGCGGGCTCGGCCATCGCGACCACGAGCGCGTCCACCGCCGAGCCCCGTCGAGCCCGGCCGCGCAGCCAGGCCGCGCGGCGCGCAAGAGCCTCCGGCAGCGTCTCGACGACGTCGCAGGTCTTGAGGAACCGATTCTCCGCCGCATCACGCGTGCCGTGACCGCGCAAGCACTCGACGAGGACGACCGAGGGAACTGCCGGCGGCCACAGGCCTTCTTCCCGGAGCGCGATGATCATCGCAACCGAGGACCTCGAACGTTGGGCAAGGCGGCTGACCGCGCCCGAATCCAAGACCAGCACGACCTACCCCGCCTGGCGAGCTGCGCGCTTCGCTATCCGTTGAGCGACCGCCTTGGCTCGGGTTCGCTCCGCGGGCTTCGGCTCACCGACCTCGGCCACCACTGCCGCGGTGTATCGATCGGTCTCTGCCAACAAGTCGCGACGCCGCACCTCGGCCCGTACCGCCCTCTGCAGCAGCTCAGAAGCCGCCAACCTCCGACTCTTGACCAAGTCGTAGAGGTCATCCGGCAAGTAGACCTGCATGCGAGGCATACGCTCAAACATACACCCTCGCCCCGCCCGCGGCAAACGGCGACAACCCGCGTCGGTCCAATGGCCGCCGTCGGGGCCGCGCTGCCCCGCGATGGTCGCGGCGCCGGGTTCGTGGCATCGTCGCCGCATGGGGCGAGTGACGGCGGGGTGGGTGACCTGGCTGGCGACGGCAGCAACGGCGCTGGCGATGGGGTGCGCGGAGGAGGCGGCGAGCGAGTCGCTGCATGCGTGCTCACCGCTGGGCTCGGCCCCGACCGAGTCGATCGAGCTCGGCGTCGTGCTCGGCGCTGGATTCGACGCCGACGGCACGCTCTACGTGATCGACCAGACCACGGACGGGGATGTGCGGGCGTTCATCGGGACCGACGGGGTGCTCCAGCGCGAGGAGGTCGTCGGAGCCGGTGGGGGCTCGAGCCCCACGACGTGGACGGTGGTCACGCTGCGCGGCGGCGCGCTGCTCGTCAAGGTGAGCGTGGACGAGTCGGGCGCGACGCGGATGGGCGTCCTGACCGACGCCGGAGGCGAGCGCGACTTCACCATCGGCGAAGCGGGCGAGGAGCTCACGGTGGCGGAAAGCAGCGAGCTCGACGGCTGGTCGCTCGTGAACCTGCCCGGCGACGTCACGGTCGAGTACTGGGCTGCGGCGCCCGACGGTCGCGTGATGCTCGTCACGCGACCCACCACCGACTGGGAGTACGCCGACTTCCGCGTCTTCTTCGGCCCGCTCGCCTCGGTCGACGAGCGCGCGGTCGAGAGCGTCGAGCGCATGCGCGACGGCGGCACGACCCTCATCGAGCTCGCTATCGACGGCGCCCCCGCCATCGCCACCTTCCCCACGCCGCTCGGCTCCGACGCCCCGACCCTGGAGATCGAGTCCGCCACCGTGGAGCTGACGCTCATCACCTCGGAGCCGAGCCCGGCCGACGCGACCTTCCGCTGTCGCTGATTCGTCGTGGCCCACGCCCGCGTGTCGACCCACGGAGGGGTCGCTGGCGCGCCCGCCCCTGTGTGGGGTATCCTGCCCGATCATCGGGGACGAGGGCATGCTGAGATGGCGGCGGCTGGCAGCGGGTTGGCTCCTTTTCTGGCTGGGGGTCGCGGGGTGTGGCGGCTCCGCCATCGCGGACAGCGGCCATGAGAACGAAAGCATCGGCGGGGACCCCGGCTGCCCGACGGGTTCGGTGGGATGTCCCTGCTACCCGAACGATACCTGCGACGGGGACCTGGTCTGCGCCTCCGACGTCTGCGTGGAGCCGGGGGCCGCAGGCGGTAGCGATGCCGGTGGCACTGCCGGCACGATGTCGAGCGGTGCCGGGGGCAGCGCCGGAGCGGGCGGGAGCGTAGCGACGGGAGGTTCGGCGGGTGCCAGCGGCGGCGGCTCCGGCGGTGTGGCGCTCTGCTCCAACGTGACGCCCTGCGGTGGCGAGCTGGTCGGAACCTGGACCGTGACGGCGTCGTGTCTGACGGCGACGGGAGAGGTGGATCTGAGTCAGTCGGCCATCTTCTGCACCGCCCCGTTGGTTGCGGGATCCCTCGAGGTGTCCGGCACGTGGACCGCCCGCGGTGACGGGACGTTCTTGGACGAAACGCGCACGACAGGCCGGCACCAGCTGGCGCTCGGGGAGGACTGCAAGTGGTTCATGGGCACGACCCGGATCTCCTGCGAGAAGATCGGCGGCGCCCTGATGGGCTTGGGTTACGCCGACGCCTCCTGCGTGGACGACGCGACGACCGGTGGCTGTACGTGCGAAGCCGTGATTGACCAGCCGGGACCCTACGCCTCCACCGGCGGCATCGGGTTCGCCCCCAACCCCGAGGCGTACCCGGTCGAAGCCTACTCGACCGACGGCGACGTCCTCACGATCGGCCAGGCCAGCTACTCTTACTGCGTCTCGGGAACCAAGCTCATCCTGACCCCCGTGGGCGCCCCCGGGACCGGCACGCTGGTGGGCTCGGTCGAGCTCCAGAGGTAGCGGTTCGCGGCGTGTGAGTTCGGCGACCTGGGCTCTCCGCGCCGGAACGCCACCGCCTGACCGGCACCGCTGCGGCAGCCACGTCCTCCCAGGATCCCGTGGGGACGTCGAGCCGACGCTATCGGGTCGAGCGGGGGATGACCTCGCGGCCCGCTGCGTCCAGGAACTGCTCGCGGAGCAGCGATCCCTGGGCGTCGTACTCCAAGCGGTGCTCGGAGTAGCCGAGACGAGTGGTGGCGCTCAGCTCGCCATCCAGGCCGAGGTACCGCTCGAGCACGAGGGCATTCCGGTCGTACCGGGCCTCCCAGCGCGCGTGGCCGCCCGGGAGTTGCACCGGGCGCGCTCGCTCGTCCAGGAAGGTGCGCGAGAGGAGGTTGCCGCGTTCGTCATGGACCATGATCTCGGCAGCGAAGCCAGCCCGGAGGCGGGCGGGTGCGCCCTCCACGCCGAAGAAGGCGTTCGACGCGACGAACCCGCGCGCGTCGAAGGTCACGGTCATGGCGTGGTTGCCTTCGACGCGCGCGGTGGGGGCGCCGTTCTCGTCGAAATGCTCCCACCGGATCCGGCGCCCGCGCTCGTCCACCTCGATGCGCCGCGTGGCGTAGCCCCAGCCGGTCAACGCCGGTCGTCCCCCGGGATCGCGGTAGGTGCGCGCGATCTCGTCGCCGAAGCGGTTGCGCTCGATCGACACCGCCCAGGCCTCGCTCTCACGATCGACGACCGGCTCGCCCGCGACATCGAACCAGGCCTCTCGGATGGGGTGTCCAGCGGCGTCGAGCTCCACGCGGGTGAGATGGACCGCGTTCGCGTCTGCACAGGGCGATCCATCGACGGCGTAGACGCGTCGCTCGCTCGCGCCGCCGAAGTCGTTTGGCGTCATCACCACCCGGTGGTACCCGTCGCGAGAGGTCGTCGGGCGCCCGGCGGCGTCGAGGAACCGCTCCTCGGTCAAGGCGCCGCGATCGTCGCGGGTCGCCTCCACGGTGGTGACGCCGCTGGCGTTGGGCGTCGGCATCCCGGCGCGGTCGATGGTGGTGTAGGAGGTCACGCGTCCGCGCGCGTCGAGCGTGCGGCGCAGGCCCACCGCGCGGGTGTCGGCCGAGCGCACCGGCCGGTGCCAGGCGTCCAACCAGAGGAAGTCGGCGAGATCGGGGGACAGCTCCTCGATCCGCTGCAGGGTGCCGTTGTGGTCGGTGCAGAGGAGCCGGCGGACACGATCCCCCGCGTACTCGAAGTCCCAGGCGGCGCAGCGCTTCTGGTCGTCGACCAGCTCCCCGTGGCCGTTGACGCGCTCGTGACGGACGAGTCGCCCGCCGCGGAAGTGGAGCCGGTTGCTCAGGGGGCGAGCGCGCTGCTCGACTGGGGTCAGCCGGCGGACGCAGCGGTGGACCTCCCACTCGGTGACCGTCGCCGCGCAGTCGTGCACGGCGTCATCGGTCGGTGGGTCTTGGCCGGGGCCGACGGTGGAAGGCACGACGACGGCGGCGGGCGCGGCGGGTGGCGGCGGGCCGACTCGCCCTGCGCAGGCACCCAGGAGCCCCGCACCGGCGAGCAGCCAGCCCAGACCCCGCCTGCGGCCCCCAACGCTGGCCGAGCGCTCCGCTCCGTGCATCGCGGCGGGATCCTACCCAGTCCCTCCGTCGCCAGCCAGCTGTGAACGGGCGGCGGCCGCGCCGCGTCCGAGCCCGCTCAGTCGATGCGGACGTCGCCCGAGCCGTCCTCGGCCACCTCCACGCTGCCGGCGTCGATGACGGTGATGTCGCCCGAGCCGTCGCGCACCACCACGTCTCCGTCGACGTGCCGGATCGAGACGTCGCCCGAGCCGTCGTCGACCGAGACGTCACCGCCCACGTCCTCGATCGCGACGTCCCCCGAGTCGTCGTCCACCCGGACGTCGCCGTCCACGTCCTCGATCGACAGGTCCCCCGAGCCGTCGGTGACCCGCACGGAGCCGGCGATCCCCTCGATGGCGACGTCTCCGCTGTCGTCGTTGACCACGAGGGCAGCGACGTCGGTGACCGTCAGATCACCCGAGTCGTCGGCGATGGTGAGCGCGAGCTCCGCGGGTACCTCGAGCTCGAGGTCGAGGTGGTAGCCGGGGGGCAGGTCGCGGTCGAACAGCAGGAGCTCCCCGCTCCCCTCGGCGGGCTCGTCGATCCGGATGTCGACCCGCTCCCGCGCCGCGCCGTCGCGCCCGAGGGCCCCGAAGCCGGCGCGGAGCCAGGCTTCGACGTCCACGCTGTCGCGGTCCGGCTCCCCCCGCACGGCGACATCCCCCGCGTCGTGCGAGAAGGTGAGCTCGTCCAGCCGCTCGGCTTCGAGCGCGAGGGTGTAATGCTTGACCAAGCGGCCCGTCCCGTCCGCGCAGCCGGTGATCGCGAGGACCCCGCCGACGAGCCACGACCAGCACGACGAATCCCGATTCAGCATCGAAACCTCCCGACCGCGCCGCCCCGAGCCGGGCCCGCGCTCCTGGGATGGTTCCCGGGCGGGGGCGCTCTGTTCACCGTCGGGGACGGAAAACCCGGGAGCGCGGGGGCTCGGCGCCCGACCCCGTGCTCGGCGCCGAGAGTGGGAGCATGCTGCACCGAGGTTTGGTGGGGTCGACGGGCCTGGGAGGAGCGGTCGATGAACGTCTTGCTGGTGGGTCCGGACCTGGAGGAGAACCTCTCGCTACGCTACCTCGCGTCGTCGCTGACGGCGGCCGGGCACCGGGCGACGATCGCCCGCTTCGACACGATGGAGGACTTCGGGTGCGTGCTCGAGCGGCGTCGTCGATGACGGCGGCGCGGCGGGCACGGCCGGCGTGGCCGGCGCCACCACGGGTGGGTTCATCAACACGGGCGGCATGTTCGAGGCGCCACCGCCGCCGATGGGCGAGGAAGAGGAGCCCGGCGAGGGATCCCAGCGCTGAGCGAGCCGGTTGCCCCCGGTGTCAGTGAAGCGGTGAGCTCGGCCGAGGAGGACGGGCGGCTCCGGGGGCGCTACTGGGGGGTGCCGAGGTTTCGCCGCGCCTGACGGGGCCGCAGCTCAACGAAAGCCCGCCGGGCGCGTGGCCTGGCGGGCTCGCGAGGGGTGATCGGCGGCCGGCTACGGCCGCGGGCCGCGGCCGCGCACTGCGCTCCACACGGCCACGATCCGCACGAGATCGGGGCCTACGACGCGGTAATACCCGTGGTAGCGAGTCCGCGGCATCAGGACCCGACGATGCTCTCGCCCACGCATCGCCTGGTAGGCGATGCCCAGCTGTGGAGCGGTTCGGATCTGGTCGAGCGCTGCTCGCAGCTCCTCGTCGAAGAGCGCCGGTGCTGCCAGCCGATTCGTTCGCCACCAGCGGGCGCATCGCTCGGCCTCGCGTGCCGAGCGGGGTGACAGTTCAAGCTTCACTGCTGCGCCCGCAGCCTCGCCCACAGCTCGTCTTCCGTCACGACTCGACCAGCGTCCAGCTCAGCCTCGGAGGCTTCGATCGCAGCGTGCAGCGCCGCGCGTTCCTCGCCGTCGAGGTCGTCGCCATCGACGAGCGCCACGTGCACCTCGGCCCCATCGGGGAGGTTCGTGGGCTCGTCGAGGACGAGACGGCCGCCCTTGACGTGGGCCTTGAGGGGTTGCATCGCGGGGTTCATCTTACGGCTCCTGGGGTTCGGGCGCCATCTGGGGCGGCCTCCGCGTCGCCCTCGTCGCGCTCCTCCGTGACCGCGACGTCCAGGGTGGGCTCGGCGGCAGAACAGGGAAACGCCGAGCCGCGGGCGCTACTGGGGGGTGCCGGGGAGGTTCATGGCGACAGCGTAGAGCGCCCGGCCGGCGCTGACGTAGAGCGTGCGGTGATCGGTGCCTCCGAACGCCAGGCTCGTCGTCTTCGCCGCGGTGGCGAAGCTCCCGGGCGCGGTGCCGTCCGGCGTGTGCGCGAGGCCGTTGGTGCCGGCGCTCTGCAGCAAGACGGTGACCGTGCTCGGTGGGGCGAGCCGGCGGACCGTCGAAGGCGGGATCGACCCCAGCCACGTCAGATCCGAGAAGAGCAGCACCCCGAGCTCGTCGAGCCACACCACCCCCTCGAAGAGCCCGTTGTTGCCGCCGTCGTGCACGAGCGTCGGGGTCGCCGCAAGATCCGGCGCCGGATAGGCGACGCCGGCTTCGCACGGCAAGCCCGCACGCGCATCCGGGCTTCGCTGAGCGGTCACGCTACGTCCGCAACGGTCACGGGGTCTGGATAGGCGACGGTTGCTGGGTCTTCCATCGTCGAGTCGTTACGGACGAGGGACGACCGAGCGCGCCGAGATGCAGCGGTCGGATTCGGAGCGTCATCGTCGATGATCGCGCGATTCGCGGGCGAACCGCCACTCTGCTAGGATCGCCCTACCGTTGGGGCGGCGGCTCGGGAGGAAGCGATGCGCAGAGCGACGGTCGTACAATTGAGCATGGCCTGCGGGATCGCGCTGATCCACGGCTGCGGCGGGAAGGCGACCGGCGATGGGCAGCCGGCGGGCAATGCGGGCGAGCCGTCGCTCCTCGGTGGCGATGCGGGCGAGACACCGCTCACCGGCGGTACGGACAGCGCCGGACAGGCAGGTGCTGGCGAGGGCATCGCGGGCACCGGTGCCTCGGGCACCGGCGACGGCGTGGGGGGTGCCGGTGGGGACGAATGCGTCGAGGGCACCGAGCGCTGCCCATGCCTGGCGGATGGGACCTGCCATGCGGGGTTGGTCTGTGCCTCCAGCCTTTGTGTCGCTCTCGGCGGCGGGGGGCAGACCGGATCGGGCGGCTCCGGCGGAGCCACCGGCGGGGGGGGGCGCATGGGTGGGGCCGCAGGCGCCGACATCCAAGGCGGAGCCGGCGGGCTCGCTGGCTCCGGTGGCGCTGCTGGCGGCCTTGGCGGTGCGGGTGGCGGCCTTGGCGGTGCGGGCGGCGGCGTAGTCACTGGCCCTGCCCCCTTGCCGTGCGACGTCCTCGAGGGCGCGGGTCACCCGTGCGTGGCGGCACACAGCACGGTCCGGTTGCTGCGGACCGCCTACGACGGGCCGCTCTACCAGGTCTGCAAGGGCTCGGCGACGCCGGGACCGAGCTCTTGCCAGGGGGAAGCCCTGGACGTCGGGGCCGTGACGGGCGGCTACGCTGACGCCGCCGCGCAAGACGTGTTCTGCGCTGGCGAACCCTGCGCCATCACGACCGTGTACGACCAGTCCGGCCGGGACAACCACCTGGAGCCATCCCCTCCCGGCGGCGCCAAAGCCACGCCCGGCGACCCGGCCAACGCCGGGGACCTTCCCGTGTGGATCAACGGCCATGCGGTCTACGGCATGCTGCTTCGACCGGGGATGGGATATCGCGCTGGCTGCGACGGCTGCACCGTCGCGGCCGGGAACGGGACCGCGGTGGGCGACGAGCCCGAGAGCATCTACATGATCACCAGTCAGCACGACCTGATCAACGGGTGCTGCTTCGACTACGGCAACGCCGAGACGACTACCTACAACGATGGCAACGGCGCCGCGGAGGCGGTCTACTTCGGGATGGGTGTCATCTGGGGCACCGGCAGCGGGGAGGGCCCATGGGTCATGGCGGACCTCGAGAACGGCCTGTATCCCGGCTGGGGGACGGTTTCGACCAATACGTCGCTCCCACACGACTTCGTTACGGGCGTGCTCGTCGGCGACACCGCGGACAAGAACGCGGGCAAGGGGCGCTTCGCACTCTACGGCGGCGATGCGACCTCCGGCCCCCTGACCACCCTGTGGGACGGGATCCGCCCCGAGAAGGACGGCTACGTCCCCATGCAGAAGCAGGGGTCCGTCGTGCTCTCGATCTCCGGCGACAACAGCGATGGCGACGGGGGTCGCTTCTACGAAGGCGTCATGGTGACCGGCGCGGCGACGGTGGGGACCGTCGACGCCCTCGAGGCAGCCATCGTCGCGGCGCGCTACGGTGCGATGGACATCGTGGATCCCGTCCAAGGCACGGGCGGTGCGGGTGGAGCGGGGAGCGACACGGGCGGGGCTGGCGGATCGAGTGGCAGCGGCGGAGGGCCAGCGAGCTGCTCCTACGTGACCCCGTGCGGCGGCGATCTGGTCGGGACCTGGACCGTCGACGCGTCGTGCCTGGCGGTGAGTGGAGTCCTGGACCTCTCGAGTTTCGGTCTGGGTTGCTCGCAAGCTTCCGTGACGGGCACCCTTGGGGTCACCGGAACGTGGACCGCCAACGCCGACGGGACGTACGCGGACAACACGATCACGACCGGCCAAGAGCAGATCCATCTGGCCGCCGAGTGCCTCTCGGTCGCATCAACGGCCATCACCTGCGAGCGCGTGGGCGGCCCCCTGGAATCCCTCGGCTACTCGGCGGTCTCCTGCACGGACGCGGCGAACGGCGCGTGCTCGTGTGCGGCGACCGTCGACCAGGCGGGTGGCATCGGACTGGCTCCCCTGTATGCCTCGACCGAGGGCGACTTCACGACGTCGGGCGCCGAGCTCGTGATCACGACGGGCGAGCAGGAGTACGCGTACTGCGTCTCGGGAGCCACGCTGACCCTGACGCCGCAGAGCGCGTCCCGAACGGGGACGCTGACGGGCACGGTCCAGCTGCAGCAGTAGCTCGTGAACGGCGCCCCGACCCGGCGAGCCGTCGGCTGCGCTGAAGCCGTACGCGGCCACGGTGGCCAGAACTCCAGCATCACTGCGCGGGCCAGATCGACACGGGGAACGGGCAATCGTGGCGCCACGGCGAGGACGATCGGCCGCCTTGTCCTCAACGATCTGCCGGGTCACTCGCCGACGAGGAGCGCGAGGGAGGTTTCCGGGCGCAGCCACGCTCGCCGATAGGCGGCCAGGGCGGCCCGGGTGCGCGCGGCTCGCTCCGCGTCTCCGAGCGCCGCGAAGGCCGGCGCCGCGTGCGTCGCCAGGTCGAAGGAGAACGCGATGGCGCCCGCCTCTGCGCTCTGCCAGAGCGCGCGGCTCAGATCGGCGCGGGCGCTCTCCGAGTTTCGGGTGACGAAGCGGCCGA
The DNA here is from genome assembly GCA_964480725.1 of uncultured Polyangiaceae bacterium. Taxonomy (GTDB): domain Bacteria; phylum Myxococcota_A; class Polyangia; order Polyangiales; family Polyangiaceae; genus JAFGBI01. The sequence continues at coordinate 8,493 of CAYZQO010000054.1, read as the reverse complement.
CGAGCGCCAGGACCTCCGGAGGCCAGCGATCGTCGAGCGAGCGGGCGTCACCGGTCCACAGGGCGGTTTCCAGTCCGTCGAGCCCGGCGTGCTGCGGCAGCTCCTCGGTGACGAGCGCCAGCACCGCCCCCGGCGCGAGGACGGTGGACGGATCGCGCAGCCGTTCGAGCTCCCGCAGGCGGACGACCTCGCGACAGAACGGGTCCGCCAGCTCGACGGCGAGGCGCGGACAGGACTCGGCGGCGACGGTGGACAGCGCCTGCGCCCGGTCGACCCGGCCCGCCGCGAGCGCCAGCCGCAGCTCGGCGAGGATCGTCGCGCGGAGGTG
>CAYZQO010000054.1:0-8065 GCA_964480725.1 uncultured Polyangiaceae bacterium | reverse complement strand
CCCGGCCCGCCGCGAGCGCCAGCCGCAGCTCGGCGAGGATCGTCGCGCGGAGGTGCGCGCCCGGGTCGACCCGGAGGGCCAGGCGCTCGAGCTTGTTGAAGGCGGGCAGGTCGAGCTGCTGTTCGGGGGTCCAGCGGTCGGCCAACTGCTGGTCGAGGACCGCCCAGTCCGCGCGGGCTCGCGCGAGCCGCCGCAGCGCGGCGTCGATCTCCCCGGTCGCGCCGTCGAGGGCGGCGCGGTCCTCCGACAGGATGGTGCGCACCAGCCGCCGTTCTGGATCCAGCTCGTCGCGCGCCTCGAGGGCCGCCAGGATGGGCGCGGACAGCCCGTAGGAGGTCACGGTCTTCGGTCCGAACCAGCGCGAATCCCCGAACACCTGCGGCGCCGTCCCGGTGAGGCGGTGACAGCGGGCCTGAGCGGCGCCCGTGGTGGGGGCGATACACGCGGCGGACCGGTAGCGGAGCAGCCAGGTCGCGCGGGGGTACTGGCGCTCGCAGTCCCTGCAGGTGTCGAGCACCTCGAGCGCCTCGCCGTCGGGGAGCAGGTCGGCCAGCAGCAGCGAGCCGATCGCCTCGCCGACGGGGCACCCCGGGCAAGGGGTGCCGAGGCGATCCGGCGCTCGTTCTGGCATCGCCGCGGCTCGCAGCTCCTCGAGGCTGTCGCGATCCCGGGCCACCCGGGAGCGGAGCGCCGGCTGCAGGTAGCGCTCGCCACGGTGCCAGGGCACGGGGTGCCGCGACTCGTCGAACTCCGCCAGTGCCGCCGCCAGGCGTCCCGCCAGCAGGTGGACGAGGACGGCGTCCCTCGGATCGGAGTACACGCCTCCACCCCCCGACGGATGCGCCTCGAGGACGCGACTGGCCGCTTCGAACCGCCCCTCGCTCAGGCGAACGCCGGTCAGCGCAGGCGCATCGCCGAGATCCAGCGCGAGCTGCTCGATACGGGCGTGGTCCCCTCCGTCGTAGAGCTGCTCGAGGTAGTCGCGGTTGGGGTGTCTCGCGATCAGCGCTTCGGCCTCTCCCCGACGGCCGGACGCCAGCAGCGCCTCGATCACGGCGTGGATCTCGCCGAGGTGCCCGCCGAGCTCGGCGAGCTCAACCGCACGCTCCACCTGCGGGCGCTGCGGCAGCTCGGCCAGGAGCTGGTAGAGCAGGTAGGAGCGCGCCTGCTGATGACGGGTGGTCAAGAGCGCCCAGGAGTACCGCTCCTGCCGCATGGCCCCTGCGCCGAGGCCCGCGTCCGCGGCGACCCACGCGAGCAGACCCAGGGCTGCGCCGGCCAGCAGTGCGATCCAGCGCGACGCGCCCACGCGCGGCGTACCGGTGGCGACGAGGACGATCGCCGGCTCTTGCGCTGGTGACTCCGTCGGGCTCGGCACCAGGTGCAGCGGTCCGTCGGGCGCGTCCGGATCGGGAGCCGGTGAGCCGCCGCGACAGAGATCGCCGGCGACCCAGACGCGGTCCCCGTCGCCGACGGAGCGGAACGTCACCCACGCCGAGAGCGGCGCGGATCCCCCCGCGCCCGTGATCCGATGGATCACTGCGACGCCGAGGCGTCGCAGTCGACGCCACGGCGCCCGCTCTCGAGAGCCCACGCGGACGTCCACCGGTCCCGTCAGCTCGACGCTGGGATCGGCCTCGAGCCAGAGGGTCTCCGCCCGAGCGCGCACCACCTCGCGAGGTCCTCGGCGCGGGACGAGGGCGGCGACGGCGGCCGCCGCGGGGTGCCCGTCCTCGAACCTCGAGCAGGCCGCACCGCGGACGCGCAGCCGTCCCACCAGGGCGGCTCGAGTCCCCGCGGCGCTCGGAGCGTCGCCCGATCGCCCGCGGGCGCGGCGAATGCGCGACGCCCGCCACCGCCACCGGGTCAGCGCGGCCAGCCACGGCAGTCCGGCCCCGACGAGCACGAAGCCCAACGGGATCGCCACTCTCACCAGATCGCCGTGCGCGATCCACCACGGCAGTGACATCGGACACCTCTCGTCGTCCCGGCGGAGGCTAGGGTGTTCATTGCGACCCGGCAAGGCTGGCCCGAAAGAGGTGAGAGGCGGTCCGGCTCGACCCAGACGTGGCCTGGCGGGCTTGGACGAGGGGCGAGCAGGGGCGGCTACAGCCGCGGGCCGCGGCCGCGACGGGCACCCCACAGAGAGTGGATCACGATCACAGTCCCGCCGCGCTCGACCGCGAAGTAGAGGTGATACTCGGTCTTCGGCAGCAACAGCCGGCGCAACCCCGGTCGTCGCGCCGTCGCGTACGAGACGCCCACGTTCGGCATCACGAGCAACAGCTGCAGCGCCCGCTCGAGCTCGGCGTCGAAGAGCCTGGGCGCATGCAGCCGGTTCTCATGCCACCAGTTACTTGCTCGCTCCGCTTGCCGGCGGGCCTGCTTGCCGATCTCGATCTTCATGGCTCGCCTTCAGCCGAGCGAGGAATTCGAAGGCGTCCTCGGTGTCGCCGCGCTCGAAGTCGTCAATGCCGGCGTCGATCGAGCGATGCAGCGCGGCCCGCTCCTCGTCGTCGAGGTGGTCCCCGCCGTTGGCGAGCACGTGGTCCACCGGCACGAGCTCGACGACCTCGCCCTCCGGCAGATCGGTGGGCTCATCGAGGACGAGACGGCCGCCTTTGACGTGGGCTCTGAGGGGTGGCATCGCGGGGTTCATCTTACGGCTTCTGGGGTTCGGGCGCCATCCAGGGCGGCCTCCGCGCCGCCCTCGTCGCGCTCCTCCGTGACCACGACGTTCAGGGTGGGCTCGGCGGCAATACAGGGAAACGCCGAGCTGTGGGCGCTACTGGGGGTAGCCGGGGAGATTCATGGCGACAGCGTAGAGCGCGCGGCCGGCGCTGACGTAGAGCGTGCGGTGATCGGTGCCCCCGAACGCCAGGTTCGTCGTCTGCGCCGCGGTGGTGAAGCTCCCGAGCGCGGTGCCGTCCGGCGCGATCACGTTCACGCGGCCGTCCGGCTGCAGGTGAGACGCGACGTAGAGGTTCCCCGCGCAGTCGATCGCCATGCCGTCGGCGGGCCCCGACACCGTCGCGAACGGCTCGCGCGCTCCGGCGAGCCCCAGGCCGTCCAGCGGATAGCGCCAGACGTCGCCGGCCTCGTCGTCCACGTAGAGCCAGGCCTCGTCGGGTGAGAGGGCGATGCCGTTGGGATTGCCGAGGGTGTCGTCGATGAGCGTGACCGTCCCGTCCCGAGCGACCGTGTAGACCCCCGTCATGCCCGTCTCGCTCTGGCGATCGCCGAGCTGGAAGTCGGGATCGGAGAAGTACACGCGCCCGTCGGAGCGCACGGTCAGGTCGTTCGGCGAGTTGAAGGAGCCGCCGAGGTAGTTATCGACCCAGACGGTGCGCTCGGCGGTGACCGGATCGATGCGCACCAGACCCTGCACGTCGTGCGCAGCGCCGATCACCGTGCCGTCCGGCGCGTGCGCGAGGCCGTTGGTGCCGGCGTTCGGCAGCAAGACGGTGACCGTGCTCGGCGGGGCGAGCCGGCGGACCGTCGACGGCGGGATCGACCCCTGCCACGTCAGATCCGAAAAGAGCAGCACGCCGAGCTCGTCGAGCCACACCACCCCCTCGAAGAGCCCGTTGCTGCCGCCGTCGTGCACCAGCGTCGGGGTCGCGGTGAGATCGGGCGCCGGATACGCGACGCCGACCTCGCACGGCCCGCTCGCTCCCCCGCCGCCCCCCGCGCTACCGCCGCCCGCGGTCGCGCCGCCGGGCACGCCGCCTCCGTCCGCGGTCGCGCCGCCGCCCGCGGTCGCGCCGCCGGGCGCGCCGCCTCCGTCAGGGGCGCCGCCGCCCGCGGTCGCGTCGCCTCCGTCGGTCGCGCCGCCGCTCCCATCACCGGCCGCTGCGCCGCCCGTGAGCGCACCGCCCGTGAGCGCGCCGCCCGTCACGACCCCACCGCCCCCCATCGGGGGCGAGCCGCCGGAGGGAAGGGTGCCCCCGCTCGCGGGGGGTACGCCGCCGGACACCGCCCCACCCGCGCCCGCTCCGCCGAGTGGAGTCGCCCCACCGGTGCCGCCGCCGCCGACTGGGGCCGTCCCGCCGGTGGGAGCGGCGCCGCCGGTGGGAGCGGCGCCGCCGGTGGGAGCGGCGCCGCCACTGGGCACGGCGCCGCCCGTGCTAGTCACTGACGAGGGCTCGGACGCTCCGCCGCACGCGGTGGCGGTGACGGCGAGCGCGACGAGGAGCGCGAGCGGGTGGCATTCGGGACGTGGTGCGCGCATGTCTCGGATCCTTCGCGGGGTGACGGCAAGGGTATCGGGTCCTGCGGGTGCCCGCGGAGGTCGCGCTCAGCGACGTACAAGCGGCGGTGGGGCGGTCGTCGCGGCGCTCGGAGCGAGCCGGTGAGCACTGCGAGCGACTCCGTCGCACGCGGTCCTGGGCCCAGTCCCACCAGGGGTGCCAGGTGCGAGGGCGTCACCAGGTCGGCCAGAGGAGCTCCTTCGGCGGGTCGAGTTCGGGGGCGGCCTCGGCGAGGTGGAGCGATGGCTCGGCGGTGTCCGGAGTCGCTAGCACGGCTGGCTTCTACCACCGCTTCGGGAAGGGCGGGACCGGCGCGGAGGACAGGACGATGCGAGGCAATGTGACGCGGTCACGACATGCCATCGAGCGTACGCGCGGACGGGGCAAGGAGGCGAGCCAGTGGGTGCGTGGCTGCGTCGCCGCTGCCCCGCAGACGCACGAAAGCCCGCCGGGCGAGGGGTCTGGCGGGCTGGGTCAGCGGGCAGACAGGGGCGGCTACAGCCGCGGGCCGCGGCGACGGGGGGCGCCCCACACGGCCAGCACCACGACCATGTCCTGCTCTTCGTCGACCTCGAAGTAGACGTGGGTGCGGGTCTTCGGCATCAGCATCCACTGAGCGACCTTCCCGCTGCGTGTGCGGTACCGGACTCCGAGCGTCGGAGTGCCGGCGATCGACTCTCGCACTGCCGCGAGCTCGCGAGCGAAGAGGCCGGGCGCCTTCGGACGGTGGGCACGCCACCAAGTGTCCATCTCGTCGGCCTGCTGCTCCGCTTCCGGAGTGAAGACCACCTTCATCCGCGCGCCATCAGCTTCCGAATGACTTCGTCGGCGTCGACGAGCTGCCCCGCTCGCGCCTGGCTCATGCTCAGCTCCAGCGCCGCGTCGAGGCGCTCGCGCTCGTCGTCGTCCATGTCGAGCTCGTCCACCGGCACGAGCTCGACCACCTCACCCTCCGGCAGATCGGTGGGCTCATCGAGGACGAGGCGGCCGCCTTTGACGTGGGCTTTCAGGGCTTGCATCGCGGGGTTCATCTTACGGCGCCTGGGGTTCGGGCGCCATCGTCGGGGCGCTCGGGGCGGGCACCTGAGGTCCACCTGCGGGTGCGGCGGGCGCGGTCCTGGGCCCAGTCCCACCAGGGGTGCCAGGTGCGCGGGCGCCACCAGGTCGGCCAGAGGCGGCGCTCCGCGCCGTCGCACGCGACGGCGCGGGAGCTGACGCTTTGGCAAACCGTCAGGTACGAGGCGAAGGGGACGGGGGGCCGCGTGTCAATTAGAGCCGCGGGCCGCGACGACGTCGGCTGCCCCAGACGGAGTGGATCTCCAGCAGGCGCCGGTCGGCGTCGTGGAAGTAGTAGATGTAGCAGGCCGTCTTCTTCATCAGCCACCGGCGGATGAGCTTGCCTCGTGCCCACCGGTAGCGCTGGCCGGTTTCGGGCAGCGTCGAGAGGTGGTGTAGCGCCGCGTCGAAGTCCTCGGTCAGCAAGTCCCGCGCATCACGGTGCGCACGCCACCAGGCATCCTCTGCCTCGAATTGCCGTTGGGCTTCCTCAAGCAGGATGACGTCCACGGCGAGCCTTGTACTGCGCGAGGTACGTCCACGCATCCATCCCGCGGCCCGCCTCCGAGTCGTCCAGCGCGCGATCGAGCGAAGCGTGGAGTTCGGCGCGCTCCTCAGCGCTCAGGTCGTCACCGATGACGGCGACCTCGACCTCGGCGCCCTCCGGCAGATCGGTGGGCTCATCGAGGACGAGGCGGCCGCCTTTGACGTGGGCTTTCAGGGCTTGCATCGCGGGGTTCATCTTACGGCGCCTGGGGTGCGGGCGCCATCGGTGAGGGCGCGTCCGGGGCGCCCTACGCGCCTCTTGCTGCCCCCCGCGGGGGCCGGCAGTGCACACCGCCGGTGCTCGCTTCGCTCCGCGCCTCTTGCTGCCCCCCGCGGGGGCCGGTAGTGCACACCGCCGGTGCTCGCTGCGCTCCGCGCCTCTTGTTGCCCCCCGGGACTGGTTCGCGGCTTCACACCGCCGGTGCTCGCTGCGCTCCGCGCCGGCGGGACCCTGCCTAGCTCCGTGCTCGCCTCGCCTCCGGCGAGGCTCCGCGCGGGCGGGGGTCCCCAGAGGGGGGGGCGCGGGTGGAGGTCGTCGTGTCCGGTCCCCTTCATCCTCAGCACGTTGCGCTCGTTGCCGCCCGGTCTCGCGGCATGCGTTTCGCACTCACGCCGTCGGAGGCCGCGCCTTGGTCGGAGCTCCGCGGCGGGCCGCTGGGCGTGGTATTCCGGCGGCAGGTGCCCGTCGAACTTTTCATTGCGGACTTCTGTGCCCCCGCCGCCCGGCTCGTCGTGGAGGTGGACGGGGGCTACCACGCGCGGCGGGTCGTCGCTGATGGCCGCCGTGACGCGGTGCTCGGGCGGCTCGGGTATCGGGTCCTGCGGGTGCCCGCGGAGGTCGTGCTCACGGATGTGCGGGCGGCGGTGGGGCTGGTCGTCGCGGCGATCGGGGCGGGCACCTGAGGTCCACCTGCAGGTGCGGCGGGCGCGGTCCTGGGCCCAGTCCCGGTAGGGGCGCCAGGTGCGCGGTCGCGACCAGATCGGCCAGAGGAGGTCCTCCGGCGGGCCGAGCTCGGGGGCGGCCTCGGCGAGGTGGAGCGATGGCTCGGCGGTGGCCGGAGTCGCTAGCACGGCTTGCTTCTACCACCGGGCGGGACCGGCGTGGAGGACGGGACGATGCGAGGGGATCCGAACCCGCCGGCGGCGTGAAGCTCCGTGCCTCGTTTGGCAGCCGCTCGCCGCGAGGCGTGCAGGGCGCGGTCCGCGCGTCGCCCGCGACGGGGCGGGAGCCGACGTCTCCCGAGCCTCCGAGGGCGGGGCGAAGAGGGCTTGATGTAGGGCGCATTGCCAGAATTCCTCGGAGACTCCCGCTGGACCAGTACGGAGTGTGGCCCCAAACCACACCGGTGCAGTCAGGCAGCCTAAGGGGCTTACGCTCGACGCACGGCTCGGCCCGCGCGGGCCCCTCGATCCCACTCGCGCCTCATCAGAACGGCGCGGTTTCATCGTCTCGCTCGATCTCCGGAGCATCAGAGCGCGCCCTTCTGTCTCCTTTGCTCGTGTTCGATAGCCAACATATCTCCCCCAGCTCAGGGAATCGACTGAGAGCATTCCACTCGTTGGTGATCTTCTGGATGACTTCAGTCGGTGTAATGGGCCACTCAGTGAAGCCCTCGCTCGTCACATCGCCAGCCCTCATGAAGTCTCCACGCACGAGCTCCTCGATTACCTCGAGCGCCATGCGCCGTATATCCGCGTTGGTAGGCTGCTTGGCGACCGACTGGACAACTGATACCACCTCGGCGACCTGAATCCAATCGTCCAAACCGCGCTTCAATACCTCGGCTGCGCATGTGTCAACGGTGGTCACTGGACGTGCACCTTCCATAGCTCCCCTCCAGGCAGCTTTATGTCGATCGTAAGGCCTCCTGACTTGGACGCCGCCCGTAGCCCCACAGTCGTCCTGTCGCCGAGTTCGACGAGCGTGCCTGGGTAACTCGATCCCTCGACCACCTTGCCGCCAGAACTCAGCCGCCCAAAAAGCGCCTGAAGTTCGTCCGCTGAATCTACCACGCGGACACCGGTGTTCTTGCCCGCACGTAACCCTTCAAGCGCCGTCTTGGTGCCGCCCGCTCCTCCCCCTGCAGCTTTGGGCACGAAGGGTACGGCTAGAAGGGCGAGATTGGCTGCGGCGGCGACTTTGTCTGCTGGGTCTGGCTTGACGGTGAACGTCACCGGCCCTGACGCTCCGGGGAACTGCTTCTCTTCGGGCC
>CAYZQO010000053.1:0-41844 GCA_964480725.1 uncultured Polyangiaceae bacterium | reverse complement strand
CGGCATGGGCGGCATGGGCGGCATGGGCGGCATGGGCGGCATGGGCGGCATGGGCATGGGCGGCATGGGCGGCATGGGCGGCATGGGCGGCATGGGCGGCATGGGGATGGACGACTTCTCCATGGATTGATCCCGGAGCGGCCGGTGCGGCCCCAGCCGCTCCGGCCGCGGCTCACCAGCGACGGGCGGCAACCCGTCGCCATCGGGCAGCAAATTGGCTGCTTTTTGACCGCTGATCGGCAGCCGGGATAGACTCGACCTCCATGGTGGCGCTGCGGCGTGGGCGTCCGACCAGGAAAGGCCGCGCCTGAGCATGGAGCTGCGGGTCGTCGGCTGTCACGGCGGCGAAACCCCGTCGCACCGGACCAGTGCCTTCGTCCTCGACGACCGCCTCGCGATCGACGCCGGTTCGCTCTCCGCGGGGCTGGATCTGACGCAGCAGCTCGCGCTCGCGGGCTGCCTCATCAGCCACGCCCACCTCGACCACGTCAAGGACCTCGCCACCGTCGCCGACAACCGCTGCCAGGCGGAGTGCGAGCCGCTCGTGGTGGCGGCGTCGCGGACCACGATCCGGGTCCTGAAGAAGCACTTCTTCAACGACCTCATCTGGCCCGATTTCTCCGTCATTCCCACGGCTTCCCGGCCGACGATCCGCTTTTTGGAGCTGCAGCCCGAAAAGCTCCACACGATCGCGGGCTATTCCGTCTGCGCGGTGCCCGTGCACCACACGGTGCCCACGCTGGGGTTCATCGTGCGGGGCCCGGACGCCACCCTGGGATACAGCGGGGACACGGGGCCCACCGAGCGCCTCTGGGAACGGCTCCGCGCCGAGCCGAACCTCCGGGCGCTCCTCCAGGAGGTGAGCTTCCCGAATCGGGAGCAGAAGCTGGCGGCGGTGAGCGGGCATCACACGCCGGCCACGCTGCGCGAGGATCTGCGCAAGTACGGCCGCCCACAGGACTTGCCGACCTTGCTCTACCACATCAAGCCGTTCTTCCAGCGCGAGGTCGAGCAGGAGTGCGCGCGCCTGAAGGGCGTGAACGTGACCGTCGTCGCCCTGAACGACCAGTTCGTGCTTTGAGCGCCCGTCGGCGGTCCGCCCGCCGCCGCCGCACGTCGCTCGGGCTGCGCGCCGCGCTGCCCGACGCCGGGGGCTCAAGGGCTCGAACACCGGGAAAACCAGCCTCGGCGCCCGTGACCCGGTCCCCCCCGCCGCTACCAAAAAAGTTTACATAATATATCTTATGCGATCCAGAATGAGCACAGCGGGGGGGGCTGGGCCCAGCCCGAGCGCAGCTGGAGCCCAGCGCCAGGATCGCCCCCAGCCAGCCGCCCGTAGCGTCAGAGCAGCGCCGGCGGCGCACCGCTCGGTGCCCGGGCGTCGGCGAGCGGCGGCGTCACCAGCAGACTCAGCAGCCGCCCCCCGTCGGTGACGACGAACGCCCGGCGTCCGTAGGCCGCAGGCGTCATCGACACGCCCTCGCCAGTGCCGAAGCCGTCGATGATGCGGCCGTCCAGCGGATGGACCAAGAACAGCCCGAGCGACGTCGAGGCCACGAGGAGCGCGCCCAGCATCGGGACGGGCCTGGACACCCCACCCAGCGGCAGCTCCCGCCGCCAGATCTCGCGCCCGGTCTCCGGGTCGAGCGCCCAGAGGCCGCTGGTTCCGGTCGAGGCGATCAGGAGCGTGCGGGCGGGCAGCGTGGCCCCGCGGCCGCTGCGGCGGCGGTGCGCGGGCTGCTGCCAGAGCAACAGATCGGTCACACCCCGGACGTCGGGCGCCGACCAGAGCTGCGTGCCCGTGTCGGCGTCCAGGGCGAAGACCCCGCCCTCGTAGCTGCCGACGAAGACGGCCGGTCCGGCCGCGATCTCGTGCGCTACCGGTGTCGTGTCGACGTCGAGGTACTTCGGCACCTCACCGAGGGTCTGTTCGGCCTCGGCGGAGAGGTCGAACGGCTGCCACCGCTCGATGCCGGTTGCGGCATCGAAGGCGGTCACCGTGCCGTCGCTGAAGGCCGCGAAGACCCGGCCATCGCTGACCAAGACGCTGGAGTAGCCCGCGATCTCCATGCCGCGCGCCGGCGCGCGGTGCTGGCTCCAGACGAGCGTGCCCCGCTCGGGATCGAGCGCCATCACGGTGTCGTTGGCGTTCACGACGTAGAGCAGACCGCCCGCGAGGACGGGGCGCCGGGACACCTCGGCGTTGGTCATGAAGCGATAGCGGAGCTGCCCCGTCGTGGCGTCCACCCGGTAGAGCGCCCCGTCGTTCGATCCGAAGAACAGCGAATCCGTCGCGGCGTCGTAGAGTGGCTCGCACTGGACGAAGCCGAGGGTCTGGAAGCGCCAGAGGAGCGAGCCGTCCTCGGCGCGCAGCGCGTACAGGCCGCCGTCACTCGAGCCCACGAAGACCCGCCGCCCCTGCGGATCGAGCTCTGGCTGCCCGCGCTCGTAGGGCTCACCTTGTCGTTTCGACGGGGCCACCACCGTCCGCGAATACGCGACGTTCATCGACCAGCTCGGTCGATGGGTCCAGATCGGCAGCTCCGGATTGGCGCCGCCGCGGACCGCCGCGCACGCGCCGAGCATCGCCGGTGCGAGCAGCGCCAACCAGGGCGCCGCCCGGCGACCGCTCGCCCTCATGGATCACCCGAGGGCGCCGGCGCCGGGGTGCCCGTCGGGGACACCGGGACCTGGGCCTGACGCAGGAGCTCCTCCAGGCTCTTCTGCATCGCGCTCAGGTTCTGGCCGGACGTCCCCAGGTCGCCCAGGCCGGCCACGCTCGGCGGCGCGCTCGGATCCACCACGAGCAGGAGCTCCTGCGCCGCGGCGCGGAGGTAGCTCTGATCGAGCGGTGAGGCCGGCTCACCGAGCCGCTTGACCAGGTCGGTGAGAAGCTCCTTGGCGCGCGGGTCCTCCCCCTTGAGGTGGTGGACGCGGGCGCGGTGGTAGAGGGCCAGGCGAGTGAAGCGGTCGACCCCGAGGTTCTCGAGCTGCTGGTAGGCTTTCAGAGCGCCGTCGAGGTCACCCTTGGCCTCGAGCGCCAGGCCAACGCCTTCGAGCGCCCGGCCCCGCACCTCCGGATCCTTGCCCGCGGTGCTCGTGTTCTGGACCGCATCGTACTTGGCGCGCGCCTGATCGTACTGGCCCGCCTCCAGCAGCGCGCTGGCGTGGCCCAGATCGGCCAGCACCCCGAGCGGGCGGTTGCCAGCGCTGCTGCGCGCCTTCTCGAAGGCAGCGATGGCCTGCGCGAGGCGCTCTTGGTCGTTCGGGTAGGTCGGCCGCGTGTCCACGCTCCCCTCGGGGTTCAGCACGTCGACGGGCTCGCCGACGGGCGCACCGAGGCGCTCGATGGCCAGAAAGAACGCGTCGCTCCGCGCCCCGACACTGCGCGTGTTGAAGTACCGAAACGCGGTCCAGCCGATGAGGCCGAGGAAGGACAGGACGATGACGGTCTGCACCAGCGTCGAGTTCTTCCTGACCCACTTGGTCACCGCGAAGGTGACCCTCACGAGGGCGTCGTCGACGCGTTCCGTGGCGTCGAGCCCGCCGCTCAGGGCGACTGGGGCGGCCGGTGCCTGGCGCTTGCCGCGCCGCCGCTCGGCGGCCTCTTGGCGAGCGCGCCGGTTGCGGTCGCGAATGGCGTCGCGCCGATCCTCCTCCGCGCCGCCACGCTCGCGGGCCTTCTGGGCACGGCGCGCCGCGCGGTTTGGCGCCGGCGCCGCGGGTCCTTGGGCTCGTGCCTCATCGCCGGCGTCGTCGTCATCCTCGGCGTCGTCGTCATCCTCGTCCGTGTCTTCGACGTCCTCGTCCGTGTCGCCCTCGACGACGACGTCGTCGTCGGGATCCTCGACGTCCTCGTCGTCGTCATCGCCGTCGGCGGCGTCATCCTCCACCGCTCCGGGAGCCCCCTTTGCCGTCGCCGCGTCCGCCCGCGCGCGGCGCTCGGCGCGTCGGGTTCGGGGTTTGTCGTCGCGCTTCTGTGCCAAGGACCGACTCTCCTGTGCCGCCGTGTAGGCCGTTCGGCCGACGAACGGCCTCGGCGAGCCTCTATACCAGAGCCGGGAGAATCGGCGACCCCCGTCCGCAACGGTTCAGTCAGGCCGCGCACCCGGCGCCCAGGGTTGCGGCGCCGGCGGGGGCAGCTCGTCGCTCAGGGGCACCGCGGCCAGCGCGCTCACCGTGACGTCTCGCTCGGCGTAGAGGACCAGGGTGAGCGCCCTGCCCGGCTCCGCGCGCAGCGTCTCGGGGAGGATGGCGTGCACCTCGATCGGCTCGGCGCCCGGCGGAACTGGCAGCGACAGGGAGCGCGCTCCGTCGAGCACCGGGAGCCTTCGGCCGCGCTTCGGCTTGCCCTCTGCGTCCAGGACGGGGCGATCGGCGCGGGCCCCGAGGTGAACGGACGCCGTCGCCGCCCCGTGGTTGTGCGCCCGAACGAGGACGCGGACGCCCCGACCGTTCCCCCCCTTGGGCACGAAGACGTTGAGCACCACGCCGACGCCGGCATCGCGCTGCAGCTGGGCGAGCCCCTTCTCGTCGGGCCCCCCTACCATCGCCAGGATCCCCGAAGCCCGCGCCGCTTCGACCGCGCCGGGCAGCGGGTCCGGGACGCCGAGGAACCGGACGAGCGGCGCGGCGAGCTCGCCCTCTGCCCCCAACCGGACGAGCGCGCTCGTCAGCGCCACCCGGGCGCTCTGGTAGCGCTCCTCGGCCAGCGCCCGGGCCAGCGGGATCCTGGCCGCCTCGTGCCCGATGGCCGCCAGGGTCTCGGCGATGAAGGGCCGCAGCCGGACGTCCCCGAGCGACAGGCAGAGGGGCCAGACGGCGTCTTCGCTCCGGAGCGCCGCGAAGGCGCGGAGCAGGTCGCGCGAGCGCTGGTGATCCCGGGCGGGCTCGTCGCGCCACCACGCCACCAGCAGCCCCTCTCCGCGACGGTCGCCGGACTCGGCCAGCGCGAGGGCCGCGAGCCGCCGCCAGCGAAGATCCGGATCGGTCAGCAGCTCGCTGACCAGGGGCGCTCCCTGGCCCAGCCGCGTCAGCGCCAGCGCGCACCAGCGCCGCACGGCGACGTCCTCGTCGCGACCGAGCGCCAGGCGCAAGGCGGGCGCCGTCTCGGGGCGGCGGAGGGTGAACAGGATCTCGGCGGCCTGGCGGCGGATCTCGCGATCGGCGTCCTCCAGGAGCGCGGCGATCTCCTCAGCCGCGTCCCCGTCACCGGCGATACCGCGGAGGATGGCCCCCGGCCAGCCCCTCCCCTCGGCGCGCAGCCCGGTCACCTCGTACGTGCCGTGGCTGGCGCCGAGGGCTCGCAGGCGATCGCGCATCGTCCGATACCGCTCGGCATGCGCGGGGCCGACGTCCTGGAGTTGCCGCGGATCCGCCGTCAAGTCGAAGAGCCGGCAGGCTCCGACTTGGCGCGCGCACAGGAGCCGCCACTCGCCCTCCGCCAGCAGGGCTTGCTCGTCCGTCTCCGCCAGCGCCAGGCCCGGCTCCTCGGGTCGAGCGCCCGCCAGGACCGCGCTGAGATCGCGGCCGCGGAGCCGTGGCGGCCGGGGGATCTCGAGCGTCGTGAGGACGGTCGGCAGCAGGTCGATCGTCTGCACCACTTCCGAGATCCGTCGTGGCGCCAGCAGCCCGGGCGCCGAGACGACCAGGGGGACGCGCACCTGCTCCTCGTAGACGGTGGTGCCGTGATAGTGGCCGCCGTGATCGCCGAATTCTTCGCCGTGATCCGCCGAAACGATCACCGCGCTGCTCGGCCGCCGCTGGCGGAAGAGCTCCACGATGGCCCCCATGGTGGCGTCGGCGAAGGCGATCTCGGAGTCGTAGCGGTCGATGTCGCGGTCACCGAAGGGGTGCTCCGCGTGGGCCTCATAGGGCTCGTGGGGAGCGAACAGGTGCACCCAGACGAAGAGGCGCCGCTCGCTCGGCGCCTGATCGAGGAAGTCTCGCACCTGGCGGATCCGATCGGGGCCCTCGGCGAACTCGACCTTGGTGTACTCGAAGTCGAGGCGTTGCTCCCGGAACCCCTGGAAGCGCTGCGCGTCGATGTAGAACAGCGCCGGTGGGTAGAAGCCGGCGGTCCGGTATCCGTAGCCGCGGAGCAGGCCCGCCCAGGTGTCGGAGTCCTCCCCTGCCCCTTGCAGCAGCAACGGGCGGAGGTACTTCCCTGTCATCAGCGACGTGACCGAGTAGGACGTGTGCGGCGTCGGGCAGTAAGCATGCTCGAACAGGACCCCTTGGGCCGCGAGCGCGTCGAGCTGGGGCGTCGTGCGCCGCGCGTACCCGTAGGCGCCGACGTGGTCGGCGCGCAGGGCGTCGATGGTCACCAGCAGCAGGTCCCGCCCCCGGAGGTCGAGCGAGTGGCCGCTCGCGGCCGACTCGGCGCTCGGTGCGAAGGCGCCGTCGTCCCCGCCGCCTGTCGCCACCGGTGCGTCGGGCGGTGCCAGGGTCCCCGCCAGTCGTACCGCCTGCCCGAGCAGCGGTCCCTCCTCGAGCATGACCATCCGATAGTTGTCGAACTGGGCGAGTCGACGGGCTGCCGGGCGCGCGCTCACCGCGCCGACGAGGGCGGCGCCGAGGGTCACCCAGGTGCTCACCGCCCGCGCCCGACGGGAGGTCAAGCCCGAGGCCGTCTCGCCCCCGCCCTCGCGGCGCCCGCGGAGGGCATCGAGGGCCGCCGCCGCGGTCGGCGCCGAGAGCAAGGCAAGGAGCGCCAGGGCGAGGTGAAACGCCGGGTAGAGCCGGACGAGCAAGAAGCGATTGAGCAGGCTCGCCACCAAGATCCCCACCACCGTGGCGGTGAGGACCTGCCCTGGGCGTCCCCGCAGCCAGCGCGCGAAGCCGGGGGCGAGGCCCATCACCAGGGCGGCCCCTAGCGCACCGACGCTCGCCGCGAAGGCCCCTCGAACCCCCGGGGCGGCGAGGAGTCTGCCCCCGCCCACGGCCCAGGCCACGGTGACCCCTGCGGCCAACGAGAGGACCGTCAGGGTGGCACGGGCCCGGGGCCGCTCTCCTGCCTCGAGCAGGGCGGTGATCCCCTCGCCCAGCAGCCCCAGGAGTGCACCCGCCAGGAGCACCGTCGGAGCCAGCAGCAGCGAGCCGATCCCGAGCTCCCAGACGCTGGCGAAGCGGGGGTGCGGCAGGGCAGCGAGGACGCCGAGCTCGATCGCGACAACCGTCCAGGTCGCCCGGATCCCCCGCCCGACCCGTTGGGCCGCAGCCAGCCGCAACTCGACCATGAGCTCCCGAGCTCTCCTCTCGGTGACGCGTCCCTGGGACGGTCCCTCGTCGCCTCGGCGAGCCGCCCGGCCAGGGCTACTCAGCGGTACACCACCTCGCCGATCTCGTACTGCCGGGTCCCGCCGGGCAGTTGCACCGTCACCTCGTCCCCGAGCTGCCGACCGATGATCGCGCGGGCCAGCGGCGACGAGATGGAGATCCTGCCGGCATCGATGTCGGACTCGTCGGCGCCGACGATCTGGTAGGTGACCTCCTCGTCCGTCGCGAGGTTGGTCAGCGTCACGTGGGCGCCGAATTTGACACGGTCCCCGCTGAGCCGCGTCGGATCGATGACTTCGGCCCGAGCGAGCTTGTCCTCAATGTCCTTGATCCGCGCCTCGATCATCCCCTGTCGGTCCTTCGCGGCGTGATACTCGGCGTTCTCGCTGAGGTCACCGTGCTCCCGCGCCGTCTCGATCTCCCTGGAGATCCGGGGGCGCTCTTCCTTTAACCGCTGGAGCTCGGCGCGGAGCTGCTCGTGGCCCTGCGGCGTCATGGGCACCTTCTCGATCGACATCGCCAGGATCTTCTACCCTAGCCGGCGACCCGATCAAGCCGCAATCCTCCCCAAGAAACGCCTGCGCGGCGGCATCGACGGTGAGCCCCCCTGGGCGCTTGCGCTCGCTCCTGGCCGAGGCTACGAGCGAGCGCGGCGATGCGCTCCCCTGCCCGCTTCCTCTTGCTGGTTTCGGCTCTGACACTCACGGCGGTCCTGCCCGCGTGCGAGAAGACGGCGCCGCCGCCGCGCGATTCGCTCGAGTACACGGCCAACGCCAAGCGCGACTACGAGCGCGCCCTCGATAAGTTCTTCGCCCACGACTGGGAGGAGGCGATCGAGCGCTTCAACGAGGTGAAGCGCAGCTACGGGTACACCCGGTACGCGCGCCTGTCCGAGCTCCGGATCGGCGACGCCCAGGTCCACCAGAAGGCGTACCCCGAGGCGGTCGCGACCTATCGCGCGTTCGTCCACGACCACCCGAACGATCCCGAGGTCCCCTACGCGCGCTTCCGCGCCGCGCAGGCGCTGTACGAAGACACGTCCCCCTCGTTCATGCTGGCTCCCCTGGAGGAGCGAGATCTGGTCAACGTCCTGGACGCCTACCAGACGCTCCGCGCGTTCCGCGACGACTACCCCGCCCACGAGCGACACGCGGAGGTGGAGTTCATGTTCCGCGCCATCAGCGGCATCCTGGCGCGAAATGACCTTTACGTCGCGCGCTTCTACCTCGCGCAGCGGCGCTACGAGACGGTCCTGGCCCGGATCGACCACGCATTGGCCACCTACGCGGACTCCGACCTGACGCCAGAGGCGCTGGTGCTGCGGGGAGAAACCTACCTCCGCATGCGGCGTCCCGCGGACGCTCGCGCCGCCTTCGATGCCGTCCTGCGGGAGCACTCCGACAGCGCCTTCGTGCTCCCCGCCCGCAATTTCCTGGAGCGCATGGGCCCCGCCAAGCCCGCGGAGTAGCCGCGCAGGGACCGCTCGCGATGGCGGAGTTGCGTGTCCAGGGGCGCCTGGCTATGCCTTGCCCCGGGATGGAAGCGAGCTCGCCGCCTCTGGCACCAACGGCCGGGACCGTACTGGTCATCGACGACGAGCCGAACATCCGTCGCGCGCTCGCCTTGGTCCTCGAGGGAGAGGGGTACGCTGTGCTCGGCGCGGCCACCGCCGAGCAGGGGCTCGACATGCTGGGGCGTCCCGAGCAGCCGGTCGACGCCGTCATCCTCGACCTGAAGCTCCCCGGGATGGGCGGGCACGAGGCGCTCGAGCGCATCCGTGGCGACGAGACGCTCCGTGAGCTCCCGGTGATCGTGATCAGCGGGCACGCCACGGTGGAGGACGCGGTGACCGCGCTGAAGCGTGGTGCCAGCGACTTCTTCGAGAAGCCCCTCAACCGCGATCGGGTGGTCGTCAGCGTCCGCAACTCCATCCGCACCGCGCGCCTCAGCCGCGCGGTGGCCAGCATCCGGAGCGAGCTCGAGGCGCGCTACGAGATGATCGGCAGCAGCGCGCCGATGCAGAAGGTCTTCGGCGAAATCGAGAAGGTGGCGCCGACCCGGGCGAGCGTCCTGGTGACGGGCGAGAGTGGGACCGGCAAGGAGCTCGTCTGCCGCGCCATCCACCGCCTCAGCCCGCGTCGGGAAGGCCCGTTCATCAAGGTCAACTGCGCGGCCATCCCGCGCGAGCTCATCGAGAGCGAGCTGTTCGGGCACGAGCGGGGCTCGTTCACCGGCGCGCAGGCCCGCAAGCGGGGGCTGTTCGAGCAGGCCCACGGGGGGACCCTGCTGCTCGACGAGATCGCTGACATGGAGCTCGCGGCCCAGGCCAAGGTGCTCCGGGCCCTGCAGAGCGGCGAGGTGCAACGGGTGGGGTCCGAGCACACCCTGCACGTCGACGTTCGGGTCCTCGCCGCGACCAACAAGGAGCTCGCGCGTCACGTGGCGACGGGGAGCTTCCGCGAGGACCTCTACTATCGCCTCGACGTGTTCCCGATCCGCGTCCCGGCGCTCCGCGAGCGGGTCGAGGACGTCCCGCTGCTCGCGAGCGCGTTCGTCGCGGCTTTCTGTCGCGAGAACGGCCTGCGCGACAAGCCCATCGACCCCAGCGTCGTCGAGGCGCTGACCCGCCGGGCCTGGCCTGGGAACGTCCGGGAGCTCAAGAACGTCGTGGAGCGATCGGCGATCTTGGCGGGGGAGCGGATCACCATCGCGGATCTGCCGGAAGACCCGCACCAGAACCCCTTCGAGGACGAAGACGAGGTCGAGTGCACCCGCCCCTCGCGGGCGAGCGCGGCGCCGCCTCCCGCCCTCGGGTCCAGCGCGGGACAGCAGCGCCCGACGCTCCGGGAGTTCCGGGAGGCGGCCGAGCGGGGTTATCTCGTCGAGACGCTGCACGCCTTCGAGTGGAACATCTCCAAGGCGGCCGTCGCGCTGGGGATCGAGCGCACGAACCTCCACAAGAAGATCCGCTCTTACCGGATCGAGCGGGATCGCTAGGCGCACCGAGCGCGCTCAGCCGCCGGTCGAGCCGTAGCCGCCGGCGCCCCGCTCAGTCGGATCGAGCTCGGCGACCAGGTCCAGCGTCGCCGTGGCCACCGGCGCGAACACGAGCTGGGCAATCCGTGCCAGCGGCTCGACGACGAACGGGGCATCGCCGTGGTTGATGAGCACGATCCCGACCTCGCCCCGGTAATCGGCGTCGATGGTCCCCGGGCTGTTCACGATGGAGATCCCGTGACGCAGCGCCAGCCCCGAGCGCGGGCGAACCTGCCCCTCGTAGCCGCGCGGAATGGCGAAGGCGAGCCCGGTCGGGACGAAGCGCCGCTCCCGCGCGGGGATGAGCAGGGGCTCCCGGAGCGCCGCGCGGAGGTCGACTCCGGCCGCAGCGGCCGACTCGTAGCGCGGGAGCGGCACCTCGATCTCCCCCACGCGGCGCACCGGCACCGTGATGCCGGGCGATCGCCCTGCCGCCCCGGTCACCCGGTGACCTCCCCGTTGCTCGCCCTACCGGCCACCGAGGGCGCTCCGGCGGCGGGCGAAGATCGCCTCGGCCATGGCGTCGAGGCGGGTGGCCTTGGCCTGGATTTCCGCGTCGTCGCGCCAGTCGTCGGACTTCTGCACGTAGTGCGCGAAAGCGCGGTAACTCTTGGCCACCTCGAGCTCGTTGCCGACCTCCTTGCTGAGCTGGATCGACTTCATGAAATAGTCGGCGGCCTTTGGCCGCTGCGCCTCCCCCCAGCCCCCCGCCGCGGTGATGTCCCCGCAGGTGCGGAGCGCCGCGGCCAGGTTCACCTTGCTGCGAAGGCCACCGAAGATGTCCATGGCGGTCTTCACGGCGTCGCGCGCCTGGCGGAGCTCCCCCTGCTTGAGGAAGACCTTGGCGAGCCCACGCTGCACCTCCCCGAGTTGAAGGCGGTCACCGAGTTCATCGCAGAGTTGCTCGGCTTCGGTGAGGACCTTCACCGCTTGCTCCGCGTCGCCGAGCCGATCGTGGGTCTGTCCGATCAGGGTCAGGAGCGTCGCCATCCGATTCCGCTCCCCCACCTCCTCGACGATCCCGAAGGCCTCGCGGAAGAGGCTGAGCGACAGCCGGTGGTCGGCCTGCTCCTGCGCCAGGCGGCCGAGGTCGATGAGGCTGGAGACGATGTCGAGGGGGTCGCCCAGCTCGCGCCGGAGGTTCAGGGCGTTCTCGAGGGCGGCGCGGGCCTCGGTCGCCTGGCCCCGATCCAGCATCACGCGGCCGAGGTTCGAGAGGCTCTGGGCGATGCTCCGACGGTCCCCTTGCACCTGGCGCATCTCCAGGGCGGTTCGCAGTTCCGCCAGCGCGGAGTCGTACTCTCCCTTCATCCAGAAGAGCTGCCCGATGTCGTCGCGAGCGGTCGCGACTCCGGCCGGGTCGCCGGCGGCGGTGTGGAGCTCCAGCGCAGTCTGGAGGTGGGGACGGGCCTCGGCGAGCGAGCCGCCGTCGCGGAGGATCCGCCCCAGTCTGCCGTGCGCGGCCCCACCCTGCGAGCAGTCACCAACGCGGAACGCCGCCGTCAGCATCTCGCGGAAGGCGGCCGCGGCGTCGTCGCGGCGGCCGAGGACGAGCCGCACGTCGCCCAGGTTCCGGAGGGCGTCGAGGCGACGGCGAGGATCCTCCTCACCGAGCAGCTCGAGCCCGCGTCGGTAGTGCTCCTCCGCCTGGCGGGCGCGGAAACGGGTCCGTGCGGCGTCCCCCGCGTCGAGGTAGGCCCGCCCGGCGCGGGTCTGTCCCCCGGCGGCCAGCAGGTGCTCCCCGAGGGTCGAGAGGTACTCCTCCTCTGCCTCGAGGCCGTGCAGCCCGCCGAGCCAGTCGGCGATGGCCTGGTGATGACGTCGCGCGACGGCAGGGCTGGTGAGCGAGACGAGGCGCTCCCGCTCGAGGTTGTGCTTGAAGACGTACTCGACGTCCCCCGTGAAGGTGGAGTCCGGGAGCTGCAGCACGTGACCGCGGGCGCAGAGCTCGGTCAGCGCCTGGTCCACTTCGGTCCCATCCTCGCCGGGATGCCAGTACTCCGGGGGGTCCGTTTCGTGGCGGTGAATCGCGACGACCCCCCCCCGCCAGAAGACGCTGCCCATGGCCGCGGCCCACTCGAGCACGCGGCGCTCGCGCGGGGGCAGCGCCCCGGTCCGCGCCTCGACCGCGTCGTCGAGCGTCAGCGGGAGCTCCACCCCCTCGAGTCGCTCGAGGTTCACCCGCCACGCCGGATCCAGCGTGAGCAGGTTCACCTCCTCGAGGACCCGACCGTCGTGGTAGACGCGGACCATCTGCTCGAGGAGGCCGGGGCAGCCGCCCGCGGCGGACACCGCCGCCTCGACCAGCGCCTCCGGGACGCCGCCCTCGCAAGGGGCGAGCAGCTCGCGCAGGATCCCTCGAGCGGCCATTCCGTCCACCGGCCCGAGCTCGCTCCGGAGGTGGCGCCCGGGGGGGACATCGAGCCAGCTCGGTTGCCGAGACACCAGGTCATTGCGCGCTGTCGCGATCACCGCCAGCGGCGCCTCCACCTGCGACACCAGGTGGACGAGCAGGCTCAGCGAGTCGTCGTCAGCGAGGTGCAGATCATCGAGGACCAGCGTGAGCGGCGCCTGCGCGGCGTCGGCCTCGAAGAAGCTCTTCACGACCGCCCGCTCGAGGTGCGCGACCTGGGCCGGGTCCGGGGCGACGGCCTTGGTCAGTGGGCTATCGAAGAAGCGCAGGTCCATCATTTGCCCGAGGAAGAAGCAGACGTCCCCGACGCGTCGGTCGTCGAGCACGTCCGCCACCTGGGCGCGGACCTGGGCCTTGGCGGCCTCGGCCGGCATGCCCTCGGCGATCCCGAATCGGGAGCGGAGCAGCCGCGCGAAGAGGCCGAAGCTGCGGCTCGGGGTGCGCGCGCTCGTTCGGAAGACCCTCGCGCGGCTCGGCCCCTCGTCCGCGACGCACACCAGCGCCTCATCAACCAGTCGCGTCTTGCCGATGCCCGCTGGGCCCAGAACCGTGAGCGCCCGACCTTTCGGCTCCGCGGTGGCGCGCAGGAATGCCATGAGCGCCGCCAGCTCCGTGTCGCGTCCGAGGAACGTCGCGCGCAGAGTCAGCCCCTTGGCGGTCCCGGTCCCGTTCGCGCCGTCCATCCCGCGCGAGTTTGGCGCCCTCAAGGACGCCTTTTCAAGCCGCGCGGCTTCCCGAGCACGACAGAGGTTCGAGCGCCATCCAACCACCGACCGGACGTGCGGCCGATCTTCGTCCTGGGCGCTCGCAACCCCCGCGTCAAGGTGCGTCGCAACGCCGAGGTTGCGTTGCCGCCGCACATGAAAGACGCTCCGTGGCTCCTCGATTCGTGGCCCGTCCTGCCGATCCTCCCTAGACTCTCCCCGGCGCATCCGGCGCCCAGTGTCCCGCTGGCCGCCCACGCAGCGCACCCACCACCGTGACCTTCCCCGAGAAGACCCCCGCCCAGCCGCTCGACGGCGAGAAGCGCTCGATCGGCCAGGGCGTGTTCGGCAAGTGCTCCGAGTGCGGTGAGGTGTTCACCGCGGAGCACCTCGCCTCGTCGTTCCAGGTCTGCCCCGAGTGCGGCCATCACCATCAGCTTGGCGTCGATGGCTGGCGCAAGCTGCTGCTCGACGGCGGCGAGCTGGAGGTGTGGGAGGAGCACATCCTGCCGACCGATCCGCTCGGGTTCTTCGACGGGAAGACCTACGCGAGCCGGCTCGAGGCTGCGCAGGCGAAGACCCGGCGCACGGAGGCGATCGAGGTGGGGCGCGCCCGCATCGACGGGCACGCGGTCGCCTACGGCTGCTACGTCTTCGCGTTCATGGGCGGGAGCATGGGCTCGGTGGTCGGGGAGCGCGTCACTCGCCTGTTCGAGCGGGGCATTCGGGACCGCCTCCCCGTCGTGCTGCTGCACGCCTCCGGCGGGGCGCGGATGCAGGAGGGGATCTTCAGCCTGATGCAGATGGCCAAGACCTGCTCCGCACTCGGCCGCTTCCGGGAGACGGGCAAGCCGTTCCTCAGCGTCTCCCTGCACCCGACGACGGGCGGGGTCGCCGCGTCCACGGCTCTGCTCGGGGACGTGAACATCGCCGAGCGGGGCGCGTTGATCGGCTTCGCGGGGCCGCGCGTGATCGAGAACACCCTGCGCACCAAGCTCCCGCCCGGGTTTCAGCGGGCAGAGTTCCTGCTCGGTCACGGGATGGTGGATGTCGTGGTGCCCCGGACCGAGCTCAAGGCGACCCTCTCCCTCCTGCTCGCCCATCTCGGAGGGGGCGTAACGTGACCGACCTTCGCGCGACCCTGGAGCGGCTCTACGCGCGCGCAACCTACGGCCGGAGGCTCGGGCTGGAGAGGATGCAACGCGCCGTCAGCGCCCTCGGCAACCCCGAGCAGGCCTTTGAGGCGGTGCACGTCGCCGGGACCAACGGCAAGGGGAGCGTCTGCGCCTTCGTGGCGTCGATGTCCCGGGCCAGCGGGCGGCGCGTCGGCATGTACACGTCTCCGCACCTTGTCCGGCTCGCGGAGCGCGTGCAGATCGATGGGGTGCCCCTGGAGGACGAGGTCCTCGCTGAGCTGGTGGACGGCGTCCTCGCGCTCGATCCGGAGCTCACCTTCTTCGAGGTGATGACCCTGGTGGCGCTCCGCGCGTTTCGGGACGCCAAGGTGGATCTCGCCGTCATCGAGGTGGGCCTGGGGGGGCGACTCGACGCCACCAACGTGATCCCGCCGCCGCGGGTCGCCTGCATCACGCGCGTCGCCTTCGACCACATGAGCGATCTCGGCGACACGCTCGCTGCGATTGGTCGCGAGAAGGCGGGGATCATCAAGCCGGGATCGGCCGTCGTGCTGGGCAAGCTGCACCCGGACGCGCGAGACGTGATCACCGCCCGCATCGAGGAGGTGGGGGCGCGCCTGGTCCCCCTCGGCAGCCCCGAGCCCATCGTCGGCGCCCCCCTTGCCTACCCGCGGATGGCGATGCTGGGGACCAACTTGGCCGCTGCCGTCTCGATCGGGCGCGAGCTCGGGCTGTCGCCCGAAACCATGGCGAACGGGATCGAATCGACGTCCTGGCCCGGGCGCAACGAGCTGTTGCACCGCAACGGGCAGGAGTTGACGCTCCTCGACTGCGCTCACAACCCCGACGGAGCGGTCGCGCTCTCGCACGTCATCGACCCGAGCGTCCTCGGTGACATCGATTCGCGCCGCGACGTCGCCCTGGTCTTCGGGACACTCGCCTCCAAGAACTGGCGAGCCATGCTGCAGCGGCTCGATCACGCCGCCGGGCACCGGATCTACGTCGCGCCGCCGGTACGCACGGCGGCGGATCCGGCGGAGATGGCCCGTTACCTCCCGGGCGAGGTGATCGACGCGGTGCCGGAGGCGCTCAGCCGAGCCCGGGACCTGGTCGGCTCCCGTGGCGTCGTCGTGGTCACTGGCTCCACGTATCTGGTCGGCGCCGCTCGAGCGTCGCTGCTCGGCCTCCGCTCCGATCCCGCGATCGAGGCCTGATCGTCGCGCTCGGCCGTGCCCGGACGCCCCGTCCGGTCGTGGGGGTGCATTCTTGGGGTCGCGGGCGTGACCGTGGTAGCTGCTGGGTCCGTGCCCCTCGGACTGTCCCTCCCCCAGCTCTGCGGTCAGCTGCTCGTCTGTGGGTGGGACGGGGCCGAGCTCCCCTCCCCCCTGATCGCCGCGCTCCGCGCCGGCGAGCGCGGGGGGATCATCGCCTTTCGACGGAACCTCCCCCAGCTTGACGCTGCCGTCCGCGCCAACGCGGCGGCCGCCCGCGCCGCGCCCGCGGAGCTACCGCCCTTCGTGGGGGTGGACGAGGAGGGGGGGCGAGTGACGCGGTTGCCCTCCCCGGTGCGCCCGTTGCCCCCGATGCGCCGGCTCGGCGCCCGTGGCGATCCGGAGCTCTGCCGGCGCGCCGGTGCGGCAGTCGCCCGTGTGCTCATGCCGCTCGGCTTCGGTATCGACTTCGCCCCCGTCCTGGACGTCGCCTCGAACCCCCAGAACCCGATCATCGGGGACAGGGCATTCTCCGAGCGCCCCGACCAAGTGGCCGAGCTCGGCGTCGCCTTCGCGCGTGGGCTCGAGGCAGAAGGCGTCGCCGCCTGCGGCAAGCACTTCCCCGGTCACGGGGACACCCATCTCGACAGCCACCTCGCGTTGCCCACGGTGGCTCACGCCCTGGAGCGTCTCCTCGAGGTCGAGATCCTGCCGTTTCGCGCCGCGGCCGCGGCGGGACTGGCGGCGCTCATGAGCGCTCACGTCGTCTACTCCGCGCTCGACCTCGAGTGCCCCGCCACGCTCAGCCGCCGGATCGCGACCACCCTGCTCCGCGACGAGCTCGGCTACCGCGGGGTGCTCTTCTCCGACGACCTCGAGATGCGGGCGCTTGCGGACCGGATGTCCATCGAGCAGAGCGCTGTCGCCGCGGTCGAGGCCGGTTGCGACGCGCTCCTGGTGTGCCATGAGCCGTCCCTGCAGGCGCGGGCGCACGCGGCGCTCGTGGCTCGAGCGGGCGCCGATCCCATCTTTCTTGCCCGCTGCACGGAGGCGGTCGAGCGCACGCTCGCGGCGCGCCGTCGCTTCCCGCCCCGCCCCGCCACGGTGGCGGAGGCGGAGGCTGCGCTCCCCGAGCTGGGCGCGGTCATCGCCGAGAGCTGAGCCCGTCGGGACCGTCCGCCCCTTCGTCGGTCCCTTCCCGTCCATCCGGCCGAGGGCTGCTCCGCGCGTCGTCCAAGGCACGGGAGG
Organism: uncultured Polyangiaceae bacterium; assembly: GCA_964480725.1. Taxonomy (GTDB): domain Bacteria; phylum Myxococcota_A; class Polyangia; order Polyangiales; family Polyangiaceae; genus JAFGBI01. The sequence continues at coordinate 24,818 of CAYZQO010000053.1, read as the reverse complement.
CGGGGCGCCGACAAAAACGAACGGCCTCGCCGAAGCGAGGCCGTCCTCTCGTCTCGCGCTCGCTGCCGGGACCTTGCGGGCCCGGCAGCGGCGTCATCGAGCCTCAGCCCGCGGAGGCCGAACCCGACGCCGAGGCGCTCGCCTCGACCGACACATTGATGGACACCGACGCGTCCACCTGCGCCTTCAGCGAGCTCGCGACGCAGCCGACCACGGCCATCATGTTGGCGTCCATGTCCCCGCCAGCCTTGACCATGCCCTGCACGCCCTCCAGGCTCGCCTTCACGCTCGCCGTGACGCTGGCGAGCTTGTCCTTCATGCCGACGGCGACCTTCAGGATCACCGGGAGGTTGGCCTCGAGCGCGCCCTTGAGCTTGGCCGCCGCCTCGGCGTCGGCAGCGCCCTCGAACACCACCACCACGGTGGGCGGGGTGCACTTCAGCTCTGCGTTGAGCTTGGCGTCGCAGTTGGCCTTGCACTCAGCGCTCATCTCCGGCGGCTCGACGGTGCCCGAGCAGGTCGGGGCCTCCATCTTGACGTCGCAGGTGCCGGAGCAGGTGCCCTTGCATTCCCCCTCCGCCTTGACGGAGCAGGACGCGCTGCAGTCCCCCTTGCACTCGCCGCCACAGCTGCCCTCGGCCTTGGCGTCGCACTTGCCCTCGCAGGTGCCCTTGCACTCGCCGGTGGTGTTCTTGCCGTCGCACTTGCCGTCGCACTTGCCGCCGCACTTGCCGCTGAAGTCGGCGGAGCAGCTCCCGGAGCAGCTCCCGGAGCAGGTGCCCTCACACTTGGCGCCGGCCTCGACCGAGCAAGAGCCCTCGCACTTGCCCGAGCACTTGCCCGAGAGCTCACCGCCCTCGCACTTGGCCTCGACCTTGCCCGGATCGACGTTGACGTCGCACTCCGCGGCGCAGTTGGCCATGGCGTCGACCGACGCCTCGCAGCGCGGCGCGCCGGCCTTCACGGTCAGCTTGCCGGAGGCCTTCGCCTTCATCTCGCCGATGAGCTTCACGGCCGCGTCGCAGGCGGCCTTGGCCTTGGCGCCGGGCTTGTCGTCTGCGGGCTTGATGTCCGCGTCCGTGGCGCCGAGGTCCTTGGCGAGCTGACCGCAGGCGCCGGCGAGCTCGGCCTCGATGTCCGCCGCGATCTTCTGCAGGTTGGCGCCTGCGGCCATCGCCGCCTTCACCTTCCCCTCGAGCTCGGCCTCGATGCCGAAGCTCGCCTTCATGATCGCGCTGGGATCCTTGAGATCCACCTTGCAGGCGCCGCCGCCGCCGGGCATCCCCGGGATGCCGCCGCCGCTGCCGCAATTCACCAACAGGGGCGCTGCGATCAGCGCAAACGCCGGAACGATGCTCTTCTGCCAACGATTGGACACCATGCTCACTTTCCTCCTCAGCGGTCCCGGGCGTGCCGAGACAACGTTAGCGAGGGGTCGCGCGGTTCCATCCCTGCGCGGCAAAAGTGCCGGTGGCCCGCTCGCAAGGGCGACGTATCGATCGGGACGAGGCTGCAAGTAAAGCGACAAGTGCAGAGCAGCTCAGTATGAATCCGGCCGACCGCCCAGAACCCAGGGGCGGCCCGGCGGCCGCATTGGTTGTGAATGCGCCCGGGACCATGCTCGCGGTTGAACGGCTGGGGGCGCGCCACGGGGGGCCGTGCTCCTCCCGAACGAGGGTCAGCGCCTGGTGCCGCCGGCGGTCGCGAAGGGCAGCTCGATCTGCTCCGGACTGCTCCGGCGCCGCGGGAGCCGCTGCCCGACGCGCTTGAGCAGCTCCTGCTCGCGCTGCAGATCCGCGTCGATCACCTCGGGATTGTCGAGGGCGAAGGCGAGCGCGTCGAAGACCTTCGCGGCGCCGAGCTGCGGGAAGCGACGAAGCAAGATCTCGACCCGAGTTCCGTTCCGGTAGAACGACCAGAGGCGCCGCACCGGAACCCGTGAGCCGACCACGAACGGGCTGCCGCCGAGCACTTTCGGGTCCGCCGAGACGTGCGGGTGCGGGACGAGGATGATCGGCAGGTCCAGGTGGGGCTCCTTTCCAGAGCTCCCCCATTTCTACCGCCATCCGTGGTTCGGGCCAACCTCGCGCAGGAACGGGCTCCCGCGGTCGGGGTCAGAGAGCGGCGAGGATTCGCTCGGCGACACGCTCGGGTGTGAAACCGAACTCCTCGGCGAGCCGCTCCGCGGGGGCCGAGGCGCCATAGTGATCGATGCCGATCGCGACGCCGTCGGCGCCGAGCGCGCCGCGCCAGGCCGCGGTCGTTCCCGCCTCGATCACCACCCGCCGACCGGCGGGCCCCAGCACCGCGTCGCGCTCGGCCGCCGGGAGGCGCTGGAAGGCGTCCCAGCAGGGCGCGGAGACGATTCGGACCCGATGTCCCTTCGCCTCCAGTCGCGGGCGCGCGCCCAGCGCGGCGCCGACCTCGCTCCCGGTCGCGATCAGCACCAGCGTGGGATCGGGGACGTCGATCAGGACGTAGGCCCCGCGCAGGATGGACCGCGGGTCGAAGCCCGCCGGTCGGACCAACGCCGGGAGCGTCTGGCGCGACAGGACCAGCGCGGTCGGCCCCTGGCGACGGCTCATGGCGTGCGCCCAAGCGACCGCGCACTCGAGCCCGTCCGCCGGGCGAACCACGTCGAGATTCGGGATCAGGCGCAGCGCCCAGAGGTGCTCGATCGGCTGGTGCGTGGGGCCGTCCTCACCGACGAAGAACGAGTCGTGGGTGAAGACGTAGACGGCCTGCTGCTCCATGAGCCCCGCGAGGCGAATGGAGGCGCGCATGTAGTCGGCGAACATCAGGAAGGTGGACCCGACCGGGACGAAGAAGCCCGAGAGCGCCAGGCCGTTCATGATCGCGCCCATCGCGTGCTCGCGGATCCCGTAGTGCAGGTTCCGCCCGCCGAACTTGCCCCGCCCGACGTCGCCGCCGCCCTTGATGGTCGTCTTGCAGGAGCCAGCGAGATCCGCCGACCCCGCGACGAGCGCCGGGATCAGCGCCGCCACCTGCTGCTCGACCTCCGCGCCGAGCGAGCGGGTCGCGTCGCTCTTGGTGGGGGCCTTCGCGACCAGCCGTTCGAGCAAGTCCCCAGGGATCTCCCGCTGGTGCAGGCGCGTCCAGGCTCCCGCCCGGTCCGGGTCGAGCCCGGCCACCGCCGCCTTCCAGTCGGCGAGCCGCTGACGGTTGGCCTCGGCGAAGGTCCGGAACGGCGCGTAGGCCTCGGCGGGGACGTGGAAGGGATCGAGCGGCCAACCCACGGCCTGCTTGGCGCCGTCGATCTCGGCGCGCCCAAGCGGGGCGCCGTGAGCAGCGGGCGTGTCCTGCTTCGACGGGGCACCGATCGCGATGTGCGTGCGCGCCACGATGATCGACGGCCGGTTCGGCTCCGCCACCGCGCGGTCGAGGGCCGCGCGGATCGCCGCGAGGTCATGGCCGTCCACCCGCTGGACGTACCAGCCGTAGGCCTCGTAGCGCTTGCCGACGTCCTCGCTGAAGGTGATCGACGTCTCGCCGTCGATCGTGATCCGGTTGTCGTCGTAGACGACGACGAGATTATCGAGGCCGAGGTGCCCGGCGATGCTCGACGCCTCGCCGCTGATCCCCTCCATCAGGTCTCCGTCGGAGGCGATCGCGAACACGCGGTAGTCGATCACGGCGGAGCCCGGCGCGTTGACGCGCTCGCCGGCCATCTTGGCCGCCAGCGCCATCCCCACGGCGTTCCCCACCCCCTGGCCGAGCGGTCCGGTCGTCGTCTCCACCCCCGGCGTGTGCCGCACCTCGGGGTGTCCCGGAGTCCTGGAGCCCCACTGGCGAAACGCCTTGATGTCCTCGAGGGTCACCGGGTACCCGGCGAGGTGGAGCACAGAGTAGAGCAGCATCGAGGCGTGCCCACAGGACAGGACGAAGCGGTCGCGGTTCGGCCAATCCGGAGCCTCGGGCACCGCACGGACGTGGCGCGTGAAGAGCTCCACCGCGATGTCGGCGAGGGCCATCGGGGTACCGGGGTGGCCGCTCGCCGCCTGCTCGACGGCGTCGGCAGAGAGGAATCGAACGGCGTGGATCGCGGCCTGGAGGGCGGAGTCGGTCATGAGGGTCGCGGTACATAGCAGCAACCCGCCGGGCGGAAAAGGCCCGTGAAGGCCCGCCGCGCCGCTCACGGCGAGCGGGAGTCGATGGCGTCGCGATGGTCGGCGAAGGAGCGGCTGAAGCGGTGGCGGCCGTCCCCGGTCGCGTAGAAGAACAGCTCGTCCCCGCTCGCGGGCGCCAGGACGGCCTCGATGGAAGATTCCCCGGGGTTGGCGATCGGCGACGGGGGCAGCCCCGCATGGCGATAGGTGTTGTACGGGTTTCCGGGGTCCCGGAGCAGCGCGGGGGTTATCTTGCCGTCGAACCCAGTGCAGCTCTCGAGCTCCGGCCGCAGCACACAACCGTACCCCGCGGTCGGATCCGCCTGGAGGCGGCCCCGCGGGACGAACTCCGGATCGGTCAGGCGGTTGAGGTACACGCGCGCGATCCGCGGCCGCTCGTCGGCGACGCGCGCCTCCTTCTCCACGATGGACGCCAGCGTCAGGATGGCCCGTTCGCCGGCGCCGAGCTCCCGGCTACGCTGTGCGGTGCCGCTCGGGTGTCGCTGGCGGAGCCGCTCCAGACGGGCCCGCGTTTCCCCGACCAAGCGCCGCACCACCTGGTCCGGGGGGGTGTTGGCGAGCAGCTCGTAGGTGGCCGGGAAGAGGTACCCCTCGGCCGTGTCGCCCTCGACGCCGAGCTCCGCGAGGAGGGCCGGATCCCGAACCGCGACGCCGAAGGCGCGGGCGCCGCACACGCCCTGCCGCTCAAGTCGCTCGGCCACTTGGAGGAAATGGAGGCCCTCGGGCAGGATCACGCTGCGAACCGGCCGATTCGGGGCGCGCTGGAGCGTGCGGAGCACCTCGCGAGGGCTCATCGCGTCGTCGACCACGTGCTCGCCGGTGGCGATGCGCCGCCCCGCGCCGGAGAGCCAGTAGGTGAACGCGAAGGGGCCCCTCGACCGCAGCAGACCGGCCTCGGCGAGGTACCGTCCGGCGTCGAGCGCGCCGGGCCTCGTCGACCAGTCGAGCACGACCCGACGGCCCTTGCCCGGTCCCGGCCTCCCCGTCATCGCCGCCAGGCCACCCGCCACGAGGCTCAGGACCAGGACCAGGCTGGCGGCCAGCGCCATCGGCCAGGGGCGGCTCCGGCGGCCACGGCTCCCCCTCGCGGGCCGCAGCGCGGGTCCAGTCCGCGGGCTGGTCCCGCGGGCGGGTGCCGAGCGCGCCGGGCGTCGGGAACCGCGGGAAGCGCTCGCCGGGGCCCGCGCAGACCCGGAGGCGCGCGGAGTCCGATCGCGCGATCGAGGCCTCGGCCCGGTCGCCGTCCGGGAGCTCATGGGGCGGTTCGCTCCCGGCGCCCATCGAGCCACGACTGGAGGAGCACGGCGGCCGCGGCGCTGTCCACGCGGCTTCGGGCGTCCTGCCCCCGGCGACCGCCCTCGCGGAGTCGGGCCGACGCCTCCACGGTGGTGAGCCGCTCGTCCACGAGCTCGACGCGGACCCCGGCACGTGCGGCGAGATCCCGGGCGAAGCGCCGAGCGCGCCGCTCGCCCGACCCCGAGCGCCCGCTGAGAGTGCGTGGAAGACCGACGACGAAGACCTCGATCCCCTCGCCCCGAGCGAGCTCCGCGAGCGCCGCCAGGACACGGTCGGGCGAACGGCCGTCCAGATGCGGGCGCGGGTGCGCCATCCAACCGAGCTCATCGGTCACGGCGAGCCCGACCCGCACCGCGCCGAGGTCCACCGCTGCCGCCTTCACGCCCCTGCAGTACCACGGTGCGCGCCGCCTGTGACGCCCGGAGGATCTTGACCGGGCCGGCAGGCCCGAGCATAAGCCGCAGGACCTCGGTGCCGTGGCGGCGACCGGGCTCGCCTCGACCCTGGGAACCCCATGCAATACGCCCCCGTCAAGGGGATGAACGACATCCTGCCCGACGAGGTGCCGCGCTGGCATCGCCTCGAGGCGACGTTCCGGCAGGTCGTGGGGCGCTACCGTTACGCCGAGGTCCGGACGCCGCTGCTCGAGCACACGGAGCTCTTCGTCCGCTCGATCGGCGAGGCGACCGACGTGGTCGAGAAGGAGATGTTCACCTTCGCGCGGTCGGAGGGTGAGTCGCTCACCCTGCGTCCAGAGGGGACCGCCGGAGCCGCCCGCGCCTACCTGACCAACAAGGTCCACGCCCGCGAGCCGTTGACCCGCTGGTTCTATATCGGGTCGATGTTCCGAGCCGAGCGCCCTCAGCGGGGTCGGTACCGGCAGTTCCACCAGGCGGGGTGCGAGGTCTACGGCGATCCCGGGCCGCTGGTTGACGTTGAGATGCTGGACATGCTCGTCACCTTCTTCCGTCAGGTGGGCGTGACGGACTTGGAGCTTTGCATCAACTCGATCGGGGGTCCCGAGGCGAGGGCCCGGTACCGCGAGGCGCTCAGCGGCTTTCTGCGGCCGCGAGCGAGCGAGCTCAGCGACCATGCTCGCACCCGGCTCGAGACGAATCCGCTCCGGGTGCTCGATTCGAAGGACGAGCGGGACCGCGCGGTCGTCGCGGAGGCCCCCTCGATCCTGGACCTGCTCGAGGGGGACGATCGTCGGCATTGGGACGGGCTCCTCGCCGGACTGGACGCCCTCGGCACCCCGTACACCGTGTCCCCGGGCCTGGTGCGCGGGCTCGACTACTACACGCGGACTCTGTTCGAGCTCAACGCGCGCTCCGGCACCCTCGGCGCGCAGAACACGCTCTGCGGCGGGGGGCGCTACGACGGGATGCTGAAGGATCTCGGCGGGCCCGATATCCCGGCGATCGGCTTCGCCATGGGCCTCGAGCGCATCTTGCTCGCCGTCGATACGCCCGCGCCGCCTCCCCCTCCCTTCTGCGTGGTGGCGCCGCTCGGGGAGCCGGCGAGGCTTGCGGCGCTGGCTGTCGCCCGCGATCTCCGCGCTGCTGGCGTCGCCGTGGACCTGGACGGACGCGGTGGCTCGCTCAAGAGCATGCTGCGTCGCGCCGACGCGGTCGGGGCTCGGGTCTGCCTGGTCATCGGCGATAGCGAGATCCAGCGCGGAGTCGCGCAAGTGAAGGACCTCGTCGAGCACGTCGCCGAGGAGGCCCCCCTCGACGCCCTGGTGGCGGTGGTGACCCGACGGCTCTCCTCGCCTGCCGGGACGGAGGTGTCGCGGTGACTCGCCTGCGCAGGCTCCCGCTGCTCCTGATCCTGGCCGGCCTGACCCTCGGGGGCACCGCCGCGGCGCAGGACCCGTATGGCCCCGGCGTGAGCCCGGGATTCGGCCCCGGTGGCGGTTCCGGTTCCGGTGGCGGGCGGGGCAAAAAGGGCAAGGCCCCGCCGCCGAAGCCGCCAGCCGAAGGAGAGCCGGAGATCCACGCGGCGAGCGGGGGCGACAGCCTGATCCCCGAGGGGGAGGAGCCCACCCTCCCCGAGGATCCGCTGCGGATCAGCGACGCGGCGCGGGAGCGGATTGGATCGAGCCTGGACCCGGACACGATCGAGGCCCCGATCACCGTGCCAGCGAGGCGCCGCGTCGTGCCCCCCTACTTCTCCGAGGGGCGCGGGGAAGAGCGGCTGCGCACCGTCTTCCCCTTCTGGCTCGAGCGGCGCAAGCCGTCCCTCACCGACGTCGCCGAGCCGGACCGGGCCAGCCTCTACGGCGGCCTGTTCTATCGCCGTCGCAGCGCCGAGCACCGTCACGACGTCCTGTTCCCGATCCTCTGGAACCTCGAGGAGGGCGACGAGGAACGCACGACCATCCTGGGCCCCTTCGTGAATCGACGGACCGGCGAGGAGCGGGACGACTGGCTCCTACCCTTCTACGCCACCGGCAGGCGCAGCGGCGGCGGATACACGTTGGTCCCGCCGCTCCTGACGTACACGCAGCGTGCCGAAGACCACGGGCTGCGGATCGCGGGCCCCGGCTACTGCCGCTGGCAAGGGGGACCCCAGTGCGACGCGCGCACGGCCGAGTCCATCGGGTTCGGGGTGGCGCCGCTCTACTTCTTCCGCCAGACCCCCCTCAAGAAGCTCGAGGCGGTCCCGCCGCTATTGCACCTTTACCGGTACGACGAGCGGGCGGAGCGCTACTTCAACCTCTGGGGGCCCTACCTGCGTACGCATCGAATGCGCTCGGAGGAAGGCAAGCTGAGGAACCGTGAAGGGCTGCACCTGCTGCCCCTGTATTTCAGCCTGTGGGGGCCGGGCGAGCGGCACACCACCGTCCTCCCTCTTTTTCACTACGGGCACGACGAAGAGGACCAGAGCTGGCTCTTCATCAACCCCCTCTTCCTCGCAGCACGCGGGGCCGAGGCCGACCACACCTTCGTCACCTGGCCCTACGCCCGGTATCGGGGCCGCACCCAGCTGGACATGATCACCCCGCTGTACTGGCGGTTCCGTGACCCGGACGTCGGGATCCGCCAGCGGCTCGTCCTGCCCTTCTACTACGCCAAGACCAGCCCCCGGGAGTCGACGCACGCGGTCTTCCCGCTGTACGCGCGCTCCGACCATTTCGGCCTGCGCGAGTCGACCTGGGTGACCCCCCTCTTCCAGCATCGGGAGGGCCTCCGCGGCTGGTCCACGAACATCCACCCCCTTCTCTACCTCGGCCGCAACGGTCGCCGCTCACACACCGTCGTTGCCCCGCTGTTCTGGGACTTCGCGGGCACGCGCGAGCGGGCCACGATCGGGCTGCCCCTGTACTATCGTTTCAGCGGTCCCGAGACGCTCACTCAGGTCGTCGGGAACGTCTATTACCGTGAGCAGCAGGGCAGCTACGGCCTTCACTGGCAGTTGCACGTCTTCCCGCTCTTCTCATATCACGAGCGCCCGGATGGACACGCGTGGAACCTGCTGTACGGGCTCGCCGGGTTCACGCGGAGGGGAGACGAGGTGAAGGTGCGGGCGCTCTGGATCCCAATCCCGATCACCCGCGCCGCCCCGGAGCCGTCCGTCGGAGACGGACCCGGCACCGGTGACGAGACTCCCGTCGAGTAGCCGGGGCTTCCGACGCCGCCGCGCGGGGGCGCCGAGCCCCACGCCGATCCCCTGGCTCGGTCGATTGCGCGGGACCGCCCTCGGCCCCGGCCGCAGCGTCCGGTTCACCCCTCCCCCGGGGCTAGCGCTCAGCCCGACGGGTCGGCGCAGCAGCGGAATCCGGTTTCCGTGCCGTTGTAATAGGCGTCGTGCGCGGTCTGCGCGGCGCGACAGTGGTTCCGTCCCGGCTGCCAGTAGGCCCCCTTCATCGCCGGAGCTTCGGGGAGCACGTCATCCCTCTGCACGAACTCCTCGAGGTTCCCTGACAGATTGCGGATGCCAAACGGGCTCACGCAGCGGGGATAGGCGTTGCTCGGGGCCCTCCGGTCCTTCAGCTTTCCCTCCCCGTTCACGAGGTCCGTCTGGTCCGCGTTGCAGGCCGCCGAGTCTCGCGCGAAGCCGTAGGGATAGGGACGCATCTCCTCGCCTTCGCAGGCAAAATTCCACTCGCTCTCGCGGCACACCCGCTTTCCCTGCTCGCCACAGGTGCGCTTCGCGTGGGTGTAACTCCGGAAGTTCGCCGGCAGCGTCTCGCCCGGCGCGGAGTATTCGTCGATGTCCATGCAGAACCGCAGCGGGCGCCGCTCCCCGACGCACTCGGCCGGCTCGGCGTAGCGCTCGCAGCGAAACTCCGCGTAACGACCGGCGCCGTCGAGGTAGTCGAGGCAGCGGTGCCGCACGGCCGTGCAGTAGCTCCCCTCCACCAGCCCCATCCCCGTGGGGCAGGCCGGCTCGGCCGGAGCGGCCAGGGCGCTCGCCCGTAGCGCGCGTGGCGCCATGGCGGCCGCGACGACCGGCGACGGGGGGTGGGCATCGCTGCCCTGGTTCGCTGGAGGTGCGGTGGCGGGAACCGAACGTGTCACGGGCGCTCGGTCGCAGGCCAAGGCGCTGGCCATCGCGGCCGACGCCGCCAGTAGCACGAGACGCACGGGGACATTTTCCCGGTCGCGACCGCGCGGTCAAGGGCCGATCGAGGGAGGAATCCTGCGAGGAGCGGCCAAGTCGCCACCATCAAAGGGGAATTGTCGTGCGCGCACGGCGCCGCTGCCTCCGACGGCCGGGGCCGGGAACGGGTCCTAGCCGCCGCCCCAGCCGCGCGGCGCCGAGCCTCGGTCACCCGGTCGGTTCGGCGTTGCCGGGAACGTCGGCGCAGCAGCGGACGCCAACCTGCGTGCCCTCGTAGAAGTCATCGTGGGCCGTCGTGGCCGGCCGGCAACGGTTGCGTGCCGCCATCCACCAACCGCCCTTGAGCGCATTGCGGAAGGGCGGGCTGTAACGGGTCGCCTCGCGCAGCACCGGCTCGTCGAGGTTGCCGACCATGTCGTGCACGCCGAAGGGGCTCACGCACTCGGACTCCGGATCGCTCGGCTCACGGTTGTCCTTGAGGACCTGGCGCCGTTTGCCGTCCACGACCGCCATCTCGAACAGGTCCGACCGATCCTGGTTGCACTTCGCCTCCCGGGTGAAGCCGTACGGATAGGGACGCATCTCTTCCCCCTCGCAGGCGAAGTTCCACTCGCTCTCGGTGCAGATCCGCTTGCCCAGTGTCCGGCAAAGCTTGCTGCCCGCATCGAAGCTCATGTGGTTCAGCGGGGCGCCTTCGCCGGGCCGCGTGTACTCGAAACGATCGATGCAGAAGCTCAGCGGGACCCGCGGTCCCACGCACTCCACGGGGCTGTCGTACTCGGCGCAGCGGGCGTACGGGAGCGACGGGTCGTCCAGCCACACCCGGCAATGCTGCTTGACCTCCGTGCAGTAGTTGCCCTCGACCCAGACCATGTCGTCTGGACAGGGCGATGCGGCCGTCTCGGGAGCGTCCACGCCTCCGTCCTCGCCGATCAGCGAGCGGACCAGGAATCCGGTGGGCAGGGCATTGAGCACCTCCTCCGCCTCGGCCGGAGCGCTGGAGGCCTCGCAGGCGCTCGCGGCCGCGGGCCAGGACGGATCCCCGTTGGCGATGGCGACACCGGGACCGGCGAGGCCGGCCCACAAGGCGCCCGCGATCAGCAGCATCAGACGATCCCGCCAGGTCATACCTTAACCTACATTGTTCACTACCGCGCGGAGCCCTGCCACTTTTACGCGGCTGCGGGCTGCCGGGGCCCAGATCCACTTCAAGGTAACGGCAAATTTATAAGCACAATGCGTGCCGTCGCCGGGTTCCGGCCGGCGCGCGCGCACCGGCCCCTGCCGGGCGTGGCGGGGAGATCGCGGCTAGGGCCAGCAGCTGCGAATCCACGTTCGCGCGCCGCGCGCGAAGCCCAGCGCGGGGGCTCGCTGCGTCGGCCGTCGACCGCGCGGGCAACTCACTCCCGGATGACCACGAGCGTCCCCTGCCCCATCTCGTCGCCGACGTTGATGCCATGCCAACCGGGTGGCACCGGCGGGTCCGTCCAGAGGAAGACGATGCGCGCGTCGATGGGCGCGAGGTTCACGCACCCATGGCTGCGGGGGACCCCGAACACGTCGTGCCAGTAGGCTCCGTGCAGGGCGTATCCGGCCGCGAAGTACTGGATCCACGGCACGTCCCGCAGCTCGAAGGTCGTGGCGCCGCGCCGCATGGTGATCCCGTACTCCGGGTGGCGCCCCTTCTTGACGTTGATGAGCCGTCGTCGATCGTCCTCGTCGAGCTTCGTGCCGGCCTTCTCCGCCGCGAGCAGCCGGTCGGCCGTTGCCTTCGCGTCGCCGACCAGGGTCGGTGCGCCGGTGCGCGTGCCGCCGGCGACGGTCGAGTTCTCGTTGGAGTCCATCGCCGCCGCGATGTGCTTGCTCTGGAGACGGAACGTCCCCGTGGGCGTCGACAGAGTCGTCTTGGGGTCGCCGTTGCGGTCCCGACCCGAGGAGATGAGCGTCGCGTACCAGGGGCGGGTCCCCTCGTAGAGCACCAGCGTCTGTTGAGCGATCGAGATGTCGATCCACTTCTCCCCTCGCTCGGCCTCCGGCGGCAACGACGGCGGGCGAGCGACCACGCCGACGTCGGCCGCTCGCAGCCAGACGGTGGCATCCTTGGCGGTCTGGTAGAAGCGCTCGCCCGCCTTGATTCGGGCCTGCCCCGTGAGCGGGACGACGGCTCGCTGCGGCACCGCGCCGATGGGGCGGGTGGCGTCCTTTCCCTTGATGAGCTGGAAGGTGCGGGCGTTCTCCAGGGTCACGAACGCGAACGGGAACGGGAAGGTCGGGCTGACCTCGATGCCATGGAAGGCCGAACCGGAGTCGGGCTTCGCCTTGCTGACGGGGACGAGCCTCAGATCCACCGTCACCGCGAACTCGCGCTCGAGATCCTCGGAGCGGGTGTGGAAGGCGTCGACGAAGCTCAACCCCGTTTTGCGGCGGACACGGTCGGCGAAGAGCGCATAGTTCGGCGCCGCGTAGCCGGACACGTTCGGGATCTTGCGTCCGCCCTCGAGCCACCAGGGGATCCGCCCGTCCTTGCCGCCATAGAGCTCGAGCTCGCCCCACTCAGTGGCCGGTCGGAACCCGGGTGCCGGCTGGGCCGAAGGCGTCGCCACGCCGCGCGCGTCGAGCGGGAGGTCGTTGGCTCCGAGCAGTACCCGCTGCCACTCGGCACGCTCCGCCGAAAAGTTGCGGAGGTGCTCCTCCAGCTTGAACTCGGCCTCGAGTTGCTCCTTCTTGGTCGGGATGCGGAGGTACTGAGGCGCCGTCGCCCGCACGAAGCCGTACCGGTAGGGCAACGGCTTGGTGAGGTCGGGGCCCCGCGAGGCCGCTCGCACGACGGGATCCTCCAGGTCGATGGTGGCCTCGTCCGTGCACATGAACCCGATCGGATAGACGCGGTACCACTCGTGCTTGCAGCCCTTGCCGGAGACGGGTGTACGGTCGCGACCGACGACGCGGCCGAGGCGGACGTAGCCGAGACGACGCGCCGCGGTGTCGGGCTTCTGGTAGATGATGGCGGCGATCACGGTCGCCGCGATGCCCGGCGATCCATCGGGCGTGGCCGTGTCGAGGTCCCCGTGGGCCACGCGCGCGGAGCCCGGCGGAGGGACGACGGCGCTTGGCGCCCCCGAGGCGCTGGCGGCGGCGGATGCCGCCGTCGCCGTACGGCGTCCACAGCCCGCCGCTCCCGCGAGCACCGCGGGCCCGACCAGCGAGGCCAGCGCGGTGAAGGTGAAGAGGTTTCGCACGATGAGGCTCGACATACCGCGCAGGCCGCCGAGATCAACCCCCGCGCCGCCCGCCGATCCCCCCGACGACGGCCGCAATTCCGAACCTCCGAGGGTCAGCCGCCCTCGGCGTCGGTCGGGCTCCCCGCGGTCGCTGTGGCCATCTCCTGCCCGTCGACGACGACCCGATCAGCGCCCTCCGGCAGCGGCGGGAGGTTCGGCGCCGTGCTCCCCGCGCCCACCCAGTAGACCTCCGGAGTCGGTCGGTACTCGCTCCGATAATGCCGTACGGTCTGCTCGCCGTCCGGCCAGCGTGTGCGCACGGTGCTGACCACGTCGTAGCCGAAGCCCCCCTTCTGTCGGCGCTTCGCCGCCCCCGGCTCCAGGTCGTCGCGAGTGGTCACTCGCCGGTAGAAAGGGTACTGCTCGGTGACCGCGTAGGTGTAACGCACCTCCGCCGCGAGCTCGGTGCCGAGCACCTCGATGCGGAGCCGCCCCCGGTCCGGCACGAAGGCGTGAACGACGAGTGGAACCGGGTATGGGTTCCTGATCACCAGATCCACGTCTCCGTCGATCACGGTCGCGTCGAGCCCCAGGGGGATGTAGCTCGACGGTCGGCTGTGGCTGCGACGGCGGACGATCTCGAGCCCCCCCATCAAGGCCGTGGCGTGGAGCGTAGAAGCGACCTGACAGGTCCCGCCCCCGACGCCGGGCGTCAGCTCGTCGTCGTAGATCTCCGGTGCCCAGGTGAACCCGCGCTCGAGCGTGCGAGGCCCCACCGTACCATTGAACGAGAGCTCCTCCCCCGGGGCGAGGACCGCGCCGTTGAGGAGCCCCGCGGCGTGGGCCACGTTCGCCTCGCGGCCTCGCCCCGTGCCCGAGAAGTCGGTTTCGTAACTCGACAGCACGCGCGAGACATCCACCGCAAGGAGCATCTCGCTGGTCACGGCGGCGGGGACCTCCGCGGTGGAGACCGTGAATCGGGTCCAGTCGTCGCGAGGCCCGGCTGCGATGGCGGCGACCGTGGACGCGACGTCGAGCGACCGGCCCGGGACCTCGGGCAGCTTGGCGTGCGCCCTGAGGTCGAGTCGGGCGTCGACGGGCGCCCGATCCACGGCCTCCCGGAGGCTCGCGACGGTGCGCGTCGCTTGCTCGACGTCGATCGTCCACTCCAGCGGCAGGTCGATTGCACCGTGGCGAGCCGTCCAGGCGCGCCCGAGGCGGTCCAGGACGGTCCCGTCGTTCGCGTGCCCGAGGGCGCGGGCGGCCGTCGTCTCCACGTCGAGGGCGATCCCGAGCTCGCCGAAGGTGATCTCGCGGATCTCCCCGTCCGGCAGCGCTACCGCGGCGGTGCGCTCGGCCAGGCGAACGGCTCGCCGCCCGAGCCACCCCTCGAGCGACTCGGTCGCCGGTGGAACCTCGCCGCCGACGAAGGTGCCCGGAAGCGAGCGCCCGGCGGGGAGCCAGGCGGTGAGCTCCCGCGCGCCGAGGGCGCCCCCCGCGACGGCGAGCGCCGCCGCACAGAGGACCAGGGCGTGGACCGTGCGCACGGCGGGATCATAACCCGCGGGGCGGGTTCCCGGCCAAGCAGCGCCCCCCGCCGAGCTGGCGCCGGCGCCGGGCGCTCGTGGGTGACCACGGGTTCGGGCTGCGCGCTCCACGTCACGGTCGACGCTTGACGGAGGCGTGCCCTTCCCTCAGCGTTCGGCCCATGGAAATCAGCGTCAACGGGGAGCCTCGCGTGGTGCCCCCGGGCCTGACGGTCCGCGAGCTCGTCGAGCACCTGGGGCTCGCTGACGGTCCAGTCGCGGTCGAGCGCAATCGGACCATCGTGCCGCGCGCGGAGCACGGGACCACTCCCGTGGAGCCCGGCGACGTCATCGAGATCGTTCACTTCGTCGGGGGCGGCTGAGCGGTTTCCTCGGCCCGATCGCGGGCGTGCTGGCGGGCCAGGGCGGCGTAACGGAGGGCCGTCTCGCGGCCGGCCTTCCACTCGTCCGGGCGGAGATCGCGCACGACCCGCCCGGGGTGCCCGCGGACGAGCGTCCGCGGCGGCACCACCGTGCGCGGCGTCAGCAGCGTACCGGCCGCGACCAGCGCTTCCGCGCCGACCACCACGTGGTCGAGCAGCACCGACCCCATGCCGATCAGCGCTCCATCCTCGATGCGCGCGCCGTGGATGACCACCTGGTGCCCAACGGTGACCTCCTCCCCGATCTCGACCACCGTGTCGTCGTGCGTCATGTGGCACATCGACAGGTCTTGGACATTGGAGCGCGCGCCGACGCGGATGTGGCCCATGTCACCGCGCAGGACGCAGCCGTACCAGATGCTCGCGTCGGCTTCGACCATCACCTCGCCGATGACGATCGCTCCGTCGGCGATGAAGGCGCTGGGGGCGATCCGCGGGACCAGCCCGCCGAAGCGGCGGATCACCGTCATGCCGTCACCGGCAGCGCCCGCGGCGCGGGGCCGTCCGTCTCGGTGGCCCGGGCGCGGGCGAGCGGCGCCGCGCGCGCCGCGTCCGTCAGGACCCCCGCCAGGGAGTTCTTGAAGGCCTCGGTGATCCGCACCTCGACCAACTCGCCCGTGGGCTCGTCGACCGCCCCGAAGTGCACGATCTCGTTCCGCTCGGTCCTCCCGGTGAAGCTCGCTCGCTCCCCTCGCCCCTCCCCTCGCCCCTCCACGAGCACCTCCACCACGCCCCCCACCAGCCCCTCGAGGTGACGTCGGCGCAGGGCGTCGCTGACCGCGAACACCCGCTGCAGCCGGGCCTGTTTCTCCGGCTCCGGGACGTCGTCTTCGAGCCGGAACGCCGCCGTGTAGGGTCGCGGCGAGTACTTGAAGCCAAAGAGCCCGACGAAGCCCTGGCGCTCGAGCAGCGCCAGGGTCGCGGCCAGGTCCTCCTCCCGCTCCCCCGGGAAGCCGACGATGACGTCCGTGCTGAGGGTCACTCCGGGGACGGCCTCGCGCAGGGCCGCGACTCGCTCCTCGTACTCCTCGACCGTGTAGCGGCGGACCATTCGTCGGAGCACGGCATCGCTCCCGGACTGCACCGGGAGGTGGACGTGTCGGGCGAGGACGGGCAACGCGCGGTGCGCCTCGATCAGAGACGCGCTGAGGTGCCGCGGGTGCGGGCTCGTGTAGCGGAGGCGACGGAGCCCTGGCACCGCCGCTGCCACGGCCCAAAGCAGCGCGGCGAATTCGCTCTCATCCTCGTCGATCCGAGATCGCAGCGTGTGCAGCCACGGGCTCTGCCCGTACCCCGGCGCCGGCGACAGGGACCGCTCCGGATCTCGGTAGCTGTTGACCGTCTGTCCGAGGAGGGTGACCTCGCGGGCCCCAGCGGCGACCAGCGCCGCCACCTCGTCCAGGATCTCGCGCGCCGGGCGATAGCGCTCCGGCCCCCGCGTTCGCGGCACGATACAGAACGTGCAACGCTCGTCGCAGCCCTTCATGATCGTGACCTGGGCGGTCGGGGGCTGACGACCCGGTGTCGGGCGGGCGCGGAGGAAATGGGGCGCCGTGAGGTCGAATTCCGTCCGCGCGCGGGGCGGACCGCCGGCGAGCAGCTCCGCCAGCAGGTCCGGCAACTCGCGGATGTTGTCGGGACCGAGCACGAGATCCACCAGCGGCAGGTCGACGAGGAGGCGCTCCCCCTCCTTCTGCGCGACGCACCCGGCGATGGCGATGAGAATCCCGGGGCGCTGCCGCTTCAGGCGCACCAGGCGGCCCACCTCGCTGCGCAGCTTCTGCTCGGCCTTCTCACGCACCGTGCAGGTGTTGAGGATGATGAGGTCGGCAGCCTCGAGCGTCGCGGCCGGATGGAAGGCCGCGTCGGCGAGCACCTCGCGCATGCGCGTGGAGTCGTGCTCGTTCATCTGGCAGCCGAAGGTGATGAGCGAGTAGCTGGGCATCGTCGGGGGTCGCCCGTGCCCCTTCGTCGTCAGGCGTGGGGACCGAGCGCGGCCCACGCTAGCACCGGCGGGTGGACTTTTCAGCTCGCGCACCCTTTCGAAGGGTCCACCCCCGCGGCATGCTCCCGGCGCGGGGGTGCTTCGCCCTTGCCTCCACCCCTCCGCGGGAAGACCAGCGCCGATGACCGTCCCTGCCCACCACCTCGTCGAGCTCGGCGAGCGCGTCGCCCAGCAGTTCGCGTCGCTGCCCGCCTTTGGAACTCGCACTCCCGACGGCTTCACCTGGCTGTCCTACGGCGCGTGGGGGGAGGCGGTCGCGGCCTGCCGCGCCGGGCTGGCCGCGCTCGGGGTTGGTCCTGGCGATCGCGTCGCGATCGTGGCCAACAACCGGGTCGAATGGGCCGTGGTCGCCTACGCCGCCTACGGCCGCGGCGCCGCCTTGGTGCCGCTGTACGAGGCGCAGCGGCCGGACGAGTGGCGCTTCATCCTCGGTGATAGCGGTGCCCGGGTGGCCGTCGTCAGCCGCCCGGAGATCGCGGCCGCCCTCCAGGCGCAGGGGGCTGAGCTCGCCACGCTGGAGCACGTCGTGACGATCGAGGCCGCTGTCGCGGATCCCTCGTCCTACGCGGGACTCCTGGCGCGTGGCCGCGCGGCGCCCGTGCCCGCGCTGGCCCTGGCCTCGAGCGACGTCGCGGGTGTCATCTACACCTCCGGGACCACGGGCAGGCCCAAGGGTGTCCTCCTCACCCACGCGAACTTCTGCACCAACGTCGCCGCCATCCACCAGATCTTCCACATCGACCGCGACACGACGCTGTCCTTTCTGCCCTGGGCCCACGTCTTCGGGCAGACAGCGGACCTGCACTCGATGCTCGCGGGAGGGGTCGCCATCGCGCTGAACGACTCCATCCCGAACCTCATCGACAACCTCGCGCTGGCGAGGCCGACGCTCTTGGTCGCGGTGCCGCGGATCTTCAACCGCGTCTACGACCGCGTGCAGCAGACCGTGGCCGCGAAGCCGGCCCCGGTCCGGGCCCTGTTCAAGGCGGGTCTTCGAGCTGCTCTCCGCCGTCGTGCTGGGCACCCCCTCGCGCTGTCCGAGCGGCTCGCGCTGTCGGGCGCGGACGCCCTCATCTTCAGTAAGACCCGCCGCCGCCTCGGCGGCCGCTTGCGCTTCGCCGTCAGTGGTAGCGCGGCGCTCGGCCGCGAGGTCGCGGAGTTCATCGGTGCCATCGGGCTCGACGTGCACGAGGGTTACGGGCTGACGGAGACCTCGCCGGTCGTCAGCGCCAATTGCCCCGAGCACGCGCGGTCCGGCAGTGTGGGCCGCCCGTTGCCGGGCGTGCGCGTGGAGATCGATCGGGAGGCGGTGGGCGAGCGCGGCGCCGAGGACGATCCTCGCGTGGGCGAGATCGTGGTGTACGGGCCGAACGTCATGCTCGGCTACCACGGTGATCCCAATGCCACGGCGGAGCGACTCACCTCCGACGGCGGCTGCCGGACCGGTGATCTCGGCTACCTCGACGCGGACGGGTACCTCTTCATCACCGGGCGAATGACCGAGCAGTACAAGCTGGAGAACGGCAAGTTCGTGGTTCCCTCACCCCTCGAGGAGGATCTGAAGCTCTCGCCCTTCATCGCCAACGCGCTGGTCTACGGCCTGAACCGACCCCACAACGTCGCGGTGATCGTGCTCGATCTGGCGACCCTGGGCCCGTGGGCGGAATCGCGCGGGATCGCGCTCGGCGATCCGGCCGCGAACGGCGAAGTGCGCGCGCTCATCGCCGGCGAGATCGAGGGGCGCGGCGCCGGGTGGCGGAGCTTCGAGCGGGTGCGCGCCTTCCACCTCGTCACCGAGGACTTCAGCACCGACAACGGCCTCCTGACGCCGTCCCTCAAGGTGCGCCGCGAGCGGGTCGTCGCGCTCTACGCGGATGCCCTTGCCGCGCTCTACGCCGGACCGGGGTGAGCTCCGTCGCGCCGCCAGCGGCTCCGGGAAATCAGGGGGTCGCGGGCGCCGACTCGTCGGCCGCGGGGGCCGGCTCGGTCGGCGGGGGTGGGCTCGGGATCGCCGCGGCGGTGGCCTCCCAGCGGCGCCGCAGGGGGACGAAGAGCGTCCGGCCGATGGAGTGGAGCTGCCGGGCGTGCGCGGCCTCGTCGCCCCCCGAATACCCCTCGACGGTGAAGTTCCCGCGGGAGGCTTCGCTCTCGAGCTCCATACCGAACCTCGACTCGGCTGGCGCGAACACCACCCGCTCCATGCCGAGCCGGTCGAGCAGGAAGCTCGTCGTCTCCGTGGTGCTAGCGTAGCTGGCCGTCTCGATCGCCGTGTGTGTGATCGCCATCAGCCGGGTGCCAGAAACCGCGCGCCGGGCGAAGTCGACGAACGGGGCGAGCGCAGTCAAGGGCATCTCGCGCCACCCCGAGGCCAAGAAGGCGCCGTGGAGGCCGTCGCTGAGCAGGACCGCATCGACCCGCGCGGCGAGCTCGCGATGCGAGAGGATGGCGCCGACGGCGGCGTAGCCCGCGCTCCACGCGCTCAGCGCGAGCCGCCGCGGGCGGTACGTCTGACCCGGACAGGCTCGCTCCACTAGCCGCATGGCGCGCCGCTCGAGATCGTCGAGGCGGGCCACGACGGTGTACGCTCCCCCGTAGTCCTGGGAGATGGTCCCGAGGTTCTCGACCGCCACCGCGGCGTTCAGCCCCGCCTCACGGAGCGCGCGCCCCAGGACGGGTGGCGCCCCATGGAAGTGAACCACCAGGTCGACCTCGGGACCCAGACTGCAGTCCCCAGGCACGAAGACGAACAGCTGCCCCTGCTTCGCCTCGCGAACCCCGACTGAGGCCGGTGCGGGCGCGCTGAGCGGGGCCGGGGCCGGGGCCGGGGCCGGGGCTTTGACCTCTACGTCCGCATCCCCGCGCGTGCCGAGCGACGCTGGCGTCGCCACCGTCAGAGCGCCGAGGACGATCAGCGGAGCGACCCGCTTCATCGGGGGTGAGCTTACGCTCATATCGTCGGCAAGCACGGTCATTTCCAGACTAATTTCGCCCATTTATCCGATCTTACTGAACGATTGCGCTCTCACTCCCACGCGCGCCCGGTTCTACCCCGCCGTCGAGGGTGACCGCGGCGCGCCGGGCGGGTTTCACCTCCCTGCCCCGTGGCCGGGATGGCCGGAGCGCGGGGTGCCGAGTAGGGTGCCCGCCATGTCGGGATATCGCAGCCGCACCAGCACCCACGGTCGCACCATGGCGGGAGCGCGCGCCCTCTGGCGCGCGACGGGGATGACGGACGCCGACTTCGGCAAACCCATCATCGCCATCGCCAACAGCTTCACCCAGTTCGTCCCCGGTCACGTCCACCTGCACGACGTCGGCCAGCGCGTGAAGCGCGTGATCGACGCTGCCGGCGGCTGGGGCGTCGAGTTCGACACCATCGCCATCGACGACGGCATCGCGATGGGCCACGGCGGGATGCTCTACTCGCTGCCCAGCCGCGAGCTCATCGCCGACAGCGTCGAGTACATGGTGAATGCCCACGCCGCCGACGCGCTCGTCTGCATCTCCAACTGTGACAAGATCACGCCGGGGATGATGCTCGCTGCCGTGCGGCTGAACGTCCCGACGATCTTCGTGTCCGGGGGGCCGATGGAAGCGGGGACGGCCGCGGGCCCGTCCGACGGCGCCGGCTCCCCCCCGCGGCGCAAGCTCGACCTGATCGACACGATGATCGCGGCGAGCGACGACACGATCAGCGACGACGAGGTGGCCCGGCTCGAGCGAGCGGCCTGCCCCACCTGCGGCTCCTGCTCGGGCATGTTCACCGCCAACAGCATGAACTGCCTCAACGAAGCGCTCGGTCTCGCCCTGCCCGGAAACGGCACGCTCCTCGCCACCCACGCGGCGCGCTGGGAGCTGTTCGAGCAGGCGGGGCGCCGCATCGTCGAGCTCTGCCGCGCGCACTACCTGGAGGGTGACGACTCGTGCTTGCCCCGCAGCGTTGCAACCTTCGAGGCCTTCGAGAACGCCATGAGCCTCGACATCGCGATGGGGGGCTCGACCAACACGGTGCTGCACCTGCTCGCGGTCGCTCAGGAGGCAGGGGTGCCCTTCCTGATGGCCGACATCGACCGCCTGAGCCGGAGGATCCCGAACATCTGCAAGGTGGCGCCCTCCTCGCAGTACCACGTGGAGGACGTGCACCGAGCCGGGGGCATCCTCTCGATCCTCGGCGAGCTCGAACGGGCCGGGCTCATCCATCGCGGCGCGCCCACGGTGCACGCCGCGACCATCGGCGAGGCGATCGACCAGCACGATCTGGGGCGCGCAACCGCGACCGAGGCCGCCCGGCAGCGCGCCCTGGCGGCCCCGGGCGGCAAACCAACCCAGGTCGCCTTCTCCCAGCGGTCCACCTACCCAGAGCCCGACCTCGACCGCACGGCGGGGTGCATCCGCGACGTGGAGCATGCCTACAGTCGGGACGGAGGGCTCGCGGTGCTCACCGGCAACCTCGCCACGGATGGCTGTATCGTGAAGACGGCCGGCGTCGATCCCTCGAGCCTGCGCTTCGAGGGGGCGGCGCGGGTCTTCCACTCCCAGGAGGCGGCGTGCGAGGCCATCCTCAGCGATCGCGTCGCGCCGGGCGACGTCGTCGTGATCCTGTTCGAAGGTCCGCGGGGCGGACCCGGGATGCAGGAGATGCTCTACCCGACGTCCTTCCTCAAGGGAAAAGGACTGGGCAAGGTCTGTGCGCTGATCACGGACGGCCGCTTCAGCGGCGGCACCTCCGGGCTCAGCATCGGCCACGTCTCCCCCGAAGCCGCGGAGGGGGGGGCGATCGGGCTGGTGGAGGAGAACGACCGGATCCGGATCGACATCCCCGCGCGCAGCATCGAGCTGATGGTCAGCGACGCAGAGCTTGCGCGCCGTCGCGCCGCGATGCAGGCGCGCGGCGCGGCCGCCTGGCAACCGACCCGCGACCGAACCGTGTCCGCGGCGCTCCGTGCTTACGCCATGATGACGACCAGCGCGGCGCGGGGGGCGGTCCGCGACGTGACCCAGATCGTCCGCCGGGGCGGCTGAACGGCGCTCGGCGCCGCGGCGCGACGCTTCGATGGTCACGGCTGCACCCGTTGACGGCCGCCTCGCCAGCGCCCGGGTCCTGGTCGTGGGGGTCGGTGGGCTGGGCTGCCCGGTGGCGATGGCGCTGGCTGAGGCGGGTGTGGGGCGCCTGCTGCTCGCCGACGATGACTGGGTCGAGGTCCACAACCTGCACCGACAGCTCCTCTACCGCGAGTCGGATTGCGGCCGGCACAAGCTCGACGCGGCGCGCGACGCGCTGTTGTCGCGCGGCACACCCGCCGACCGGATCGAGCCATACCGCGGTCGCTTGCTGCCGGAGGTGGCGCTCGCGCTCGCGCGGCGGGTCGACCTCATCGTCGAGGGCAGCGACGACTTCGGCACCAAGTTCCTGACCGCCGACGCGGGGCACCTGGCGGGGGTTCCGGTCGTGCTCGGGGCGGTGGCGCGGTGGACAGCGACGGCCTGGGCCGTCGCCCCGCACGGGCGCCCCTGCTTTCGCTGCCTGTTCGAGGCCCCGCCTGTGCCCGCGCCGGATCCCGCCCGAGCCGGGGTCTTGGGCCCGGTGCCAGGGATCGCGGGGGCGCTGCTGGCCGACCTCGCGCTGCGCTGGCTCACCGGCGACGCACCGACGGGTGGGATCCACACCTTCGACGGTCAGCACGATCGCCTGCGGTGCGTCGAAGTGCCGCCCCGCGAGACCTGCCCACTCTGCGGAGCTCACGCGAGCATCGAGTCGCTCGAGGCCGACCGCTACCTCGCGCCGCAGGTGGCGGCGCGCCCGGCGTCCGACGGCGACGGGGGACGTGCACCCCCGGACGACGATCGCTACGCCCGCCAGCGTTGCCTCGCGGAGGTGGGCGACGCCGGCCAGGCACGGATCGGCGCGCTCGAGGTGATCGTCCCCGCTGTCGCGGGGGCCGAGATCGAGCGCGAGTACCTGCTGCGTGCCGGGGTCCGTAGCGCGGTGATCGGTCCGGCACCGGAGCCGCCGTTCCCGCACGCCGGTCACTTCCGCTTCGGCGCGCCCCTTGCGGTCGCCGCGGGCGCCTGGCGGGCGCTCGCCCGGATCCGCGCCGCCATCGAGCTCGACGAGCGCTGAACGCGCCGCGACGGAGGGTCCCGTCGCGCTCGAGGCCGCGTCACCGCGTCGCCGCGTCGGGTCCAGGACGCGCCGGTGGGACGCCGAGGGGTACCAGATCGCGCAGCGGACGGGTGGTGCGCTCCCCGCGGTCATCCATCAGCGTGGCCGTCTCGTCCTCGCCGAACGCGACGAGTCGCAGGGTCTCCCACGCCCTCGCCTCCGCCTCGGGACGCACCAGCACGAACCCGCCGACCCAGGGCGCCACCGGGTACGGGGGCAGCGGTCTCACGTCCTTGTAGGGGAGCCTCACCGGGCGAGCGTCGCCGACGGGGCGAACGTAGACGCCGTCCTGCTCGAGCTCCTGCACCTGACCGGTGACCCAGCCGGCGCCATGGCGGATCAGGAGGCGCTCGCTGGGGTGGGGTCGCCAGTCCTCGTCAATCGGCGGCGCGCCAGCGGCACGGATCGACTGGGCGAAGACCGCTCGCGCCGCCGCTCGCTGGAAGAGCCGCTCGAGGTTGAGGCGGGTGAGCTCACCGGGCCGCAGCACGCTCGTCGCGGGGAGTGGCTGCCGCGCGCCGTCGGAGAACTCGACCATCACCGGATCGTTCGCGGCGTCGAGGACCCGGCAACCCGCCCAGCGCGCACCGCCACGACCGCAGACGGCGTAGGCTCCGCGTTCGCGAACCCGCGACGATGCGTCAACGGCGAGCGCGTCGCCCTCGTCGACCTCCAGAACCTCTCCGCCCTCCGTCGCCTGCACCCGCGCACGGACGCCATCGACGGCCGTAACGGTGCCTTCCACGAACGCTCCGGCGCGAACCTCCACCACGACGCGATCGCCGCGCGAGAGGCCGGGCAATCGCTGGCGCTCCACCGAGCGTTCACTCCGACAGCCGCACACGACGAAGGAAGCCACCGCGACAAGCACCGCAGATCGTCCTCCTCGAGGCGAGCGAAGCCCCGAGGCTCCCGGCTGCCACCCCTGCCTCCCGATCATGCCCACCCGCCATCCTTCCGCGTTCCCAGCGGCCCTCGCTCACCAGTACCCGCTCTGGACCGACCCGTCGGTCAAGAGCGGGCGACAAGGACCGCCCCGCCCCCTTCGCGTGCGGAGCCCCCAAAACCGAAAAGGCGACCCCACGCGGCTCTCACACCACGCCGTCAAGTCGCCTCCTCGGTTGCCCACCCGGAGAAACGGCCAGGAAGCCGACTCCCCGCAGGGCGATTGTCGGCAGGCTTCAGTCCATCACCTCGGGGGCCGGTGCAACCGGGGCCTTACGGGCGCGCGGACGGCGAACCTTCTTGGCGACCTTCTTGGCGACCTTCTTGGCAGCCTTCTTCGCCGCCTTCTTGGCCGGCTTCTTGGCGACCTTCCGCACCGCCTTCTTCGCCGTCTTCTTGGCAGCCTTCTTCGCCGTCTTCTTGGCAGCCTTCTTCGCCGTCTTCTTGGCAGCCTTCTTCGCCGTCTTCTTGGCAGCCTTCTTCGCCGTCTTCTTGGCAGCCTTCT
>CAYZQO010000052.1:38194-44405 GCA_964480725.1 uncultured Polyangiaceae bacterium | reverse complement strand
ACCGGAACCGGAACCGGAACCGGAACCCGCACTGACACCGCAACCGGAACGGGCACCGGCACCGACACTGGCTCCGGAACCGGCTCCGCCACCGAAACCGCCACTGACTCCGGGACCGGGACCGGGACCGGCAGCGGGACCGAAACCGACACCGGGACCGGCACCGGCACCGGAACCGGCACCGGCACCGGAACCGGCACCGGCACCACCACTACCTCCGGCACCGGCACCGACACCGGCACCGACACCGGGCTCATCATCGAGCCTGTCGAGTGCGACGCCGTAGCAGCAACCGGGGACGAGACGCCAGTCGTCCTGGACGGAGACGACATCGCCGCCGACAACGTCAACGGGCTCACCTTCAAGGGCTTCGGCGTGCTGAGCGCCAACGGCACCAGCGCGCTGTTGATGGACTACAAGGCCCAGCACCCGGAAAAATACGCTGAGCTCCTCCGCGTCCTGTTCGGTGGCAGCCGCCCCATCATGACCCACGTCAAGGTCGAGATGGGAAACGACCGGAACAACTCCACCGGCCCGGATCCGGCGACGATGCGCCTAGAGAGCGAGGCCGCCAACGTCCAGCGCCACCCGGGCTTCCAGCTCGCCGCCGACGCCAAGCAGGTCAATCCCGACCTCAAGGTGAGCATCCTGCGGTGGAACGCGCCAGCCTGGGTCAACAGCAACGACCGGGTCTACACCTGGTACAAGAACACCATCCTCGCCGCGTACCGGAGCTATGGGTACATGGTCGAGACCGTGAACCCGGGCGTGAACGAGCGGGAGGCGGATCTGACCTGGACCCAGCAGTATGCCGCCCGGGTTCGGAGCGACACTTCGGGGTTCGCCAACGCGACCGAACAGGCGCTCTTCAACGCCATCCGCGTCGTGATCTCCGACGAGGCCGGGCTTGGCAGCTTCGGCGGCAGCCTGGTGAGCGACGCCGCCCTGCGGGACGCGGTCGCGGTCGCCGCATACCACTACAACACCGACGACGACGCCAGCGGCAACTTCACCCGGCTCGCGGAGGAGTTCGACGAGGAGGTCTGGAACAGCGAGGCCCAGGCGACCTTCAGCAACTCGGCCTTCCGCCCTTACAACAACATGCGTGATCCCACGGTGGCGGGAACGGGGATCGGCGGCGCCGGCGGCCCGCTGGAGATGGGCAACACCGTCATCAAGGGCTTCGTCAAATCCCGCCGCACGCACTTCGTCTACCAGCCAGCCATCGGGGCCTTCTACGAGGGCGGGCAGTACTCCTTCAAGGAGCTCGTCAGCGCCCGTGATCCCTGGTCGGGCTGGATCCACTACGACGCCGGCCTCCTGGTCCTCCGGCATTTCAGCAGCTTCGCCAAGACCGGCTGGGAGGATCCGAGCAACACCGCCGGGATCTGGCGGGTGGTGCCCCAGGCCAGCAACACCGGCGCGACGGGGACGAACCCCGTCAGCGGCCGCAACGGAACGCCCAGCTACCTGACGCTGGCCGCGCCCGACCGGCAGGGCTTCTCGACGGTCTTCGTGAACGACAGCGAAACCGCCCAGAGCTACCGGCTCGAGACGGCCAACATGGCCTTCGCTGGGGCCCCCTCCCTGGAGCTCTGGGAAACCCGCGCCGCGGAGCCGGGGACGGCCTTCAACAGCAACTACCTCCGGTACCGCTGCAGCCTCTCCGCCGACCCGGGCGACGCCTACCTGGTCACGGTCGCGCCGTACTCGGTCGTCACCGCCACCACGCTGGCGATCACCGCGGAGCCGGAGGCGGTGACGCCGCTGCCGGTGGAGGGCGCGCGGGCCGTGCTGGACACCGACGCGACCGGGACCACCCCGGACGCGTCGGACGGGGTCTTGTACGCCGACGACTTCGACTACTCCGCGCGGACCGTCCCCGTGATCGGGGCCGGCGGGCAGCTCACGGGGACCGAGAGCTTCGTCACCTCCCGCGGCGGCCCCCAAAGCACAATCCCGCGCTACACCAGCGATCGAAATGGCGCCTTCGAGGCGTTCCTCCCCGACGGCTCGACCAACACCGTGCTGCGCCAGCAGGTGGATCGTTCGGTCATGGGGCTGGGGGGCACCTGGAACGACGGCAGCCCCATCACCGGCATCGGCGACAACCGTTGGCTGGACTACCGGGCGAGCGTCGATGTCTCCTTCGAGCACGACCTCACCGAGAACGGTGACAACTACGCCGGCATCGGCGCCCGGCAGCAGGGCGGCTCGAGCTCCCACTACAAGAACGGGACGCCGTACCTGTTGACGCTCTCGTTCGACGGGAGCTGGGCGCTGCTCGTCGACGGCGGTCCGGTGGCGAACGGGAACGTCGTCGACGGCTCGGGCGGCGTCGCCATCCCGGGGTTCGACGCGGCCCCCGACGCCTGGCACAACCTCGCCCTCGAGGTCGTCGGCGCCGACGTGACCGCCTACCTCGACGGCCGGGCGCTCGCGAGCTTCTCCGATCCGAAGCCCCGGCGGTCGGGTCGCGTCGATCTGGCCAGCGGCTACTACTTCACGCGCTTCGACAACCTCCTGGTAGAGACGATCGACGGGCAGCCCCCGTACTACGTCGAGCTCCTGGACGACCTGGAGATGGGGGATCTGGCGGCGGTGCCGGTGACCAAGTTGGTCTACAGCGGCGACTGGACGCACGAGAACGGCAGGGGCATGTACAACTACCAGCGGTCCCTCTCTACCAGCCGGGGAGCGGGCGCCACGCTGGAGTACACGTTCATGGGCACGGGGCTCGACGTCCTGGGTCCGAACGACGGCTCCGCGGTGCTGAGGGTGTCGGTGGACGGCCAGGTGGTCGCGGCGTCCGCCGACACGATGGCGGCCGCGGAGCTCTACCAGACCTACACGCTGCGTGACCTCGCGCCGGGATCCCACACCGTGGAGCTCGAGGTGCTGAGCGGCACGCTGGTCGTGGACGCCGTCGGGGTCGTCGCGGCCCCGATATAGAGTGTCGATTCGGTCCGCTTCGAATGGAAGAATTCCACCAAGGGGGGAGAAAGGCGCCCTCTACCGGGGGAGACCTGCGCCTGCCAATCTGAGAACGGACGGATAGCTCCGAGGGCGTCATCACCGCCGGTTGGTCCTCGAACGACGCCGACGCGGCCGTCCTGAGCAACGTCCAGGCCGCGGGATACCAGCGGTAGGCGCGGTCTCTGCCCGTACCATCTCGGCAGGGCCAGCGCTGGCTGGTCCTGCCCTACCCCTCGTCGATGAGGCTCGATCCCACCGGCGAGGACGGTGACTCGGCGCGCCTCACTGCCGGAACCAGGCGACGAACCCGCCGCGGCTCGCCAGGTTCACCGTGATCGAGTCGGACGCGGACGCGGTCCCTTCCTGCCGATCCCACGCGTCGCCCCGGCCCGAGACGTCACCCAGCCGGATCGAGTTCCAGCTGCCGGTACCCAGGAAGCCGAGCGATAGCTGAAGGCTCGTCGCGGTCGGCCCGTTGAGGATGCCGACGAACCATTCGCTCCCCGATCTACGAGCGAAGGCCGCGACCTCGCCGGGCTCGCTCCCCGGGAGGACGATCGTCTCGTCCCACACGGCCGGGATCGCCTTGAGCACGTCGACGGCGGGGTTGGCGACGTAATCCCGTGGGTGGCCGGAGAAGCACTGGAAGGGCGACGTGAACACGACGCCCTGGGCCAGCTCGTGCGCCCACGTGGTCCCCTGCAGCTCCTCGGGCGCGAACACCGTGGGCGTGTAGTCCCCGGGACCGGCGACCAGCCTGGTGAACGGCAGGATGGTGTCGTGCTGGGGCTCCAAGACCCTCGAGTACCGGGTCATGTGATACTCGTGACCGCGGATCGCCTCGCGCGTGAGCATGTTCGGCCAGGTGCGCTCGATGCCCGAGGGCTTGTTGGCACCGTGCACGTCCACCAAGAGCCGGTGTTCGGCGGCGTCCCTGGCCACGTCCCAGTACCACGTGGCCCACCATCGATCGCACGCCGGCGGGAAATCGATCTTCACGCCGACGACCCCCGCGTCCGCCGCCTGCCTGAAGTAGGCCTGCCGCGCGGCCGCGTCATCGACCTCGTTGCTGTGCACCCAGAGCCAGATCTTGACGCCCTTGCCGGCGGCGTACGTGCACACCGACTCCAGGGAGTTCCAGGCGTCCGACCAGGCCTTCCACCCGTCGTCCACGAGGTAGTACTCGAAGCCGAGCTCCTCGGTCCAGTCGACCCACTGGTGCTGATCGGCGAATTGGGGAGCGCCGATGGCCATCCACTGCCAGGTCGAGCGGCCCGGCTGGATCCAATCCGCACCGCCGAGCGACGCATCCCGCGGCGGATTCAGGTTCTGAACGAGCGTGGTGTTGACGAGGGCATTCAGGTCGTCGGCGATGATCGTCACCCGCCAGGGCTGCACGACCTCGGCGTCCGTGATCCAGCCCGACGGATCCGCGTACAGCGTGCCCTCCAGCGCCCCGCCGCTGCCGCGTCGCACGGCCATGTCGCCGTAGTCCCTCAGGGCTGCTTCCGTGATGCTGACATAGAGGTCGTTGACCTTCGCCGTCAGCGGCAGCCCGTAGGAGGCGTTCCCGAGCGAGTCCAGCGTCGTGGTTCGATAGTGGCTCTCGTAAGCCGCCTCGAGCTCGCTCGCCCACACCGTTGGGTTCCCGACGAGCCGCCAGGAGGAGCGCTCGGCCTCGACCCGCCTGCCGGTCTTGGCGGGCGCGCGCAGGCGGATCCCCACGCCGTCGTTGGCGACGTGGAGGTCCACCGTGAAGGAATCGCTCCCCGTGGTCGCGGGGAAGGAGCCCTCGTTCGCCTGATTCACGGCGGTGGAGTGGGCACCAAGGAAGGCGTACTGCTCGTCGACGGAGCTGCGCTCGATGGTCCCCAGGGTGACGTTCTGGCCGAGGTCGACCCCATCGCTGCGGAAACCAACCTCGGAGGGTGCCAGGATCTCGGTGCCGTCGACCGTGACCCGATAGCGCAGCACGGAGTCCGTCGTCGTCAGCTCGGCTCTGATGCGACCGTTGGGGCTCGAGACGGTGAAGGGGTCTTCCTCGACGCCGCCGGTGCCCGCACCCGCCGCACCACCCGGCGCCGTCCCGCCGGTGGTGGTCCCCCCAGCGCCCCCGATGCTGCCGCCGGTACCGGCGTCGCCACCCGTACTCGGCGTACCGCCGCCGGTGGCCTGCCCGCCGCTCGTGACCCCGCCGCTCGACGTGCCGCCCGTGGACCCGCCGCTCGAGGCACCCCCCGTGGCACCCCCAATCGACGTGCCGCCCGTGGACCCGCCACTCGACGCACCGCCCGTGCGAGCTCCGCCCAGAGCCTGGCCCCCGCTCGCGCTACCGCCGGTCGCCCCCGACGCGCCTCCGGCGCCGACGGTGGTGCCTCCGACGCCGGGGTCGTTCTCGGGGTCATCGCTGGCGCCGCAAGCAGCCGTGAGAGCGGCGGCCAGTCCAAGCGTCAATCGGAAGCTGCTCGCGGTCTTGGGCGTCATGCGCTCGTTCCTTCACTGGGCTCGAGTCGAGGTCGAGCGACGGACGCCGCGCTGCCTCCGGAGTCGGTGGTTGGCGCCCGGCAGGCCGCGGGCGGCTTCGGGCGCCGTCACCACGAGAGTGCCATGGGCCAGTCGGTGCAGCAGATGCGCAGGTTCTCCCCCGATGGCTGCAAGATTCACTGCCGGGGGGGCAACTCCTCTCCGTGGCAGCTGGCGGGTCACCGGAGCTGTCGCCCAGAAAGGGGGAGAAAGATCTCCCCCCCACGGTGCAAGCTCCCGCGAGCGGAGAACGCGTCGAAACCCTGGTCGACCGCGAGGAACTGGGGCAGTTTTCGGCGGAGCGCCGGGCGCCCGCACGCGGATCACCGCGGCGGAAGTACGGCCGTCACCGTCAGCCTCGTCGGAGCATCGAATGCCGTCCCCTCACACCTTCGCGAGCGACCCGCCCCCTCCGCGCCGCTGGCTGTGGCGCTGGTCCCCGCTCGCGCCCGTCCTGGTCGCAGCCCTTGCCGCGTGCAGCGACGGCTCCACGGAGCCTCGGTCCACCGCGGGTGACGGGGGCAGTTCCCCCGGGAGCGTGACGGGCGCCGGGGGCGCGCTCGGCGGTGCAGGCGCAGCGACGGGCGGTGCTTCCACCACCGGCGGCGCCGCGACCGGCGGCGCCGCGACCGGCGGCGTCGTAACCGGCGGCGTCGTAACCGGCGGCGTCGTAACCGGCGGCGTCGTAACCGGCGGCGTCGTAACCGGCGGC
>CAYZQO010000052.1:22362-38094 GCA_964480725.1 uncultured Polyangiaceae bacterium | reverse complement strand
GGCGTCGCGACCGGCGGCGTCGCGACCGGCGGCGTCGCGACCGGCGGCGTCGCCACCGGCGGCGTCGCCACGGGCGGCATCGCCACGGGCGGCATCGCGACCGGCGGCATCGCGACCGGCGGCGTCGCGACCGGCGGCGTCGCGACCGGCGGCGTCGCGACCGGCGGCGTCGCCACGGGCGGCGATGGTTCCGGCGGCGACGGCACTGGCGGCGAGTCGAACCTCTTCCGCGTGTACCTGCTGATCGGGCAGTCCAACATGGCGGGAGGCGCCGAGCCGAACGCCGAGGATCGCGTCGAGGACGAGCGGATCCGCGTGCTGGGCTACGACGCCTGCGCGGCGACCGGCCGGGTCTACAACGAGTGGGACACCGCGGCCCCGCCGCTGCACGCCTGCTGGAGCAACGGCATCGGCCCGGGCGATCATTTCGCCAAGACCCTGATCGAGGCGCTCCCCGCGGGAGACACGATCGGCCTCATTCCCTGCGGCATCCCCGGCGTCGACATCGACTTCTTCCGCAAGGGGGTGGTTTCGACCCGACGGGGCGAGTTCACCATCCCCCCCGACGATCACTGGGACACCGCCTACGACTGGGTCGTCGAGCGCGCGCGGCTGGCCCAGGCCGACGGTGGCGTGATCGACGGCATCCTCTTCCACCAGGGGGAGTCCGACAGCGAACAGGTCGTGTGGCTCGACAAGGTCAATGAGATGGTCGAGGATCTCCGGACCGATCTCGACCTCGGCGAGGCCCCTTTCGTCGCTGGAGAGCTCCTGTACAGCGGCGCCTGCGCGGCGCACAACACCCTCGTCAACCAGCTCCCGGACCACGTCTCCAACGCCCACGTGGTGTCCGCCGCGGGGCTGAACGGGGTGGACTCCTTCCACTTCGACAGCGCCGGCTACCGCACGTTTGGCCAGCGCTACGGCGAGGCCATGATCCAGGCCCTCGGCCTCGCTCCCTGACCCCAGCCAGGCGCGAGGGCGCGAGGGCGCGAGGGTGGAGCGAACCCCTCGCATTCTCGGCAATTCCAGGCCCGGTACCGGGATTGTCGGGGGGCGTGGAAACACCCCCCCGACCTCCAAAACTCCAGGCCGCAGGGGCAGTCGCCGCCCCCTTTGCGGCGGATGACCGGCAGCGGAGACTCGATGGGAGCCAGCCCCCGGCCGCGTTCAGGAAGCTCGCCGGGTGGTCTGGTCGTCAGGGAGCCGACGATGATCCAGAGATCCCCGAACACCCGTCGATTCGCTCGGCTCGTGGCGCTCGCAGCGCTGCTGTGTGCCTGCGCCGGTGAAGACGGGGAGGGACGAACCAGCGAGGTGGTGACGGGTGGGACCACGGCCGTGGTCACGGGCGGCACGGGCGGGATCGCGTCGGGGGGCGGGGGCACGGCGACGGGGGGCAGCGGCGGTAGCCCGATCGGCGCCACCGGCGGCGTGGCGACAGGAGGAACCCCGAACCCGGGAACCGGCGGCGCCACCGGCGGTGGCGGGGTCGCGACGGGCGGCTCGCTCGGCAGCGGCGGCGGCTCCCCGAGCACGGGTGGGCTCGGCGGCCTCGCTGGTTCCGGCGGCGCGCCGACCGGTGGATCGAACCCGCTCGTGACCGGCGGTGACTCCGCGGGTGGTAGCGGCGGCGACGCGACGGGCGGCCAGCCCGCGACGGGGGGTTCGGAGCCGGTCGGCGGCGGGGGCCTGTCCGGCGGGAGCGGCGGCGAGGGTGGCGCGGCGCCCGGAGGCCAGCCGGGCATCGGCGGCTCGGAGCCGGGGGGACAGCCCGGCACTGGCGGCGACGGGGCGTCCGGTGCCGGGGGCACCTCGCCGCTGCCCGCGACCACGGACTACTCGGCGCCGGGTCCGTTCGAAACCACCACGGACAGCAACGTCGGCCCCGATGGCGAGTGCACGATCTTCCGACCGGTGACCCTGGGTGAGGACGGTTTCTTGCACGCGCCAATCGTCTTTGGTCCGGGCATCGGTATGCAGGCGACCCAGCTCCGGGATCTGCTCCTCAGCTTCGCCTCGCACGGCTTCGTCGTCATCGGCACCGGCGTCCTCGAGGGCGGCCCCAACGACCCGAACAACCGCAGCGCCATGGAGAACGCGCTCGACTGGATCCTCGACCAGAACGACCAACCGGGCATCTACCAGGGCAAGCTGTACGTCACCCACGCCGTGTCCATGGGCTACTCCGTCGGTGGCACCGCGGCGGTGGAGATCGGCGGCCACCCGGCGGTGGCCACCACCGTCTCGATCCACGGCCACATCGCCTCGGCAGCGCTGCACGGGCCCATGCTGCAGACCAGCGGGACCGAGGACAACGTCGGGCTCCCGATGCAGCAGCAGACCTACGACGCGTCCGAGGTGCAGACGTTCCTGGGGACCGTGCAGGGCGCCGGACACGGCTACATCCAGGAAGCCACCGGCGGGGTCCAGCGACCCGCGATCATCGCGTGGATGCGCTACTGGATCTACAACGACACGGGAGCGCGGGACTACTTCTGGGGCGACGATTGCGTGCTGTGCACCGCTCCGTGGACCAACCCCCAACGCAAGAACTGGGAGTGACCCACCGAGCCTTGCTCGACCGCCCGCGGCGGAGGAACCTGCGGCGGCTGGGCTGGGCCACTGGGTGTCTCGGCGCCCTGGGCGGGGTCGCGCTCGAGGACGCGCCGGCCTTCGCCCAAGCGGCGTCCGAGCTTCGCGTCGACATCGCCTATCGGGTCGACGCCACCGTGGAGGGCTGCCCGAACGAGGACGAGTTCCGCGGGCTCGTCGCCCAGCAGCTCGGCTACGATCCCCACCGACCCGGCTCCCGCTTGCACATCGACGTCCTCGTGCAGCCGGTCGACACCGAGCTCGGCGGGACGATTCGCTGGAGCGACATCACGGCGCAGGACGTCGGCCAGCGGCAGGTCACGGCGCCAAACCAGGGCTGCAGCGAGCTCGTCGCGACGATGGCGTTCGTCGTGACGGTTCAGATCCAGCTGATGGCGATCCAGACGGCGCCCGCGCCGGCCGCAGAGGCGGCGGGGTCCGATCGCGAGCCCCCCCCCGAGCCGCCGCTGGCCAGCGACAGTGGCGCTCCCGACGCGGCCCCCCTCGAGGACCGCGCGACACCCCAGGCGCGACCGGCAAGAGCCGCGCCCCCGTGGTCGCTCGAGGTGGGGGCGGGTCCCACGCTCGGGCTTGGGCTGGCGCCCCGCGCGGTGCCCGGGGGGCGAGCCTTCCTGACCGTGACCTACAGCCGGATCGGGCTCGAGCTCGGTGGCGAGAGCAACCTTCCGGTCAGCACGCGCTCCGCGGCGGGGGACGGCTTCCGGCTCCGCACGGAGCTCGGCACGCTGTCCGCGTGTGGGCGGTCGAGCTGGGCCTCCGCCTGTGCCGTCACCAAGCTCGGACGCATCCGCGTCGGCGGCCTGGGCGTGGACCGCCCGGTGTCGGCCTCGGGGCTGTTGGCTCAGCTCGGAGCGCGGGTGCTGGCGTCGTCGCGCCTGGGTAGCCACCTGACCGTGCAGGCGTACGGCGACGCCCTCTACCTGCTCTCGCCCTGGACCGTGGAGCTCAATCAGGTCCCGCGGTGGACCATGCCCCGCTGGGGCGGCGGCGCGGGGCTCGGGCTCGCCGCCCGATTCCCGTGACAACCCTGAGTCTACCGGGACAATACCCCATTAGGTCGAGGATGTCGCAGCTTCGTCTGGTATCGAGCCACTATCGCGCCGAGGGGGCACCCTCGCGTGACCAGACCAGCCACCCGAGCCTCGTCGCGTTCGAGCGGGAGTTCGACTACCTGATCCGGACGTTGCGACGGCTGGGCGTTCCCCGCGACGACCTCGAGGATCTGGCCCACGAGGTCTTCCTGGTGCTCTACCAGAACTGGGAGGCGTACGATCCGACCCGGCCGCTCCGCGCCTACCTGTTCGGCATCGCCTTCCGGATCGCCGCCAATCACTCGCGGAAGCGGCGCCGGGAGGCCGGGCGAGCCGTCGCCGAGGAGCAGACGGGCGGCCCCATGCCCGACCGGGTGGCCGAGTCGCACCAGGCCCGAGCGCTGGTGCTACGCGCTCTCGAGCGGGTGCCGCTGCCGCGACGCTCCGTGCTCGTCATGCACGACATCGACCAGCTTTCGATGAGCGAGATAGCAGTCACGCTCTCGATCTTCCGCTTCACCGGCTACTCCCGCTTGCGCAAGGCGCGCCGGGAGTTCGCGGCGGCGGTGACCTCTCTGCTCGGCGAAGGGGGGGAGCCGTGACCCGCGCTCCGATCGATCGGCGGGTGCCCCCAATCGCGTCGCTGCTCGCGGCCGAGCGGTGCTTCGCGGCAGAGCCCGCCGAGGTGCGCCATCGTGCCGTGGAGCGCGCGCGCGCCGCGCTGCCTCGCTGCCCCCCCACGGCGCTGCCGAGCTGGGCGCCGCGACGTCAACGCGCGAGGGTGGCGGAGCTCTGTGCCGCGGCGCTGCTGCTCTCGGCGTTCGGCGCGATGGGGTACCTGGCCGGCTACCACGCGCCGCGCCACGGCGCTGCGCCCAGCGCCGCGGCTCCCGCCCTCGCGTCGACCATCGTCGTCCTCACGGTGACGCGGCCGCCATTGGGCGCCCCCTCGACCACGCCAGCGGCGAGCGCTCCGCCAGCCATCGTCGCCCCGGCGAGGCCCTCGGCGGCGAAGCCCGCGCCGCTGCCAGCGCGGGAAGCCTACGCCCGTGAGCTGCTCTGGCTGCAGCCGGCTCGGCAGGCGGTCGCGCGGCGGGATTTTGCCGCCGCGCTCGCGGCGATCGCGGAGCACCAGCGCCGGTTCCCCACCGGGCAGCTCGCCGAGGAGCGCGAGGCGCTCCGCGTGAAGGCGCTGCTCGGGGCGGGGCGCGCGGCGGAGGCCCAGCGCGCTGGCGACGACTTCCGCGAGCGCTTCCCTCGGAGCGCCCTGGGCGACAGCATCGACACGATGGTGGGACACCCGCCGTGAGCAGCGCCGCGTCGCTGCGACCCGGGACAGGCCGCGGGCTGGTCGCGGGCTGCTCGCTCGCCGCCGTCGCCTGCGGCGGTGTCCTGGACGCGGGACACGACGTGCCCCGGGGCTCGCTGCCCGTCGACGCTCGCAACCCGATCGTGCTCTGCAACGACGGCGCTCGCGACAACTGGCAGGGGGAGTATGCGGTGCTGCTCGCGGGGACGACCGGGCCGCCGCTGGCGGGCATCATCGTCCGCCGGGAGGGCAACTGGCCGGACCTGGCCGAGAACCTGCGCGGCTGGCAGCAGCTGGCGGCCGCAGCGCGGGCCGCGGGGCTCGGCGAGATCCCCGATCCGATCCCGAGCGAGGGAACCGCCCTGGTCCGCCCGAGCGACGGGAACATCGAGTCGACCATCCCCAACGGCTCCGCCGGGGCGCGCCTCCTCGTCGAGCTCGCGGGGCGCCTGGCGCTGCCCCACCGACCGCTGGTCGCGGTGACGGGCGGGAGTCTCACGGACGTCGCCGACGCGTACCTCCTGGATCGCACGCTGCCAGACCGCGTCGTGGTGGTGTCGTCCCTCGGCGCCGTCGCCGCGGAGGGTGGGGAGATGGGGGTCCCGAACGGGGAGCTCGACGCGTGGGCGGACCGCATCGTGGCCGAGCGGTTCCGCTACGTGCAGGTCAGCGCGTTTTATCCGCAGGGCGAGGACGTCCCCGCCAGCCTCCTCGCGGAGCTGCCAACCAACGCCTTCACGGAGTGGGTGCGAGCCAAGCAGCCTGACGTGTGGACCGGTGACTCGCGCGCCGCGGACCAAGTCGGCGTCCTGGCCGTGGCGGACCCGGGGTTCGTGACGCAAACGACGCGCGTCGAGGTCACCGGCGAGAACGACGCCGGCACCGTCTTGCTCGCGCCGTCCCCCGACGGCCCCGTCCAGCTCGTAACGAGCATCGACGAGGCCTTGCCCGCGGCTCGACTCCGCCAGCTCCTGCTCGACCCCGCGAGCTTCGACGCCGAGTAGCGACCGCGGCCGCCGTAACAACCGCTGGCGGCAATCGACAATGAAACGCTGTGGGGCGTTTCACCCGATGGGCGCCCCGGCGACGACGGAGAACCCATGACCATTCTCAACCGCGGCAAGACCGCGAGATCCTGCCTCTTGCTCGCGCTCACCGGCTCCTTCGGTTGTGGCGGCGGCGACCCGGCGAACCCGGACGGTGACGCTGACGGCGGCGCCACGAGCGAGAGCGGCGGAGCCGGGACGGGCGGGGCGGTCACGGGGGGCCAAAGCCTCGGGGGAGCCGCGGCGACGGGCGGCAGCACCGGCGGCGTGAGCACCAGCGGCGGCGTGACCACCAGCGGCGGCGTGAGCACCAGCGGCGGGGTGACCACCAGCGGCGGCGTGACCAACAGTGGCGGGGTGACCACCACCGGCGGGGTGACCACGAGCGGCGGGGTGAGCACCAGCGGCGGCGCCGGCGGCGCGGTCGCCAGCGGCGGCAGCGGAGGCACCGGCGGCGCTCCACCCGAGGGCGGCACCCAGCCAGGGGGCGCGGCGGGTACGGGTGGTGACGGTCTCGGTGGAAGCGGGGGTAGCGGGGGTACCGGTGGCGTGCCGCCGCTCGACTGCCCGCCGGCGCCAGAGAACCCCGAGTCGTACTCGATCGACGCGACGGGGGTGACCTTCGACGTGGACGATGGCCTCGTGCGGGTGGAGGTCTGTCAAGCCGACATCATTCGGACCCAGTTCACCAACGAGGATACCCTCCCGGCCAAGACCTCCCTCTCCGTCGAGCGGACCTGGCCGACGCCCAGCTTCTGCGTGACCGAGGCGGACGGGGTCGTGACCCTCTCGACCCACCGAATGAAGGCCAAGGTCGAGCTCGGCAGCGGAGACTTGACCTACACCGACCTGGAGGACGCCGTCGTCCTCGCCGAGTACGGCAAGTCCGTGACCCCGGCCACGGTCGAGGGGGTAGCCACCTATCGGATCGAAACCGCCTTCGACTCGCCCACCGACGAGGCGCTCTTCGGTCTTGGCCAGCACCAGGACAGCGTGATGAATCGCAAGGGGAGGAACCGCCGCATCCTCAACGCGAACACCGAGATCAACGTCCCCCTGCTCGTCTCCAACCGCGGCTACGGCGTCTTCTGGGACAACTACTCCGCTTCGGACTTCTACGGTGGCGACGCCGACAACACGCGGTACCGCTACGTGTCCGAGGCCGGCGAGCTGGTGGACTACTACTTCTTCTACGGACCGACGCTCGATCAGGTCGTGTCGCGCTATCGGACGGCGACCGGCGCGGCACCCCTGTTCCCGAAGTGGGCGTACGGCCTCTTCCACTCCAAGGACAAGTACGGGAGCCAGGCCGAGCTGCTCCGCGTCAAGGACGGCTACCGCGACAACGACATCCCGCTCGACTGCATCGTGCAGGACTGGGACTACTGGAACCCGTACACCTGGGGGTCCCACTTCATGGACGAGGGCCGCTATCCGGATCCCGCGGGCCTGGTCGCCGAGATGCACGAGGCCAATGTCCACACCATGATCTCGATCTGGCCCGAGTACCAGTACACCGACTCGCCGCTCCGGGAAGGCGATCAGGACAACTACCAGGCGCTGGACGCGATCGGCGCGCTCTTTCCGAGCGGCGGGACCCACCATTTCTACGACACCTTCGACGCCGCCGCGCGGACCCTCGTCTACCAGCAGATCTTCGATCGCCTCCTCGGCCCCTTCGGTTGGGACGGGATCTGGGCCGACAACACCGAGCCCCAGCCGTACCCGGACAGCGTCAACATGCGCGGCGCGGACACCGCGCTCGGCAAGGGGGCGCTCTATCTCAACGCCTACCCGCTGCAGCACAGCAAGGCGCTGTACGAGGGCTGGCGCTCGATCGGCCCGGAGCAGAAGCGGGTGTACGTGCTGACGCGGAGCGCGTTCGCCGGGCAGCAGCGGTACGCGAGCACCTGCTGGTCGGGAGACATCGACAGCAACTTCCCCACCTACGCCCGCCAGATCCCGGCGGGGCTCAACTTCGCCGCGGCCGGGATGCCCTACTGGACCACGGACATCGGCGGGTACTGGGGGCACAACCTGGACTGGAGCACGGCCGAGAACAACGAGCTTTTCACGCGCTGGTTCCAGTACGGCGCCTTCTGCCCCATCTTCCGCATCCACGGCGGCGGGTCGCGAGAGCTCTACGGTGACGGCTGGAGCGCCACCACCAAGGCGAACCTGCTCAGGATCGATGAGCTGCGGTACCGCCTGATGCCGTACGTCTACTCGCTGGCAGCGAGGGTCACCAATGAGGGGTACACGATGATGCGGCCGCTGGTGTTCGACTGGCCGACGGACGCGGAGGTCTTCGACCTCAAGGACCAGTTCATGTTCGGACCGGCGTTCCTGGTCAACCCGGTGACCGCCGCCGGGGTCACCCGGCGCTCGGTCTACCTGCCCGCCGGGACCTGGTACGACTTCTGGACCGGCGCGACCAGCGACGGCGGCGGCTCGATCGACGTCGACGCTCCCCTGAGCCAGCTCCCGCTGTTCGTGCGGTCGGGCTCGATCGTCCCGCTGGGCCCCCAGATCCAGCACGCGAACGAGAGCGTCGATCCCCTCGAGATCCGCGTCTACGCGGGGGCGGATGGCTCCTTCGTCCTCTACGAGGACGAGGGTGACACCTACGCCTACGAGCAGGGGCAGTCCGCGGAGATCCGGTTCACCTGGAGCGAAGCGACCCAGGACCTGACGATCTCGGCCCGCAGCGGGACCTTCGAGGGGATGCTCGACGCCCGGACCTTCAACGTCGTGTGGGTCGACGCCGGCCACGGCGTCGGCGGCGAGGTGAACGCTCCGGACCGCGTGGTCGACTACGCCGGCGCGGAAGTGGTCGTCAGCCGCGACTAGCTTCCCGGCGGCGGGTTTCGTTCGGGGACCGCGCGGACCCGCCCCGGGCCGCGCCGCCGTCCCCGGACGGGCCGAGGGGGCGAAGGGGCGAGGCGATTCCTTCCACTTGGGAAGAATCCACCCCCCCGGGGAAAGAGCCGTTCCCTCCCGAGCCGGGGGCTCGCCGGTCAGAATGTGAGAGCGCTCCATCGCGTTTTTGACCGCGCGAGCGCGGCCGTCGCCCACCCGGCGCGGCGCACCCCCGAGCCACGAGCCACACCATGCGCCGATCCCCGCTCCACCGCCCCAGCGCCCTGGTTCCCCTCTGCCTCCTCGCCCCGGCGTGGGTGCTTTGCGCTTCCCCTGCCCGCGCGGACAACCCCGTCGTGCAGCACATCTACACGGCCGACCCGGCGCCCATGGTCGTCGGTGACACCGTCTACCTGTGCACCAGCCACGACGAGGACGTCACGGTGGACAACTTCTTCACCATGAACGACTGGTTCGTCTTCTCGTCCAAGGACATGGTCAACTGGACGGACCACGGCTCACCGCTGAGCTACCACAGCTTCTCCTGGGCGACGGGGAAGGCCTGGGCGCCGCACTGCATCCAGCGCAACGGCAAGTTCTACTTCTACGTTCCGGTCTCCGACGCCATCGGCGTGGCCGTCGCCGACAGCCCCACCGGCCCCTTCGAGGACGCGATCGGGCGGCCGCTGGTGAGCAACTACCAGTACATCGATCCCACCGTGTACATCGACGACGATGGGCAGGCCTATCTCTACTTCGGCAACCCGCGCCTCTGGTACGTCAAGCTCAACGAGGACATGATCTCGTACTCGGGGCAGGTCCAGCAGATCCCGGAGACGACCGCGAGCTTCGGGCAGCGCAGCGGCGACGCCGACCGCCCCACGCTCTACGAGGAAGGCCCCTGGTTCTACAAGCGCGACGGCCTCTACCACATGGTCTTCGCGATGGGTCCGCTCCCGGAGCAGATCGGCTGGTCGAGCAGCTCCGAGCCGCTGGGGCCGTGGACCTATCGCGGGGTCATCATGAGGAGTGAGTCAGGCCACGCCTTCACCAATCACGCCGGCGTGATCGATTTCCTGGGTCGCTCGTACTTCT
Source organism: uncultured Polyangiaceae bacterium (assembly GCA_964480725.1). Lineage (GTDB taxonomy): Bacteria > Myxococcota_A > Polyangia > Polyangiales > Polyangiaceae > JAFGBI01. The sequence goes on along the minus strand of CAYZQO010000052.1, from coordinate 28,138 downwards.
TCTATCACACCCAGGAGCTCCCCGGCGGGGGCGGGTTCAAGCGCTCCGTCGCCGTGGAGGAGTTCTCCTACAACGCCGACGGGTCCTTCCCCACCATCACCAAGACCTCGGGCGGAGTGACCGAGTCCGCGGCGCCGCTCAACCCCTATCAGCGAGTGGAAGGGGAGACGATGGCCTGGGGTTCGGGCATCGAGGTGGAGGACTGCAGCGCGGGAGGCCGCGACGTCTCGAACCTCGAGAACAACGACTACATCAAGGTCGAGTCGGTCGACTTCCTGACCGGGGCCACCACGTTCGAGGCCAGCGTGGCCTCGGCTGGGAGCGGCGGCAACATCGAGCTCCGCGTCGGTGACGTCGACGGCACGCTCCTCGGGACCTGCACGGTGCCGGTGACCGGCGACTGGCAAGCGTGGCAGCTCGTCTCCTGCGACGTCGGCGACGTCACCGGCGTGCAGGACCTGTTCCTGGTCTTCAAGGGCGGCAGTGGCTCGCTCTTCAACCTGGACTATTGGCAGTTCACGCCCAAAGATCCCATCGTTGTCGGGACCGGCGGCGCGGGGGGTGCGATGGGAACAGGGGGAGACTCGCCCGGCGGAGCGCCGTCGATGGGAGGCAGCGTGACGGGAGGAGCCCCCGACACCGGCGGGTTCACGGGCGACACCGGCGGCGCTCCCCCGTCGGGCGGGACCAGCGGCGCTGGTGGCGTCACGCCGGAAACCGGCGGGGTGCCTGGTACCGGTGGCAGCTCAGGCACGGGGGCTCTGCCCGCGACCGGCGGCGCGAGCGGCGGCTTTCCGACGACCGGCGGGCTGCCTAGCACCGGCGGCGGCTCAGGCACTGGGGCTGCGCCCACGACCGGCGGCGCGAGCGGCGGCGTTCCGACGACCGGTGGCGTGCCCGTCACCGGCGGCAGCTCGAGCACCGGGGCAGCGCCTGCGACCGGCGGCGTTGGGACAGGGGGTAGCAGCCCCGCGACGGGCGGCAACGCCCCGGCCTCGGGGGGGAACACGCTCGACGATCCCGGCGAGGACGGAGCGAGCGATTCGGGTTGCGCCTGCGCGACGAGCCGCGGCGCCTCGGGCACGCTCTGGGGCTCGAGCCTCGCGGGCGTCTTCCTCGCCCTGACCGGGCTGCGTCGGGGCCGGCGGCGGGCCACCGCTCGCGCAGGTCGACGGAGCACCCCATGAAACGGCAGCTGCCGTCCGTGTCCGCGGTTCTCACGACCGTCAGCCCGGTGTGGCGCTGGAGCTTGCTGGGGACCTTGGCCCTGGCGGCGACGCCTGCGTGTGGCGGGGGCTCCGACGGGCAAGACAAGAGCGCGCAGGGTGGGGAAGGGAATAGCGTCGGCACCGGTGGCGTGGTGATGACCGGTGGCGTCTACGCCACTGGCGGGGCGGCCCCCGGGACCGGCGGCGCGCAGGTCGGCACCGGCGGGACTGGTGGCACCAGCACCGGTGGCACCAGCACCGGCGGCATGAGCACCGGCGGCATGAGCACCGGCGGCATGAGCACCGGCGGCACCGGCACCGGTGGCACTAACACCGGTGGCACTAACACCGGTGGCAGCACTGGTGGCACCAACACCGGCGGCACCAACACCGGCGGCACCAGCACCGGTGGCACCAACACCGGCGGCATGAGCACCGGCGGCATGAGCACCGGTGGTGACAGCACTGGCGGGATGAGCACCGGTGGCACCAGCACCGGTGGGGAAGCTGGCACGACCGGTACTGGTGGGGCCACCGGCCCGACCGGACCCTGTGACATCTACGAAGCTGCCAGTACGCCTTGCGTCGCAGCCCACGCCACGGTTCGCGCGCTCTACTCCGCGTATGCCGGACCCCTCTACCAGATCCAGCGAGCCTCGGACGGGGCCACCACGGACATCCCGGTCGGCGACGGGGGCTTCGCCGACACCGCTGTCCAAGAATCGTTCTGCGCCAACACGAGCTGCACCATCCCCGTCATCTACGACCAATCGGGGAACGATAACCACCTGCGCGTCGTGTGGTGGGCGTACTGGTTGCGGGATGGCGGCAATCCGGCCGATGCCAATGGTCAGAGGATCACGGTGGGGGGGCACACCGTCTATGGCATCAGGGTCACGGGCTACAGTACGGACGTCGGCTACCGAACCGGGGTGCAGCTGCCGGGGACAGCCTCCATCACCAACGGCTCGACGACGGTCACCTTCTCGGAGCCACAGACGCTCCCGGCGAACACGCCGCTCTTCTTCCGGGTAAACACCGAAGACTGCCCGCCCGACTCCTTCCCCAACAACTGCAAGTTCCTGCCCCAGTGGACCGCAGCCGACATCACCAACTCGACGACGGTGACGCTGAAGAGCCCGTACACGGGCACCTCCAGCGCGGCGAGCGACGTCTGGGACAACACGACCCGAGGGGTCGCGGTCGGCGACGAGGCCGAGTCCATGTACATGGTGGTGGACGGAAGGCGCCACAGCGACCAGTGCTGCTTCGGCTACGGGAATTCAGAGATGTCTGGCTGGGACGAAGGCAACGGCACCATGGAGTGCATCTACTTCGGGTCCGACATCACCTGGGGGGGGCGGGGCGAGGGGACTGGCCCGTGGGTCGCGGCCGACTTGGAGAACGGCATGTACAAGTGCGACCAGGGGGGCTGGGGCTCAGAGTCGCTCCAGGTACCCAGCGCCAAGACCATCGACGCGGACTACGCGACGGCCATGCTCAAAGGACCCTCTGGGAACCATTTCACACTCAAGGCCGGCGACGCGCAGTCGGGCACGCTCGTGACCATGTGGGACGGGGCACGTCCGCCGAACGGCTACAGCCCCAAGACACTGCGGGGCGCGGTCATCTTGGGAACCGGCGGCGACGGCAGCAACGGCGGTACGGGGACCTGGTTCGAGGGAGTCATTACCAGGGGTAACCCGTCGGACGAGGTGGACGAGCTGATCCAGGCCAACATCGTCGCTCTTGGCTACGGAAGGTGACGAGACCATCGGGCCTCGTCGTCGCCAGCGCGGGGCGCTGAACGAGCTGCGCGCTCGACGACGGTGACAGGGGCTTTCGCCCCCAAGCTCGGCGCTCGCGGGCGCCGCGCACGGGGTGATCGTGCCGACGACGGCGCGCGGATACGGAGGTTGGTTCGCTCCGACGGATTCCGTCGTGGGGCCGAAGTGTCCCGACTGGAATCCAGATTGCAGCGGAATTACCCAGCCTCTTTCCTGTCGCCAGGATCGGATCAGAATTATTCACCGATGGGCAGCGGCCCTGAACGACTCGCGCGCTGAAGCGGACGAGTCGACCGCTAGCCGCGGAGGATCCGAGACATGAACGACCACGAGCTGGCACTCTCTCCCGCGCGGCGCGGTTTCCCGGCAGCGCTGCTCTCCACGTGCTTCGCGATACTGGCCGTCGCCTGCAGCGACACTTCCGGCAGCTCGGACGGCGGCGACGACTCCGGTAGCGGCGCCTCCAGCTCCGGCGGGGCCGCGCCGAGCACCGGTGGTGCGAGCGCCGGCAGCGGCGGCACCGGCGGCACGATCGGGACCGGCGGCGTACCCGCGGGTGGTCAGGCGACGGGCGGCACATCCCTCGGCGGCGCGACGACCGGCGGCGCGAGGCCCACCGGCGGAACCCCCTCCGGGGGCGCGGCCACGGGCGGCATCGCGACGGGCGGCGTCACGACGGGTGGCATTGCCACGGGCGGCGTCGCCACGGGCGGCATCGCGACGGGCGGCGTCGCGACGGGCGGCATCGCGACGGGCGGCATCGCGACGGGCGGCACGGCCACGGGCGGCGCGGAGACCGGTGGCGCGGAGCTGACGGGCGGGGCTCCCGCTGGTGGCGCCACCACCGGCGGTGCGGAGCCTGGCGGCGCGGAAACCGGCGGCGCGGAAGCCGGTGGCGCGGAGACCGGCGGCGCGGAGACCGGCGGCGCCGCGACCGGCGGCAGCTCCGGCACCGTGGGGAGCACGGGCTGCGGCAAGACCTCGACCCTCACCTTCGGGGCCGTGCCGGGCGAGTCGGGGACGAGCGTGGGCATCGGTGACGGTGGCTACGTCACGATCCAGAGCGGAGGGCAGTCCCGGGGCTTCGCCATCAGGCTGCCCGACGATTACGACAACAACCGCCCGTACCGCTTGATCTTCGGGTTCCACTGGAACGGTGGCAACTCGAAGGAGGTCGACACCGGTGGGTCGAATGGGTACGAGATGGCCCACTTCGGGCTCCAGAAGCGGTCGGGCAACGGCGCGATCTTCGTCGCGCCCGACGGGCTGGGCGGCGGCTGGGCCAACTCCGGGGGACGCGACCTTGAGTTCGTCGACGCCATGGTCGCCTTGATCAAGGAGAACTACTGCGTCGACGAGGCGGGCCTCTTCGCCAATGGCTTCAGCTACGGCGGCGGTATGAGCTACGCGCTCGCCTGTGCCCGCGCCGACGTGTTCCGTGGCGTCGCGATCTACGACGGAGCGGTGCTCAGCGGGTGTGACGGCGGCAACGACCCCATCGCGTACTGGCAGATGGCCGGGCTCACCGACGGCGTCTGCACCGTGGACATGGCCCGACCGATGCGCGACCGGTTCGTCGGGAACAACGGCTGCACGCCGCAGGAGCCACCGCAACCCCCGCAGCCCCCGCCCTACTTGAACCCGGGGGGGCATGTCTGCACCGACTACGCGGGGTGCTCGGGCGAGCATCCGCTGCGCTGGTGCGTGCACCAGTCGGGTCACGGCAACGCGATCGTCGACGGGACCGCCGATCTCTACAACACCTGCGCGACGCCCCCGAGCAGCTGCTCGGACTCCTGCCCCTGCTCCTGGGTCCCGGACGACGTGTGGTCGTTCTTCGATTCGTTGTAAACGAAGCGACGCTGGCGGCGGTGCACTCGTCCTAGAACTGTGTGAAGAATTCCCAGACCTCGCCCTTGGTCCAGGTATTGGCGCCGCTGTCGCCGCCGCCCTCCACCGGACCGGGGGTGTGGCCTCCGTCGAACGCACACCAGCGGACGGGGTACCCGCTGTCGCAGCCCTCGTAGGAGGTGCAGGTGTGGGTCAGGCTGCCCGAGCTCGGCTCGGGTGGGCTCTGGGGGGTGCAGCCGTTGTTGGTGACGAAGGTGTCGCGCAGGGTCCGTCCACCGGGGATGGTGCAGGTCTGGTCGCCGATGCCGTGGATCCCGAGGTACGCGACCGGTTGCGTGCCGTCGGCGCACCCGCTGAGCTCCCAGCCGGAGTACACCGCGACCCCCCGGAACACGTCGGCCCGGTCACAGGCGAGCGCGAAGCTCATGCCCCCGCCGTAGCTGAAACCCACGGAGAAGAGCCGCGTCGTATCGACGCAGAGATCTCCCTCGATCTGATCGACCATGGCGTCGACGAAGGTGAGGTCCCGGCCGCCTGAATTGGCCCAACCGTTGCCGATGCCCTGCGGCGCCACGAAGATGGTGCTGTCCTCCGCCTGGTTCCGGAGGCCGTAGTAGGACCAGAGCTCCGCGTCGCTGCCGCCGGATTCGATGTCGTTGGCGGTGCCGCCGTTCCAGTGGAAGGCGAAGATCAACCGGTACGGGTGGGAATTGTCGTAGTTGTCGGGGATGCTCAGGATGTAGCTGCGCTCTTCGCCGCCGCTCTGGAGCGTGTGCGGGCCGCTGGTGAGGGTCGGGGGCTTGCCGCAGCCGGAGCTCGGCACCGCGTCGCTCCCGCCGCTGGTCCCACCATCGCCGCCAGTTTCCGCGCCGCCGGTTTCCGCGCCGCCGGTTTCCGCGCCGCCGGTTTCCGCGCCGCCGGTTTCCGCGC
>CAYZQO010000052.1:0-22262 GCA_964480725.1 uncultured Polyangiaceae bacterium | reverse complement strand
CACCAGTCGCCGCACCACCGCTCGCCGTGCCACCAGTCGCCGCGCCACCGGTCGCCGCGCCACCGGTCGCCGTGCCACCGGTGCTGACACCACCCGATGGACCACCACCGACGGAGGCCCCGCCGGTGGTCGCGGCACCGCCCGTCGCGAGGGCTCCGCCCGTCGCAGGGGAGCCACCCGTCGTGGGAGTGGATCCCCCGCTCGACGTTCCTCCTCCGGTGACGAGCCCGCCCTCTCCGTTCGTTCCTCCGGTGGGCACGTTGCCCCCCGTCGGCGGGGACCCGCCCGTTGCGCTCTCCCCGCCGGGGTCATCGACGTCGCTGCAGGCCACCGCCAAGAGCACCGCCCAGGGGAGGCAGACGGCGCGAGCCGTGATGAGGGAGGTTCGTGAAGTCTTCGGTGTCATTGGGGGCCTCTCGTCACCTCGAGGAGGTGCTGCTGCGGTTCATCTCTCCCTGGGCTACCTGCTGTAGACGCTGACGCTGCCCGCCCGGAGCGCCTCGTCGGTTTCGTCGGAGGGGAGCGCCGCCCGCGGGGTGGGTGCAACCGGATGACGTCGCTTCACGGTGCTCTCCCCGGACGGGGCCGCAAACTTCGGGCAGATCGCACGCGCTGCTTCCCTTCACTGTGAACGCGAGGCCCCCCCCGCGGGACGGGAAAAACAACGCCCGATCCCCCTGCAAGATTCGCCGGGACCATGGCAAGCAACTGCCCCAGCCTCGGTGGTCCCGCGCCTTCCTCCCGGGCCCCCCGGAGCACCGTCTGCCGGTGGGTCCCCGCGCGGGCCGGGAACGGCCCCCGTCGGAGTCGCGTGGCCGCCGAGAATCACACCGCGGTGGGGAAAAAGAGCGCCTCTTGGATCCCGAACGGTTTCAGGGCAGTTAATATTGATCATGCGTTCACGGAACCTGCTCTGGCGCGTAACCCTGCTCGCGACGTCACTGGCCATCGGATCGCTGCTCACGGGCTGCGGTGGAAACTCCGACTCACCGTCGTCGTCGGACCCAGAGGGCGAGGGCGTGGGCGGTGGGTCCTCGACGGGTGGGGCGCCGAGCAGCGGTGGCGGGTTCAATGCGACCGGTGGCTCGACCGCGAATGGTTCCGGTGGACTCGGCGGCGGGGGCCTCGGCGCGGGCGGCTCGGTCGGTGGGAACGGCACTGGAGGCGGGACCGTCGTTGGGGGCACTGCCGGCGCCGGCGGGCTCGGCAGCGGTGGCTCGGTCGACCCGTCAGGTGGTGTTGCGCCCGGTGTCGGGGGACTCGGTACCGGGGGACAGGCCGCTTCCGGCGGCGGCAGCCCCACCACGGGGGGAACGCCAACTGCCTCGCCGCTCTACCGTTCCCCGTACGCCATCGCCTACTCGGAGGACTCGTCGCTGCTCGCGGTGAGCGACCGGACCGCGGGCGAGCTCGTGGTCATCGATCCAGCCACGGGCGCCCCCGACCTCGCGGTGCCGCTGACGGGAGAGCCGAAGGGACTCGCCTGGTCCACGGCGTCCGAGGTCCTGGTGGCGGAGTATGGCGCGGGAACCCTCGCGGAGGTGAACGCCGTCGACGGTTCGATCGTCCGGCGGCTGACGGTGGGACCCAAGCCCACCGACGTGGCGGTCAACGCGGACCGTTCGCGCGCGTTGGTCCCTGACTTTGGCCTCGGTGAGGTGCGCGTGCTGGACCTCGCGACCGGGGACACGCTGGCCACGGTGGCCGTGGACCCGTACCCGTTCGCCGTCGACTTCGTCCCGGGTGGGGCGATGGGCGTGGTGACTCACCTCCTGGCCTCCGGGGACGCCACCCAACCCGACGCCGCCGCCTCGGTCACGGTCCTGGACACCGAGAGCGGGGCCGTCACCTCGACCGTTCGGCTCCCCTTCGGCTCCTCCTCCGTGCGCGGGATCCGTTGCTCTCCCGACGGCAGGTGGGCCTACGCGGTCCACATCCTGGGACGCACCACCGTACCCACGACCCACCTGCTCCGAGGCTGGATCAGCACCAACGCCCTGTCGATCATCGATCTGACCACCCAGCGCCTGTACGCGACCGTGCTGCTCGATCGAATCAGCGAGGGCGCCGCGGACCCCTGGGGCGTCGCGGTGAGTCCCGACGGAGACACCCTCTGGGTGTCCTCGTCCGGCAAGCACCAGGTGCTCCGCGTGGATCTGGGCCTCTTGCACCCGCTCATGGCCGGCCAGATCCCGCCGGAGCTGGCGCGCCCCGGCGGACGGACGCCCACGCTGGAGGATCGCTACAAGGACGGCTACACCCGCCCCCTGTCCGACGTATGGTTCGAGATCGCCGCCGATCCGAGCCGGCGCGATCTATTGGCGGACGATCTCGGGGCGCTCTACGGGGCGGGGGCGCTCCAGGTGGTCCGTCTGGATCCGGCGCAGGGGCCACGCGGGATCGCCCTCTCCGACGATGGCACCCAGCTCGCGGTCGCCCTGTACTACGCCGGACAGGTCGGCTTCGTGGATGCTGGCGCCGGAGCCGTCGAGCGGTTCGTCGACGTCGGGGCTCAGCCGGAAGAAACCTGGACCCGCCAGGGCGAACGCCTGTTCCACGACGGGTCGAGCACGCTGCAGGGTTGGCTCTCCTGCGCCACCTGCCACCCCGACGGCCGCGCCGACGGCCTCAACTGGGACCTGCTCAACGATGGGGCCGGCAACCCGAAGAACAGTAAATCCATGGTGTACTCGCCCAACACGCCGCCGGCGATGGCCCACGGCGTGCGAGCGAACGCCGGAGTGGCCGTCACGGCGGGCTTCAAGTACATCAAGTTCGTGATGCCCGAGCCGGCGGAGGAGCTCGCGGTCGCGACCTACGTGAACTCCCTCCGCGCTGAGCCGGACCCGTATCGCCAGGGCGGGCCGTACACCGACGCGGCCTTGCGCGGCCAAGAGGTCTACGAGCGCGCGCAGTGCGCGACCTGCCACTATGGGCCGTACTACACGGACCTGAAGCTCTACGACGTCGGCACCTCGGGCAGCCGGGACCTCCCCGGCGATAGCCCGGACTTCGACAACCCGACGCTGGCCGATCTCTGGCGGACGGCTCCGTACCTCCACGACGGCTCGGCCGCCACCCTGCACGACGTCCTCACCACCAGCAACACCGAGGACCTGCACGGCATCACCACGAACCTCACCAGCCAGGAGATCGACGATCTCGTCCAGTATCTCCTGGAGCTGGACGTCCCCGAGCCGGAGCCGGTCGAGCTCTTCCCGGCGGGAGAGCCGAATCCGCCGCCAGCGCCCTTCCGCGGCACCGGCCCCGCTCCCACCGCCGCGGAGAGCCTCGATCTCGCGGATCCCAAACTGGCGATGCTGGACAAGATCCTCTTCATCAAGCGCCACTACTTGCCCACGCAGGACCACTTCAGCGGGGGCCACATGTGCGACCAGTACCACGGCTTCAACGCCGTGCCCGGCGGTGGTCTGTTCGTGCTCGAAGACGTCCTCTCCGGCAACCCGAGCGAGCGGAACGTGCTCGCCAATTCGACGTGCGCGAACGGTCCGCACCAGGGAGAAAAGCTCGAAGGGGGGGGCTTCTTGTCGCCGGAGGTCCATTACGACGGCAACCAGATCCTCTTTGCCTACACCGACGTCGGGCAGCGCGGAACCTGGACGGAGAGCTCCACCTTCCACATCTTCAAGGTCAACGCCGACGGCACGGGCCTCACCCAGCTGACCGAGGGACCCCACAACGATTTTGACCCCACCTGGCTGCCGGATGGCCGGATCGCGTTCATCTCCGATCGGCGCGGGGGCTACGGCCGCTGCCACCAGCGTGCCGTGCCGGTGTACACGCTCCACGTGATGAACGCCGACGGCACCGGGCTGGAGGCGATCAGCCTGCACGAGACCAACGAGTGGCACCCCAGCGTCGACAACAACGGCCTGCTGCTCTACACGCGCTGGGACTACGTCGATCGCGGCTCGAACCAGGTCCATCACGCCTGGCTCACCACCCCCGACGGGCTGGATGCCCGCGCCATTGGCACCAACTACGCGACGCGCGCCAACGTCACGCCGCGGATGCTGATGAATATCCGCGCCATCCCGGGCTCGAACAAGCTCGTGGGCACCGCCACCGCCCATCATCAGCAGGCCTATGGCTCGCTCGTGCTCGTCGATCCGGACATCGAGGACGACGACGGGATGGCGCAGTACACCGTCCTCACGCGGGACGCCGGGTTCCCCGAAGCGACCGTCGGCCAGAATGACGACCACAAGTACGCGACGGCGTGGCCCATCGACGAGGATCGCTTCCTGGTCGTGCACGACCCCCAGAGCAACGAGCACGGTCTGACGAACAAGCGGTTCGGCATCTACCTGATCGACGCCGAGGGGAACCGGAAGCGCCTGTACGACGACCCCAATCAATCCTGTCTCGATCCGATCCCGCTCGCCCCGCGTCCGACGCCGCCCGTGGTCCCCACGACGCGGCTGATCGAGAAGACCGAGCCCGCGATCGTCACCCTGGTCAACGTGTACGACAGCCTCCTCCCGGTCCCGGCGGGGACGGAGATCACCGCGCTCCGGGTGGTGCAGGTGTACCCGAAGGCCACCCCCAACACGATCGAGCCCCGCCTGGGCCACAGCGCGATCCTCTACAACGACCAGAACGGCCGCGGATCCCTGGGCACGGTCCCGGTCGAGGCGGACGGGAGCGCCAGCTTCCTCCTGCCACCCGGCAAGCCGGTGTACTTCCAGGCGCTCGACGCGGACGGTCTGGTGGTCCAGTCGATGCGCTCGGCGACCTATTCCGTGCCGGGAGCGATGCGGCTCACCTGTCAGGGGTGCCACGAACGGCGCTATCGGGCGCCCCGTCCGCAGCCGGAGATGCCCCAGGCCATGATGCGGGCCCCGTCGGAGCTAGTGCCCGAGGCCGATGGCAGCTCCCCGCTGTCGTTTGCGCGGCTGGTGCAGCCGATCCTGGATGCGCGCTGCGCCAACTGCCACGAGGGCAACGCCCAGACGTTCTCCCTGAGCCCGGGGAACTACCAGAGCGACGTCGACCGGTTCTACACCTCGTACCGGAACCTGGAGCCGTACCTGTCGTACCACGACTACCCCTACGACTTCGGGCCCGCGCGGACGACGCCGGGTGAGTTTGGCGCTCGCACCTCCCGCCTCTACCCCATGCTCGCGGCAGGCCACCAGGGCGTGGCGCTCTCGGAGCAGGAGCTCCGCACCATGGCCCTGTGGCTCGATCTGAATTCCGACATGTACTCGGACGCGGCGCTGCGGGACGCCCAGGGGCGCGGGGAGGCCATCGTGCCCACGGTCGAGTAGGCGCCCGAGGCCCTGCGCGTGGCGACGCCGGGGGAGGAGCCGCACCCGGTGCTGGCGCCGCTGAAGGCTCGACTCAGTCGACCACCTCGACGGTCACCGTCGCGCCGTGGCCCTGGGCGAGCCTCCGGTCGCACGTCAGGAGGCGGGCGCCGATCGCCTCCGCCAGGGCCACGTAGACGGCATCATACGCGGTGCAGTTGTCCCGCAGCTCCCAGGCGCGCGGCAGCAGCGGGCCATGAGGATACCGATTCACATCCAGTTGCTCGAGATCGGCGAGCGCCGTTTCGGCCCGCTCTGCCGCGAGCTGAGCGGACAGCACGAAGCGCCGCAGGACCTGGGCCACCTCCACGTCAATCAGGTGCGGAGCGTGCAACGTCTCGTCCGGGTCGGCGATACGCTGGGCCACACGGTTCCCGAGCCCAGTCCAGAGCAGCAGCTCGATGGCGGCAGACGCGTCGAGGACAATCATCGACCGTCACGTTCCCGCCGCAGCGCCTGAGCCCCGCCTTGCCTCAAGCGCACCGGGGGCCGGCGTGCCAGTCGTGCGATGAGCTCCTCGCGTGTGGGTCGCTCGGCGACGCGCCTCAGTTCGGCGAGCACATAATCCGACAGCGACAGACCGGCCTGCGCCGCGCGCGCCTTGAGGGTGCGGTGCACCTGCTCCGGGACATTGCGGACCTGCAGCATGACGGTCATGCGCGGAGCATACTTGCATGTAGGTAGCATGGCAACCCGGTGCGACGCGTCGCCGTGACCTGGCCGTCCGCACGCTCCGGGAGCGGCCACCGGCGGCCTTCTCCGCTAGTGGACCGAAGGCGCCCACCGCGCACCCTGCGTTCGGTTGCGGTCCACGACCCGAGGCGTAGGATCGTTCGGATGCGAGCTCTATGCTGGGGTTTTGGCCTGGTACTGGCTTCCGTCAGTGCCTGCGGCGACGATGGCTCGAAGCCCGCGGGCGATGGGGAAACCGCGGAAACCGCGGGGAGCGGGGGAAGCGGAGGCACCGGGGGAACGAGCGCGACGGGTGGTGCTGGAAGGGACGCCGGTGGGGAGGGCGCTTCGGATGAGCGAGGCGGTTCGGGCGGACAAGGCGGCTCTGACGGGCAGGGGGCTACCGGTGGCATGGCTTCAGATGGGGGTTCGGCGGGCTCGGTGCCCGTCGACAACGAGTGTGATGGGTGGGCACAGGATCACCCGGATTGGCTGTGGTGCGACGACTTCGACGATGGGGTCCCGCTCGGCGACAAGTACCCCGATGTCGGTTTGACGGGGCTGACCGTCGATGACGCGGACGCCTGGAGCGGACCGATGAGCCTGCATCAACGCTACGATGGGGGACAGGTGGACGCCGGGTGGGTGTCGTTCTTCTACGGCGACACGTTGGGCGGCGACTACGGGCCCGTGCAGGACGAGATCTACCTGCGCTGGTATCACAAGTTCGAAGGCGGCTTTCAGCCCCACGCCGACCACGGCTTGCCGCCGAAGATGGCCCGCATCACCAGCATCGGGCCGGGATGGGACAAGCGCTTCGGCGTGTACTACTGGGTCGAGGGTGACGAGATCGTGGCTGATGTCAGCGCGCCCTACAGCAGTCAGGCGAACAGCTCCGGCTGGCTGCCGCTGGAGCGCTCGGGCTTCCATTTCACCAGCGAGAACCTGGGACGCTGGATCTGTCACGAGATGCACGTCAAGGCGAACACGCCCGGGCAGAGCGACGGGGCGTATACGTTCTGGGTCGACGGGGTCGTGGTGGTGGAGCGCACGGGCGTCGACCTCGTGGGCTCCACCGATTTTCACTACAACAACGCCATGCTCGACGCCTACTGGAACGGCGGGTCGCCTGCGGCACAGAGCCGCTATTACGACAACATGGTCGTCGCCACCTCACGGATTGGCTGTGGCGGGTGAGCTGACCGGGACGGAGTGCTCGTGAACCACCCGCGTCGCCTCCAGTCTGCGCTGCTCCTGATCGTCGTGCCGCTCTGGGCGGCCTGCGGGGGTGCCACCCGTGAGGACGGCGCCCCCATCGCCACCGACACCGGTGGCGAGTACGGCAACGGCGGCTCGGTCGCCAGCTCCGGCGGGGTCGCTGGCGTTGGTGGGGTCGCTGCCGTCGGTGGGGTCGCTGCCGTCGGTGGGGTCGCCGGCTCCGGCGGGGTCGCTCCCGGGGGCGGTGCCGTGACCGGCGGGGCGGGCGCCCCGGGGGGGAGCGCCGGCGCGCCCGGCGGGGTCGGGTCGATGGAGTGCGACGAGGCCGCGGACTGCGAGCTCCAGCTCACCGCCTGCGGCTGCCTCGCGGTGCCGGTGGGCTCTGGGGCCGCCGCCGATCGCCGCGCCTGCGATGGCGACTGGTGCAGCGATCTCGGCCTCACCGAGGAGGCGGTGACGTGCCTGCACGGGCGCTGCTCGCTCGCCATCGACTGCGATCGCTCCCACGTGAGCTGCGAGGTCGAGGCCCCTGCCTGCTCCTCCGGATTCGCCGCGTCGGTGGTCGCCGACTGCTGGGGCCCTTGCGTCCCGCTCGAAGAGTGCGTCCCCGCGTGGAGCGTCACCGCGGGGGACCCCGCCGCCGAGTGGGCGCTCATCGAGGGCGTGTGGCTCGTCGGGTGGGAGGGTGCTCTGACCCACTTCTCCGCGATCCGCTTCGCCGAGGGTGAGGGGCCGGTGGAGGGCCCGCTCCAGGTGCTCGCGGTCCCCGATCTCCCGGTCAACGACGGGTACTTCACCTGCTCCGGGGCGGGGACGTGGTTCGTCAACTCGATGATCGGCAGCTACAGCGTCGACCTACCGCCCGACTGCGGGCTTTCCGCGCCGGGGACCTCCCTCATTTTCCTCGCCTTCGACGAGGCGTACGGCCGGTGGGGCTCCACGCTGCGCGCCACCGTCTCGCTCCGCGTCGGCAGCGAAGCAACCTCCACCGAGCTCGAGGCCTACTGGTTCCCCGCCGACGTCTGCAACACCGACCTGACGGACTGCAGCTTCGGCGCCTTCTGACCGGGGCTCAGAGCACGACGTCGGAGACGATGAAGGTCGTCACCGAGCGCGGCGCCACGGGCACGGCGAGGATCCCGTCCACGATCGGTCGCGCCTCCAGCTCGGAGTAGTCTTCGGTGCCGGAGGTGCGCTGCACCGTGGCACCGATGCCGACGGCGGAGAACTGCGAGAGATCGTAGCCGTAGACCGCGTCCGTGGTGGTGGCGTTGCGTTGCACGATGACGAGCTTCTGGTCCTCGGCGCCGACGAAGGCGACCGCGTCCGGGTTGCCGACGTCGATCATGGTGTAGCCCGGGCGGATGGCTCGCGTGTACTGCCGCATCACGTGGTACTTCTTGGTGAGCGACCACTCCTCGGTGCCGTTCTCGAAGTCCGCGTGGAGCAGGCCCCAGTTCTTGTTCAGGCTGGTCTGGGCCTGCTCGCTCTCGACGGCCTGCCAGAACACCCAGCCGTCCACGTGCATTTCCCGGAGGTCGCGCGTGATGCGGTCGGCGATATCGAGCCCGGGGGCGATGTCCTCGTGGTCGTGGGTGAACTGATCGAAGGGGGCCGGGGCGCCGCTGCCGTCGACCTCCGACGACCACAGGAGCTTGCCGTCGCGCTCTGCCACCGCCCACAGCTGGGACCGCGCCGACCCCCAGTAGGTGTGGGTGTTGATCTGATCCACCACGGCCTTGGTGGCCGCGTCGTACGACTCGTAGGAGCCGAGCGTGTCGTCGATGCCGGGCTCGTCGGGCGCGGCGATGAGCACCTCCCCGAGGCCCTTGGCGTCGAGCGTGCTGCGTAGCTGGCGCAGCAGCTCCGCCTGTCGCGGGCGGTCAAAGTGGCACCCCTCCTGGCCGCCGTTGGCGTTCCAGGAGATGCCGGGCTCGTTCATGGGTTCCAGGGTCCGGAAGGCGATGCCCCATTCGTCCCGGAAGTGCAGCACCACCTCGGTGAGGTAGTCGACGAAGTCGTCGTAGTAGTCGGACTTGAGGTTGTCGGTGCCTCCGTTGCCGGAGGCGCAGCCGCTCACGGTCATCCAGTACGGTGGGGAGTTCGAGAAGGCCTCGAGCAGCCGCTCCTCGGCCGGGATGCGGGCGAGGGCCGCGTCGAGCAGGGAGCGTTGGTTCGCGTCGGCCGTCCAGTCGTAGGCGCCGGATTCGGTGGGCTTGAAGCCCTCCATCTCCTTGCCATACCCCATGTGATTGTGATCGGGCGCGTCTCCGCCGCCGATGTTGTAGCGAACGATGTTGAAGCCGAGGCCCTGCTCGCGGTCGAACAGGAGATCGGCGACGGCCTGTTTTTTGTCGTTCGACCAGCCGCCGATGACGTTGCCGAACCAGCAGAGGGAGGTCCCCCAGCCCTGCGTCGTCTGATAGGTCGTGCTGGGATCCACCTCGACCACCGTGTCGGGGGTGAGGGCGGGGCCGAGCTCGAGCGGGCTCCCTCCCGTCGCGGTTCCGCCGGCGCCACCGGTTCCACCCTCGCCGCCCGCGCCCGCACCCCCACCTGCAGGCGCCCCTCCGCTGCTGGTCCCGCCGGCGCTGGTGCCCCCGCTGCCCGGCTCGCTGCCACCCGTTGCCCCCGCGCCGCCCGCTTGGGTCGCACCGCTGCCCCCCGCGCCCCCGGTGCCGGTGCCCCCCGCACCGCCGCCGCTGGTGCCCCCCGTCGCGGAACCGCCGGCACCGCCCGTAACCGTCGCGCCACCACTCGTCGCGCCGCCGCTCGGCGTTCCGCCGGCGGCAACGCCGCCGGTCGCCGTGCCGCCGGTCGCCACGCCGCCGGTCGCCGCACCGCCGCTGCCGGCGACGGTACCGCCCGCGCTCGCCCCGCCCGCGGGCGCGCCGCCGCTGCCGGAGCCGCCCAGGGAGTTGCCGCCGGTCGCAGGATTGATCCCGCCGCCACCCGAGGTTTCGTCGGCGGGATCCTCGTCCGACCCGCTACTGCACGCGGCCGAGGCCGCCAGGACGAGCGCCAACAGAGCGAGCCCACGTCGCGACCGCGCATGGGGGAACGCTGCCAGGACCGCGGTTGCGGCCGGATGATGTGTCTTCATGCTGCTCCTCCCTGCCGGGGAACCAAGGACCAGCGAGTCTTCGTGCTTCGCCTCCGGTCACTGTGACCGCGATGGCCCCCCCGCGGGACGGGAGAAACAGCGCCGGACCCCCCTGCAAGGTTCAATGGGGCCGTGGCAACCAACTGCCGCAGTCCCGGTAATCCCGCGCTTTTCCTCGCCCGGCAGAAGGTGCGTGCGCGCCCTTCGACCCGGCCGAAGGCCGTTCCGGTGGAAGAGCGCGAGGACTTTCCCGACGGCGTCGCCCACCTTTCTCCCGCAATTGGGGCCCCGAGTGGGGTCGGCCCCCATCGTGTCATGCGGAGCACTCCGCAGCCTGGGGCGCAGTCGAGATAGCGCAGCCGGGGCCCCGCGTGGGCGCGGCAGAGTTGACCCCCCGCGGCCGGCCGGACCATGCTCGCCAGCGGATCGGCAGGGACCGAGGAGGCAGCCAGACGTGAGCGACTACATCTCCGAGCTCCACGTGGTGAACTGCTGGGCCTTCCGCGACCGGAGATTCCCGCTCGACGGAAGGCGGCATCTGGTGCTCCTCGGGCCGAACGGGAGCGGGAAGACGACGATCCTGCAGGCGACGGAGCGCGCGCTGGGCGGTGATCCTCTCACCGTGGCGTGGCAGCATCACCTGGGGAGCCGAGATGTACTGTTGCGCACCAACGCGCTTGTGGTGCCGGTGATCGACCACCCCAGCAACGGGCAGTTGCCCAGGTTGAGCTTCGCGGCCTCGCGCAGCTTCAAGGGTGAGCCGGTTGACGGGCCCATGGCGTTGAATCCAGCAGATCCCCGGCACCGCCCACTGTCACCCTTCGTCCAATTCCTCGTCAACCGCCGCACCGAGCAGGCCTACGCGCGCGAGGAGGGGGATGACGCCAAGGCCGACGGGATCGCTCGCTGGTTTGACGTGGTGGCGGAGCAACTCAGCGAGCTCGCCGGCGAGCCCCTCGAGCTCCGGTTCACGCGGGACCGACGGTTCGCGTTCGATCTGGTTCATGCCGACGGTCGCCTGAGCCCCTTCGAGCATCTCCCGGCGGGGTACGCGAGCGTGCTCGAGATCCTATCCGGAGTCATCATGGGCCTCGACGCGGCGCGGAGAGCCGTCGACGATCCGTTCTACCTCCTGATCGACGAGCCCGAGGTCCATCTTCACCCCCGTCTCCAGCTCTCGCTACTGCCCACGCTGGCGAGGCTCTTCCCCGGCGCCCAGCTCATCGTCGCCACCCACGCGCCACTGGTCGCGGCGAGCCTGCCCGATGCGGCCGTGTTCGACCTGACGACGGGGGCGCCCGTGCGGATCTACGGGCTGGACCCCAACGCGGCGCTCGTCCGCGTCTTCGGCACGAACCTGCAGCCCACCAAGGTGCGGGAGCTCATAGCGAAGGTCGCCACCGACATCGATCGAGATCCGCCCGCCGCGCGCGCCTCGCTCGGAGAGCTCGAGGCGATCCTCGGTCCGGACCACGACGAGATTGTCCGACAGAAGACGTTGCTCTCGCTCTTGGGAGTGGACCCGGATGCGGCCGATCGCGAAGCGTAGTCCGCCGCCCCGCGAGCTCGTCGAAGCGAAGGCCGCGGGTGCGACGCGGTGGACCGAGCTCCAGGGGGACGCCAAGGCCGCCCTCCGCCGGGCGCTCGTGGAGGACCAGCTCGACCTCTGCTGCTACTGCATGCGGCGCATTCGGAGCGAAGCGGTCGACCCCATAACCGCGCCGTCGGGAGCCAAGATCGAGCACTTCGTGGCTCGGACCGTGGATCCCGGCCGAGAGCTCGACTGGCACAATCTGCTCGCCGCCTGCGGCGGCTTCGAGGGCAGTCCCCGGGAGCGGCAGACCTGCGACACGCACAAGGGAAACCAGCCGCTCACCCACCTGAACCCGCTCGGACCGCTGCCCGGGCTCAAGTACTACTCGGACGGCCGCATCGACGGTCCGAGCGACGCCGTCAGGACCGAGTTGGAGGCCATCCTCAACCTTAACACCGAGCGTCTGCGACGGAACCGCGTTGCGGCCTACGATGCGCTCGTCGCGAGCCTCCGCCTCAGGCTCGGGTCCGGGAATTGGACGATGGCGCAGCTCCAGCGAGAGAGAGAGCAGCTCCGCGAGCGGCGCCCAACGCCCGAGTTCCTCGGGGTGCTCGAGTTCTGGCTCGAGAGACTGGCGCATTGCCGCGCCCCTTGAGTGGGAACCGTCGCTCCCGAACGCGACCGCTCGATCCTTCGCTCTCACCACCGCTTTCAGCTCCGGAGCCCCGTTCGCCCATGGTGCTTCGCCTTGGCGTTCTTGGTTGTGCGTGACTCCGGCGCACGGCCGGTCAGGGGGCGGGATGGACGGCACGATGGCCGAGAATCTGGGTCGAACCGCGGGTCAGCGTGTCCCCAACGGGCTTCCCACTGTCCCCGACTTCATCAACGAGGCGAGCCAGGCCGATTGGTATCGCGTCGGCATCCAATACGGGCAGCGGCTCTTCGAGGTCACGGGGCTCGAGCTCGGGACGCTCACACCCTCAGGCTCGGCGCTCGTCGACTTCGCCGCCACCCGGGCGGCGCTGCTCGCCCTCGTTCCTGCCAACGACCTCGCGTACGACGAAGTCCCGACCGCTGGCCCCCAGCGCCGCCTCGTCGAAGCGCAGGAGCAGCTCTTCCACAACGAGGCGCTGACAGGGCCGTTGGACGCTGGCCACGTCACGTCGCTCGCGCTGCCCTACGAGAGCTACCGCCTCGCGCTGACGCCCGGCCTCGTGAGCGAAGTAGCGACCGGCGCCAGCGCGCTCACGCAAACCACCGTCTCCCCGGCAGAGCTCGAAGCGCTGCTCACCGGCGACGGCGCCTACGTCGAGCGTGGCGGCGCCCACTGGGCTCCGAGCGGTCGCGTCATCTTCGACGCGGCGCACTTCTACCTGCCTGTCAGGGCCATCGACCCGTTCGGCGAGGAGTACCGGGTCGAATACGACTCGTACTCGCTCCTCATCATCGAAACGCGCGACCCGCTCGACAACGTCGTCGTCGCCGAGCACGACTACCGCGTCCTGCAGCCGTGGCGCGTGACGGACCCCAACTTGAACCGCACCGCCGTCGCCTTCGACGCGCTCGGCATGGTGGCGAGGACGGCCGTGATGGGCAAAGACGGAGCGGGCGAAGGCGACACGCTCGACGACCCGACCGCGACGCTCGAGTACGACCTTCACCGCTGGCGTAACGAGGGGAGGCCCGCGTTCGTCAAGACCACGGCCCGCGAGCAGCACGGCTTGACGAATCCGCGCTGGCAAGAGAGCTACGCCTACTCCGACGGCTTCGGCCGGGTCGTGATGCAGAAGGTGCAAGCCGAGCCCGGCGATGCGCCGCTCAGAAACCCCGACGGTTCGCTCCAGCGCAACCCCGACGGCTCGCTGGTCGTCGACTACGTCGCAGCTCGCTGGGTCGGCACCGGACGCACCGTCTTCAACAACAAGGGCAACCCCGTCAGGCAGTACGAGCCGTTCTTCAGCGCGACGAGCGACTACGAGGACGAAGCAGATCTCGTCGAGTGGGGCGTTACGCCCGTCCTCCACTACGATCCGCGCGATCGCGTCGTCCGCACGGACCTGCCGGATGGGACGTTCAGCAGGGTCGAGTTCGATGCGTGGAAGCAGACGAGCTTCGACGCCAACGACACGGTGCTCGAGAGCGACTGGTACACGGAGCGTGGCAGCCCCCTGCCCGCCGCTCCCGAGCCCACCGACCCCGACGAGCGCGCGGCCTGGCTCGCGACCCAGCACGCGAACACCCCGAGCATCACGCACCTCGACACGCTCGGGCGCGCGTTCCTCGCCCAGGTCACGAACCGCCTCGACGGCGCGGACGTGCTCTACGACACGCACACGACCCTCGACATCGAGGGTCAGCCGCTGGTCATCACCGACGCGCTCGGTCACCACACCATCACGCAGCGGTTCGACGTCGCGGGCCGGCGGTTGCGCGTCGACAGCCTCGAGGGTGGGACGCGGCTGACGCTGCCGGACGTGGCGGGCAAACCGCTGCGCACCTGGGACGCCCGCCAGCAGGTCACCCGTGCAAAGTACGACGCGCTCCAGCGGCCGACGCACCTCTTCGTTGCGGTGGGAGCGACCGAGCGGTTGCTGCAGCGCACGGTCTACGGCGAGTCGCTCGCGCTCGCGACGGCGCAGGCCGCAAACCTCTGCGGCCAGGCGCACCGAGTCTATGACGGGGCGGGCGTGGTCACGAGCGTCGCCTTCGACTTCAAGGGGAACCTCCTCCAAGCGTCTCGGCGCCTCGCCACGGACTACCTCGTCGAGCCCGACTGGGTGGCGACCGACCTGCTCACCGACCCGGCGGCAATCGCGGCCGCGGCGGAGCCGCTACTCGAGGCGGAAACCTGGACGAGCTCGACGGCCTACGACGCACTGAACCGCGTCGTGACCGCGACCACGCCCGACGGCAGCGTGACGCGCCCCGTGTACAACGAAGCGAACCTCCTCGACGCCGTGCACGTTTCCGTCCGCGGCGACCCCGAAGCGCCCGTCCTCACGAACCTGGGATACAACGCCCGCGGACAGCGCACCCTCGCTGAGCACGCGAACGGCACGAGTGTGGTGTACACGTACGACGAGAGGACGTTTCGGCTGAAGACGCTCGTCACCACCCGCGCGAGCGACGGCGTCCGGCTGCAGGACCTGCGGTACTTCTACGATCCGGTCGGCAATATCTGCGAGCTTCACGACCGCGCCAGCACGGTGCCGCTCTTCACGGGCCCGGCTCCCGTCTCGAGCGACGGCAAGTACGCGTACGACTCGCTCTATCGCCTCGTCGAGGCCCAGGGTCGTGAGCACCCCGGGCAGACCCAGCCCGGCCCCGTCGACCTCGCCATCGGCCCCCTGCCGCATCCGAACGACCTTCAGGCTTTGGCCCGGTACACGGAGCGCTATACTTACGACGCCGTGGGCAACATCGAGCGCATGCAGCACCTCCCCGCGGCGGGCTCGCCGGTGCCGGGCTGGACGCGCCGGTATCGGTACGCGTACCAAGTCACCGGCGAGCTTGCGAGCAACCGCCTGCTCGCCACGTCCATCCCCGGCGACCCCGACGGCACCTTCAGCGAAACCTACGAGTACCGAGACGACGCGACGAACACCGCCGGCGCC
Organism: uncultured Polyangiaceae bacterium; assembly: GCA_964480725.1. GTDB lineage: Bacteria > Myxococcota_A > Polyangia > Polyangiales > Polyangiaceae > JAFGBI01. The sequence continues at coordinate 6,791 of CAYZQO010000052.1, read as the reverse complement.
CACGGCTCGATGACCCGCATGCCCCACCTCCCCGGCGGCCTCGACTGGGACCACGCCGACCGCATGAAGCGCGCCGGCAAACTCGGCGGCGGGGACACGTACTTCACGTACGACGGCGCCGGCCAACGCGTGCGCAAGGTCTACGTCCACAGCGGCCTCGTCGAAGAGCGCATCTACCTCGGCGGCTACGAGCTCTATCGCCAACGCGCCGCAGCACCAGGCGCCCCCATCGACGAAGAGCGCCAGACCCTGCACGTGATGGACGACCAGCGGCGGGTAGCGATGGCGGAGACGAAGACCGTGACCGACCGGGTGCCGGACGCGGCGCCGACCACGCGGTGGAGGTTTGAGCTCGACAACCACCTCGGCTCCGCGATGCTCGAGGTGGACCAGGCGGGCAACGTCATCACCTACGAGGAGTACCACCCCTACGGAACGACGGCGTTTCACACGGCGGACGGCGCGGCTGAGGTGAGCGCGAAGCGATACCGATATACTGGCAAGGAGAAGGACGAGGAAACGGGGCTCTACTACCACGGGGCGCGGTATTATGCGGCGTGGTTGGGGCGGTGGACGGCGGCGGATCCGGCGGGGGTGGTCGACGGCACATGCTTGTACGCATATGTGCGCAACGAGCCAACCAACCTGGTTGATGCCAGCGGAACGCAAGCGGGTTGGTGGGACCCGCAGGCGCGGTTCCAGCAATTGGAAGAGGCGGCGCGCGAGGTTGGCGCGGCTGCCCAGCAGGCGATTTCTGACACGGGGGAAGCGGTCGCCAGCGCTGCCCAATCGGCCGGGGAAGCCATAGTCGGATTTGGTCGGGGCGTCGCCCATGCGATGGCCGATGCCGCGCAGGCCGAGAACCTCCAGAAGCTGCACGAGCTGAAGAGAAACAACGAGCTCCTTGGCGTCGGTACCGCGAACGTCGATCGCGTCATCGAGCGCGCTGAAGAAACGACGAAGTACTATGAACCCCAGACAACCAGCGAGGCTGTCGGGTATAGCGCAGGACCAGTATTGGTGGGTGCGGCAACGGCGTATGCCGTCGGCAGAGTCTCGGGTGCCCGCGGAGGCTCCGCCCGCACTCCTGCTCCCAGATCAGCTCCCACAGGGCGCGGCGCCCCCGCCGCCGCTCCAGTGCGTCCGCCCCCCAGCGCCCCGGCCACGCCCCCCGGCCGCGCCCCGGCCACTGCGCCGGCAGTCGACGCACGCACTCCCGCTCCCGCGGCTGGCGCGGCGACGGACGCTGCAAGGGGCGGGCTTGGACCGGTACGGCAGGGAGCCGCCGGTGTCGAACGCGCGGTCGCGGACCTTGAAGCCGCGGGCGGTCGCGTGCTTGGTCGGGAGGTCACCATCGAGGCCGGCGGTGTGCGCACGCGGCCCGACCTTTTCGCGGAATTGCCGAGCGGTCAGCAAGCATTCCTCGAGATCAAGACCGGTGCCTCGGCGGGCTTGACGCCGAACCAGACGGCGGCGTTCCCGCAAATCTGGACGCAGGGTGGCGTTCCGCGAGGCGCTAACGCCGCTGCCGCTGGCTTGACCCCGGGAGTCCCCATTGGGCCCACGCCGGTCTGGACGGTTCACTACCCATGGCCGCTGCCATGACGAACGAGCCGTGCCTTGCCGGGGTCGGGACGGAGTCCAGCCGACACGCTCTTCACGGCGACGACGCCAGCTCGCGACGGGCAGTGTGGGCCCTCGCTGTCCATCGGCGTTCGTCGGGGGCTAGTGACAGCTTCGGAGGTGAATCGTGCCAGGAGTAGCTCAGGCGAACGTAGTTGACGTTGTGGGGCAGGATGCGTCCGGTCGGTACCTCATGATCATGATCGAATCGCGTGCATGGGGTAGCGACACGGCTCAAGCCTCGCAGTTGAAGGAGAAGATCAACGCATACGCCGGCTTCATCACGGATGGGACCTTAGCCCGGCAGTACCCCGAAACAGCGGGCCAACCGGTGGATATCCAGCTCAACTGTTGCGAGGCGCCGAGCGGGGAGTTTGCGACGATCCTCGACCACGCTGCGAGGCAACTTCAGCGGCTAGGTGTCGGCCTTCGGGTGAACGTCACCGCGAGGCAACACGCACACTGATCGGCGCGCCACTGGGATCACGGAGGCGGCAGCCGGCCGCGGAGCGACTCCGCGAATCTGCTGAAGTCCGCAGCGGCGAGGTCAGTCCGCGCCCCGATTGCCGCAAGCGCATCGTCCAGCAGGGCGCGCGCCTGCTCCACATCTCCCGCGAGGAACGCTGCGACGGGTCGCCGGTAGGCTAGCTGGTGCTCAAATCCAGAGCGGTCCTGGAGTCGTCGCCGCAAGTTGGCGAGATCGAAAACCGAGCGCATGAAGGGAACCCCGTACGTGGCGATCGCATTGGCCATGTCGGTTGCTACCCCCTCCGAGCGCCCAGGAGCGAACACCCACGCCATGTACTTCTTCTCGGGCATCAAGTACCCGAGCGGACTGCTGATCGTTGGTGGCTGGTAGGCATGGAACTTCTCGCCACGACACTCAGCCACCAGTCGCTCCACTTCCTGGAATCGCACGCCGACGACGGGGTTGATCTCCACTTCGCCCGGGCCGCGGTGTTGCGTTGCTCGATTGAAACCCAGCCACCCGAGCACGCCCGGGGCGAGATCGAGCGTGAACACATCGCCTGCGCGCTTCTTGAACCCGATCTTGGCCAGGAGCGCCAGCGCGGCGTCGAGGTTAATCGTCTTCGTCATCTTCGTCATGGCAGCGGCCATGGGTGGTGAACCGTCCAGACCGGCGTGGGCCCAATGGGGACTCCCGGGGTCAAGCCAGCGGCAGCGGCGTTAGCGCCTCGCGGAACGCCACCCTGCGTCCAGATTTGCGGGAACGCCGCCGTCTGGTTCGGCGTCAAGCCCGCCGAGGCACCGGTCTTGATCTCGAGGAATGCTTGCTGACCGCTCGGCAATTCCGCGAAAAGGTCGGGCCGCGTGCGCACACCGCCGGCCTCGATGGTGACCTCCCGACCAAGCACGCGACCGCCCGCGGCTTCAAGGTCCGCGACCGCGCGTTCGACACCGGCGGCTCCCTGCCGTACCGGTCCAAGCCCGCCCCTTGCGGCAAAGCGGTAGCCTGACGCGTTCTCGTCGTACGCAGCGCCGATTCTCTCGTGCAGTCCCCACGTTGCGACGCTCGCCGGCCCGACGAGCGTGGCGGCGACGAGCTCGAAGGCCCCGACGCGGGTCTGTGCGTTCGCATCAGGCGCAGACACGAACGCCCCCGCCGCCGCGGGCCTGAAGAGCTCGGTCACAAAGACGAGGAAGAGCGCGAAGTGGCGAAGCCACGGCATGCGCCCGTTCTACAACGCCGGGGAGATCGGGGACAGTGCGAAGGCGCGAAGGCCGCCGAGCGGCGGGTCGAGAGCGCGGACACGCCGGCTCGACGGGCGCCGTCCCGCACCGCGTCGTCTGCGCGCCGGCCGTCTCTTCGTCGGCCTCGGCGGCGAGGGCCGCGAACAGGCTCTCGGCGGCCTGCTCCGCGGGGACCAGCGGCGCGGCGGCAGGCTCCGGGGTCGTCGGCTCTCCAGCGTCGTCGGCTCTCCAGCGTCGTCGGCTCTCCAGCGTCGTCGGCTCTCCAGCGTCGTCGGCCTCCGCGGCCTCGGGGCGACTCAGCTTCGCGCTGGGGTGAGTCAGGGTGTGGACGGCGGCGTTCACCCAGCGTGCAGATCGCGTGTCCCCGATCCCATCGCTGAGCACGCGAACGGCACGAGCGTCGTGTACACGTACGACGAGAGGACGTTTCGGCTGAAGACGCTCGTCACCACCCGCGCGAGCGACGGCGTCCGGCTGCAGGACCTGCGGTACTTCTACGATCCGGTCGGCAATATCTGCGAGCTTCACGACCGCGCCAGCACGGTGCCGCTCTTCACGGGCCCGGCTCCCGTCTCGAGCGACGGCAAGTACGCGTACGACTCGCTCTATCGCCTCGTCGAGGCCCAGGGTCGTGAGCACCCCGGGCAGACCCAGCCCGGCCCCGTCGACCTCGCCATCGGCCCCCTGCCGCATCCGAACGACCTTCAGGCTTTGGCCCGGTACACGGAGCGCTATACTTACGACGCCGTGGGCAACATCGAGCGCATGCAGCACCTCCCCGCGGCGGGCTCGCCGGTGCCGGGCTGGACGCGCCGGTATCGGTACGCGTACCAAGTCACCGGCGAGCTTGCGAGCAACCGCCTGCTCGCCACGTCCATCCCCGGCGACCCCGACGGCACCTTCAGCGAAACCTACGAGTACCGAGACGACGCGACGAACACCGCCGGCGCCCACGGCTCGATGACCCGCATGCCCCACCTCCCCGGCGGCCTCGACTGGGACCACGCCGACCGCATGAAGCGCGCCGGCAAACTCGGCGGCGGGGACACGTACTTCACGTACGACGGCGCCGGCCAACGCGTGCGCAAGGTCTACGTCCACAGCGGCCTCGTCGAAGAGCGCATCTACCTCGGCGGCTACGAGCTCTATCGCCAACGCGCCGCAGCACCAGGCGCCCCCATCGACGAAGAGCGCCAGACCCTCCACGTCATGGACGACCAACGCCGCGTCGCCATGGCCGAGACGAGCACCGTCGCGAACGGTGCGCCCGTCGGAACGCCCACGACGCGCTGGCGCTTCCAGCTCGACAACCACCTCGGCTCAGCGATGCTCGAGGTGGACCAGTCGGGCAACGTCATCACCTACGAAGAGTACCATCCGTACGGGACGACAGCGTTCCACACGGCGTACGGCGCGGCGGAGGTGAGCGCGAAGCGATACCGGTATACTGGCAAGGAGAAGGACGAGGAGACGGGGCTCTACTACCACGGGGCGCGGTATTTTGCGGCGTGGTTGGGGCGGTGGACGGCGGTGGATCCGGCGGGGGTGGTCGACGGACCCAATCTGTACCGGTATTCGCGTGACAACCCCGTGTGCTTCAGCGATCCGGGGGGGACGCAAACACAAGTAGAGAACACGGCGGATCCAACCAATCCGCTGAACTTCGTCTCGTTCGAGGCCTTCCGTGAGGCGAACCCGAACCAGCCGGATGATGTGCTGCGACAGGTTTATGACGAGGCGCAACCGAGCCAGGCAGCGGCAGAGCCGGCAGCGGAGGCTTCGGGCCAGGCAGAAGAGCGCCCGGCCCCACCGCGAACTTCGGAAACCCCCGCCTCGCAGTCGATGCCAGGCGGTTGCCAGGTTACGCAGTTCCTGCCCTGCTCGTCACAAGAGGCGCTGACGCCAGAAACGATTGAAGCCTGGGCAAAGGGCACCTGGAACGCGGTGGTGAACCGAGTGACGGACCTTGCCGCGGCAGGCCCCTATTTCGCGCGCCCGGCCAGCGCCCCCCCGCCTTCTCCGGACGAGCTTGCGCGTGCCGAACAAGGCGCGGCGGTCGTGGCCAGTGAGCTGAAGTACCAAGACCTCCCGATGGGAGCCGAATTGGCTGGCGAGGTTACGCTGGCCGCTGCGGAACTCGCTCTCGGTGCCGCGCAGGCGCTCGCTCGGGGACCGAGTGTAGCTGCAAGCGGGGCGGGCAAAGCGCTCAGGACGACGGCCCACGGCGCTGAGCGGATAGCCGGAGCCGCAGCTACGCGAGGTGGCGTCCTCTCCGAGGGAGGAGTCGCGGCGGTCCGTCAAGGTGGCCGCGCTATGACGCAGGCCGACGGCGCTACTGTGCGAATCCTCCAGAATGAGGCTGGTCGCTTCAACGTAGTGGTAGAGGACGAACGCGGCATAATCACGACCTTCGAAAGCCTGTCTCAGAAATCCCTGGATCGCCTCAGGAGGAACTATGGCTGGGAATAGCGACCTCGCGAAGGCGGTGGTCTGTTGCTTCTGCGGCGAGTGGCTCACGGAGCCCCGTGCAACAAGAATGGCTGTCTGCCCGGCGGGAGCCGAAGACGAGACGCAGCTTCTGTTCTGTCACGCTCGTTGCCTGGTGCATCGGCTCAGTCCGCAGGTGCCCCATCACCCAGCCCTTGACGACGACTCGCCACAACAGGGACCGGCGTCGTAACCGACTACATTTTTCCTTGCCATCCCTTTGCACCAGAGGCGCACTGTCCCGTTCGGTCTGCTAGTCCAGTGGCACTTTTTTCGACAAACTTGGGCAACGGCCCCCCACCTCCCGCCGCCTGCGCCCCTTCCCTGACGGTTCGACAGGACGGCAGCTAGCGGCCCGTCGCGTGCGACGGCGCGGAGCGCCGCCTGCACGCCTCGCGGCGAGCGGCTGCCAAACGAGGCACGGAGCTGACGCCGCCGGTGGGGCAGACCCGCCTCGCATCGTCCCGTCCTCCACGCCCGTCCCGCCCGGTGGTAGAAGCAAGCCGTGCCAGGGACTTCGGCTTCCCCAACTCAGGGGCTCCACCTCGCCGAGGCCGCCCCCGAGCTCGGCCCGCCGGCGGAGCTCCTCTGGCCGACCTGGTGGCGCCCGCGCACCTGGCACCCCTGGTGGGACTGGGCCCAGGACCGCGCCCGCCGCACCTGCAGGTGGACCTCAGGTGCCCGCCCCGATCGCCGCGACGACCATCCCCACGGGCGTTGCAGCACGAAGTCGACCCTGCAGTTCTTCAGCACCTGCGCCCTCGCCCCCAACTGCCCCCCCCTCTGGGGACCCCCGCCCGCGCGCAGCCTCGCCGGAGGCGAGGCGAGCACGGAGCTAGGCAGGGTCCCGCCGGCGCGGAGCGAAGCGAGCACCGGCGGTGTGCACCGCCGCCCCCCGCGGGGGGCAGCAAGGGAGGAGACGGGGCTCTACTACCACGGGGCACGGTACTATGCGGCGTGGTTGGGGC
>CAYZQO010000051.1:37464-44926 GCA_964480725.1 uncultured Polyangiaceae bacterium | reverse complement strand
CGCATGCTGGCGTCTCTCATCGTCATCTTCTTGGCCGGTTCGCCCATGGCAGGCTCGAGTGCCGTGATTGCTCGCAGTGGAGCGTGAGGGGCTTCGATCGGCGGCGCCGCTCCCACGATGCTCGACACCGCTCGATCAGGGTGGCGCGGATCCGCGTGCTTCGCAACCAGGGCGGTGCGGCGTCACCAGGGGGAGCGGTCGCGGATGGGGCGCCTGGCCCCCCGTCCGTGCGTCGGCGCCCCCGGGTCGACTCGTCGTCCACCGGGACGACGAGCCTGCTCGGCGCTGCGCCGAACGGTGAGGCGCTTCACGGCCGAACCAGCGCCCGACGTGCCTGCCCGATGACCTCGTCTCCGGTGGCGCCGGTGCGTTCCGCCGGGTCGTTCCGGCGCCGGTCGAGCTCCTCACGCCACGCCACGGCCCAGCCCTCGTCCTCCGGTCCCTCGAGGTCATTGACGAGCTCGGAGACGAGGCCAAGCTTTTTTCGGGGCGAGAGGGCGCGCACGAGGTCGAGGATTTCGGTCAGGTTGGGGGAGGCCATGCGGGCCCTCAGTGTAGCGGAATGGCTCCAGAGGTCAGAACAAGCTGCCCTGTCCCCCGCCGCCCTTCTTCCCGCGCTTCGCCTTCGCCGCGCCCCCTTTGGGTGAGTCCTTGGTCCTGCCCGTGGATTGACCGCGGCGCTTGGCGGCCGCGGTCGTGGCGGCGGGGGCGCTCGCGGCCTCCGCCGCCGCGCGCTCGGCGTTAAGCGCGTCCAGGCGGGCTCGGACGTCGCGTTCACGCATCGCCGGGGGCGGGATCGGGCGGCGACGCGGCCACCGGCGGTGGCGACTTCCTGTAGCCTCGCGCGCGCAACGACGGACGCGAGGCTCAGCGCTTGCCGAGGACGAAGGACGCCTTCTCGCGCCGCAGCATCTCGAAGGGTGTCAGGTGCTGCACGCCCACGCCGATGCACGCGTTCGGGATCTTCACGCGCCTGGTCGAGTTCGCGGGCACCTCGCGCGTGACGAGCGCGCACCTGAGCGCCAGGGCGTGTGCGACGAGATAGAAATCGGCGACCTGGAAGAAGGTGCTGATCGCCGCAGGCTCGTAGCGCTGGCTCGTCGTCCAGGCCGCAACCTTCGCCAGCGCCGGAGGGAGCGCGGCATCTGGCTTCAGGAAGAACTCTTCACCGCGCGCCGCGGCCCACTCGACGAGCGCGTCGTCACCGGCGGCGATCTCCCCGGCGATGCGCTCGATGCTGAACACCTTGCCTGCCTCGTTGGCGCGAGCCAGCCAGTCCCAGAACGCGGGGCAGAAGTCGAGCCCGTAGTACAGGCGGCTCGCCTCGATGAAGACGTTGGCGTCGAGCAGGTACTTCATCCGGGCAGCACCCCGAGCTCGCGCCCCAGCTTGTCGAAGGTGTCCATGCGGCGGAAGCCGAGGAGGCGAAACGCCTCGGTGAACGGGGAACGTCCCTCGAGGGCACTAACGACCACCGCTCGCGCAAAGCGCTTGCCCACCCGGGCGCCCAGCGTCCGGTAGAAGTCGCCGCCGCCGCTCGCGGTGCGCGATCGCTCCTGCAGGCGCGCGAGCTCGCGGCGGTAGGCGGCTCGGTACGCCGCGCTCGACAGCTTCCCCGCATCGAGGAGCCGACGCAGGATAACGAGGGCGCTGACCTTGAAGTGCCGGGCGAGGCGTTCCGTCTCCGCCGGGAGGTCGGTGCGGCGGTCGAACTCGGCCGCGAGCTCGGCCAGCGGGACCAGCAGCTCGGCGGCGACCTGGTTGCAGAAGCGCTCGACCTCGCCGGTGGAGGCCACCGCCAGGTCCGAGTTCGACAGCGCCGTCTCGCCGAGCCAGACGTGCACGAGCTCGTGCGCCAGCGTGAACATCTGCGCGGCCTTGGTGTCGGCGCCGTTGACGAAGACGAGCGGGGCGACCTCGTCGGCGAGCGCGAAGCCGCGAAACTCGTCGGGATCGAGCTTTCGGTGGTTGTCGCTGCCGACCACGCCGCTCACCATGACGAGGATCCCCGCCGTCTCAGCCTGCTCCGCGAGGTGTCGCAGGGCGTCGGTCCAGGTCGGCAGGCGCCGGCGGGCGTCGTCGCTCAGCTCGAGCGTCTTGCGCATGCTGCGGGCGGTTCGGACCGGGTCATCCCTGAGCTTGACCGAGCCGACGAACGGCCTCGGGCCCTCGCCGAACCAGTGGGAGAACTCCCGGTACCAGTCCTGCCGCTGCTGGCACTGGTAGAGCGTCTCCAGCAGGTCCGGGCTCGGGCGTCCGAGCGGGCGGCTCGCCTTGGTGCGCAGGTCGGCGATCGGGATCCGTTCCTCGGGGGGAGCTGGCAGGAAGAAGAATCCGATCGGCGTGTGGGTCGCCTTCGCGAGCGCCTCGAGCTGCTTGAGGGTGGGCGCCTTCTCGCCGCGCTCCCACGCGCCAAGGTCCTTGAACCGAACGTCGAGCTCCAGCTCGTCGATCCGCGAGCGAGCACAGGCCCAGCGCAGGAGCTCGGGCTTGACGTCTACCCGGGTCATGGTTCCCCCAGGCGCGGCAGGACGCCTGCCTCCGGTCCGGGGGCCTGGTCCGTCGGTCCCATGCGCTCCGAGCTTACCCTGAGCGCTTGCTCAGGCACATCAGAACAGCTCCCCCTGCCCCCCGCCGCCCCTCTTCCCGCGCTTCGCCTTCGCCGCGCCCTCCTTGGGGGAGGCTTTGGTCTTGCTCGTGGATTGACCCCGGCGCTTGGCGGCGGCGGTCGTGGCGGCGGGTGCAGCGGCCGCTTCGGCGGCGGCGCGGTCGGCGTTGAGGGCGTAGAGGCGGTCGATCACCTCGTCGGTGAAGGACTTGAGGGTGGCGCGGTCGCCGTCGGTTGCCGGGCAGAAGGGGGGCATCGCGAGGTCGGACCAGCCGTAGGCGGCGAGGACGGCGCGGTCCATGGCTTCGTGGAGGCGGCGGAGCTCGAGGACGCGGGGGTCGGTGCAGGCGGGGTCCTTGAGGGCGTTGTAGGTCTTGGTCAGGCCCTGGTCGGTGTCGACCATGAAGCGCGCGCGGGCCGCGTAGAGCGCCTCGCCGGCGGTCTCGAGCTCGGGGAGGACGGTCCGCGGATCGGGCGCGGGGAAGGGGAAGGTTTCGAAGCAGTCGGTGGGGCGGTAGCCACCGCGGTCGGCAAGACCCGAAGACAGCAGCGCCGCCCAGTGCACATGCGCCGCGGACTGGAGCACGGCGAACGCCGAGTACGTGTCGAGCGGGAAGACGCAGAGATTGTGCGTGTAGATCCAGCTGGCGGGGACGAATGCGAAGACGCGGTGCTTGCTGATGCTCGACGTGACCAGGCACCGCTCGAGGGGGGCGAGGGCGGCGTAGAGGGCGGGGGTCGTCTCGCCGAAGCGCCACCAGTACCTGCGGCGGGTTTCGCGCTTGTTCTTGTCTCGCTCCGGCTTCACCTTCTCGCGCACGATGCGGAGCAGGTCCGGCCACTTCTCGGCTTCGGCGATCTCCATCTGGCTGAAGCTGATCACGTAGCGGCCGAAGGCCTGCGTCGGACTCGTGTTCACCTCCTCGCCACCGAGGTAGGGGAAGATCCGCTCGGCGTTCTTCCGGTCGCGCTTCACGAGCGACTCACGTTCCTCGGGGGTGAGGGTGAAGCCCATGCCGAGGACGTACGTGCCGACGAACGCGCAATCCGCGTTCGCGTGGAGAACCGCCGCGTCTTGCCGCTCCTCTCCCACGCTAAGCCTGGAGCTCAGCGCCCGCACCCGCACGCCGTTGTGGCGCTTGTCGACCCTGCCGCGCACCCCGCCGTGCGCGGCATTGACAATCGAGACGGTCACGGCGGCGCCGGGTGCTGGCCAGGCCATCGACTCGGTAGCGTCGTACAGCTCCCAGCCCTGCTCGACGAGCGGTTGGAGCCCCGTTGCGCGCGTGTCGCCCTGGGCGATCGTGTTGGTGGCGATGAGCCCGAAGGTCCCGTGCTCGCCGAGCAGCGCCGCCGCGCGGCGGAAGAAGTGCGCGACCAGATCGCTGTTGCCGTGGGCCCCTGGGTGCACCGCCTGCAGGTACTCGACGTAGCCCTCGGGGTTGCCGCTGAGGATGGTGTTCTTGCCCCCGAACGGTGGGTTCCCCACCACCGCCTCCATCAGCGCGGCGCCGTTCACCTTCCCGCCCTGCAGCGGATCCGGCCGCTCCTCGAAGAAGACCTCGGGGAACTCGAGCCACCAGTGGAAGGGCGTGAGCTTTTCGCGGGCCTCGGCGGCCAGGGCTTCGAGCTCGTCGCGGAGGGCGGGGAGCGCGGCGCGGAGCTTCTCGAGGCGCTTGCGTTCGAGGGGCGTCTCGGGGGCGCCGGCGTGGTCGGCGGCCGCAAGGGCGCGCTCGCCGGCGAGCCATTCGCGGACGAGATCGAGCCGGCGCAGCCGCTCGGCCTCGCGGGCCTTGGCGTTCTTGCCGGCGAAGAACGCGTCCACCACCAGATCGCCGACCCGGCGCACCCGCTCGATCGACTGCTGCGCGAACTCGAGCAGGCGGCGCTTTTCGCCTTGGGAGACGGGATCGTCGTGCTCGGCCAAGGCGAGGATCTGCTGCCGGAGGTCGACGGCCTGCTCGAGCGCCTCGGTGAGGAGCGCCTCGCAGGCGTCCACCTGCTGGCCGGCGCGCGCCTCCGGCTCCCAGTGGAAACGCCGGAGCTGGTCGAAGGAGAGCCCCACCAGGCTGTCCCCCTGCTTGAGCGCGTGGTCCACGAATGTGAACGGCAGGGTCTTGCTCAGGGTGACCAACCACAGCGACAGCTTCGCGAGCTCGACTGCGGCGGGGTTCTTGTCCACGCCGTAGAGGCACTTCTGGGCCACCAGGCGTCGGGCCGCGAGGTGCGCGTCGCCGTGCGTTTCGAGGATCGCCGGGAGCTCCCCGCTCCGGGTCCAGGCCGCCACCACCTCGCTTGCGAGCTCGCGGCAAGCCGCCACCAGGAACGCCCCCGAGCCCATGGCGGGATCGCAGATCTTGAGCTGCAAGAGCTCGGCGGCGGTGCGCTCGGGCCCGAGGCAGGCGAGCAGCGGCTCGAGGGTGCGCCGGACGATGGGCTCGGTGAGCGAGCGGGGCGTGTAGTGGCTCCCCGAGCGGCGGCGCTCCTCGCCGGGCTGGATCACCAGGCGCCCGGCGGCGGCGCGGTGCCGGGCGCGGTCCGCCTGCCGCCCCGGCGCCTGGGCGAGCAGGGCCTGGAGCCGCGCCTCGTCGTCCTTGCCCGCCGCCTTCAGGGCCGCCTCGAGCGACGCGATGGGGCCGGGGTTCAGGCCGCAGGCCTCCTTGAAGAGGCGACCCCGGTCGGCGGGCGTCAGCTTCTCTGCAATCCCCGTGTCGACCCAGACTCCATTCTTCCCCAGGCGCGCCGCGGGCTTCTCCAGCCGCTCGACGTGGTAGCCCATGAGCGACTCGTAGACCGAGCCGATCTGCTCGACGTCGAGGGCGCGGTAGCTCAGCCGCTGGCCCTCGAAGACCACCAGCCGGTGCAGCACGCGGTAGATGGTGCCGTCGTCGAGGCTCGGGGGCTTGACGCGGGCCCGGGCCGCGGGTGAGGCGATGGCCGCGGTCCAATCGGGCAGGCCGCCCTCGAGGAAGGGGTAGGCGTTGGGATCGAAGAGCCCCCCGCGCCGGGGCGGCAGCTCGAGCGACCCGTGCCGGCCGCCGAGGAAGACCAGGCGGAAGAGGGCCAGGAGCTGCCCGTAGGCCCCGAAGCGGTGGTGCATCGACTCCGGGTGGGCGCCGGCGTCGGCGGTGAGCCGGTCGTAGAGGCCGAACAGGCTCAGGTGCTCGGAGTAAAGGGGTTGCTCCGTCGGCATCAGGCCCGCGTCCTCGGAGTAGAGGAGGAACACGAGCCGCAGCACCACCGAGAGCACGCCCTGGTAGAGGTGGTCGCCCTCCTGTTCGAGCGCGGCGCGAAGCCAGTCGTGCCGGTCGCCCACGCAGTCGCGCGCGGCGGCCTGCTCGAAGCCGGCGAGCAGGAGCTCGACGGCCTCGAAGACCTGCTCGGCCAGGGCCTGGGTCACGTCCGCCTGGCGGCGGCGGCTCTCGGCGAGCAGGCCCTCGAGGGTGTGCGCGGGAGCGGCCCCGTAGGCGCGGCGGGCGTGCAGCAGCAGCTCGAGCGCCGCCAGCACGGGGCGCCCGCCGGGCTCCCGGAGCTCGGCGACGCGGAAGGTCAAGTGCCCGGTGGTCTGCCCCGCGGGGGCGTAGACCAGGCGGAGCTCGGGGCCGCTCGAGAGCAGGCCGAGCGGGATCCCGGTGTGACGGAGGAGGCGCTCGAACTTCGCCGTGGGCGGGTAGCGCCAGGGGCCGGTCTTGTCCTCGGGGGCGTCGAGGCCGGGGGTCTGGGTGGGGGCGTCGTCGCGCAGATCCCAGACGAGGGCGAAGTAGGGAGAGGGAGCGGGATCGGGATTGGGTTGGGGGTTTGGAGCGGGGATTGGGTTCGGGGGGGCGTCGAATTCGGCGAAGGGGTCGTCGGTGGCGAAGGGGCCGCGGGCGAGGGCGAAGCTCGGGCGGAGCTCTTGGCCGCCCTCGGGGGCGTAGAAGGCGAGCTCGGCGGGGAGCTCGGCGCGGTCGACGAGCATCCCGGGGCGGTCGTAGCCGAGGAAGCGGCGGAAGAAGGCGCGCAGGTCGGGGATGCGGGCGGCGCCGTCGGCCGTTTCGAGCTCGGCCTCGAAGGCGACCGAGAGCTCGGGGCGGACGGCGGGCGCGATCTGCGCGTCCGCGAGCACCGGTACCGAGAAGACGAGCCCCTCGATCGGCTGCGCGAGGCCGAGCCACTCCCGGTGGAAGGCGACGTCTCGATCTTTCACGTCATGCCCTCGGGCCAGGCCACCACGAGACCCACCGGGGTCAGGCGGGTCATGCGGACGTCGTAGAGGGCGGCGACGGCGGCGGGTTCGGTTTCGAGCTCTTGCGCGAGGGTCTGGCGGCGGTTCTCGAGGTGCACGAGGTCGAGCTCGACCTGGCGCTTCTGGAGCTTGTCCTCCACCGTGAAGAGCTCCTGCTGGCGCAGGCGATCCCTCGTCTTTTCGAGCACGACCCCACGCCGCTCGAGCAGCTTGCGGAGATCGTCCGCCTCGCGCCGGGCTCGCTCGGCGAGGCCCTTCCGGGCGTCGGCCGCGTGCGCGTCCGCCTCCGCCTCGAGGTGGGGCCAGAGCGCGGCGAAGAGGGCGGAGACGTCGGGCAGGATCCGCTGGCGGAGCTTCTGCGAGGGGGGCTTGCCGCCGCGGGCCAGGAGCTCCTCGACCTGCTGCTGGGCGCGCGCGGCGGTCACGCGGTCCTTGTACGGCTTGACGTCCTTCGCCTTGCCCGGCCAGGCGGCGGCGAGCGCCACGAGCTCGTCGTGCAGGCGCGCGGCGCCGGCGCCGAACAGAGTGAGCCGGGCATAGCCGACGACCCGGACGACGCTCTCCCCGGGGGCGATGACGGCGGTGAAGCGGCTGAGATCGTGGGCGGAGTAGCCCTGGGCGAGGAAGCG
>CAYZQO010000051.1:0-37364 GCA_964480725.1 uncultured Polyangiaceae bacterium | reverse complement strand
TGACGGCGGTGAAGCGGCTGAGATCGTGGGCGGAGTAGCCCTGGGCGAGGAAGCGATCGAGCAGGCGGCGGACGAAGGGGTGGGCAAGGTGGAGCTGCTCGGCCTCGTCGGTGAGGATCTGCGCCGGGTGGAAGGTGACCGGCCGCAGCGGCTTCTCACGCCACTGCCAGAAGGTCTCGTCCTGCTCGCGGGGGACGCGCAGGGTGTCGAGGGTGCGCTCCCACTCCCGCCCGAGCGGGGGCAGGCGGAAGGCGGGCCGTCGATCGCTCGTCTCCCCCGCGGGCTCGAGGGGCCCCGCCCCGCTGAGGGCGAGGCCGATCTGCACCACGCCCCGGAGCGAGTCGGGCGACACCTCGAGGAAGCGCCGCGACTCGTCGAGCCGGGCGCCGGCGCGGCGGATCTCCTCCTCGAGGGGCGCGAGGTCCCGGCGCTGGTCCTCGAGCTCGGCGCTCACCGTGTCGGTGCGGGCGCCCTCGCCGAGGCGCTGGATCCGGGGCTCGACCTCGGGGCGGAGCCCGCCCTCGAGCAGGCCCTCGACCTGCTCGAGCAGCACCGTGCCGAGCGAACCGAGCTCGCGCTGTACGGTGGCGATCTTGCGCACCACCGTGCTCAGGATCCGATCCTCGGCCCGGTCCGGGTAGACGAAGTAGTGGCAGCGGACCTCGCTCGCGGGCTGCCCCGTGCGGTCGATGCGCCCGTTGCGCTGCTCCATGCGCGACGGGTTCCACGGGATGTCGAGGTGGAAGAGATCCGCGCAGTGGGCCTGGAGGTTCAGCCCCTCGCGAGCGGCGTCGGTGGCGACCAGGATCCGGAGGGGGTTCTGGGCCGGGGGGGCGTTGAACGCCCGCTGGATGGCGGCGCGGGCGTCGTCGCCCATGCCGCCGTGGAACACACCGACCCGGTGCTCGCCGTCGTCGGTGGCGTCGACGGCTCGGTTCAGGATCTCCACCACGTAGCGGAGCGTGTGCGCGTACTCGGTGAAGAGGATCACGCGGCGGTCCGTCCAGGTGCGGCGCTCCTTCGTCTCCGGGCCGAGGCCGGCAGCGGGGCACTGCTGCCGGCGGATCCAGTCGAGCAGGGCGAGGAGCTTGGCGTCCGGGCGCCGGCGGGCCTGCTCGGCGAGGGCGCGGAGCTCCCCGAGCAGCACGCGGGCCTCCTCGGTGGGGGTCGGCAGGGCGCGCGTCTCGGCCGTCAGGGTCGCGTCCTCTTCGGCCGCGAGGGTCTCGTCGTCGAGGCCGTGGCTGTCCGGATCCTCGCTGAGGGCGAGGCGGCGCTGCTCGGGCGCCGCGCGGGGCCCGCCCTGCTTCTCGAGGCCGCGGGCGTGGGCGTCGATGGACCGCGCGAAGGCCTCGGGGCTCGAGAGCAGGCGCTGCTGCAGGTGCACGAACACCAGCCGCCCGCGGCCGCTCGCCGGGGCGCAGAGCTCCGTGTAGCGCAGCAGCTTCTGCGCCAGCTCGAGCTCGAACGGGGGCGCCGCGCCGAGCTCGCGGTCCTCGGGCGCCGCGTCCCGGCCGGTGTCCGTGTCGTGCGCGGTCGCCTGGACCCGCCAGCGGCCGTCCCCGTGCCGGAGCGCGAGCTCCACGAGCAGGCGGTTGGGGAAGCCGCGCTCGTCGACGATCTGACGCAGGTCCCGCTTGAGCCGGCGGACCATCACCGGGTCGAGATCCTTCCGGCCCTCGACCGGGGCGCCGCGGGTGAAGCGGGCGGGATCGAGGATCTCGAGCAGGGCGCTGAAGCTGTTCGAGTGGCCGTTGTGCGGGGTGGCGCTCAGAAAGAGCCGGTTATCGAAGCGCGGGGCCAGGTCCCGGATGGCCCGGGTGGTGTCCGTGTCGGTGGCATACTTGCTCGCCGAAGCGGGGGCCGCGACGTGGGCCTCGTCGAGGATGAGCAGGCCCTTGCGGGCGCGGTCGCCGAGGCGGTCGATCAGGGGGTCGCGGTATTCGGGGCGGCGCAGGAGCGGGTGCGAGACGATGAAGCGGTTGTGCGTCGCCCAGGGGTTGGTCCCGAAGCCGCGCTCCTGCCGGCGCCAGGCGATGAACTGCCGCGTCATCACCTCGAACCGCAGGCCGAAGCGCCGCAGCATCTCGTCCCGCCACTGCAGGCACACGCTCGCCGGGCAGACCACGAGGACGAAGTCCGCCTGCTGGCGGAGCAGGAGCTCCTGGAGCACCAGGCCCGCCTCGATGGTCTTGCCGAGGCCGACGTCGTCGGCGATGAACAGGTTGGCCCGCGGCAGCTCGAGCGCCTTCATCAGCGGCGTGAGCTGGTAGTTCTTGAGCATGATCCCGGCGCGGAACGGCGCCTGAAAGCGGGTCGCGTCGGCGGCGCTGACGGCGTTCCACTTGAGGGCGTGCAGGTACGCCCCGAAGTGCTCGGGCGGATCGAGCCGGGTGACGGCGCCGAGCCCCTGGAGCTCGGGGGTGACCACCCGGGCGCCGAGCTCCAGGTCCCAGAGCACGTCGAGGCGGCGGCCGGGGTCGTCGTCGTCCAGGCACACGAGCCTGAGGAGCGGCGACTCGCCCGGGCCGCCGGGGAGCGCCGCCTCGACCAGCCACTGCCGGTGGCGGGCCTGCACCACCTGGCCCTGGTGCGGCAGGTGCCCTGGCGCGGCCGCTCGGGGGCGTTCGGTGGCCGCCCGAGGGTCGAGCCCTGCCGCCACCAGGACGCGCGCCTGCAGGTCGCTGCGGGCCCGCGCGGCCTCGTCGAGCCCGTGCCGGCGGCACACCGCCCGGAGCTCGTCACGGCTGAGCTCGCGCAGCACGGCCGGCAGCCGGCGCTCGAGCTCGTGCGCCAGGTGCCGGACGAGGTCGGCCTTGGCGACCCCGTCCGTCTGCGCGGCGACCCCGAACGAGCGGAACAGGTCGAGCAGCCGCGGCTGGCCGAGGGTGGCGAGGGTGGAGGAGACGGAGGGGATCGCGGTCCTGGTCAATGCACCCGCGCTCCGCCCTCGTCCTGCATCGGCTCCCGGCAGCTCGCTAGGGGCGCGCACCGCCGCTCGGCTCGGACGGTAGCTCCATCCGTGCGGTCATCGGAAGGAGCTCAGTCGGGGTGGTGGGATTTGAACCCACAACAACCGGCACCCAAAGCCGGTCCTCTACCAGATTGAGGTACACCCCGGAGCGGGGCGCGGAATATACCAGCGGCGCGGGCCACGACAATCGACTCGGAGCGGGGGGGCACTTCGCCCCCCGCCGTGCCGGATCGGTTGCCGTTGCCGGACGTGAGGCCGAGGCGCCCGGCCCCGACGTGGCCTCAGTCCGGGATGGGCTCGAGCTTGACCTCGAGCTCGATCGGCTTGCGGTCGGCCTGCACCAGGGCATCGTACGGGAAGTAACCGTCCTTGGTCACCGTGATGCGGTGCTCACCGATGGGGAGCAGGCCGCCGTGGGCCATGATGACGTACAGGGGCGCGACGTACTCCTCGTCCACGTAGACGGAGGCGTCGGCCGGGGTCGCCTGGGTGCGCGCCATGCGGACGGCGACGACGGCGGTCGCGCCCGCGGTTGCGCAGGCCGGGGCGCCGGCGAGGGCAGCGGCGAGGGCGAGGCCGGTGAGCGCGCGGACGGCCAGGGGGGCGCGTCGGCGGGGGGGGATCGGCTGCTTGGACGAGGCGCGCTGCTGCATGCTGGCTACTCCCACTCGATCGTCGCCGGCGGCTTGGAGCTGATGTCGTAGGCGACCCGGTTGATCCCGCGGACTTCGTTGATGATGCGCGAGCTCATCCGGGAGAGCAACTCGTAGGGGAGTCGGGCCCAGTCGCTGGTCATCCCGTCGCTGGAGTGCACGGCGCGGATCACGCAGGTTTCCTCATAGGTGCGATCGTCGCCCATGACGCCGACGCTGCGTACGGGGAGCAGCACCGCGAAGGCCTGCCAGACGGACTGGTAAAGGCCGGCGGCCGTGATCTCCTCGATCACGATGGCGTCGGCCCGGCGCAGTACGGCCAGGCGCGGCTCGGTGACCTCGCCCAGGCAGCGGACCGCCAGGCCCGGGCCGGGGAAGGGGTGTCGCCAGAGGACGTGGTGCGGCATCCCGAGCGCCTCGCCCGCCTCGCGCACCTCGTCCTTGAAGAGCTCGCGGAGGGGTTCGATGAGCTTGAGCTTCATCCGCTCGGGCAGGCCGCCGACGTTGTGGTGGCTCTTGATCACCGCGCTCGGCCCCCGGACGCTCACGCTCTCGATGACGTCGGGGTAGAGCGTCCCCTGCACCAGGAACCGCGCATTGTCGACCCGGGCTGCCTCGGCCTCGAAGACCTCGATGAAGACACGGCCGATGATCTTGCGCTTCGTCTCCGGATCGGTGACGCCGCGGAGGGCGTCGAGGAAGCGCGCGCGCGCGTCGACGACCACCAGGTTGAGCTGGAAGCTCTGGCGCATCATGCGCTCGACGCCGTCGCGCTCGCCCTCGCGGAGCACGCCGTTGTCGACGAAGATGCAGACGAGCCGTTCGCCCAAGGCGCGCTGGCAGAGCACGGCAGCGACCGAGGAGTCGACGCCCCCGGATAGGCCGCAGAGCACCCGCTCATCAGGTCCCACCGCCGCGCCGATGGCGGCGATCGAGTCGTCGACGAAGGAGCCCGGCGTCCAAGAGGGCGACAGCCCCACCACGTCGAAGAGGAACGCGCGCAGGACCTCCATCCCGCGGGGTGTGTGCGCCACCTCGGGGTGAAACTGGATCCCGTAGAGGCGACGAGCGGGGTCGGCGATGGCGGCGAGCGGGGCGTTGCCGCTCTGCCCGATGGCATGAAACCCCGGCGGCAGCCCGGTGAGACGGTCGCCGTGGCTCATCCACACCGAGAGCTCCTCGCCGGCGTGGAAGGCGGCGAGGATGCCGCTCGGCTCCAGCACCTCGAGCTTGGCCGGGCCGTACTCGCGGTCGGGGCTCGGCTCGACCTTGCCGCCGAGCTGGTGCGCCATGAGCTGCTCGCCGTAGCAGATGCCGAGCACGGGGACCCCGAGCTCGAACAGCGCCGGATCGCTGCGAGGCGAGGCCTCGCCGTAAACGCTCTGGGGCCCGCCGCTCAGCACGATCGCCTGTGGCGCGAGGGCGCGGAGCCGCTCGAGCGGGAGGGTGCAAGGGTGGATCTCGCAGTAGACGCGGCACTCGCGGATGCGGCGCGCGATGAGCTGCGTGTACTGCGACCCGTAATCCAGGACGACGACGGTCTGCCGGCTCGACATCGGGGCCCCGGTAGCACGGAGCCGGCCGCGCGCGAAACGGGAGCCCGCGACGGGACGCTGGGGCGGGTTCGTCCGGGCCCGCTCTGGGGCGGCAGGGTTCAGCGGGCGGCGCCCGCGGGCTTCGGCGCGCCCACGCGGACCAGGACCCGGTGTTCGGGTGAGAAGGCGGCGGCCAGGAAGCGCGCGAGTGACGCGGCCGTCGGCGGCCGTGCGCGGTCGCCGCGCCAGAGTTCGACGATGCGGCGCCGCGGGTCGAGCGATCCGCGCTCGGCGCTGGCCGCGAACGCCTCGAGCCCGAGCGTCACGTCCGCGCCGGTGGGCGGGGTGCGCGCGAGCCGGTCGAGCAGCTCGCCGACGGCGGTCACCGCGGCGTCCCGATCGGCGGGTGAGGCCTCGACCGTGACCACCACCGCGCCGAGCCGTGCGCCGCCCAGGAGCTCGACGCGGGCGCTCGCCGTCAACCCCGCGAGCGCGGCGTCGAGCCAGCCTCCTTCCCGCGCAAGCAGCCAGCGGGCGACCTCCGCCTCCTGGCGCTCGGCCGCAGCGGCGGCGCCGAGGGAATAGCCGAGGTGGGTGACCGACCGGTCCGGCTCGCTCTCGGTGGCGAGCTCGACCTCAGACGTCGCCGCGGGGGCCGCGGCGATGGGTGCGCACCGGCGGTCGGGGTCGCGCGCCGGACCGAGCCAGCGTCCGAGGGCGGCCTCGAGCGCGTCCGCCTGCGACGCCTCCCAACTAGCGAGCACGGCGAGCCGCAGCGGCTCGCCGACGAGCCGTCGACGCTCGGACTCGGCTGCCTCGGTGCCGGCGCCGTCGATGGAACCGAAGGTTCCGCGCGGCTCGAGCCAGGACGGGTGCCCGGGGGCCAGGGCCTCCAGGAGGAGCCACCAGTCGGGGCGCGGCCCCGGCCCGAGATCCGCGGCGAGCCGGGCGCGCTCCGCCGAGAGCGCAGCGCCGTCGAGCCGCGCGGTGGCGAGGGCCCGCCCCAGCGCGTCGCCCACGCGCGCCGCTTGCTCGGCGGGAGTCTCGTCCGTGCGGGCGCGGGGGGCGTGCGCGAGCAGCCCCACGCCGTCGGGGGTGACCCAGGGCTCGAGACGGACGCCCCCGGCGCCATCGTGAGCGCGGGCGACGGCGCGCAGCGCCAGCGCGCGATGCCCCGCCGTGGTCGCGCCCTCGCCCGCCGTGCCGCAGGGGCTGGCGACCAGCGCCCAGAGCTCGCCCTGGCCGCGCTCCACCCGGGAGCGGGTCGTCAGGCGAGCGCGGTCGCGCCGGGCCGCCGCGAGGGCCCGCTCGAAGTCGCGGCTGGTCGGGGCTCGCTCGCCCGGAGTTGGGCGCGCGCTGCGCGGGGCCGAGTAGGCGATCACGCGACGGACGGGCGCTGTCCCGGTCGCGTCGCGGGCCAGGGCGCTCCAGGCGAGAAGGCGCGCGGCGGCGCGGGGGTCGGTCGCGGAGAGGACGCGCTGCTCCAGGGCGAACCCGCTGTCCGCGGCGCCGCTCAACGCCCGCTCGCCCTCATCGAGCGCCACCGCGGCGAGGCGGGCGACCTGCTCGACCGAGGGCTCGACGGCGTCGTCGGCGGGGCCGGCGAGCTCGAGCCACAGGCAACCGCCCGTGACGCGCGTGGTGGCCGTCACTCGCGCGACGCCCCACCGCGGGTCGAGTGCGGCGAGGCGCTCGGCGAGGGAGCCCGTGGGGTCGCCGAGCGCGGCCGCGGCGGCCACCGCCGCCGCGCCGTCGCCGACACGGAGCGCGAGGTCGAGGTGGCGCGGGCCCGGAGAGGGGTCGGTGCCGATCACGTCGGCGGCGGGCCAGGGGTCGGCCACCGCGGTCCCTTCGGGCCAGGGCTTGCTCCGCGCCACGGCGCGGGCGACGGCGTCGATCAGGGGGCGCGCCCCCACCGCGCCGAGCGCGACCGCTGGGACCGAGGCGGCTTCGAGCCGCCACCGTTCGAGCTGGTCCGCGCCCAGGGGAGCGAGCGGGGCGCCCGCCTCGGCGACGGGCTCGCCCGCGCAGGCCCGGGCGGCGGCGGTGTGCTCGCCCGGCGCGGGGCGCGCGCGGAGCGCCTCCAGGCGCGCGCGGACAGGCCCCGCCGTCGCCTCCTGGGGCGCGACCGGAGCGCGGAGCACCGCGAGCAGCGTCTCGGCAACGCGCCCGGGGTCGGCCGCGGGCGGCAAGGGCGCCGCGACGCCGAACCCAAGCCCGTGGCTCTGGACCTCGAGCCCCACCAGGCGCGCCGACGCCAGGCGGTGCTCGACCAGGCCCGAGAGCGCCGCCGCCGCACGGGGGTCGACGCCGGTGGCGACGACGAGGGCCAGGGCGCCCGCGGGGTCGCCTTCACGTGCGAGCAGGCGGAGCGCGGGTCGGCGCGGCGTGGAGACGCTCTCGAACGGCGAGGGCAGGGCGGGAGCGCCCCGGGCCATCGCGCTGGGGCCCTGCGGCCCGGGCGCTTGTCGGGCGCAGGCGAGCGCGAGCGCGGCGCCGGTGCCGGCGGCGGCGAGCCCGCGCGCAAGGTGGGAGCGGCTCAACGCCGCGCCCCCGCGGCGGAGAGCGCTTCGAGCGGTCGGGATCGGGCCGGGCTCGTCGGCGGCGTCACGGCCGAGCAGTATCACGGGGCGCCGCCCCGCGTCACGCCCCCCGGGGCCCGCCGACGCCGAGCGTCGGACGGGTCAGGCGGCCAGGCGGCGCTCGGCCAGGATCGCCTCGAGGCGAGCGCGGATCTTGTGCTTCTTGGAGTAGACGGTCTTGACGCTGATCCCCATCCGGCGCGCGACCTCGACGGGGTCCAGGCCCTCGCCGAAGTAGAGGGCCACGAACTGGCGATCCTTCTCGCTCAGCTCGGTCATCAGCGCTGTCACCCGGGTCGCCCGCTGTCGGGCCGCCAGGATCTCGAACGGATCGGGGAAGTCGCTCGCCACGCCTTCGGCCTCCGTCAGGCAGCCACGGCGGGGCTCGCGCCGGATGCGGCGGAGGTGATCGTAGGCCGAGTGGATGGCGAGCATGCCGACCCAGGAGCCGAGGCGCGTGCCGCGACCGGGCTCGAAGTTCCGCAGCTTGCGCTTGTCGTTGGCGAGGAGCTGCACGCAGAACAGGGCGTAGATCTCCCGCGCGTCCTCCGGCCCGAGCACGGCGGTGAAGCGCCCCGTCACCCGCGCGATGCAGCGCTGGATGAGCCGGTAGTAGCGGCGGTTGAACTCGCGCCACGCGGTGGGGTCGTCGGCGAGCAGGCCGCTCACCAGCTCGCGCTCGCTCGTCTCGTCGGACGGTAGGTCGAACGTGGGGACGTCGAACGTGGGGACGTCGAACGGGAGGGGCGCCGCCAGGGACGGCGCGCGGGGGGCGAGGGCGAGGGACGACATGGGGGCTCTCCGGTGCGGGTGCGTTGCCGCTGACCCCCCCCTCTGCACGCCCCGTGCCGGCGAGCTGTCCCGCCATTGTGCGGCATTTCGGCCCCACGACGCGCAGCTCGCCCCGTAACGTTACGCGTAACACCGTAACGCGCGCTCCCCCTGGCTCATGATACGGCCCCGAGGGAGGAAGTCTCCCCTCGGGGTGTTAGGCTCCCGGTCGTGGCGCGCCTGTTCGCCTGGTGGTTGCTCGGCTGGAGCCTGGTCTTCACTCTGGTCCGCTGGGTCGCAGGCGCTGGGCGCCGCGGCGAGGCGAGATTCCGCGAGCAGTACGCCGGCGACCTGCCCCCGCCCGGCGACGCAGGGGACCGCGCCGCCTTCGACGCGCTCGGGACCTGCATCGCCTGCGGCCTGTGCGATCGCGCGGCGCCGACGGCGCCGGCCGCGCCGGAGGCGCTTGCTCCGGGGCTGACCTCGCTGGTGCTGGTCGCGTCCCGGAGCGTGCCGGACCTCATCGCGTCGGCGGCCGATCTCGCCCGCTTCGACGCCGCCGCGCTCGAGGCGCTCGAGCTCGACTGTCCCACCCGCTACCCGCTCGGCCGCCTCGTGGCGCTCGCGCAGCGGTTCGCGGCGGCCGCGGCCCCGCAGCCGCCTACTTGACCAGGCTGAGCCGGGGGGCGGCGCCGAAGGCCGCAACGTGGCCGCTCTCCTCGACGACGTACACCCCGCAGCGCTCGTCGACGCGGATAAGGTCGGGGATGAGGTCCGACGGCACCACGCCGAGCACCTCGCCGTCGCGCGGGCGCACGACGTGCACCTGGTGCTGCGGTACGAAGAGCGCGCCGCTGCGCAGGACCGGCTCGAGGCGGCGGGGCTGGTCGGCGTCCACGTGCCGGGAGAAGACGTGGTGGAAGCGAACCTCCCCGGTGCAGGCCTCGAGGCAGAGCAGGGCTCCGGCGGCGCTGTTGGCGACGACCGCGTCGTCCACCGCAAGCCAGGCCGTGGTGGGGGAGGTGAGCCCCGGCTCGTGCGCCCATTGCTCCTCCCCCGAGGCGCGTGCCAGGCCGCGCGCGCCCGAGCCGCGCCGGTCGCGCGCAGGCACCACCACCGTGGTGGGGGTGAGCAGCGGCTCCTGCCCGGGCACGAGGCGATCCTCGAGCCCCTTCGTCCAGCGGATGGCGCCGGTCCAGGGGTCCAGGTGCACGAGCTCGGTGGGAGCGCCACGGCCGCCGGCGAGCGCGAACAGGGCGTCGTGGTCGACGGCGACGTCTCCGGTGAAGGGGACGCGGCCCCGCGCGCGCCAGACGATGTCGCCGGTGACGACGTCCAGGGCGACGAGGGTGGGGTCGCCCCCCGCCACGATCAGGAGCTTGCCGGCCCGACGTAGCCGGAACTGCGACTCCCGCCGCGCCGTGAAGCGCCAGCGCACCTCGCCGGAGACGAGGTCGAGCGCGGTCAGTCGGCGATCCCCCTCGGGCACGACCAGGAGCCGCGGCAGCCCCGGCAGGTGCACGACGGCGGCCGTCGCCGAGCCCGCGGCGCGCGGCTCGAGCTTGACCGTGAAGCGGACGGCGCCGGTGTCGAGCTCGTGGAGCGCCGTGCGCCCATCGGCGTGCACCCGCACGAGGCCGGCAGGGGTGACGACCGCGGCGGCGCGCTGGGTCGGCTTGCGCCACAGGATCTCGCCGCCGTGGCTCGAGACGCAGGCCGTCTCGCGCTCGGCCCCGATGATCACCCGGTCCCCGCAGAGGAAGGTCCCTCGGAGGTCGATGGCCGGCACGGTGGCGACCCAGCGCGGCGAGAAGCGCATCTTGCCGGCCTGCGCCCAGCGATCCGCGGCGGGGCGGGTCCGCGGACGCGGGGCGAAGGGGCGGTAGCTCTCGGGGCAAGGGTTGGTCAGCGCGGCGTCCAGGTGCACCGCGGCCACCCGCTGCTCGAGCGCGCGGGCGCTGCGACGCAGGGCCTCCAGCCTGAGGTTATTGCGCTGGCGGGGGTCGTGGCGCACGGCGGCGTCCGCCAGGGTGCGCGCGAAGCGGGCCGTCGCGAGCACGAAGGCCTCCGGGGCGAGCGCCGGGAAGGTCACACTCGATCGCTCGGCGCGGACGTGCGGCGAAGCGACGGTGAAGGCGAGGGGCCCGTCCGTCGGGCCACGGCGGACGCCGAGCCGCACCGCGCCGAAGGCGATGCGCCGGAACAGGGGGCGGCTGAGCTCCCAAGCCTCCACCACCTCCTCGGAGAGGGCGAGGAGCTGCTCGGTGAGCAGGAAGACCTGGACCGGTCCGAGCTCCACCCGACGGCCTCGGCTCGCCGCGGCCATCGGCCCCTCGGCGAGGAGCGCGTGCAGGTCCGCGCGCTCGATCCGCGCCTCGTCGAGCTCGCGGCTGGAGGCCGCACCGACCCGCAGCGGCACCGTGGCGGAGAAGGCGAAGTCCTGCACCGGCCGGGGACCGAGCGGGTGGTCGACCCGCGCCCGCGCCGGGAAGGGACCGCCCGGGGTCGCCTCGACGAGCCGCCGCGTGGCGTCGAGGGTCCCCGCCAGGCCACGCACCGCGCGGTGGTGGCGAGACTGGGCCAGGGCTTCGGCGACCCCGGCGCGGATCTCCGCGAAGGACACGCGCCGCTCGAAGGCGACCACCTCGGGGCAGGAACCGCAGCGGAAGACGGTGAGCAACACGTCCGCGCCGTCGGTTTCGAGTCCGAGCTCCCAGGCCTCCTGCGCCGAATACAGCGGGACGGTCGCGCGGGTCCGGCGCCCGCGGCCGAGGGCGTCGATGGCGTGACCGAGCTCGACGAGCGCGGTGAGCGCCTGCGCCTCGCCGATCCTGGCGGTGACGTTGACCCCCTCGACCACGACGTCGAGCAGGCCCGCGAGCGGGGTGGGGGCGCCGGCGGGCGCGGCAGCGGAGGGGGCGTGAACGACGACGTGGAACGCGGACATCCGAGACGGAATGCTAGGGAGCCGCGGCGCGCTACCCTACTTTTGGGTGTGGATCGCCGGAGAGTGGACAGCGACGCGGCGCCGGCGCTAGGCACGCTCAGCCGGGGCGGCCCAGGGCCGGCGGCGAGGGAATTCCCGGTGCCTGAGGCCCAGCAGCGCTCGTCCGGGGCCGGCCGGACGCCGAGCCCGCCGCCCCGGGGGGCGCGGTGGCTCGGCGCGGCGGCGGGGCTGGTCGGCGCGGGCCTGCCCATCCTCCTGACCTACGGCTTCACCGTCGACGACGCCCTAGTGTCAGCGCGCGTCGCGCACCACGTCGGCGTCGGGCTCGGCCACCGCTTCAACCCGTCCGGAGCGGTCGTCGACGCGGTCACCCCGCTCGGGTGGGCGCACCTGCTCGCGCCGCTGGCGCGGGGGGGCGTGCTCCCGGCCTGGCAGGCGGGCCGCGCCCTCGGGCTCTTGGCCTGGCTGGCCGCCGCGACCTGGCTCGGCGTCGCGGTCGCGGCTCGCGGGGAGCGCGCGACGCGGTTCGTGCCGCTGCTGGGGCTCGCAGCGTCGGTCCCTGTGGCGGCTTGGGCGGGCGCGGGGATGGAGACGGGCGTGGTGACGGCGCTGGCGACGGTGGCGCTCGCCCGTCCGCGCGGCGCGCTGCTGGCGGGGGGCCTCGCCGCCGGGTGGCGCCCGGAGCTGCTGCCCTGGGCGTTCACGCTCGCGGTCGGCACGGCGTGGGCGGACGGCGACCTCGAGCCGAGCGCGCCGCGCCCCGGACGCCTTGCGGTGGCGGCGGCGCTCGCGCTCGCGCCCGCGATCCTCGTGGCCGCGCTCCGCACCGTCTGGTTCGGCTCCCCGACGCCGCTCTCGCTGCTCGCCAAGCCCTCCGATCTCGCCCACGGTGCTCACTACGCGGCGGCCGCCGCCATCTGGACCGGGGCGCCGCTCCTGGTCGCGGCGCCTTGGGCCCTGCTACGAGCGGCGCCCCGCACCCGCGCGGCCGCGCTCGCGCTCGGCGCCCACTGGCTCGCGTTGGTGGCGGCCGGTGGCGACTGGATGCCGCTGTTTCGCCTCGCCGTGCCGGTCCTGCCCGGCGCGATCCTCATCGCCACCGAGCTCGCCGCGACCGCCCGGCCCTGGTCGACCTGGGCGCGCAGCCTCGGCGCCGTCGGTCTCGGCGCCGCGCTCCTGCTGGCGAAGGGCGGGGATCTCCGCCGCGTGGCCGCGCGCCGCCTCGAGCTCGTCGCGGCGGCGCGGCCGTGGCTCGGTGACGCGCGGCGCGTCGCGGCGCTCGACGTCGGCTGGGTCGGCGCCGTCGGGAGCTTTGACGTGGTCGACCTGGCCGGGATCACCGATCCGACGATCGCCACGCTGCCCGGCGGACACACCACCAAGCGCATCTCGCACGATCTCGTCGACGCGCGCGACGTCGATCACGTCGTGCTTTTGCTCGGCCCTGACGCGACCCCGGGCACTCCCTGGGCCCGCACGACGTTTGCGCGGGGAGTGGAGGCCACGGTGGCGGAGGACGCCTGCGAGCGTGGCTTCGCGCTGGTGGGAACGATCCCGCTGGGCGGTACGCGCCAGGTGTACGTCGTGGCCCGGCGTTCGAGCGCGCGAGGGGCGAACGTGGGCTACTGAGCCAGCCGCGGGTGGTGCCGGCGCATTTCCCCTTCCGGCGGTCGGCTGGGTGATAGACTCCCTTCCGGCCCGCGAGGTCGGGCGCGCGACCATGGAACTGAAGCAGCAACTCCGCCTCACGCAGCAGCTGGTGATGACCCCCCAGCTGCAGCAGGCGATCCGGCTGCTCCAGCTCTCGCGGCTCGAGCTCGTCGACGAGGTGCGCAAGGAGCTCGACAACAACCCGGTGCTGGCCGAGGAGGACGGGACCGAGCGGGGGCGGGGCGAGGGGAACGCCGGGACCAGCGGCGAGCGGAGCGAGCGGGAGCCGGGCGACCGACCCGAGCTGAACAAGGAGTCGCGCGACACGGAGAAGGCCGCGCGCGAGGTCGACTGGGAGAAGTTCCTCGAGAACCGCACGCTGCAGCAGCCGCTGCCGGGCGGCCGCGGTGGGTTCGAGGAGCTCCCGCCCATCGAGCAGAACCTGACCAAGCCGAACAACCTGCCCGATCACCTGCTCTGGCAGCTGCAGATGAGCGACTTCACTGACGTGGAGCGGCGCTTCGCAGAGCTCGTGATCGGCAACCTCGACGAGCGGGGCTTCCTCGACCTGGGGGGCGTCGAGACGCCCGACGGGACCCGCACCCCCGACCTAACGATCGACGATCTCGCTCGCGAGGCCGGGCTCCACGAGGAGGACGCGCCGCTCGTCCTGGAGCTGATCCAGAACTTCGATCCGATGGGCGTCGCGGCCCGCGATCTGCGCGAGTGCCTGCTTATCCAGGCCCGGGCCTACGGCTACGACGAGGTCGAGGTGGCGATCATCGAGCACCACCTCCCGAAGCTCGAGAAGCACAACTACCAGGCCATCGCCCGGGACATGAAGATCCCGCTGGAGGAGGTGTACGAGGCGGCCAAGGAGATCCAGAAGCTCGAGAGCCGCCCGGCGCGCAACTTCACCGACGAGGACGACCGGACCATCGGCATCACGCCGGACGTGTTCGTCCTGCGCGACGGCGCCGATTTCGTGGTGATGGACAACGATCGCGGCGTCCAGCGCCTGTTCATCAACGAGGCCCTGACCAAGCAGCTGATGCAGGACCCGAGCGCCAAGGAGTTCGTGGGCGAGAAGCTGCGCAACGCGCAGTGGCTCATCCGCGCCATCGAGCAGCGCCGCAAGACCATCATCCGCGTTGCCGAGTGCATCGTGGAGAAGCAGCGGGAGTTCTTCGAGCACGGCGTCGCCCACCTCAAGCCGCTCATCCTCCGGGACGTGGCCGAGGCCGTGGGGATGCACGAGTCGACCATCTCGCGCGTCACCACGAACAAGTACATGCACACGCCGCAGGGCCTGTTCGAGCTCAAGTACTTCTTCAACTCGAGCATCCGGCGCGTGGCCAACGAGGACATCGCCAGCGAGAGCGTGAAGCAGGCGATCAAGGCGCTGATCGAGGGGGAGGACAAAGGCAACCCCCTGAGCGATCAGGCGATCGTCGAGCTCCTGGCCCGCGAAGAGGGCATCCGGATTGCGCGACGTACAGTCGCCAAGTATAGAGAAATGCTCGGAATACTTGCCTCGTCCCGGCGCAAGCGGGTGTTTTGAAACCCGCCCCGGTCCTGCCACGTTCGCGGGGGACCGGGCGACCGAGCGGCGGCGACGGGGGTGAGCGGGCCGACTCGGCGCGGGGCGGGGACGGCGGCGTTCGGCCCCAGGCGATGACTCGTCGCCAAAGTCCGCGGACTTGCGATATCGTAGAGGCTCCGATGCCGGCGGTTGCCGCCGGCCGGGTCCCCTCACCGCCAGGGTGTTGCTCCGCGCGGTGGGGGGGGACCGGATCGAGTTCGCGACCGTCGGTCGCGTGGAGGTTCAATGAACATCAGCATCACCTTCCGCCACATGGATTCCAGTTCTGCTGTCAAGGCCTACGCGGGCGAAAAGGTTTCCAAGCTCCAGAAGTTCCTGCGGCTACCCATGACGGCGAAGGTCACGCTTTCGATCGACAAGCTCCGTCACCTGGCCGAGGCGCGCGTCTCGAGCGGAGGCCAGCGCTTCGACGCGAGCGAGTCGAGCGAGGACATGTACGCCTCCATCGACATGATGATCGACAAGCTGGAGCGGCAGATCCGCGGGAACAAGGGCGCCAAGCAGGCGAGGACGCGCCGGGGACCGCGACCGGCCGAACCGGTGGCGGCGAAGCCCGCGACCGCGCCCAAGGCCGCCGTCGAGGCGCCGCCGAAGGAGGAACCGGCCGCGCGCCCCGCGCGGCGCGCGGTCAAACCCCGCGTCCGCACGGTTCGCGCCGCCAGCGGGGCGGCCGCGGCTCGACCTCGGCCCGCGCGCCCCTCGAGGAAGCGCTGACCGAGGGCCACGCCCCCACCACGGCATGAGCACGGGAGCGCCGATGCGACTCACGGAAATCCTCGCGATCGATCGCGTCCTGGTGGACGCCGACGGCGAACTGGTTCGAGACAAGGCGGCGGCCCTCGCGACCATCGCCCGGCTACTCGGCCCCGCGGCGGGCGTCGACGCGGACGTCATCGCGAGGCTGCTGAACGAGCGCGAGGGACTGCAGAGCACCGGGATTGGCGATGGCGTAGCCATCCCCCACACCTCGCTGGAGGCGGCTCCGGGGCAGGCGGCGGCGCTGCTCATCTGCCCGCGCGGGGTGCCGTTCGACGCGATCGACGGCAAGGACGTCACCATCGTCTTCGGGGTGGTCGGGCCGCGCAAGGCGACCGGGGAGCATCTGCGCGTGCTGGCGCGGATCTCGCGGCTGCTCCGGGAGGAAGCCACGCGCCGCGGCCTCGTCGAGGGGGCGAGCC
This sequence comes from uncultured Polyangiaceae bacterium, assembly GCA_964480725.1. Classification (GTDB taxonomy): domain Bacteria; phylum Myxococcota_A; class Polyangia; order Polyangiales; family Polyangiaceae; genus JAFGBI01. Next base: position 21,474 of record CAYZQO010000051.1, on the reverse strand, counting down.
CCGAGGCGGTCTACGCGGCCATCGAGGCCCAGGACGCGACGCTCAGATGACCGTGTACGATCCGCCCCCCGTCGAGCCGCGCCCGATCTCCGTGCGGGCGTTGCTCGACGACCCCGCGCTGGAGATCCAGGCGCGGGTGGTGGCGGGCGCGGCGGGGCTCGACCGGGAGATCCGCCACCCGCGGATCCAGAAGTCCGGGCTGGCGATGGTCGGGCACCGCCACGGCATCGTCCCCACGCGCATCCAGGTGCTGGGAGAGACGGAGCTGAGCTTCGCCGCCTCGCTCCCCCCCGAAGGCCAGCTCAAGGCGGCGGAGAAGCTGTTCTCCCTCGGGCTCACCTGCGTGGTGGTCACCTGCGGCCGCGCGCCGCCGGCGGCGTTCTGCGAGCTGGCCGAGCGGACCGGGACGCCGCTGATCGTGTGCCCCGAGCGGTCGTCCTCCGCCATCACGGCTCTGCACACGCTGCTGGACGAACGCCTCGCACCTCGAGCTCGGGAGCACGGGGTGATGGTCGACATCTTCGAGGTCGGGGTGCTCTTGCAGGGGCCGAGCGGCATCGGCAAGAGCGAGTGCGCGCTGGAGCTCGTGATGCGCGGGCACCGGCTGGTGGCCGACGACGTGGTCGAGTTCGAGTACCGGCCGCCGGGCGTCGTCTTTGGCGCGGCGGCGCCGCTCTTGCAGCACCACATCGAGGTGCGCGGACTCGGGATCCTCAACATCAAGGACCTCTACGGCGTGACCGCGGTGCGCGATCGGAAGCGTCTCGACCTGGTGGTCCAGCTCGAGCTCGAGCGGGAGGATCGGGAGTACGATCGCATCGGCCTGGACGACCGTCGGCGCGAGGTCCTCGGGGTCCCGGTCCGGGAGGTCTGCGTCCCGGTGCGGCCGGGCCGCAACGTGAGCGCCATCATCGAGATCGCCGCTCGCAACGAGTTGCTCCGTCAGGCCGGCCACGACGCGGCGGCGCGCTTCGTCGAGCGCATCGAGGCGGGGCTGGGGGTGGGGCCCTCTAGTTCGGAGGCCCCCTTTGCGCCCGTCGCCACCCACCCCCTGCCCGCCACCGAGAGCTCGGCGCCACCGCCGACGGGAGGTCGGCGGTGACGGGCGCACCCGACGTGAGCGTGGTGGTGGTGACGGGGCTGAGCGGCGCCGGCAAGAGCACGGTCATCGACGCGCTGGAGGATCTCGGGTTTTACTGCGTCGATAACCTGCCGCCGCCGGTGGTGGCGAGCACGGTCGAGGCCTGCGTCGGGGGCGGGATGCGCCGGATCGGGCTCGGCATCGACGTGCGGGTGCGAAGCTTCCTCGACGGGGTGCTGCCGGCCCTGGACGAGCTGCGGCGGCACCTGGGCTACTCCCTGTCCGTGGTGTTCCTCGACGCGACCGACGAGGCACTCCTGCGGCGCTTCAACAGCACGCGGCGCCCCCACCCGCTCACCGCGAGCGGGGACACGCGGTCGGCGGCGGTCATCGACGGGGTGTCCCTGGAGCGCGAGCGCCTGGCGCCGCTACGGGGACGCGCAACGGACGTGATCGACACCACGCACCTGAGCGTGCACGAGCTTCGCCGCCGGGTGGTGGAGGCCTTCGGCGCGGCCGCGGAGCATCGCATGCGCGCGCGCTGCGTGTCGTTCGGTTTCAAGTACGGCTCCCCCGCGGATGCCGACGTGGTCCTCGACGTGCGGTTCCTGCCCAACCCATTCTTCGTGGATGCGCTGCGCGACCTGCCCGGCACCGCGGCACCGGTGCGGGACTACGTGCTCGAGGCGCCAGAGACGGCTCGCTTCCTCGACCTCGCCGCGGAGCTCCTCGGCTTCTGCTGGCCTCGGTTCGAACAGGAGGGGCGGGCCTACCTCACGGTGGCCATCGGCTGCACCGGCGGGCGGCACCGGTCGGTCGCCATCGCCGAGGCGCTCGCCGCGCGGCTCCGCGCCCCCAACGCCCGGATCGAGGTCGTGCACCGAGACGTGGAGCGAGTGGGGCCGCGCCCGGCCGCCGCCCCACCGTTGGGGGTCGCGGCCGACGGCGCCCCGCGCGGCTCGGAGGGAGGGCGCCCGTGACGGACCCGGTCGGCGGGGGCGCGGGGGCAGCGCGAGCCCAGGGCACTTTCCCGGTGACCAACCGGCTGGGGCTCCACGCCCGCGCCGCGACCAAGCTCGTCATGCTCGCCTCGCGCTTCGCCTGCGACGTCGAGGTCAGTCGCGACGATCAGCGCGCCAACGCCAAGAGCGTGATGGGGGTGCTGCTCCTCTGCGGAGCCAAGGGCACCTCGCTCACCGTCGAGGCCCGCGGCGAGGGCGCTGAGGAGGCCGTCCGTCAGATCGGCGACCTGATCCGGAACCGGTTCGGAGAAGAGGCGTAGGTGGCCGAAGAGCGCTCATCGCCGGGGAGCTCGAGCTCGCACGCACCACCCTCGTCAGTGGTGCTGGACGGGATCGCTGGCTCGGCGGGGCTGGCCATCGGTACCGCCGTGGTGGTCGACACCCGACGGCCGGGGGTGCCGCACCGGCACGTCGCGCGGGGCGCTGCCGACGACGAAATGGCGCGGTACGACGAGGCGGTGCGGGTCGCGGTCCGAGGGATCCGTGAGGTCGCGGATCAGGCCCGGCAGCGGGTGACGCGGGCCGAGGCGTCGATCATTGACGCCTACGCGCTGATGCTGGAGGACGAGACGCTGCGGGACTCCGTGGAGCGGAACGTTCGAATCGACCGGCAGTGCGCGGAGTGGGCGCTGGACAACGCCGTGACCGAGATGGTGCAGACGCTGAGGTCGGCGCGCGACCCGTACCTCGCCGAGCGGAGCCACGACGTCGAGTTCGTCGGGGATCGGCTCCTGCGCGCCCTCGCGGTGCGGCACCTGCCGCTCAACGTCGTGCCCCTGATGTCAGAGGCCGCCATCCTGGTGGCGCACGATCTCTCGCCCGCCGAGACGGCGGGGCTCTCCCGCGACCGCGTGCAGGCGATCGTCACCGAGGTCGGGACGCGAACGAGCCACACGGCCATCCTCGCGCGAGCCCTCGAGATCCCCGCGGTGGTGGGGGTGCGCCGCATCACCAGCCTGGTCGGCTCGGGCGAGCAGCTCATCGTCGACGGGGCACGGGGCCAGGTGATCATCTCGCCGAGCCCCGGCATGGTGGAGGCCGCGCGGGGACGCGCAGCACGCCGGGAGCGGGCGACGATTGGCCTCCGCAGCGTCCGTGGCCAGCCGGCCACGACGCGCTGTGGGACTCGGGTGGACCTGCGCGCCAACATCGAGCTCCCGCAGGAGGCGGAAGCCGCCATCGAGCAGGGGGCGCAGGGCGTGGGCCTCTACCGCACGGAATTCCTGTACATTTCGCGCAACCAGCCCCCGGACGAGGAGGAGCAGTACGCGATCTACCACCGGGTTCTGGAGCGTGTTGCCCCGCTATCGGTGACCCTCAGGACCTTCGACATCGGCGGCGACAAGTTCATGTCGGCGTTCCAGGCGCCGGCCGAGATGAACCCGGCGCTTGGCCTGCGGGCGGTGCGGCTGGGGCTCGCGCAGCCGGAGCTGTTCCTCACGCAGCTCCGGGCGATGGTGCGCGCCTCCGCCCACGGCAACCTGCGGATCATGATCCCGATGATCTCGTCCCTGCTCGAGCTGCGCGCCGTGCGCGAGCTGCTCGAGCTGGCGGAGCGCGAGGTGGACGCGGCCGGTCACGCGCGGGCGCCGTCGATCCCGCTCGGGATGATGGTGGAGGTCCCCTCCGCGGCGGTGTTGGCCCGGGAATTCGCGGCGGAGGCGGAGTTTTTCAGCATCGGGACCAACGATCTCATCCAGTACGCGCTCGCCGTGGACCGGACGAACCGGGAGCTGGCGTACCTGGCGTCCCCCTTCCACCCGGCGATCCTGCGGCTGATCGGGCTGGTGGTGGAGGCGGGGCGGGAGTTCGACCGACCGGTGTCCGTGTGCGGCGCGATGGCGAGCGATCCATACGCGGCGGCCCTCCTGCTCGGGCTCGGCATCCAGGAGCTGTCGATGGAGGGCTCGAGCATCCCTGCAGTGAAGGCGGCCATCGGGCGCATCGGGTGCGACGAGGCGCGCGAGGTGGCCCGTCGCGCCTGCGCCTGCTTGACGGCGCGAGATGTCGAGACGGTGGTGCGGGAGGGTTTCCAGGATCAGCTCCGGGACATCGTCGGCAGCGACGACGAGTGACGCGCGCCGGCCCGCGCCCGCGTTCTGGCCTGCTCGGCGGCGTCAGAAGCGGCAGGAGGCGGCGGCGAGCAGTTCTGTGGTGACGAACCCGGCCTCCGCCGCCCGGCTCGCGCGGAGCTCGCGGCGGACGTAGCGAAGGCTGAGCACCCCGATGCCGCGGTGGACGAAGACGTGGACCACCGCGCGGGCCTGAGCTTCGTCGTGCTGGCGCGCGATCTCGACGCCGAGATCCTCGGGCGGTCGCGCGGGCGGCGCCTCGAGCTCGCCGGCGAGGTACGCCCCGTACTCGGCGCCGACGAGGAGGCGGCGCGGCACGAGCAGCCAGCCGGCGAGCGCGTCGTACGCGACCTGCGTGGAGCCGAAGGCGAGCTCACGCTTGCCGAGGGCCTCGCCGACGACCAGCAGGCGCCCGGCGCGGAACACGAGCCCGAGGTGGCCCGCCGGGAAGCGCTCCTGGGTGCGCTGGTCGTAGCGGAGCCCGGCCTGGAGCCCCAGGGCGGGCGGGGACGGCGAGTACAGGAGCTGGGTGTCGTAAGGCGTCGGGAACCCCACCACGCGCAGGGAGAGCTGGGCCCCGACCGCCCAGGTGTGCTCGTGCGCCCCGCCGGCGAGGGATCGCCCGGGGGCGCCGGTGGAGTAGCGACCCGCGCCGCCGGCCGCGAACGCCCGAAAGAGGAGCCGGCGGGTGGGGTCGAGCGGGCCACCAAGCTCCGCGGCGGCCCCGTTGCCCTGCTCGAACGGGGCGTGCACGTGGCTGGGCGCGTCGAGCAGGAGGAGCTTGGATGCGGAGAGGGACTGGGCGACGGTGAGCCCCGCGCCGCCGCTGTCGAGCCCGAGGTAATGGCCGCCACGCCCCACGGGGAGCCGGACCATGGCGTAGGTCAGCCGTGGAGTCTGCTCGACGCGCAGGGTGACCACGAAGAAGGAGCCCTCGATCCCGCGAACCGGACCCAGGGCGCGGAGCTGGAGGACCCGGAGGTTGGTGTCGCTCCGCGCGACGGCCGCATCGCGACGCGAGTCCTGGAGGCGCTCGGTGTGGCCGAAGGAGGCGTAGACCGAGAAGCGGAGTCGGGGGTTTCCGGTGCAGACGTGGACCTCGGGGTCGAGGCGACAGCCGGGGTCGGCGCAGTCGGTGCGCCCGTCGCGATCGTCGTCGTTCCCGTTGGTGCAGGTTTCGTCCGCGCGCTCGCCGTCGGCGTCGCCCGCGCCATCGAGCCCCGCCGTGGGCGGTGCGTCGCGGGGCGCGGGCGGTGGTGTCGTCCCGGCGGCGGCCGGCGCCGATCCGCGGCAGACGGAGACGTGCGGAGCTTCGCAGTCGAGGTCGTCGCAGTCGGTGTGCCCGTCGCGATCGTTGTCGATCCAGTCGCTGCAGAGGCCGTCGCTGGCCTCGCTCGCGCCGGTAGGGCGACAGCTCGCCGCTCCTGCGCAGTCGGCGTCCGCGCAGTCGACGAGCCCGTCGCCGTCCTGGTCGCGGTGATCCCCGCAGGAGCGCTCGCGGGGTGGCGGTCCCTCGGAGTGGGGCGCGTCCGGAGCGGACTCCGCTGCCGGCTCGACCGTGGCCGCTGGTGCCGGGTCCGCTCCCCCGGCACCGCCCTGGCTCGCGGGGGCCTCGGTGGGCGAGGGGTCGGGGTAGTTGGCCGGTTCCGGGTCCGGCCGTGGTGTCCCCACCGGCTCAGGCACGGGGCCCTCGGCCGCGAGCGCGATCGGGGCGACGAGGAGCGCCACGGCCACGAGAGAGGCGCCGCGACGGGCCCGCCGGGGCTCCCGGAGGGTCACGGGCACACCCGCTGCCCGTCGGCGCGAGCGCAGGACGGCGGTGGGTCGAGATCCTCGGCGCTGCAGCGATCGGGGGGCTTGCCCGGACAGACCGTGACCCGCTCGTCGAAGCTACAGTCCCAGTCGGCGCAGTCCGTGAAGCCGTCGCGATCATTGTCGAGGCCGTCCGCGCAGCGCTCGTCCGGCATCAGGACCCACTGCCCGACGCGCTCGGGCGCGCTCTCGCTGCAGATGGGTCCGAGGAGCGGATCGTCCGGTCGCCGGCAGGAGCGATCGTCGCAGTCGACGAAGCCGTCCCCGTCGTCGTCCACGCCGTTCGTGCAGGCGGCGACGGTCGTCTCGCGGCCGACGGCGCAGGCGGTCGCGACGGCCTCGGGAGCGCCGTCCTCCACGCGCGCGCAGGAGTAATCCTCGCAGTCGACGAAGCCGTCCCCATCGTTGTCGAGCCCGTCGTCACAGGCCTCCGGGTCTCGTTCCTCGGCAGTCGCGCAGTGCTCGAGGATGTCGGCTGCGGCCGAGCGGGAGCAGTCGAAGTCGCTGCAATCGACGAAGCCGTCCCCATCGTTGTCGTGGCCGTCGCGGCACCGCTCGAGCGTGTCTTCGGTGGCGCAGGCGTCGGCTTTCAGGCAGGGGTCGATCTCGATCGGGGGGCGCGGGCGGGCGCAGGGGGCCGTCGCCGCGCAGCCGTGGTCGTCGCAGTCGACGAAACCATCGGCGTCGTTGTCGGCGCCGTCCGCGCAGGCTCGGTCGTCGGCCTCCCGCCCGCAGCAGAGCTCTGGGACCTCGCTGCAGCCCGGATCCCCACAGTCGAAGCGCCCGTCGCCGTCGTTGTCGACGCGGTCGGTGCACACCGCGAGCAGCCACGCGCGGAGAACCGCGGCGCCGGGCGCCGGGCGCCAGGGCCCTTCGACCACGGGATCGGTGGGGACCAGGGGAACGACCGGACCGCAGCGCCCCGAGGTCGTCAGGCAGTCCGGATCGGCGCAGTCCACCAGGCCATCGGCGTCGTCGTCGAAGGCGTCGGAGCAGGCGGCGTCACCGATCTCGTAGCCCAGCGGCGCCACCAGCGGCGGCTCTGCGCCACACGCGGCGCCGGCGACGGCGGCGCCGAGGAGGGCGGCGCCGAGGAGGGCGGTGACGGCGCGACCATGGCTCGAGGGGACGCGGGGAGAGTGCCTTGCCATGCGGATCTCAGCGCGCGCGGGGGCAGACGGCACCGGGTTCGTGACGGAGCCCGAGCGGGACGTAGGTCATGCAGGCCCCGCGGGCGGCGACCGTCGTCCAGCGCCCGGGCTGCTGCTGCAATCGCGCGATGGCCTCGGCGAGCGCGTCCCAGGCCGGGGGCTCGACGAGGCGGGGAACGCGCCCGGTGGTGGCGATCTCGTCGAGCCACGCCGCGACCGCGGCGTCCACGAGCCCGCGCAGCGCGGCCGCGGTGGCGGGGTCGGCGCGCAGTTTCGCGAGCGCTGCGACCCGCGCCGCGCGGGTGAGGGACCGCTGCGGCAGGCAGAAGCGCTCGCAGGGGCGCAGGCGCTCCCGGTGCCGCCAGGGCCAGGCGGTGCCGTCGGAGGTCGAGACGACGCGGTGGTAGCAGGGCTCGTGCCCCAGCCGCTCGTCGGTAGAGTGCACTGAGGTGACCAGGAGCGGCGGGACGCCCTTCGCCCACAGGCCGCGGCGGGCCGCGATGGCCTCCTGCTGCGCCGCGAGCAGCGATGGCGGGGCGGGGCGCTCGAGGCCGTAGGCGTGCGCCAGCCCCTGCCGGAGCAGGGTTTCGGCGAGGTCGGGGCAGTCGGCGAGGAGACGGCCGTAGCCGTCCCGCTGCCTCGGGTCGATGCGGCAGTGCCACACCCCGCGGCGCGCGGTGAGCGCCGCCTGCTTGGCGACGACCAGCAGTTCCTCGGCCGTGAACCCGAGCCACTGATGCACGGGACCGTAGCTCTCGAGCGCGTTGACGCCGGCCAGCCGCGCGCGCTGGAGCGCGAGGGGCCCGTCGCGAAGCTGGAGGGTGTCGCCGTCGTTGAACCACGCCGCAGCGGGCGCGCCGTTGACGACCACGAGCGTCTCCGGTTGGGCAGCGGCGCGGCCCGTGAAGAGGCAGAGGAGCAGCGTGGCGCCGAGGGCGCACCACGGTGGGGGCGAGGGAATTGAGCGGGGCATCGCGGTGCCCTGGCGCGTAGCAATCGGTGCGCCAACGGCGTGGCCCGCCTTCCGGGCGGCAGTAGCTCCGTCGTGGGGTGGCGCGCCGCCATTCGCGTGGCGCGTGGGTTCGCGGCGGGGGGGGCGTGCGCGGTTCTTGCTTCGCGACCGGTCGAGGCGCGCTCTCGCGCCCTGTCGTCGAGGAGGATGATCATGGAAATGCACCACGCTCGCGTGCTCGGTTCGCTCCTGCTGCTCCTGGCGGACCTCGCCGGCTGCACGGAGGACCACCCCACTGGCGATCTCGTCGCGACCGGCGGCGGCGGTCGACCTTCCGTCGTCGAACTCGCCGGGGGCGTGGCGGTGGCTGGCGGCCGCCTGGCGGCGGGCGGCGAGGACCCGGTGCCGCCACCCGCCGCCGGCGGTGAGGCGACCGCCGCGGCCTGCTCCGATGGGCTCGACAACGACGGTGACGAGTTCTTTGACTGCCGGGACTTCGACTGCTGCGGCGTCGGGCCCTGCGGCTGCGAGGCGAGCTGTGCGGGGAAGGGAGCGTGTCGTGAGGGCGAGGGCTCCCCTCCTGGCGGAGTGGCCACGGGCGGCGTGGACGCGGGCGGTGCTGTGGACACGGGCGGCGCGGTGGACACGGGCGGCGCGGTGGACACGGGCGGCGCGGTGGACACGGGCGGCAGTGAGGGACGCGAGGATGAGGGGAGCGGTGCGGGCGGCGGAGGGCTCGACGTCGAGTCGGCGACGGGTGGGCTGGGAACACCCGGTGTCCCTTCGGGGGGCGGGGGAACGGGGGGCGGTGGCGAGGGCGAGGGGGCCAGGCCGGCGGCGGCGGTCGGTGAGCGCGGGGGTGCGGGAGGGGAGTCGGGACGGGGGGGGGCGGTGGCGGGCGTTGCTGGCGGGGGTGGCGGGGCGCCGGGGGGACGCGAGGTCGCCTGCGCCGACGGTACGGACGACGACGCGGACGGCTACGTGGACTGCGAGGACTACGATTGCTGCGGGCCGGACGGGGTCTGCGGCTGCCTCGGCGATTGCGTCGGGATCGGGCCCTGCGGCGCCGCGACGTCCGGCGAGGAGGGCGACTGCGCGGACGGCGTGGACGGGGATGGAGACCGCTTCGTCGACTGCGACGACTACGACTGCTGCGGGCCGCTAACGGCCTGTGGGTGCGCCGGGACTTGCAGCCAGGCGAGGAGCTGCCGGTGAGGACGGCCGGGGCGACGAGGGCGCTCGGGCTGCTGCTCGGGCTGCTTGCCGGCTGCGCCGAGCGGCTGGACGCGTCCGGCGAGCCGCTCGACCCGGTCACGGCGCCAGCGCTCCCCGCGCCCTGGCGGATCGCGACCTTCAACGTCGAGAACCTCTTCGACCCCGACCCGGCCAACGGCACCGGCGGGGACGAGGAGGCGCGCTCGACCCCGTCTGCGTCGGCCTACGCCGCGCGCCTGGGCGCGCTCTCCACGGTGATCGAGCGGCTCGAGGCCGACCTGCTCGTCCTGCAGGAGATCGAGAGCCGGGCCGCGCTCGACGATCTCGCCGGGAGCGTCGCACCGGGTTTGGAGTACCCGTACCGGTACCTAGTCGAGGGCAACGATCCGCGTGGCATCGACCTCGCCGTGCTCTCCCGGGCCCCGGTCGTGCGCCTCCTGCGCCACGACCGGGACGTCTTTCGGGAGCTCACCGCGCCCTGCGAGACCGAGGCGGCGGCGACGAGCCCGAGCTGTCGCGACTTCCGTTTCGCCCGGGACTGCCTCGAGCTCCACCTCGTCGTGCGGGGGCAGCCCATGGCGCTCCTGGGGGTCCACTTGAAGGCGCGGGAGGACGGGACCGATGCGGACGACGCCAAGCGCCTGGCCGAGGCGCAACAGACCCGCCGCATCGCCGACCGCATCCTCGGTCAGGATCCGTCGCTCCCGCTCGCAGTCCTCGGGGATTTCAACGCGTGGCCCACCGAGCCCGCTGCGGCGGCGCTGCGCGGGGATCCCGGCGCCTGCGCGTGCTCGGGGCCGCCCTTCGTGAGCGTCACCGCAGCGCTCGCTCCCGAGGACGCCCACACCACCCACTCCCGCGACCTCGGACGGTCGGCTTTGTATGACGACGTCCTGCTCAGCCCCGGGGCGGCCGCGCTGCTGATCGCCGAGAGCGTGGACATCGTGCACGACGACGAGCTGTCGGCGGCGGCGGCGGCGGCGAGCGATCATGACCCCTTGGCGGCGAGCCTGCTCGTCGGACGGCCATGATCTCCGCGGCGCTCCCGCGGCGCCACCCGCCGCCGAACGGTCACCACGAGCCCCCGGGGGACGGGGGAACTCGCCACCAAAACCCTTTGCATGCTAATCAGTTCTCGTGACTCCGAAGGACTCCCCCGCCGCGCGGGGCTTTTCCCGCTGGCGAGCCGCGATGCGCTGGCAGCGTGCCATCGACGCGGCCCTCCGCCCGCTCGGCCTCACTCACACGCAGTACCTCGTGCTCGAGGTCGCGGCCGCCGCGAGCCGTGCGCAGGGTGACGCGATCTCCCAGCTCACCATCGCCGCCTCCGCCGGGCTCGATCCCGCCACCACCTCCGTCCTGGTTCGAAAGCTCGAGTCGCGTGGGCTGCTCGACCGAGACGTCGACGCGACCGACCGGCGCCGGTGGCGCGTGCTGCTCACGCAGCGAGGCCGAGCCTTGCTCAGGAAGGCCACTCCGTTCGTCGAAGCGACGGCGATCGAGCTCGTGCCTCGCCGCGACGACCCGTAGGGAGCGAGACCACGAAGCCGCGCGCCGCGCCGGCCTCGGCGCCGTGCGCGGCCTCTTCGCTCCGGCTATCCTGGCGCTCGTGGGAGTCTCACCGCCGACATCCAGGCAGGGCAGGGGCAGTAAGGGGAGGGACGCCAGGGTGGCGCTCATCGTCGCCGAGCTTCGCGCGATGGGCAGCGAGGAGGGACGGGCGGGGATGGCGCGCTACGGCATCAACGTCGCGGACGCATTCGGGGTGTCGGTCTACGAGCTGCGGAAGGCCGCCGCACGGCTTGGCACCGACCACGAGCTCGCGCTCGCCCTGTGGGCGACCGAGAACCACGAGGCGCGCCTGGTGGCCTGCTTCGTGGACGATCCCGCGGCAGTGACCGGCGAGCAGATGGAGGCCTGGGCGCGCGAGTTCGACTCCTGGGACGTCTGCGATCAGGCGACCACGAGCCTGTTCGATCGGACCGCCTTCGCCTGGGAAAAGGCGACAGCGTGGGCGGCGCGCGAGGAGGAGTGGGTCAAGCGCGCGGGCTTCGCCCTGATGGCGGGCCTCGCGGTCCACGACGCGTCGGTCAGCGACGCGCAGTTCACCGAGCTGCTTCCGCTCATCGAGCGCGGGGCCACGGACGATCGCAACTTCGTCAAGAAGGCCGCCAACTGGGCGCTCCGCAACATCGGCAAGCGAAACGCGGCACTCCACGCCGCCGCCATGGCCTGCGCAGCGCGGATCTTGACCGAGGCGAACCGCCGCGCCGGCGGGGAACGCGGCGGCGACCCCGCTGCGCGCAGTGCCCGCTGGGTCGCGACCGATGCGCTGCGCGAGCTCGGCTCCGCCAAGGTCCGGGCGCGCGTCGAGCGGATCCCAGCGAAGCCGGAGCGCCTTTCCCAGCGCCACCGTGCTCCCAGGCATTCGTGAGTGTCGAGATCGGCCGGCCGGGGCGACCGATTTGCCCAGTGTTGCGATCGATGCCAATCGAGGACAACTGCAGCGGTCGTGGCGGATGGCGGTCGTCGCCGGGTGGTTCCAAGCTCGTGGGGATTCTTGGAAATGCGCGGTCAATTCTCGGTAATCGGGCTTGACCCTCGACGACTTGGGAGTCGTAACCAGGGTTTCGCCTCGAGGCAGGTCGGTGCGTGAGGCGAGGAGAGATCGATGGGACGAGGGGTTCGCGTGCCGAACATTTGGCAGACGCTCATGGTGTTGGCGGCAGCGGCCGCGGTGGCCTGTGCTGGCGACGGTGGCGGCGGGTCGACGGGTCCGACGGCAGACGCCGCCCAGCGACTGGCGGCTGCCACCGCCCGGGTTTCGATCCATGTGCCGAACGGCGCCACCCCGGAGGCCACCATCATCGGGGCGTCCGGGAGCGTGCGGATCGACGACCGCGTGACCCTCGGCGACGGCAGCAAGCTCGAGCAGGTCGGCTCCTTCGGTGGCAGCGGGACGCACGTCGCCGCCGGGGTCCTCGCGCGCAGCAGCTTCGTCAGCCAGGGGCCGGTGTGGATCGGGTCCCAGGCGCGGATCGACGGGTCGGTGCGCAGCGCCGGCACCATCACGGCTCAAGCCGGTGCCGTCGTGACCGGCGGCAGGTTCCCCAACGTCCCCGTGGCGTCGACGGCCACGACCTGGACCGCAGAGGTCCCGGCGACGCCCGACACGGCCTACTCCATCGAGCCGGATCGCACGGTCGAGTTCGCCGTCGGACCGCACCCGAAGGTCTACGTCAAGTCGCGCTCGGTGCTGCGCCTGGTCCCCGGCACGCACTACTTCACGGGGCTCTCGCTCGAGCCCGACTCCAGGCTCGAGGTCGACGAGTCCGGGCAGCCCACGATAATCTATCGTTCGCAGCGAGCTCACCCTGAAGGGACCGATCGCGGACGCGGGCGCCGGGACCGGGTCCAAGGTGCTGGTCGTCTACCTGGGGATCAACCTCGCCTACATCGAGGCGGCGCTCCATGGCACCATCGTCGCGCCGAACGCGAGGGTGGAGCTTCGCTCCCCGAACCGCGGCGGCAAGCACCGCGGCGCCGTCTTCGGCCAGGAGGTCCAGGTCTACTCGGCCTCGATCTTCGAGCACGTCCCCTTCGACTGGCAGTCCTTCCTCTGTCCCGGGGGCGACACGGACGGCGACGACGTGAGCGACTGCGACGACGTCTGCCCGTACGACCCGGACAAGGTCGAGCGCGGCACCTGCCCCTGCGGCGTCCCCGACACCGACGGGGATGGCGACGGCCTGCCCGACTGCCTCGACCCCTGCGACGGCGACGGGACCAAGACGACCGTGGGGCAGTGCGGGTGTCCGAGCCTCGGCTCGGTGGCCCCCGCTGGCACCCAGTGCACCGACGCGGTCTGCCCGACGGGCGACGACACCTGCGACGGCGCCGGTCACTGCGGGGACTCGGGCGCCTGCGCTCCGGTCGGGGGCGGCGTCTGCACCCGCCTCGAGCAGGACGGCAGCATCTACTGGTACTGCCGCGCCCCGCGGACCTGGACCCAGGCGCGGGACCTCTGCGCGGCCGCTCCGGGTCGGCAGCTCGTGACCCTCGACTCGCAGCTCGAGGACTCCATCATCGCGGGGTGGGTCGGGTCGAACGTGTGGACGAGCGGCAACGAGCGCGCGGTCGACGGGCAGTGGCGCTGGCTCGCCGAGGACGGCAGCGCCGGGACACGGTTCTGGAACGGCACCAGCCCCGTCGAGCGCGTCTATGCGGACTGGTCGAGCGGGTCCCCTGCGCTGGGCGGGGCGAGCTGCATGGAGCTCACTGACGCGACCGGGACCTGGACGCACCGGAGCTGCTACGATCGCCGCGGCTTCGTCTGCGAGCAGCGCGCCGCCAAGCTCGTGCCCTGGGAAATCCCGCCGATCCGCGGCTGTGACGTGATCCCAGGCATGGCCTGCACTGACGGCACCGGCGGCACTAGCGGCACCGGCGGCACCGGCGGCACGGGGGCGGCCGACTGTGTGGACACGGACCCGGATCTCACGACCGATCCTGCGGTGGCGCTCGCCGAGATCCAGGCCTGCGAGGCCGTCTGCACCGGCGAGGGTGACCCGGACTGCGCGTCCTGCGCGGGGGTGGCGCGCGCGCCCGTGGACGGTGACAGTTGCGAGGACTGGCTGCCCGAGGACGTGGCGCTGTGCCGGTTCATCCCCGGGACACAAGAATGCGCGACCGACGCCGAATGCACGGGCGCGGGCGAGCGCTGCGGCACCGCCGAGCCGGACTGCGGCAACCTCGACGGCATCCCGGAGGGCGCCTACGCGGAGACGATCCTCGGCACCCTCGGGTGTCGGGAACGGCCGGCCTCACCGGCGGCGGCCTCGGCGGCGCCGGCGCCAGCGCCGCCGAGGCTGTCCTACGCCGTTGGCCAGCGTCTTCCCTAACGAGTCCAGCTCGGCACGGCGCTCGAGGTTACCGGCGACGAACACGCATTGCGCCTCGACCTCCGGGGCATCCTGGAGGTCGAGGCGCATTCCCAGGAGGATCCCGTTCGTCTGGTCTTGCTGCTCGAGCAGGCCCAGCTCACCTCGCCCGGGGCAACGGGGGCCGACTTCTCGGGGGCGCTGGCGACGCTCGAGAAGCCGGTTCTGGTGTCGCTCGCGGGGGGGCGGGTGGTCGAGATCCGCACCGCCCCGGAGCCGGATCCGCTGGCAGTGGGGCTGATCCGGACGCTCGCCGCGGGCCTCCAGCTCGCGGCGCCCGCGACCGGTGTGGAGCGCTGGACGGCTACGGAGCAGGACGCCGCGGGCGTGTACGACGTCGAGTATCGTGCCTCCGGCGAGGGTCGGTACCAGCTGCGCAAGACCCGGTACCACAGCGCAGCCCGGCCGGCGGGGGCTTCGCTGCCCATCGGGGTCGATCTCACGCCGAAGGTCGTCTCGTCGCGGGGCTCGGTCGAGCTCGCCAGTGGGGTGCTGCTTCGGCGCGAGGGCCGCGACGAGCTCCGTGCGGTGCTCGGGGCAGCGGCCGACGCGCGCTCGACGACCGAGCTCCGACTGGAGCGCACCGGTCCCCCGACGCCGGTGAGGGAGCTCGCGCGCTGGGAGCAGCTTGCCGCAGTCGCGGTGCCCCTCGGGGAGCGTGGGGGGCGCGCGGGGCCGCGCGTCGACTTCGACGCGGCCCGCACGGCGGGAACCACCTTCACCCGCACGCTACAGGAGCTCGAGGCCATCGCCAGCGGACCGCCGGGCGCGACCCCGCTCAACGAGGTGCAGAAGGGCGAGGCGCTGCGGCGGGAGGGGCGGCTGGTGAGCGCCCTGGCCGCGTTCCTTCGCCAGGACGACGCGCGGGTCGGGGTCGTCACGGCGCGGGTTCGTGCGGGTTCACCGACGGCGCGGCGCCTGCTCGAGGCGATGGGGGCGGCGGGTTCACCCCGAGCGCAGCAGGCGCTGGCGGAGCTGGCGCTCGATCGGAAGGTCGCGGTCGCCACCCGGGAGCTCGCGGCGCACAGCCTGGTCCGTTCGCCGCGACCGACCGAGGCCTCCGTCCGCGCGCTGGAGTCGATGCTCGCGGACGACCGTCTGCGGCAGTATGGCCTGCTCGGGCTCGGGACCTACTGCCGTGAGCTCCGCGCCGGCGGGGATCCCGCTGCGGCCGACGCCATCGCGCGCCGCCTCGGCGACGTGCTCGCGGCCGCCACCTCGCGGACGGACCGCGTGCTCGCCCTGCGGGCGGTCGCAAACTCCGGGCACGAGGCGCTGCTCGAGCCCGTGCGACCCCTGCTCACCGACGCCGACCCCACCCTCCGCGGCGCTGCGGTCGAGGCGCTCCGCCTGATGAAGGTGCCCGAGGTCGAGCCGCTGATCACGGCGGCGCTCGGCGATGCGCGGCCGTCGGTGCGCCGGGCGGCGCTCAATGCCGCCAAGGTCCGCGAGCCGACGCCCGCGCTGCTCGCGGCGGTGGGCCAGGCCGCGCGCGCCGGCGCGGACGCGGGGACGCGGAAGGACGCGGTGCTGCTGCTGGAGCGGTGGCTGCCCGCGCACCCGGAGCTCCGCGCCACCCTCCAGCAGATCGCCGCCAGCGAGGCGGACGGCACCGTGTGCCAGCTTGCCGAGCGAGCGGCGGCGAAGTAGGGAGCCGCGGTATCGCCACCATTCCGCCACCGCTCGGGGACATCGATGCTGGCGAGCCGAAGCCTCCTCGGTTCCGCGCTGCTCGTGAGCGGGCTCCTACATGGCGCCTGCCAGCGCACCGAGGCCGTGGCCGACCGTTCCGCGCCCACCCCGGCCAGCGCCCCGGCGCCGGTTTCGCTCTCCTCCCGTCCGAGCGAGGGGACGGTGGCCGCCGAGCCGGCGGCTCGAGCCTGCAAGGTGACCTGCGCGGTCGCCAAGGAGCTCGGCTGCGCGCGGGCGGCGGACTGCGCCACGACCTGCGTCGAGATGTGGAACGCGCCGGCCTGTCGCGAGCCGGTGCGGGCGGCCCTCGAGTGCTTCGCGGCCGAGCCGGCGTCGCGCTGGGAGTGTGACGAGGAGGGGCAGGCGGCGATCCGCGACGGCTACTGCGACCGCGAGCAGCAGGCGGCCGCGCGCTGCCTCGAACGGGTCGGGCAGTAGGCCAAATGCGCCCGCGACCGCGACGGAAAGGGACCTCTCGACATGCCTCGTGACGCCAGCATCCTCCGACCCCTCGCGGGCGTTCGAGCGTCGGCCACCCCTGGCAGCTCGGGCAGATGCCGCGCTCTCGCTGGCTGCGTCTTCAGCGGCGCTAGTTGCCATTGGCGACCTGATCGGTGCTCTAGGAGCCTGGCCGTGACGGGACGGGCGCTGCTCCTCGCCGCGATCGTGGCGGCCATCGGTGTCGGGTGCGGTGACGGGGCCGAATCGGATCGCACCCCGACCAGCGGGGGCTCGTCGATCGGCGGTAGTGGCGGGGCGACGGTCGGGATCGGTGGGGATGGCACGACCGGTGCGCAAGCGGGTGCCTCCGTCCTCGGAGGTGCGGCGGGCCTCGGCGGGGTCAGCGGTTCCGGCACCGGTGGGGTCGCGACAGCCTTCGTGCCGGCGTCGGCCGTGCAGGCGCTGATCCCGCTTATCCCTGGGCGAGTGCTGACCTACGAGCTGACGACGCTAGATCCGAACAACGGGCTCGGCACCTGCGACTCGCCGCTCGGCGTGTTCGGCGAGGTCGGCGAGTACGACGGGCACCAGGGGGTCCGGTACGACTCCCCGTGCCAGACCGTGGTCGCGCTGTTGAGCTACGAAGGGGAGGACGTGAACGCCTACGGCGACGAGATCCTGCCCGAGATGCGCTCGTACCTCCTGGCGCCGCTCGCTGAGACGACCGAGTGGAATGGAATGGCCTGGCGGTATTGGGGGGAGCTCACGGTCCCCGCGGGGACGTTCGCGGACTGCTGGGACCGCACGAGGGTGGACCGAGAGGACACGTTCGTCACCTACTGCACGGGGGTGGGGGTGGTAGCGATATCGGATCAGATCCGAAACCTGCGGGCGGAGCTGGCACGTGTCGATTGACGCGAAGAGAGGTCGTGGCCGATGAAGCAGCAGCTGGTCTTGGCTATGAATCTGGCGCTCGCCCTCGCCGTGCTCCCGGCGTGCGGTGACGGCGACGGCGACCCGGGACCGGGGAGCGCGACGGGGGGTGCGTTGTCGACTGGAGGCACGACGACCGGCGGCGCGGGCACGACCGGTGGGACCGCTGCCACGGGCGGCGCCGGCCAAACCGGTGGCGGCTCTAGCGTGCTGGACGATATCCTCGCGGGTCGGCCCTGCGATCCGGCGGCAGACACGACCTGCCAGAACGAAACGTCATGCCCCGATGTCCTTGCGGGTCAGTGGCTGCTGATCGCGCATTCCGCAGTGCAGACCTGCGCGACGCGGACCGAGGAGTACTGCGTGGAGGTGGGGGTCGCGAACGGGACCGAGCTGTCCAGTCGCTGCGAGTCCTGCTATTCGGACCTCGCGCTGTGCATGGCGGCCGGTTGCCATGCCTCGTGCGGCACGGACGCTTTCTCGACAGCGTGTGTCGCCTGCCGCGACGCCCAGGGCTGCACCGCCGAGTTCGACGCCTGCGCGGAGCTCTGAGCTCGGTGACGCCCATGGGCTTCCCGGTACGAGCGGCGAGTCCACCGTGCAACCGCCGCCGCGGATCTCCGCCGTGCCCCCCGGAGCTTCACCGTGACCCCTCCGCGTAGGCGGACAGCTCGAAGACCGCGCGACGCTGGGCGATGGAGATCCAGGTCCTGAGCGCCGGCCCCGGGGGTTCGGGGATCATGGGCGTGCCCGTCCAAAGGTCGCCTCGGGATCGGGACAGCCAGCGCCCCGGGGCGTTCACGCGCGCCGCGACGGCCCAGCGCGGGGAGGGACCACAGGCCAGCGTCCTGACACGCCGTGCTCCGGACAGGGTATCCTGGGGCTCCAATCCCGACCTTCCTGCCGATCGGCCGGCCACGGCCGCGCCGGAGATCGAGGGGAGCGGGCGACGCCTCGCACCTAAACGGCCGTTCCTGTTGTTGGTTGACCGAGGGTGCCCCCTGCGTATACTCAGCGCCCTTTCAGGAATTGACCCATGCCTCTCGAAGTCGGCGCCAAGCAGGGCGTCATCACGCAGTTTCGACAGCACGAAAAGGACACCGGGTCTCCGGAGGTGCAAGTCGCGCTTTTGACGCAGCGGATCACCTACCTCACGGAGCACTTCAAGGTGCACATGAAGGACCATCACTCGCGGCGCGGGCTGCTGAAGATGGTCGGGCGCCGGCGCCGCCTGCTCGACTACCTGAAGCGTTCGGACGCCGAGCGGTACAAGCGCGTCTTGGCCGATCTCGGGCTCCGCAAGTGATTCTCCGGGCGAGCGACGACCGCGAGGATCCACGGGTCCTCCGGCGGCGTCCGAAGCCCATGGCTCGTCACGCGGGGCGCACGGCGCGCCGAGGAGGTCCTGCAGAGGGAGTCGGACGGTAGAGTTGCTCCGCCGTCGTCGGCGCGCGTGGGGACGCGCGCGTACCGGTGTCGGCGCTGGTCCGTGCGGTCGCGGGTCGAACAGGACCCGTCCGGAGCCAAGCCGCTACAGCGCGGGTCACGGTATGGCCCCCGCTCGCATCCATTCTCTCCGGCTGCGAGGTGCTCCTCACTTCAACCCCGCTTCGTGCGCGTGACCCGGCCGGGTCGGGCTCAGGGATCGAGGCTGAAGTCGAGCGGTCGCAGTCGGCGTTTCGCACCGCACGGAGCGGTGCCGCGCCGTCAGGAGGCGCCACTGCCATGTTTGTTCGTGAATCCGTCATCGTTCGGGGCAAGCCCCTGAGTATCGAAACTGGCCGGCTCGCCAAGCAGGCCGATGGGGCCGTGCTGGTGACCTATGGGGAGAGCGTGGTGCTGGTCACCACCGTGTCCTCCGAGGAGCGGCCCGGTCTCGACTTCTTCCCGCTGACCTGCGAGTACGCCGAGAAGACCTACGCCGCCGGGAAGATCCCCGGGGGGTTCTTCAAGCGCGAGGGACGGCTCCGGGACGCCGAAACTCTCACCTGTCGCCTCATCGATCGCCCGCTGCGCCCCCTGTTTCCGGAGGGCTACCGCAAGGACACGCAGGTCATCGCCACCGTCCTGTCGGCGGACAAGGTCAACCCGACCGACGTCCTCGCGCTGACCGGCGGCAGCGCCGCGTTGCACGTCTCCGACATCCCGTGGGACGGACCGGTGGTGGGCATCCGGGTGGCGCGCGTCGACGGCGCCCTCGTCGTCTACCCGACCTTCGAGGAGATCGAGCGCGCGGACATCGATCTCATCGTGGCGGCCAGCCGTGATGCCATCGTCATGGTGGAGGGCGGCGCCGCCGAGGCCACCGAGGCCGACCTCATCGATGCCCTGATGTTCGCTCATGCCGAGGCGCAGCCCATCATCGCGTTGATGGACAAGATCCGCGCCGCGGTCGGCAAGCCGAAGCGCGAGTTCTCCGCGAAGCAGCTCGATCCCGCGATCGCCCGACGGGTGGCGGAGATCTGTGACGCCAAGCTGCGGGAGGCGTGCGTGATCCGCGCCAAGCACGCCCGTTACGATGCCTATTCGGCCATCAAGAAGGAGGTGGCCGCCGCCGTCTTGGCCGAGTTTGGCGCCGAGAAGTGGGCCGAATTCGAGAAGCTCGTGAAGGCGGAGGTCGAGGAGCGCAAGTACGTCGTCGTCCGCAAGATGGTGCTCGATGAGCGCCAGCGCATCGACGGGCGCAAGTTCGACGAGATCCGACCCATCGCTTGCGAGGTCGGGGTCCTGCCGCGAACCCACGGCTCGGGGCTGTTCCAGCGCGGGGAAACCCAGGCGCTCGTGACCGCGACCCTGGGGACGGGGAGCGACGAGCAGAAGATCGACGCGATCACGGGCGAGTCGTGGAAGCGGTTCATGCTCCACTACAACTTCCCGCCCTTCTCCACCGGCGAGACGAAGCCGCTGCGCGGCCCGGGACGGCGGGAGATTGGGCACGGCGCGCTGGCCGAGCGGGCGCTGGTGCGGATGCTGCCCGACAAGGAGCAATTCCCGTACACCATCCGCGTGGTCAGCGAGATCCTCGAGAGCAACGGCTCGAGCTCGATGGCGAGCGTGTGCGGCGGCACCCTGAGCATGATGGACTGCGGCGTCCCGCTGAAGCGGCCGGTCGCCGGGATCGCCATGGGCCTCATCCAGGAGGGCGACAAGACCGCGGTCCTGAGCGACATCCTCGGCGACGAGGATCACCTCGGCGACATGGACTTCAAGGTCTGCGGGACGGATCGTGGCGTCACCGCCATCCAGATGGACATCAAGATCGCGGGCCTCGAGCGGCGGATCCTGGAGCAGGCGCTCGCGCAGGCGCGGGCCGGACGGCTGCACATCCTCGGCAGGATGCTGGACACGCTGCCCACCCACCGGGAAGAGATCAACCAGTGGGCGCCCCGCATCACCACGGTCAAGGTCAAGCCCGACCAGATCCGCCTCATCATCGGCCCGGGCGGCAAGACCATCAAGGGGATCATCGATCAGACGGGGGTGTCCATCGACGTCGAGGACGACGGCACGGTGGCCATCGCGTCTTCGGACTCCGAGGCCGTGAAGAAGGCCCTCGGCATCATCGAGGGCCTCACGGCGGAGCCCGAGGTCGATCACGTGTACCACGGCACCGTCAAGCGCGTGGTCGACTTTGGCGCGTTCATCGAGATCCTGCCCAACACGGAGGCGCTCCTCCACGTCTCGGAGATCGACCACTTCCGGGTGGAGCGGGTCACCGACGTCATCAACGAGGGCGACCAGCTGGACGTGAAGGTGCTCAGCGTGGAGCGCGACGGGAAGATCCGGCTGTCGCGACGCGCGCTGCTCCCGGTGCCGGAGGGAGGGGTTCCGGAGCGACGGACCGAGCGCAGCGATCGCGGCGATCGCGGCGATCGCGGCGATCGTGGCCCGCGGCGCGATGGGCCCCGTGGGGGTGACCGAGGCCGCGACTTCCGGGACCGACCGCGCGACGATCGTGACCGCTTCCGCGGCGATCGACCGCGTGACGAGCGACCGCACGAGGACCGCCCGCGTGAGGAGGCCCCCCGTGAGCAGGGCGACCGGCCGCGCGAGGATCGCCCCCGCGAGCGCGACGACCGGCCGCGTGACGACCGGCCCCGCGAGCGATCCCGCGACGACCGGCCCCGCGACGACCGGCCCCGCGACGACCGGCCCCGCGACGA
>CAYZQO010000050.1:30849-45455 GCA_964480725.1 uncultured Polyangiaceae bacterium | reverse complement strand
GGTACCGTTCCCGGTACGGCGGTTTTCAAATCCAAACTCGCTTCCGCTCAGGGGTTGCACCGAGCGGAACTCGGCCGAAAGCGGGGCCTCCGAAAACGTGATTGCGGCACCGAGCGGCACCGAGCGGCACCCAGACCACGCTTTGGACCAAGCCGCGGACCACGCGTGGTCTTGGTCTCGTGGTCTTCGCGACCAAGCGGAGGCCCTGCTCGAGGCCGTCGCGGAGGGCAGGGGAGAGGCCCTCGACCTCGCGCGGGGACTGGCCGACGCCGTGCTCGCCGATGAGCTCGTGCGACGAGCGGTCGAGGTGCGGAGGCTCGTCGAGGAGCGGAGCCCGTTCGCGTTGGTGAGGGCGGTGGAGCTGGCGGCGGGGGTGGCGGCGCGGTCGGCGGGGACGGTGGGAGGCGAGCCGGCGTCGCAGGGACGAGGGAGGGGCCTCTGAAGCGCCTGGGCTTGCGCCGACCCGCCTCCGGGTCCATGCTAACGGTAGCTAACGAACTGGAACTACCGATAGCCCAGGACCGGACCATGGCAGAACCGACGACGAAACTGACGACCGAGGAGGCGAGGGGCCTCGCTGCCCTCGGGCAGGTCGCCGGGCGCATTCGCGGACGGGACGCCTCCGTGACCGTGGATTTTCAACGTGGGACGACCGGCGTCGAGCCCGGGGAGGTCGTGCTCCTGGTGATGAGCGCCGACGGCGCGCTGCTCGGCCGCAGGAGGGTCCGCACCGCCGCGCCCACCACCCGCGTCCTGCGCGCCGTGATGATGGGCGCCGAGGTCGCCGTCGAGCAGCTGGCCACCCAGGGAACGGCACCGGCCGCTCCACCGCCCCTCAGCGCCAAGGACGCCGAGCTGCTGGACCGAGCCGGGTTCATCGAGTCACCGGACGGGGCCGACCCCCTCGAGCACACCCGGGTCGAGCTCGAGCTCATGCTGCGCACCAGCGCCACCCTGGAGGAGGCGGCGCGTGAGCTGAAGGTCAGCACGGGACGGCTGCGCCAACGGTTGTCGTCCCAGGTCCGCACGCTCTACGGCATCAAGGTCGGCGGGCGCGCCTGGCGCCTTCCGCGGTTTCAGTTCGCCAAGAAGGGGCGCCTGGTGCGGAACGTCGACCAGGTGCTGCCGAGCATCAGCCCAACGGCCCATCCGCTGTCCGTCCACGCCTGGTTCACGAGTCCTCATCAGGACCTCGTGGTCGGCCCTGACGACACGCCGGTGACGCCGATTGCGTGGCTCGAAGCCGGGCACGACCCGGCGCTGGTGGCGAGGCTCGCTGCCGAGGTCTGAGCCGAGGATGGCGAAGTTCCCCGAGCCCCCGGCGACGCTCGCCGTGCCCGCGGACCTCCGGGTGGCCCCAACTGGCACGCGACTATGGCGCGTCTACTTCGTCGGTGGAGCCCGCCCGGGTACGTGGAGTGGGTTCCGATACTTCGGGCCGACGGCAGCCCGGTTCGACCATCACGACGAGCCGGCGTCGGTGCAGGCCAAGGGCATCCTCTATGCAGCGACGACCCCGACGACCTGCCTCGCCGAAGCCTTCCAGGCCGCTCGTGTGGTGGACCGCGCCGCGCACCAACCCTGGCTCGTCGGGTTCGACACCGTCCGCGACCTGACGCTCCTCGACCTCACCGGCGTCTGGCCCACCCGCGCGGGGGCGCCGATGGCCATCAACACCGGACCGAGGCCGCGCGCGCAACGGTGGTCGCGGCTCGTGCACGCCACCTATCCGGACGCCGAGGGCCTCTACTACCCCTCCTCGATGCACGCGAACCAGCCGAGCGTCGCGCTCTACGAGCGCGCCGGGTCCGCCCTGCCCACCGCCCCCGCCTTCAACCGTGCGCTCGCTGACCCGGCACTGGCTCCACGGCTGAGCGCGGCCGCCGCCTCGCTCGGGTACCGGCTCGTGTGAAGTCCCGCGGGTGGCAGATTGGGCAGACGGTGTCTGCCATTTCGGACCGGTGGCCGATTGTGCAGACAGTGTCTGCGTTTTCGGGCCGACAGCCGATTGCCCATACGATGTCTGGGCAATCGCAGCCCCCCGGGATGACAGGAGCCGCCCCTGGTCAAGCCCTCTCCGTCAATCCTCCCCGGACTCCTCAAGCTGCCCGCAGCACGCAGCGTAGGCTTCCTTGAGTCGCTCCTCGAGAGCCGTGGCTTCGGCAGACGTCAGATAGGTTTCGCCGCAACCCTCGCAGGTTGGGATGGCGTGGTCCGCAGGAACCTCCAGGGTGATTCCCGGGCGGTACTCCCGCCTGCGCCCAGGCCCCGTTGCCATGAAGACGGAGCCACCACAGACGTCACAGTCGAAGAGCACGTCGGTCATCGCATCACCTTGAGCCTCGCCCCGTGCCGACGCGCGATGGCGGACGCCGTCGACGCGGCCTTCTTCTTCACTGGCGTCTTCCGTGCGGCCACGCATCACCCGCCGGGAGGGTAGAGCGGAGCTCGGGGGCGCCGCAACGGCTCGCTGCACCGCCCGAGGATGCGCCTCCACCCGTTCCGGGCGGCCACCGCCTCACGCAGGATGTCGAGGTGCTCGTCGAGGTCCTCGCCGCCGGCGAACGGGCGCTCGGCGTATTCCACGAGCAGCGCCTCCCTCTCCTTCTTGGCACGGCCCTGCTCGACGATGCGCGCGTACCGCTCGCAGGCGAACGCGAAGGGCTCCCGCTTCACGAACGCGATGGGCAGGAGCCACTCTCGGTGCCGGGTGTGTGGCAGCCCCGCGTACTGCCGCTTCCAGTTGTGGAAGACGTGCGCCGCCTCGTGAACGAGGAAGTCGTCGAACTTGGCGCGCCCCTCGAGGTACCTCGCCGTGACGTAGCAGGTCGTCCCCTGGCTGAGGCCGAGCAAGCGGTCCTCCCGTCCGCCGAGAATCTCGGCACCGACGCTGCCGAGGTAGAGGTTGGCAAGGGTCCACGCGGAGTGGTCGTAGCTTTCCGCGCGGAGGACCTGCTCCAGGTTCGCCGGGGTGAGGAAGACGACCGACTCCTCGAGCAACGCGAGCACCGCCGCCTGCTCCTTCACCGGGAAGAGCCCGCGAACCATCGGGGTGACCCGCGCGAGGGTGAGCGCTCGCAGCTCGGCCGGCGGCGGAGACTCGGGGAGCGCCACCCTGCCGGCTCGACGCCGAACCTCGTCGACGAGCGCGGAGCGGAGGGCCGCGCTGGCGGCCCGCGCGCGCTCCATCACGTCGCCGGGCCAGGGGGCGTTGAGCAGCTCACCGCAGTCGCCGGCGCGGAGGTAGCGGTCGATGACGGCGCGTTGGGCGGGGGTGAAAGCCGCCATGCACGTCCGAGCTTCCTGGGCGGGGGCCTCATCGGTCAACGAAACGACCGCCTCCCCTGGACGTTCCCGTTTTCCGACCCTTCGACCCACCCAGAAGCCGCAGCGCGCAGTCACCTCTAGGAAAATGGCTCAGCGGACAAATGCTCGTGGCCACACGGCTTTTTCGCCTTCCCCTGGGTCATTTTCGAGGCGGCAAGAAAAGGGAAAGACCGGCTCCGCGCGCGTGGACCGTGAGTGTCGACCCCCGCCGACGCGCCGCGCTCCGCCGGAGCTGGTCCACGGGTCAGGCCGTCAGGCGGCCGCGCCGAGCAGCTCCTCGAGCTCGTCCGGCCGCGACCACCGCGAGATGGTCGAAAGCGATTCGACCAGCCGGAAATCTTCCTCACCCCAGACGTCGGCCGTGTCGTCGAACAGCGAGACGAACCCGAGCGGCTGCGCGCCCGCCGCCAGGTGCGACAGGTCATGCAGGCCAGCGACCACGTGCTCCGTCACCCGTCGCGCGGCCGCACGAGAGCCGCTGGCGAGCACGAACATCAGCGAGCTTCTGACCGGCGTCCGGGTCTGAAAGTCCACCGCCCACTCCCTCCCGGAGCGACCCGCGAGCTTCACCCCCCTCTCGAAGGCAACATGCCGCTCCTGCAGCAGGTCCGCGACCTCGTCGGTCACCGCCTCCACCGACCGAGTGCGCGTCGTGAACCAGAGGTCGGCGACGCGGACCATCGCCTGACCCAACCTCACCACGCACTCCGCGATACGGCTCGAGGCGTCGCAGCGCACCATGAGCTGTCCCTTGAACAGCTCGACCCCGTGGGTGAGGCACACGTCCTCGATGAGCTTCTGCTGCTTCGGCGACCGTCGCGACGAAATCGACTGCATGCGGAGCCAGCCGAGCGCCTCCCCGAGGTCGGTAAGCGTCCACGTGCCCTGATGCTCCTTGGCGAACAGGTCGACCACGCCGCCATCGGGGTACCAGAACGGGGTCCGCACCCGGACGAACTCGCCGCGCCTCGACGTCAGGAACATGGCGCCGAGGCCCTGCTGCAGGTTCGTGGAGACGTCGTCAGTCATAGGCCGAGCTCGAGCTGTCGGGCAGGTGGCCGCTCAAGCGTACCACGATGGTCGATGCGTGCCTCGGCGCAGAACTGCGTCCAGACGGCGACCGGGTCGTCGCCGCCGGCCTCGATGTCATCGGGCACATAGGCGTCCTTGTCCCATCCCTTTCAAGGTGCCCAAATATGTAGGTCCATCTGATCCATGTCCCTACTTTGTGGGATCCTTCTGCGCCCCAGTCGAGCATTCCGCTGTCCATCTGAAGATACCTGGGGCATGGCGCCAAGGATGATTCTCTCGAAGCTGTTCGAGCGGTTTGTCGCCAAGTCCCCCATCAGCGTCATGGCGCGCAGCGCGATGGAGTTCGCGTTGGCGCCAGATGCCCTCGACGAACTCTTCACGGAGCACGCCGAGCAGCAGTACACGCGCGACCTGCTCTTTTCCTCGATGGTCGATCTCATGGGCGTGGTGGTGGCGCGGATCGAGCCGTCCGTTCACGCTGCTTACCAGCGGGTGGCAGACACGCTCCCGGTGTCGTTGACGTCCGTGTACAACAAGCTCAACGGGCTGGAACCGGGCATCGCGGCGGCCCTGGTGCGCCACACGGCAGCGCGGCTGGGACCGGTGGTGACCGAAATGGGTGGAGAGGCGTGCGACCTCCTTCCCGGCTACCGGGTGCGCATCATCGACGGCAATCACCTTGCCGCCACCGAGCGGCGCTTGAAGGTGCTCCATCGAAGCAAGGCCGGGCCGTTGCCAGGACACGCCCTGGTAGTTCTGGACCCGGCGCAGATGCTGGCGACTGAGATGATCCCCTGTGAGGACGGCCATGCCCAGGAGCGGTCCCTGTCTGACGAGATCCTTGCCCTCGTCCAGGCGAGAGACGTGTGGATCGCCGACCGCAACTTCTGCACGACGACTCTGCTCCGCGGGATCGCGGACCGCGGCGGGCACTTCGTGATTCGGCAGCACGCGAAGCTCCCCGTCGCCTCCCAGGGTAGCCTGCGCAAGTGTGGTTCTACGGCGACCGGCGAGGTGTTCGAGCAAGCGGTGACGATCGACCTGCTCGATGGCCAGGTGTTGGCGGCACGTCGCGTGGTCGTGCGCCTCCATCAGGCCACTCGCGACGGTGACCCGGAGATCGCCGTACTCACGAACCTGCCGAAGGATGTCGCCGCTGGCGTGCCGGTTGCCGAACTGTACCGGGACCGGTGGACCCTGGAAACCATGTTCCAATCGCTCACGATGATGCTCGACGGTGAACTGAAGGCCCTCGGCTACCCACGCGCCGCGTTGTTCGGGTTCGCGGTGGCCCTGGTTGCGTACAACGTCTTGTCGACGGTGCAAGCCGCCCTTCGGGCTACCCACGGCACGGACAAGGTCAACGACGAAGTGTCCGGGTACTACATCGCCAACGAGGTGCGAACCACCCAGGTGGGCATGTCCGTGGCGCTGGAGGAGCCCTGCTGGGTTCCCTTCCAGACCATGACCGCGCAAAGCCTCGCCGCCGAACTGATGCGGGACGCGAGGAATGTGAACCTCAAAACGCTCAAGCGCCACCCACGAGGTCCGAAGAAGCCCGTCCCCAAGCGCACGCGCTTCGCAGAGAAGACTCATGTGTCGACGGCTCGACTTCTGGCAGAATCACGAAAGAAAGCACCTTGAAAGGGCTGGGCAGGGCGCCCCAGCCTTCGGAGCACGACCAGCACCGGATTCATGAACTCGTAGAAGTTGGGAACCGCAGGCATGGGTCAGGCTCCGGGTGGGTTGCTGCTGCTACTCTGACGGGCGTGAGTGTCGGAGGTCCCAACCCGCTCGGCGAGCGGCGGCGTCGATGGCGCGGCGAGCCTGGTCCTCGGGGTGCTTCATCGGGACGCGCCCCCACGAAGCAGGCGCATTTGCGCCCGTGCACGCCTACGGAAGTCTGGGAGAGAACGCACGATGGACCGACGAGCCTAGCTCCATCCCGAGACACCCTGAAGGCCTCGCTTCCCGAGGTGTGGCGGAGTACGTCAGCGGTGCGGATGTGCAGCACGATGGGTCTGCACCGAATCGATGAACCCCGCCGTTCACCCGCGCGGCACCGCCAACGGCACCAGCGTCGCGATCACGCGATCGAGCGCTCCGCGCTGCTCGGCGCGCAGTCGGCAGTACCGGAGCGCGCAATCCCCCTCGTCCCCGCCCCCATCCGCACCCCTGTCCTCCTCCCCGCCCGCGTCCTCTTCCTCACCACTCCGAGGGCGAGGGCGAGGGAAGGGGGCGACGGCGCGGCCGGGGACGCGCGCGCGCCGCTGCGGCGGAGGAGCAGGGATTCGAACCCTGGGTACCGTTCCCGGTACGGCGGTTTTCAAAACCGCTGCCTTCGACCACTCGGCCACTCCTCCGAAGGGCCGGGAGCAGGGTAGCGCAGGGCTCGCAGGCGGCGAAGCGCGGGTTCCCCCGCCCCCCGAGGACCCGCCCGTCCGTTCAGTCCTGAGCCCTCGCCTTGCATGCCCGCCGGCCGGCGACTATGGTCCGCGCCCGTCCAGGAACCGACCGCATGGCACGAGTCACCGTCGAAGACTGCCTCGAGCAGGAAGAGAACCGCTTCGCCCTCGTCGTCCTGGCAGCCGCGCGCTGCCGCACGCTGATGAAGGGCGGCGGTCCCCTCGTGCACTCGAAGAACAAGCCCGCGGTCACCGCCCTGCGCGAGATCGCCGCCGGGAAGGTCCACTTCCACCGCGACAGCTCCGAGGTAGTGGCCGAATACCTGGCCGAGCTCGCGGCCGCTGCTGAAGCCCAGTGAGCCCCCGCCGCTCCGGCGGCACACCGCGCCTCGCGGCGGTCGGGCGCGCCGGTGACGTCGGGGCTTCGGCCCATTACGCGGAGCCCGCGTACTACACGGCCGCCTACCGGGCGCGCCGCCACGACGTTCGGCGCTACGTTCAGCTCGCGGTCGCGTCCGGGGGGCCCGTGCTCGAGTGCGGGATCGGCAACGGGCGCGTCGCCCTGCCCATCGCGCGGGCGGGGATCGCGGTGGTCGGCTTCGACCGCTCGCGGCCCATGCTCGACGACCTCGCCCGCCGCCTCGCCCGCGCCCCGCGCGCCGTGCGGGAGCGCGTCCGCGCCGTGCGGGCGGACCTGCGCAGTTTCCGTCTGGGGGCGCGCTTCCCCCTCGTCATCGCGCCGTTCAACACGGTGCTGCACCTGTACACGCACGCGGACTTCGCCGCCTTCCTCGCCCGGGTGCGGGAGCACCTCGCCCCCGCCGGCGAGCTGGTCTTCGACTGGTCCCTGCCCGCGCCGGCGGATCTCGCGCGCGACCCGGCGCAGCGGTTCCCGAGCCGCCCCGTCCGACACCCGCGGAGCGCCGCGCCGGTCCCCTACGCCGAGCGCTTCGAGTACGACCCGCTCCGGCAGCTGCTGCTCGTGCACATGGAGTTCCGACCGCTGGACGGCCCCCCCTTCACGGTGCCGCTCACCCACCGCCAGTACTTCCCCGCCGAGCTGCGCGGCCTGGTCGAGGACCTGGGCTGGGAGATCACCAGCCTCACCGCCGACTTCACCGCCGAGCCGGCCCACGACGCGGCCGACTCGCTCCTGCTGCGAGCCCGCCCGCGGCGCCCCGCGCGGCTTGCTCCCCCCGAACCGCGTCGTTAACTTCCGGGCGTCATGCCTCAGGATTTCTACGCGGAGCTCGGCGTCTCGCGAGGCGCCTCGGCGGACGAGATCAAGAAGGCGTACCGCAAGCTCGCCTCGCAGCTCCACCCCGACAAGAACCCCGGCAACAAGCCCGTCGAGGCCCGCTTCAAGCGCGTGAACCGCGCCAACCAGGTCCTCTCCGACCCGAAGACCCGCGCCCTGTACGACGAGTTCGGCGAGGAGGGGCTGCGCGAGGGGTTCAACCCCGACCTGATGCGTGCCTACGGCCCGGGCCGGGCGGCGGGAGGGGGAGGGGGCCGGCCCCGCGTGCGCGTCGAGGGCGGAGCCCCCGGCGATCTCTTCGGCGGCATCGGAGACCTCTTCGGGGATCTCTTCCAGCAGCGCCGCGCGCCCCGCCGCGGGGGCGACGTGACCAGCGAGCTCACGGTGGACTTCGCCGCGGCGATCCAGGGCACCAGCCTCCGCCTGCAGGTCCAGGAGGGCGGCGCGGAGGTCACCGTCCGCATCCCCCCCGGCGCGGACGACGGCGACAAGGTCCGGGTGCGCGGCCACGGCGCGCCCGGTGAGTTCGGCAGCGAGCCGGGCGATCTGGTCATCGTCATCCGCGTCCGGCCGCACCCCTGCTTCGGCCGGCGGGGGCTCGACCTGACGCTGGACCTACCGATCACCCCCGGCGAGGCGTACCACGGCGCCAAGATCCCCGTCCCCACCCCGGACGGCACGGTGACGCTCACCGTGCCGGCGCACGCGCAGAGCGGGCAGTCGCTGCGCCTGCGCGGCAAGGGCGTCAAACGCAAGAAGGAGCAGGGCGATCTCTACGTCCGCTTCCTCGTGCGCCTGCCGGATGGCGACGACCCCGAGCTCGAGCGCGCCATCGACACCCTCGAGCAGGCCTCCCCGCGCGATCTGCGCGACGCCGTGCGCTTCTGACGCGGGCTCGCGCGACCGCTCGGGGCCATGATGCCCCCCCAGAGCTAGCGTGCCGGCTCGAGCTCGGCGCTGGCGCGCGGTCGCGACGACCGGCTCGACGTCGCGGTCGGCTCCTCGAGCAGATGCCCGTCGTCGCCGTAGCGCGCGAGCTCCGCGGAGACGCGCCGGAGCACGGCCTGCTTCTCATGGAAGGGGCGGAACGCCGACTTGAACCCCGCCACGATCATGCTCCGGATCTCGCGAAACGGCACCCCCATCACCGTGTGCACTAGCCAGAGCTCCCGGGACACGGTGGTGTCGGTGATGAGCCGGTTGTCCGTATTCACCGTCACCCTGAGCCCAAGGTCAAAGTAGAGCTTGAGCGGGTGCGCCGCCAGGTCCTTCACCGCCCCGGTCTGCACGTTGCTCGACGGGCAGCACTCGAGCGGGATCCGGTGATCGTTGAGGTAGTGGAGCAGGTCGCCGTTCTCGCGCAGCCGCACGCCATGCCCGATACGGTGCGCCCCGCAGACGTGGATCGCCTGCGCGATGGAGTCCGGGCCGTAGGCCTCGCCCGCGTGGATGGTGGTGTTGATGTTGTTGTCCCGCACCAGCTGGAAGGCGTCCCGGTGGTGCTTGGCGGGGAAGTCCGCTTCAGCGCCGGCAAGATCGAAGCCCACCACGCCGCGCCCCTTGTAGGCGACCGCGAGCTCCGCCATCTGGTAGGAGGACTCCGGCGAGATGTTGCGGATGCCGCAGATGATCACGTTGCCGGTGATGCCGTAGGTCTGCTCGGCCCGGGCCAGGCCCTCCAGCACCGCCTCCACCACCGCGGTGAGCTTGAGCCCCCGCTGGGTGTGCAGCATCGGCGAGTAGCGCACCTCCATGTAGCGGACGTTCTCGCGGTGCGCGTCCTCGGCCAGCTCGAAGGCGATCCGCTCCAGCGCGTCCTCGGTCTGCATCACCGCCAGCGTGATGTCGAACCCGCGCAGGTACTCGACCAGCGAGCCGCAATGCCGCCCGCAGCCGATGGCGGCCAGCAGCCCCGCCTCGTCCTTCGCCGGCAGCTCGACGCCCTGCCGCTCCGCCAGCTCCAGGATGGTGCCGACCCGCAGCGAGCCGTCCAGGTGCACGTGCAGATCGGTCTTGGGCAGGGCGCGGAACACCTCGATCGGGACCACGGGGCCAATCGCCAGGGGGTTCGCGTCCATCACGCCAGAAGATAGCACTCGGCGATCACGGGGCCCACTCCGGCGCGGCCGCGTTCGCCCCTGCTCGCCGTCGCCCGCGTCGCCAGCCGGCGGCGAGCACCAACGCCACCACGGCGCCGAGGAGCGCGCTGAACACGCCGCCGGACAGGCCGCGACCGTCCTCGCCCCGCGCGGCGCGCTCGAAGGCGTCGCGCAGCACGAGATCGGGCTGCGCCCCGACGATCCGGGTGCCGCCGATGTAGAGCTTGGGGGTCATCGGCATCCCGCCGAGGGCGAGCAGCGCCCGCTCGCCCTCGACGCGGGCGCGCGTCGCCGGATCCGCGCGGCAGTCAGCGAACGCCACCAGGTCGAGCCCGAGCGCGGCCGCGATTCGAGCGATCTCCACGGGGTCGAGCGAGTCCGCGCGGAACAGCGCGTCGGCCATCGGTTCCCCGCTCCCCTGCGACTCCGCGCAGGCGGCGGCGGTGGCGGCGTCGAAGGAGTCGGGGTGCGACGCCAGCGGCGTGAGCAAGCGGATGTAATGCGCTCGTTCCCCGTACTCGGCGAGCAGTGCGGTGAGGCGCGGGTGCAGGGCCCGGCAGGCCTGGCACTCGAAGTCGGACAGCTCCGCCACGTTGATCTTGCCGGGCAGGTAGCGTTCGCGGATCGGCCCCGGTACCGGCGGCTGCACCCGCACCAGCGGCCAGACCAGCGGCGCCGCCACCGCCAGCGCTCCGAGCGCGGCCCACGCCCACGCCCGGAGCGGCTCCTCCGGCGCGTCACCCCGCGCCCCCGCCGCCAGCGGCACCAGGCTCTCGGCGCGCTCCCGCGCCGCGACCAGGAGCCCGGCCGCCGCCACGCCCGCGACCATCGCCGCGACGTCGGCGATCACGCACCACCCGCAGAACGTTCCGACAACGAGCCCCTGGTGCAGCAGCAGCAAGGCGCCGATGACGCCCCCGGCGATGGCCGCCGTGTTGCCGAGGCGGGCGATCCCCGGCAGTCGCCGGGCCAGGGTCATCGCGAGCAGCACGGTGAAGGCCACGATCCCCAGGGCCGGCACCGGGATCCTCCCGCCCACCCAGCCGTAGTGGAGCTTGACCCGCAGGCAGCCCACCGTCCCGCAATAGGCAGCGTCTCGGGCGAGGTAGTCGACCAGCAGCCCCGCGCTCACGGCGAGCGCCACAAGGACGCTCACGCGGAGCACCACCAGCAGGATCCGGTCACGCACGAGGCCCGGGTATAAGCGGGATCTCGCCGGCCGTCACCTGCCCCCCGGTGCCTTCGGCGCCGCGCCCACGCGACCGCGGGCGCTGGGTGAGGTAGAAGGGTGATCACCGGAATGGCTCTCCTTCCTTCCCGCGGCGACGTCGTTCGCTGCCTCCTCGACGCTGGCCGCGCCCTTCATGCCCGCGAGATCGCCACCCGCCTCTCGGTGACGGACGCCGCCTACCCTCGCCTGCTGGAGCTGCTCGACCAGCTCGCCCTCGACAGCAGCATCCGCCGCCTCCCCGGGTCGCGGTTCCGCGCCGCCACGCCGAGCGGCGACAGCCGGTCCACCTGGGAGGGGACGCTGACCGTGAACCCGCGCGGCTTCGGGTTCGTCGCCGCCCCCGGACACGACGACGTCTACGTCGCCCCGGACGGGATCGGCGCCGCCCTCCACGGCGACCGCGTCGAGGTCATCGCCCTTTCCCGCACCTCCCGCGGCGTCGAGGGGCGGATCGAGCGCATCGTCGCCCGTCGCTCCCCGCGGGTCGCCGGCGTCCTCCGGCGACGCGGCGCGAGCGCCTGGCTCGAACCCGACGACGCCCGCCTCCGCGGCCCCATCACCATCGATCTCGCCGGCGACCGTGACCGGACCGAACCGGGCGTCGACCCGCGCGACGCGCGCGACGGATCGGCCGCGGTCGCCAGCATCACGCGCTTCCCCGAATTCCCCGACGAGCACCCGGTGGCGACGCTGGTGGCCGTGCTCGGCATGCCGGGCCAGCCCGACGCCGAGGTCGCCAAGATCCTGATCCGCGAGGAGATCGTGGAGGAGCACCCGGAGCCGGCGCGCGCCGAGGCCGTCGCCCTGACCCGCGCGGGCCTCCCGGCGGGCGCCGACGGGCGCGAGGATCTCACCGAGATCCCGCTGCCCGCGATCGATCCGGAGGACGCCCGCGATCACGACGACGCCGTCTGGGTCGCGCACACCGACCAGGGCTACCGCGTCTGGGTCGGGATCGCCGACGTCAGCGAGTACGTGACGCCAGGCTCGGCGCTCGACACCGAGGCCTGGGCCCGCGGGGCCAGCCTCTACCTCCCGGATCGCGCCATCCCCATGCTGCCGCGCGAGCTCTCGGCGGACGCTTGTTCCCTGCTCCCCGCCACCGACCGACTCTGCCTCTGCGTCATCGCCGACCTCGATCGGGAGGGTCGGGTCGAGCGGTTCGAGATCGTGGAGGGCGTGATGCGCTCGGCGGCGACACTCACCTACGGAGGGGTCGCGCGCGCGCTCGGCTTCGATCCCGAGGGGCCGCGGGAGCCGGCCGCCGAGGCCCTCCGCGAGGGGCTCGCCGCCGCCGACGAGGTCGCCCGCAAGCTCCGGCGGGCCCGGCTGCGCCGCGGGGCTCTCGACCTCGATCTGCCCGAGGCCCGCGTCCGCCTGGACGGTGACGACGGGATGCCGACCGCCGTGGTCCGGCACGCCGAGAACCCCGGGATCAAGCGCGCCTACCAGATCGTCGAGGAGCTCATGCTGCTCGCCAACGAGCTCGTCGCGCGCTTCCTGCTCGAGCGCACCGTACCCGCGATCTACCGCGTGCACGCCCCACCCGACGATCAGAAGCTCGAGCGGCTCGCCACCGTCTGCGACACGCTCGGGGTGGCCTGCGACCTCGACACGATGCTGGAGCCGAAGGGGGTTGGCCGCTGGCTGGCCGCGATCGCCGACCACCCGCGCCGGGCCGTGCTCAACATGCTCCTGCTGCGCTCGCTCAAGCAGGCGCAGTACGACGTCGAGAACATCGGGCACTTCGGTTTGGCCTCCGACGCCTACCTGCACTTCACCTCCCCCATCCGGCGCTACCCGGATCTCGAGGTGCACCGCGCGGTCAAGCGCGTGCTCCGCGGCGAAACGGTCGACAAGAGCCCGGAGGCGGTCGAGGCGCTGCGGGTGAAAGCCTCCGCGGCCAGCACCCGCGAGCGAGCCATCGCCGACATCGAGCGGGAGGTGACCGATCTCTACCGCGCCATCTTCATGCAGGGCCGCATCGGCGACGTCCTGGTCGGCACGGTCACGGGCGTGACCGGCAGCGGCGTCTTCGTCAGCCTCGACGACCCCTTCGTGGACGTGATGGTTCGACTCGACTCCCTCGGCCCCGACCATTACGAAACCACCGAGGACGAGCTCGCCGTCGTGGGCCTGCGCTCGGGCGACAGCGTCGCGCTCGGCGACCGGATCACGGTGCAGATCGAGGACGTCTCCCTCGCGCGCCGCACCGTCTCGGCGCGGCGGCGCCCGCCCGCCGAGGTGACGGATCAGCTGGCGCGCCACCTCGGCCAGCGCGGCCACAAGGGAGAAGGCGCGCGCCGGCTCGCCCCGGAGGGTGCCCGTGGCGAGCGCCGCCCCCACCACGGCCGACCCGGCGCCCACGGCAGCGGCGACGGCGCGGGCCGCGACGGCGGCCAACCCCGACCGCGAGTGAAGGGTCCGGCGCGACCCAAGGTCGGCGGGGGCGCCCCGCGCACGGCGAGCGGCCGTCTGCGGCGGGTGACGGCCAAGAAGGGCTCCCGGCGCCACTAACGCGGCAGCAGGACGTCGAGGTCGAGCGGCCCTAGCCGCTTCCCGGCGGCCCTCGCCGCCACAGCCGCGGCAAGGGGGTCGAGTGACGGCTCCGCGCCGACCAGATCGAGCAGCTGCTTGGCCGCCTCGTGGTCACCGAGCAGCAGGAGCACGGCGGCCTGCTCGCGCACCCGGCGCACCACCACGGTCCCGGTGGGCGTGCGCCCGCGCCGGCCCTCGTCGCCCACCGCCGCGAGCATGCGGGTGAGCGAGGGCAGGGCCGCCCGGAGGGCCACGCTCCGGTCCGAGCGCCCGAGCGCGTGCGGCGCGAAACGTGGCCAGGTCGCGCCAGGCGTCAGGTGCGCGAAGAGCCGCGGGTCCCAGCGCGAGTCGACCTCGACGTAGAGCGGCCGCGCATCCGCCAACGCGGACAGCGCGTACTCCCCCGGGCGCCCCTGGACAGCGACGTCGCGGAGTACCCCACCCAGCGTCGGCTCGCGCAGGAGCAGCCGGCGGGCGACAGCGGGCCGCTGCAGCCCGGTCGCTGGGACCAGGATGATGTCGGGTCGCTCGCCCCGCGCGAGGCCCGCGGCCCGGAGGCGCCAGGCCGTCGGCTCGCCCCGCGCCACGACGACCGCGCGCGGCGGCAACCCGGCGAGGGCCTCGTCCGTCCAAACCTCGGCCGCCTCCGCCGCGGGCGCGGGGCTCGCGAAGGCGGCGTCCTCGGCCGCCACCAGCGCGAAGGTGAAGTGGAGCAC
>CAYZQO010000050.1:0-30749 GCA_964480725.1 uncultured Polyangiaceae bacterium | reverse complement strand
GGCTCGCGAAGGCGGCGTCCTCGGCCGCCACCAGCGCGAAGGTGAAGTGGAGCACGACCAGGAGCACTGCCACCGGACGCGCGAAGGGGAGGCGGGCCCGCTGCAGACCCAGCGCCAGCGTCTGCACCCCCAGCGCCGCCACCACCGCCAGCGCTCCGAGCGCAGCCAGTCGGAGCGCCCCCGGCCCCGTCTCCAGCCCCACGTCGTGGAGCCGGCCGAGCAAGTCCCCCAGCACGAACGGCAGCAGCGCCAGGACCAGGGGCCGCGTCTTGGCGCGGCCGACGCCCCAGAGCACCCCCCCGGCAGCGAACACCAGCGGCACGGGGCCGAGCTCCTGCTGCCACCCCCGGATCACTCGCCGGGGATCGAGCCTCGGCTCGCCCGGGAGCCACCCCTCGACCTCGGGCGGCGACACCGAGCCGAGCCACCCGAGCGACGCCTCCGCCCGCAAGATCACCGGGAAACCGACCAGCACGAGCCCGAGCCCAAGCCCGACCGCCCCCGCGGTCAGCATGCGCCGGGAGGGGGCGACCGTGCCGAAGCCGAGCGCAGCGCTGAGCCCGAGGAGCGTGGCCACGCCCACCACGCTGCGCTCGCCCAGCGCCAGGCCGACGAGCAGGCCCGCGATGCAGAAGCGACGCCCGTCGAACCCGGGCGCCGCTAGCTGGACGGCCAGGGCGCCGAGCCCGAGCGCCACCGCGACGGCCACGCCGCCGAGGGAGCCCGCCTCGACCTGCCAGGGCCGCGACAGCGTGGCCATGATGGCGGCGGACAACGCCAGGGCCGCCCCGAGGACCGGGGTCGCCGCGTTGGTGCGGAGCAGGCGCCGGGCAAGCTCGAAGCAGGCGAGTCCCGCGACGCCCGCGGCGAGCGCGCCCAGCGCGGCGATCCGCAGCCACCGCCCCCCGACCGGAACCAGGACCACCCCCTGCGCCAGCAGACTGGTGACCACCCCGTCCCCGCCTGCCGGCAGCAGCGCGAGCGCGCGCACCATCGCCGGATCGCCCCTCCAGGCGCTGCTCGCCTCACACCGCAGCGCCACGCCGAGGCAGGGGACAGCAAACGCCAGCCAGGCGCAGAGGGGCTCGAACCAAGGCGAGCCCGGCGCGGTCCGGGCAGCGTTCATCCCCGGCTCGTTGCCACGCCGGGGAGATCTCGGCCACTTTCTGGCCCCCCGGGCCGCCCCGTCGCGAGCCCTGCTCACCGCCCGGATCGCTCGGCGGCCAGCCGTCGCGGGGCTCTCCGTTGTATCACCCCAGGAGGCGCGCTATCAGCCGCGACCGGTCGTCACCAGAAAGGACCCCCCCCTTGGCGCGCTTCATCGACGAGCTCAAGCGAACGCACGACTGCGGAGCGCTCCGCGCCGCGGATATCGGCCGTGAGGTCGTCCTCTTCGGCTGGGTGGCCAGTCGCCGCGACCACGGCTCGCTCATCTTCGTCGATCTGCGCGACCGTGGGGGGCTCACGCAGATCGTCTTCGACCCGAGCCTCGCGACCGAGGCCCACACCCTGGCGGAGTCGGTCCGCGGGGAGTGGGTGATCGGCGTCCGTGGCCGGGTGCGGGCGCGCGGCCAGCAGTGGAGCGCCAAAGAGCAGAAGCACGTCGCCACTCAGAACCCCAACCTCGCCACGGGCGAGATCGAGGTCGAGGTGTTGGAGGCGACCGTCTTCAACCGGGCCGAGACGCCCCCCTTCGAGATCGCCGACGAGATCGACACGCGCGAGGAGGTCCGCCTCGAGCACCGCTACCTGGATTTGAGGCGCCCGCCGCTGCAGCGAGCCCTGCGCGTCCGCCACGAGATGAACCAGGCTGCGCGCAATTACCTCTCGAGCCAGGGCTGCCTCGAGCTCGAGACGCCGTTCATGGTCAAGTACACCCCCGGCGGGGCGCGCAACTTCCTGGTCCCCTCCCGCCTCCACCCGGGCACCTTCTACGCCCTGGCCGAGAGCCCGCAGCTCTTCAAGCAGCTCTTCATGGTGGCCGGCTACGACCGCTACTTCCAGATCGTCCGCTGTTTCCGCGACGAGGACCTGCGCCTGGACCGCCAGCCCGAGTTCACGCAGATCGACATCGAGCTGAGCTTCGTCAACCAGGAAGACCTCTTCACCGTCGTCGAGGGCCTGGTGTTCGCGATCTGGAAGGCCGCGCTCGGCATCGACCTCGGCGAGCTCTTCCCGACCGGGCATTTCCCCCACCTGCGCTTCGACGACGCGATGGAGCGCTACGGCAACGACAAGCCCGACCTCCGCTTCGATCTGCGTCACCACGATCTGACGGATCTGATCATCGAACACGGCGGCGGCGGCGTGCCGTTCTTCACCCCCATCGCCGAGAAGTTCCGCAGCGGGGCCTACCGCCGCGATCTCCCGGCCGAGATCGTCAAGGCGCTGGTCGTCCCGGCGAGCGCCGCCTTCTCCCGCGCCGACGGCGACAAGGCCGAGCAGCTCGCCAAGAGCATGGGCGCCGCCGGCCTGGCGCGCGCGAAGGTCGCCGCCGACGGGAGCTGGACCCAGTCGCCGATGGCCAAGACGATCACCCCGGAGCTTCGCACGGCGATCAACGCCGCCACCGGCGCCAGCGACGGAGACATCATCCTCTTCCAGTCTGGGCGCGCCGCGCTGGTGCACACGGTGCTCGCCAACCTGCGCCTGCATGTCGCCAAGCACATGAAGCTCATCCCCGAGGTCGGCCACGGCGGTCAGTGGAACTTCCTCTGGGTGGTCGATCCGCCCCTCTTCGAGTACGACGACGAGGCCAAGCGCTGGGCGGCCGCGCACCACGCGTTCACGCGCCCGCACGACGAGCACGTCGACCTCATCGAGAAGGACCCGGGCAAGGTCCTCTGCTACCGCTACGACCTGGTGCTCAACGGCTTCGAGATCGCGGGCGGGTCCATTCGCCTGCACGATCCCGAGGTCCAGCGGCGCGTCTTCACGGCGCTCGGCATCTCCGACGCCGAGGCGCAGGAGAAGTTCGGCTTCCTGCTCTCGGCGCTGCGCTACGGCGCCCCGCCCCACGGGGGCATCGCCCTCGGGATGGATCGGCTCGCGATGCTGCTCACCGGCGCCAGCGGCATCCGCGACGTGATCGCCTTCCCGAAGACCCAGAAGGGCACCGATCTGATGAGCAATGCACCGAGCT
Source organism: uncultured Polyangiaceae bacterium (assembly GCA_964480725.1). Lineage (GTDB taxonomy): Bacteria > Myxococcota_A > Polyangia > Polyangiales > Polyangiaceae > JAFGBI01. Next base: position 27,607 of record CAYZQO010000050.1, on the reverse strand, counting down.
CGGTGAGCCCGCAGCAGCTCGCCGAGCTCCGCCTCCGAACCCTCACTGAGTAGCGGTGGCGCGCGGCGCGAGGGGGAGCGCCGCGCGGCCCCGTGCGAACACGAAGCGTGCTATCACCCCTGCCGATGCGCGACCCCGCGGTTTCCGCCGCCTCTCCGCGCGTGGTCCGGGCCACGGCGCGAGAGCGCACGGTGGCGGAGGAGCTCGTCCGCGCCGCCGGCGCCACGGTGGACGTCGAGGCCGAGCTCGCCCGCCCCATCGCGCACCTGTGGCTCGCCTTCCTCCCCGGCGAGGCGCGCGCAGCCGGCCTGCTCCTCGCCTGGATCGCGGCCGACGAGCTGCACGTGATCGACGTCACCACCCGGGTCGATCGGCGTCGCCGTGGCGTCGCGCGGTCGCTCGTCGCGACCGCGCTCGCGACCGCGGTCGAGCGCGGGCTCCGGCTGGCGCTCCTCGAGGTGCGCGTGACCAACCACCCTGCCATCGCGCTGTACGAGTCCGTGGGCTTCATCGCCGAGCGCACCCGCCGCGGCTACTACGCCGACGGTGAGGACGCCCTCGAGATGTCCCTGGCGCTCGCCCGTAGCCCCCGACCCCACCCATGACTCACTCCCCCGCTGCGCCGCCCGGCGCGCCCAGCCGACACCGCACCGTCCCGCTGCTCCGCCGAGACAGCGCGGGGAGCGCCTACCACGTGCTCACCTTCGACGTGCCCGACGAGCTCGTCGCCAGCCCGGGCCAGTTCGTGATGGTCCGCGGCGCCGAGTGGGGCGATTCTCCGCTGCTGCCGCGCCCGATGAGCCTGCTCTCCGCCGGGGCGACCCCGTCGATCCTGGTCAAGGTGGTCGGTGACGGCACCCTGCGCATGGGCCGGGCCGAGCCCGGCGAGCCCTTCACCTTGCTCGGTCCCCTGGGCCGCGGCTGGCCGACGCCGGACCCGCAGCGCCGGCCGCTCCTCGCAGCGGGCGGCGTCGGCGTCGCGCCGCTGCTCTACCTGGCCCGGGAGCTCGCAGCGGCGGGGCGCCGGCCCGTCGCCGTCTACGGCGGCCGCTCGCTCCGCGACCTACCGCTGTGCGAGGATCTCGCCCGCGTCGCCGAGGTCCACCTCACGACCGAGGATGGCTCCGAGGGACTGCGCGGCCGTGTCACCGACGCGCTCGAGGCGCTGATCGCCCCTGATGTCGAGATCTTCACCTGCGGCCCCCACCGCATGATGGCCGCCGTCGCGGACCTCGCGGCCGCCCACGACCTGCCCTGCCAAGTTTCGCTCGAGGCCCCGATGGCCTGCGGCTATGGGGTCTGCTTGGGCTGCCCCGTCCCCGCGGCGGACGGTGGCTACCTCTACGCGTGCCAGGAGGGGCCCTGCATCGATGCGCGTCGCATCGCCTGGCACGCGGCGCCGGCGCCACGCGAGGCGGGAGAGGCGGTGCGCGCGCGATGACTCCCCAGACGGTGACCGTCGGTGGCCTGACGCTGAAGAATCCCGTGCTCACGGCCTCCGGGACCTTCGGCTATGGCCTCGAGTACGAGCCCTACTTCGACATCGCCGAGCTCGGCGGGATCTGCACCAAGGGGCTGAGCCTGCTCCCCCGCGCCGGCAACCCGCCGCAGCGCATCTGCGAGACGCCCGCCGGGATGCTCAACGCCATCGGGCTCGCCAACGTCGGCGTCGAGGCGTTCTGCGCGGAAAAGCTCCCGCTCTTGCGGCAGCGCGGGGTGACGGTCATCGCCAACGTCTTCGCCAGCTCCATCGACGACTTCGTCGCCCTGGCGGGCCGCCTCGACGCCGAGCCGGGCGTGCACGCCATCGAGCTCAACGTCTCCTGCCCCAACGTCAAGGAGGGCGGGATCGAGTTCGGCCGCGACCCGCGGCTCAGCGCCGAGGTCACCGCCGCCGTGCGCGCCGCCACTCGGCTGCCGCTGTGGGTCAAGATGAGCCCCGAGGCGGGCGATCTCGCCGCGGTGGCGCAGGCCTGCGAGCGGGCGGGGGCCGACGCCCTGACGGCGATCAACACCATCCGGGGCATGGCCATCGATCCGGAGCAGATGTGCGTGCGGCTGGCGAACCGCACCGGTGGCCTGAGCGGGCCCGCCATTCGCCCCATCGCCCTGCGCATCGTGTGGGACCTCGTCGGCGCGGTGGACATCCCGGTGGTCGCCATCGGCGGCATCGCCACTGCGGCGGACGCGCTGCAGTTCCTCCTGGCCGGGGCGCGCGCGGTGCAGATCGGCACGGCCAGCTTCGGCGATCCCTCCGCGGCGCTGAAGGTCGCGCGGGGGATCGAGGCCTTCTGCCGGCAGCGCGGGATGTCCGTCGAGGATCTCGTCGGGCGCGCCCGCCCCGCGGGCCAGCGGCGCTGAGGGGATGCGGTGCGCGGGGCGGAGGAGGCGAGGGCAAGGTTCGCGGGCGGCTGGGTGGCGGCCGCGGCGCTCGCCGCCTGCACCACCAATCCCCCCGCGCCGTTGCCCGATCCGAGCAGCGACGCACCGAGCCCCAACGCGAGCATCCTGCCGGCACCCCTCGCCCCCGTGCGACCGCACGACGCCGGGGCCGACGGCGGTCCCGACGCGGGGGACGCAGCCACCCGTGCCCTCACCAGCGCCAGCCCGGATGCCGTCGCGCCCCCGCCGCGCACGCTCCGCGAGGACGCCCCGGTGGACGTCGACCCGTGGCAAGGCAAGGACCTCCGTCCTGGGCTGACGCTGGCGGCGCGCTTCACCTGGCCCGGCTTCGCGCCGGCGGCCGCCGCCGAGACGGACCTGCGCGTCGCGGAGCGCCTCGCCGAGCAGACCGCGAGGATCGTCCGCATCACGCTGACACCGGCCGGTCGCATGCGGCTCGTCCTCGACTCCCCGTCCTTCGCCGTGGAGCGCGGCGTCGAGCTCCGCTCACGGATCGACCGCTACGGCCACGTCGTCGTCTGGCCCGATCAGCACAGCTACCGCGTCCTACAGCCGGGCACCCTGCGCGCCTTCTTCAACGAGGGGCGCGCCGACGTCCTCCCCCTCGACTCGGTCGCCGCGTCGCCGCTCCCGCCCGGGTCCGCGCTCGGTTGGGACACCGTCAGCGTCGTGCTCGGCACCGACATCGGCAAGCTCACCCTCACCCAGGCCCGGATCCCGGGCTCGGGTGACGCGGGCGCCCTGGTCTGCCGCCTCCTGCTCGAGCTGGCGTGCGGAGAGCCGGCGAGCCCGTCCTGTGCGGCGGACCTCGTCCCCCTCCGCGCCGCGTACGAGTGGACGGACGGCGGCAAGCTGCTCTTCGAGGTGACCTCGGCGACGCGGGCGGCCGAGGTCGACGTCACGACCCTGCGCGTGCCCCCCATCGCCCCGAGCTTCAAGGCGGATCTCTTGCCCGCCGCGGGGTCGGGACCCCTCGTCGGCAGCGGCGACCTCCGGGCCCTGCGCCGGCGCGACGCCCCCGCCCCCCCGGACGACGCCGGCGCCCCGCCCGCGGAGGGTTTCGAGCTCACCAACCGGAGCGACACCCTGGCCTTCGCCTCGCTCGACGGCATCGCGGTGGCGCGTGTCGAGCCGGCCCGCTCGGTCACCTTGCCGACGCTGCGCCCCGGCCGTTACTCCCTGCGCTGGACCGACTTCCTCGGCGGCGAGGTGACCGCCCCCGAAACCGTGTCCGTCCCCGGCGCCTCCACGCGCGGAACCGCCCCGGACGCCGGGCTCGTGCCCTCGCCCTGACGCGGGCTCCGGCGCGCGGGGCTACTCGTCGGCGACGAGGTCCTCGTAGTCGTCCCAGTCGAGCTCGACGTCACGAGCGCCCGGCGCCCGCCGCGCCGCCAGGGCGTCCGCCACGATCTCGAGCACCTCGAGCCGCGTCGAGAGCAGGTAGTACTCCTCCTCACGCACGCCCGGGAGCGCCGCGAGGCGCGCGGCGACGAGCTCGCGCTCGTCGGCGTCGAGCTCCACCTCCGCCGACGGTCCCTGGTGCGGCTCCCCCCGAAAGAGCGCCTCGTAGGCGATCCCGACCGGGTTTACCGCCAGCCGGACCTGGCGGCTGCAAACGCGCCACCGGTGAACATCCATCGACGGCAGCCGCCAGAACCCACCGATCCGCTGGCGCAGGAGCTCCCCGAAATACGCGCCGAGCGCCGGGGCCACGAGCGCCACGACCTCGGGGCGCTGCGCGCGCTCCGTGCGCACGAGCTCGACGTAGTGATCGACCAGGGGCAGCGTCTCGGGGGTCCCGTCCACGCCGAGCCCGACGGCGCGGTGCACGTAACCGTAGAGCGCGGTCACGAGCTCGGTCACCTCGGCCGGCGCGGCGCCGACGGCGGCCACCGCCGCGACCGGCTCCTCCGCGGGGCTCACCCCCTCGCCTCCGGCATCGTCCGCGCCGGCGACGGGGTGAGCGTGGGGGTCCCGGTCGGGCATGCGCGAGATATAGCGAACCGGGCCGGCGGTCGCGAGGCGTGAGATCGCCTGACCCCGCGTCCACCCACCCCACAACGAGACGCGGCGCCGGCCGGCTAACGGCGCGGCCTCCGCGGCACATCCCTGCCGCGGGACGGGTCCCCCCCGCCGGTGCCGCTCACCAGCGCCCCTTACCGGCACGGGACGGTGCTAGGATGCCCCCCACACCGGCCCCGCGACCCGTGTTATCGTCTTGGTTCATCCATGCGCCTCGGCATCCTCAGTGACGTCCACGCCAACTACGAAGCGTTGAGCGCCGCAGTCGAGGCCTTCAAGGACGAAGACATCGACGCCTTCTACTGCCTCGGCGACACGGTCGGGTACGGCGGCTCTCCGAACGAGTGCGCCGATCTCGTCCGTAGCACCTGCCGGGCGACCGTCGTGGGCAACCACGACGCCGCGGTCGCGGGGCGCATGGACTACTCGTACTACTACGAGGCCGCGCGCCAGGCGCTGGACCTGCACGCCAAGTGGCTCAGCCGCGAGAACATGGACTGGCTCAAGAGCCTGCCCTACCAGATCATGCTCGACGCGGTCGGGGTCCAGCTCTGCCACGGGTCGCCGGTGCGCCTGGAGGAGTTCGAGTACATCTTCGCCCCCGAACAGGCGCGCGAGTGCCTCCCGATCTACGACCGCCTCGCGCCGCTCACGCTGATCGGCCACTCCCACCTGTGCAAGGTCTTCGCCCTCACGCCGACCACCGTGGAGGAGCTCCCGCCGGTGGACTTCGATCTCGAGCCCGGCAAGAAGTACATCTGCAGCGTGGGCTCCGTCGGGCAACCGCGCGACTACGACAACCGCGCCAGCTACACCGTCTACGACTCGACCCGAAAGCTCTTCGAGTTCAAGCGCGTCGAGTACGACATCGAGTCGGCGGCGGACAAGGTCCTCCGCGCCCGGCTCGAGCGCAACTTCGCGCACCGTCTCTTCATCGGGGTCTAGCGCCGCGAGCGGCCACCCGCGCGGTCACGGCGTGACCGTCCACTCGGTGCTTCCGGGCGCGTCGCGCAGGACGACGCCCAGCGCCGCAAGCTCGTCGCGCAGCGCGTCCGAGCGCGCGAAGTCCTTCGCCACCCTCGCGGCGGCGCGCGCGTCCACCTTGGCCTGGACGGCCGCCGCGTCGAGCCCACGCAGTCGCAGGCGCCGCGCCGTCGTCCGCTCCCGGTGCTCGGCGGCGGAGACGCGCAGCAGCCCGAGCACCCCAGCCACCTGCGTCAGCCCGCTCGCCGCCAGCCGCGCCGCGACCGCCGCGGCCCCGACGAACGCGGGATCCTTGCGGCGCTTCTGGGCCACGTCGCAGATCTCGTTGGCGAGCCGCGCGATCTCGCCGAGCGCCGCCAGCGCGACCGGTGTGTTCAGGTCGTCGTCCAGCGCCGCGGACGCGCCCTCGATGGCCTGCTCGATCCCGGCGCGGAGCTTCCCCAGCTCCGGGGGGAGCTTGGCCGGAACGGTCATCCCGGCGTCCAGCAGCTCCCGCAGGCGCCGGAGGGTCGCGAAGAGGTAGTCGACGCGCCCCTCGGCCTCGTCGATGGCCGGGAAGACGACGCGTCCGTCCTCGAGCTTGTCGGTGTCGAACTGGATCGGACCCCGATACTGGACGGTGAGCAGGAACCACCGGAACGCCTCGGCGTCGTTGCGGGCGAGCACGTCGTCGACGGTGACGAAGTTGCCGAGCGACTTGCTCATCTTCTCCTTGTCGACGTTGACGAAGCCGTTGTGCATGAAGTAGCGCACCCACGGCTCCTCGCCGGCGTGGGCCCCCTCGCTCTGCGCGATCTCGTTCTCGTGGTGCGGGAAGATGAGATCCATCCCTCCCGCGTGGATGTCGAACCCATAGCCGAGGTAGGCCGTGCTCATCGCCGAGCACTCGATGTGCCAGCCAGGTCGACCCCAGCCCCAGGGGCTCGCCCAGCCCCACTCGCCCTCCGGCACCCCCTTCCACAGCGCGAAATCGAGCGGATCCTGCTTGGCCTCGTCGCGTGCAACCCGCGCCCCGGTCCGGAGCTCGTCGATCCGGCGCCGGGAGAGCTTGCCGTAGCCGGAGAAGCTCCGCACCGAATAGTACACGTCCCGGGTGCCCCCCGGCATCTCGAGCACGTAACCACGACCGGCGGCGATCAGCGCCTCCACCAGCGCGATCACCTCCGCGAGGTGCTCGCTCACGCGCGGCTCCCGGTCGGGCGCGAGGCAGCCCACCTCGGCCATGCGCTCGCGGTAGATGGCCTCCATGCGCCGCGCCAGGTCGAGCGGGGACTCCCCTCGCTCCCGCGACCTGGCCAGGATCTTGTCGTCGATGTCGGTCACGTTGCGCACGTAGGTGACGACGAGCCCCCGAGATCGCAGGTGACGGACCAGGACGTCGAACGCCACCGCCGCCCGGGCGTGACCGGCGTGCGGGACGTCGTAAACGGTCGGCCCGCAGCAGTAGATACTGGCCTTGCCGGGCTCACGTCCGACGAAGTCCTCGGTCTTGCGCGAGAGGGTGTTGTAGAGCCTGAAGGGGCCGCGGGACGTCACGGGCGGACGCTATCACAGGGCCCCGTGCCGCACCGGCCCCCGAGGTGCCCCCCCCCGACCCCGAACGCTGGAAACCGAGGCGCCCCGCGGGGGTCGGCGCGGCGTCGCGCCCTGGCCCGGTTTCGGCCCGGCAGCCAGCGCGCGATCGCCCCGTTCGGGGGAGGAATCAGCGGCCAAACGGGTCCCAGGGATCCTCGCGGGACCGACGCGGGTCGCGCAGTGTCCGCGGGGCGCCCTCTCGCGGGGGCGGTCGCCAGCCGTCCCATGGATCCACCTGCCGGCAAGCGCGCCCCGCCATGCACAGGCGGATCGCCAGCAGCCCCGCGGCGAACCCGCCGAGGTGCGCGAAGTAGGCGACCCCGCCGCCGTGGCCCATGCCGAGCGACGCGAGCCCGCCGAACACGTTGAGCACGAACCACATCCCGATCGCCATCCACGCCGGGAACGTCAGCAGGGGCCACGGCAAGATGAGCCCATTGAAGACCAGGATCGGCGCGCGCGGGTGGAGCACGAGGTACGCCCCGAGCACCCCGGCCACCGCCCCCGACGCCCCGACCATGGGCACCGTGCTCGACGGCTCGACGAAGGCCTGGGCGAGCCCCGCCGCCACCCCGCACCCGAGATAAAAGAGGAGGTACCGCGCGCGCCCGAGCGCCTCCTCCACGTTGTCCCCGAAGATGTGCAAAAAGAGCATGTTCCCCGCGAGGTGAGCGAGGCCCCCGTGGAGAAACATGCTCGTCACCAGCGTCGGCGCGTCCGCCATCGGGTCGAGGAAGAACCGACGGGGAACCAGCCCGTGGGTGAAGACCACCGACGTCGCGCTCCACGCGCTCATGGCGCCGAGCTGCCAGAACCACGCGATCACGGTCGCGACCACCAGGCCCAGGGTCACCAGGGGGCGCCGGGTGGTTGGGTTGATGTCGGCGAGGGGCAGGAACACGGACCCGACCGTAGCGCCTGCGCGAGAACCCGTCAGCTGGTGAGGCCCATCCGCACGGGCTCGCCGCCCGGCGGGCGGCCCCGGCCACGGCGCGCCACGGCGCGCGGCTCCGTGCTACGGTCCGGGCATCGCGATGGCGCCCTCGACCCGGTCTCGCCGAGCCGCCCTGGTCCTGACCGGCGCGCTCTCGGTCGCGCTCCCCGCGTGCGCTCACGCGGGCCTGCACGGCCAGACCTATCGCGACCGGGAGGTCGCCTTCCGCGTCGGCCCGATCCCGAGCACCTGGCGCCCGATCGACCTGGAGGACACCCGCCTCGCCTTCCGCGACGACACGGCGCGCGCGACCGTCGCCGTCAACGGACGCTGCGGCAAGGACTCCGACGACGTCCCCCTGACCGCGCTCACGGCGCACCTCTTCCTGGTGTTCACCGACCGGACCACCCTCTCTCAGGAGGAGATGACCCTCGACGGCCGGGCCGCGCTCCGCACCGAGGTCGCAGCCAGGCTCGACGGCGTACCGCGTCACTTCACCGTCATCGTCGTCAAGAAGGACGGCTGCGTCTTCGACCTCCTCTTCATCGCCGACCCGCGGACGGACCCGAACGCCTTCGCCGCGTTCGACCGCTTCGCGCAGGGGTTCGCCACGCTCCACTGACATGGCCTCCGAACCCGAGTCGACCGGCCGCCTCTCGGTCATGTCCCCGAGCCGCTTCGGCCCGCGGCCGCCGCCCCCGGCCCTCTCCCGCCTGCGCGACTCGATCGCCGACTTCTTCGAACAGTTCGGCCAGATCACGCTGATGGCCGGCCGGGCCTTCCGGGCGGGGTTTCGCCGTCCGTTCGAGTGGCGTGAGATCCTCCGTCAGGTCGAGGCGCTCGGCGTCTCCTCCACGGGGATCGTCGCCGTCACCAGCGTCTTCATCGGCATGGTCATGTCGGTGCAGTTCGCTTACGGCCTCAAGCAGTTCGGCGGCATGGAATACACCGGGAGGGTGATGGCCCTGGCCTTCGCCCGGGAGCTCGCACCGACGCTCACCGCGGTGATCGTCGGCGGCCGCATCGGTGCTGGCATGGCCGCGGAGGTCGGTGCGATGGCGGTGACCGAGCAGATCGACGCCGTGCGCGCCCTGGGCGCCGACCCGCTCAAGAAGCTCGTCTGGCCGCGCCTCTTCGCCTCGATCCTGGTGATGCCGATGCTGAGCGGCCTGGCGATGGTGCTCGGCTTCGCCGGCGGCATGGTGATCACCGACGTCCAGTTCCACATCCCCTCCGGCTTCTTTCTGCGCAGCGGCGTGAACTCGGTCTGGATGAAGGATTACCTCCAGGGCTTGCTAAAGACCCCCTTCTTCGGCGCCATCATCGCCCTGGTCGGCTGCCACTTCGGCATGCACACCCGCGGCGGGACGGCCGGGGTCGGCGCCAGCACCACCCGCACGGTGGTGGTCACCTCCATCGCCATCCTCATCGCCGACTACCTGCTCACCTCCGTGTCCCTGGTGATCTGGCCCAGCGACTGACGGCGGCTGACCGGACCGGGGGCGAGCGGCGTGGGTTTGTCCGTGACACGACGGATCGGCTAGGACGGCGCGGAGGCCCGACCCAACCCCAGGAGCGACGATGTCCCCCTCCGCCGCGCTCGCGCTCACCCTCACGATACTCCTCGTTTCGTCCTGTCACGATCAGGTCGTGGACGCGCCCGACCCCGTCGTCGGCTCCCCCATCGGCAACCTCCTCGGTTGCTCGGAGCTTCAGGCCGCGGCGCTCATTGTCGACGACGGAGTCCTCATGACCGCCGCGGCGACGGCGGGCTGCGCCAGCGACGGCCTCCGCTGCCCGCTCGACGATCACCCCGACGTCGCGGAACGCTGCGAGCCCCCCAAGCGCGCCCTCGCCCAGTGCGATCTCGAGCGCTGGGTGCTCACCTGTGCGGCCGCGGCGACCGATGCGGGCCAAGCCGGCGCGGCGAGCGCCGGTGGAGCCGCGGGGTCCAGCAGCGAGAGCGGGGCCCCTGCCACGCCCTCGAACGGGGGAACGGCCGGCTAACCGGCGCGATCCGGGCAACCGCGTTAACGCGGTGCGTTGGCGTCGGAGATGGGCCGGAAGGTCGGCCCTCACGCTTGACCCCCCGAGGGCCGCTTCCTAAGCTTGCCCCAGGAATTTCGCTCGTGTCGACGCCTGGACCCCTCAACGGCTCCCCCCACCTGCGCCGGAAGGATGGGCTGCTCACGACCGGCGACATGGCACGCCTCTCGAGCAACACGTTACGTACGGTGCGGTTCTACGAGGAGGCGGGGCTCCTCAAGCCCATCCAGCGCACCGACGGGGGACACCGCCTCTTCCCGCCGAGCGAGCTCCGCAAGCTCCAGCTCGTGAGCGACCTGCGCGCCGCCGGCTTCTCCCTGGAGGAGATCGGGGAGATGCTCGACGCCAAGCGGAAGGCGACCTCGCCGGCGGGCGCCGCCAGAGACGTCCTCGGGCGCCTGGAGCAACAGGTCAACTCGATGCGGGAGCGGCTGGTCCTGCTCCAGCGGCTTCTGGTCGAACTCGAGGGGGCCCAGCGCGTGCTCACCCGCTGCGCGAACTGCGCGGCCCCCGAGCAGTTCCCCGGCCGCTGCGAGGACTGCAAGACCCTCGAGGAGGCCGACGGGTCGGTGCTGAGCGCGGTCGGCGTGCTGTGGAACGTGAACCGCGACTGAGCGGCGGAGGGGGAAGGCAATGATCGATCGTGTCGCGGCCCGAGAGGCGATGGCAGCGTTCCTCCGCGCGCTCGGGCACGACCCCGCCGACCGCCTCGATCTGCGCGACACCCCCGAGCGGGTGACGGCGGCCTTCGCGGACGAGCTCCTCGCTGGGTACGCCGTCGATCCCGCGCGGCTCGTGCGCGAAGGCGCCTGCCCGCTGCCCGGGCCGGCCGCCGCCGACCTTGTCACCGTGAGCGGGATCCAGGTCGTCACGGTCTGCCCCCATCACCTCCTGCCGGGGCTGGGCACGGCGACCGTGGCGTACCTCCCGGGCGAGAGTTGCCTGGGCATCGGCGTGATCGCCCGGCTCGTCAACGCTTGCGCGCGGCGTCTGATCCTTCAGGAAACCCTGGCGCGCACCGTCGTGGACACCCTGATGAGCCACGCCGGCGCCCGTGGCGCCTACTGCCGCGTGGAGCTGATGCACACCTGCCTCACCTGCCGCGGCGCCCGCGAGGCCAACGCCCGCGTCACGGTGACCGCACGCGCGGGGGCGCTCGCCGGCCCCGGACCCGATCCCGAGAACGAGTCGGGCCCGTGACGCTCGCCGTGGTCACCGGAGCCAGCCGCGGGATCGGTCGCGCGACCGCGCTCGGGCTCGCGGCTCGCGGCGTCGAGGTCGCTCTCGTGGGGCGCTCCGCCTCCGCGCTCGCGGACGTCGCCGACGCCGCCGACGCCGCGGGCTCCGTTGGACGGGCGCGCCCCTTCCCCTGCGACCTGGCGGACACCACCGCCCTGATCGCCACCGCGGCCACCATCCGCGAGCGCGCGGGGGAGCCCGATCTGCTGATCAACAACGCCGGCGTCGCGGAGAGCTGCCCGGTCACCGGCCTCACCCCCGAGCATCTGGATCGGCACCTCGCCGTCAACCTGAGGGCTCCGATGCTGCTCTCGGCGGCCTTCCTCGGCGCGATGCGGCGGCGCGGTCACGGTCGCATCATCCACGTGGCGAGCATCTCCGCGACCGTGGGAACGCCGCTGCGTGCCGCGTACAACGCGAGCAAATGGGGCCTGGTCGGGTTCATGCGCTCGCTCGCCGCGGAGCTGACGGACTCCGGTGTCATCACCCTGGCGGTGCTCCCCGGCTCGGTGGACACCGACATGCTGCGCGGATCCGGCTATGCGCCTCGGATGTCGGCCGAGGACGTCGCCCACACGCTGATCCACTACGCCCTCGACGCGCCGTCGGCGCACAACGGCGCGGTGATCGAGATGTTCGGCGTTTGAACCGCCGCCGCCTCCGGAGCGATCCGCGGCCGACCGCTTCGCCGGGCGAGGCGAGGGAAGGGCCCGTCACACCCGCTTCTCTCTACCGTTGCTCCCTTCCGGGCCTGGCGGGGTTCGAGGTGCGCTGTTGACGGACCCACACGCGTCCTCGTACGCAGGCAGACTACTACCGCGGGACCCCCACCCTGTCCAGGTCCGCTGCCCCGGGCGGGTCGAGGTAATCGACAGTCGCCCCGTCGGGGGCGCGGAAACGGGTCACGCCGCGGCCCTCGGACAGGACGAAGTCCGGCGCCACCAGCACCTTCCCGTGCCCACCCGGCGTGTCCACGACGAACCGCGGCAGGCCGATCCCCGAGAGCTTGCCCTGGAGCTCTGCCATCAGCCGCCGCCCCACGTCGAGTCGGGTGCGCAGGTGCCCGGTGCCCGCCACGGGATCCATCTGCATCAGGTAGTAGGGCCGGACTCGCTCGCGGATCAGCCCCCGGAAGAGCTCCGCTAGCACCGTCGACCGGTCGTTCACGCCCCGGAGCAGCACCGTCTGGTTCATCACCGGGAACCCGGCGTCGGCCAGCCTCCGGCAGGCCGCTCGCGCCTCGGCGGACAGCTCCCGTGGGTGGTTGAAGTGCGTCATCACCCACAGCGGATGCAGCGGACGCAAGGCGATCAGGAGCTCCTCCGTGATGCGCTGGGGCAGGACCGCGGGGGCCCGCGTCGCCAGGCGAATCGTCTCCACGCTCCGGATCCCGCGCACGCTCGCCACGACGGCAGTGAGCCGCCGGGTGCTCATCACCAGCGGGTCCCCCCCGCTAAGGATCACGTCCTTGACCTCCGGATTTCGGGCCAGGTACTGCAGCGCCGGCTCCAGTCGCTCCGACGAGAGCGCGCCGCCGCCCCGTCCGACCCAGCGACGGCGGGTGCAGAACCGGCAGTGTCCAGCGCAGCGATCGGACATCAGCAGGAGCGCGCGGTCGGGGTAGCGCCGAATCAGGCCCGGCGCCACCTCGTGCTCCACCTCGCCGAGCGGGTCGCAGAGATCGCCCGCCACTGGGACCGCCTCTCGAGGATCCGGCACGAACTGCCGCCGGATCGGGCAGTTCGGATCGCTCGGATCGGCCAGCGACAGCAGGTGGGGCGTCATCAGAATGGGGAACCCGGCGCGCTCGGCGGCGACCGCGCCCTCGCGCTCCGCCGGCGTGAGCGCGAGCGCCTGTTCCAGGCCTGCCGCCGTGCGGATCGCCCGTCGCAGCTGCCACCGCCAGTCGCCCGTGGGCGCCACCGCGGCGTCCCCGGCAGCGTCAGGGAGCCGCGGCACCGACACCGTCGCTCGCCTCCCGAGCACTCGGCGCAACCGCCGAGGTCGCACCCGTCGAGGGAGCCGCGCTCGGGGCCAGGCTCACGCGGGCGAGGGCGGCCTCGTCGATCTCGACCTCGAAGCGCTGCCGGAGCTCCCGCTCCAGCTGCGCCTCCGCCTCGCGGATCCGCTGCTGGACGAGGGTGACTCGGATGCTCCGCTCGGCCTCCGCGTAGGTCCGGAGCCCCGGCGCGGTTCGCGTCACCAGCCGGACCAGGTAGGCGCGACCGTCAGCCTCGACCACCTCCGGGAACACCTCCCCCTGGTTACCGATCGCGAACCCCGCGCGGCGCACCGCCTCCGGCACGGCGACCTCCGGCTCGGCGCTCGTCCCCGGGAGGGTGACGAAGCCGACGTCCCCGAGCAGCTCGTCTGCGCCCTCGCCAGCGGGATCGCGCCGCAGCGAGTGCTTGCGCACGAGCTCGCCCCAGGCGGCAGGGCTGGCGGCGCGGGCGCTCGCCAGGAGCCGCTCCGCCTCGGACCGGGTCGCGACCACGATCACCGAGAGCCGCCGGCGCTCCGGCACGGAGAAGTCGTCGCGGTGCTTCGCGTAATGGGCGCGGACCTCCGCCTCCGGGACCGCCTCGGGTCCGGGGAGGCTCTCACGCAGCTCCAGCAGCACCAGCTCCCGGAGCACTTGGTCGATCCGGGCCCGCACCTCCGGATCGCGATCGAGGCCGCGACGCCGCGCCTCGCCCGCCAGCAGCTCGACGTCGATCATCTCGTCCAGCAGCGTGCGACGTCGCTCCGGCGACTGGTACCGGACCCGCTCGAAACGGTCCATTCGCTCCAGCGCCGCCACGTACTCGCCGAGCGTGATCGACCGCTCCCCGACCCGCGCCAGTACCCGCGCGGCCAGCTCCGGCGAGAGCACCCCCACGCTCGCCGAGGCCGCCGCCCCGGTGCCGCCCTCCGGCCGCTCGCCGCAGCGGCACCCCGCCGCCAGCGCCACCACGGTGACCGCCGCGCCCAGCCGTCGTCGGTACGCCCCACGATCGCGCGAACGACCTCGCCGGGGACCGCCCTGCCGCGTCCCGTCCGCCGTCGATCGTCGCTCAGTCACCGAAACCACCGCTGATTGCGCTGCCGCTGACCCCGGGCTACGACTCTGGCCCGTGACCACCGGAAGCGCCACCAGTCTCCACTACAAGCGCGTCATCATCAAGCTGAGCGGCGAGGCCCTGGCGGGCCCGGAGGGCGGCTCCGGCATCGACACCGCGGTGCTGAAAGGCACGGCCTCGGAGCTTGCCGAGGTCCACGCAACGGGCGTACAGATCGGCATCGTGGTCGGGGGGGGGAACATCTTCCGTGGGCTGCGGGGGGCCAGTGAGGGCATGGACCGGGCCCAGAGCGACTACATGGGGATGTTGGCGACGGTCATCAACTCCCTCGCCCTCCAGGACGCCCTGGAGCGGTGTGGCGTCGCCACGCGCGTCATGACGGCGATCGAGATCAACAACGTCGCCGAGCCTTACATCCGGCGCCGGGCGATCCACCACCTCGAGCGCGGCCATGTGGTCGTCTTCGGGGCGGGGACCGGCAACCCGTATTTCTCCACCGACACCGCGGCCGCCCTGCGGGCAATGGAGATCCGGGCGGATGCCCTCTTCAAGGCCACCAAGGTCGACGGGATCTTCGATCGCGATCCGGTCCGCTTCCCGGACGCGCAGCTGCTCGATCGCGTCACCTTCGATCGGTTCCTTGCCGATCATTTGGGGGTGATGGACTCGACCGCCGTGACGCTCTGCCGTGAACACGGCCTGCCCATCCGCGTCTTCAAGATGGCGCGCGGCAACATCAAGCGTGTCTGCCTCGGCGAGGACGTGGGCACCGTCGTAGCCCAGGCGTGAGCCCGGCCGCGCCGAACCCTCGGCGTCGGGTGAGCCCGTCCGCATCCATGACCTGGCGGTCGGCGTGTCCGGGCCGTCCCGAGCGCCCCCACGCCGCTCGCCAGCTCGGCCGTTTCCACTATATTGCCGGGACGCCGAGGTAGCATGCCGGAATCGTCGTTGCCCCTCCTCGGAGGCGCTGCGCTCACACTCGCCGACTTCGGGACCGCCGTCCTCTACGCGATTGTCCTGATGGCGGCCTACACGTTCGCCGTGGCGGTGCGGGCCGCCGGCGGTCGCCCCCACCTGCTCTCGGCCGCCCGGCTCGGGGCCTACGCCACCGCGGCCACCGTCCTCCTCGGCGTCCTGCTCCTGAGCTACGCCTTCGTTGCTCACGATTTCGGCATCCGGTACGTCGCCCGCTACAGCGACCGCGCGACGCACTGGGTTTACCTGCTGACCGCGCTGTGGGGCGGCCAGGACGGCTCCCTGCTCTGGTGGCTCCTGCTGACCAGCGTCAACGTCGCCATCGCGGTGCGTTGGCTCTCCGGGCGCTACCGACAGCTCCAGCCCTGGGTGATCGCCACCCTGATGGTGGTCGTGGGCTTCTTCGGCGTGCTGATGATCTTCGCCGCCAACCCCTTCCAGACCTTCCCGACGGGTCCCCGACCGGACGGCGACGGGCTCAACGCCTTGCTGCGCAATCCCTGGATGATCGTGCACCCCCCGGCGCTCTATGCCGGCTTCGTGACCTGCACGGTGCCCTTCGCCTTCGCGGTCGCCGCCCTGGTGACCGGACGCCTCGACAACGAGTGGATCGCCGCCGTCCGCAAATGGATGCTCGCCGCCTGGGTCCTGCTCACCATCGGCAACGTGCTCGGCATGATCTGGGCCTACGAGGAGCTCGGCTGGGGCGGCAAATGGGGCTGGGATCCGGTGGAGAACGCCTCCTTGCTGCCCTGGCTCACGGCCAGCGCCTACGTGCACTCGACCATGGTCCAGGAGCGCCGCGATCTCTTCAAGGTGTGGAACGTGGTGCTGATCGCCACCACCTTCTTCCTGACCATCTTTGGCACCTTCCTGACTCGTTCCGGTTTGGTGGCGAGCGTCCACTCCTTCGCGCAGTCGAACCTCGGCGACTACTTCCTGTGGTTCATGGCCCTCATCGTGGCGACGACGGTGGGGCTCCTCGGGTGGCGCTGGCCGCTCCTGCGCACGCGCGCGCGGGTGGAGTCCCTGCTCAGCCGCGAGGCGACCTTCGTCCTCAACAACTGGGCGCTCCTCGCGCTCATGCTGTTCGTCCTCGTCTCCACGGTGTTCCCCCTCGTCGCGGAAACGATGACCGGCGAGAAGCTGCTCCTCGGGGCGCCGCACTTCAACCTCTGGGTTCCCCCCATCGGCCTGGTCGTGTTCGCACTGATGGGGCTCGCCCCCCTCTTCGGCTGGCGCAAGACCAGCCCCGAGTCGCTCCGCACCGCGTTCACCTGGCCACTCCTCGCGCTGGCTGTTGGCGGCCTGCTGCACCTGGCGCTCGGTCACCTGGTGGGACTGCCCGCGATCACCCTGTCCGAAGCGCCGTTTTCGGGCCCGCTCGGGGTGGTGATGCAGTACGTGAGCGCCGCCTACCCGCTGATCACGGTGGCGCTCGCGTGCTTCAACACCGCCGTGATCCTCCAGGAGGTGCAGCGTGGTCTCCGGGTGCGGCGCGAGGCGATCCGGAGCCGCGAGGGCACCGAGCTGCTGCTCGTCTCGCTCCTGCGCCTGGTCGAGAAGAACCGCCGCCGGTACGGGGGATACATCGTCCACCTGGGAGTTACCCTGGTCTATCTGGGCTTCGCCGGTGAAGCTTGGTCCATCCACCGGGAGGTCACCCTGCTCCCCGGGGAGGCGACCACGCTCGCCGGGCATTCGTTTCGCTACCTGGGCAGCCATGCCTGTCCGGGGTCTCCGCGCTGCACCGCTGCGCAACAGGCCGACCGCGAGAAGCGCATGCTCTTCGCCCCGCTCGAGCTCGCGCGCGGGGAGCGTCGTGTTGGCACCCTCGCGCCGGCGCGTTTCCTCTACGCCCGCGAGTCGACCACCGAGGTGAGCCTCTGGCGCGGCGTCCGGCAGGACGTCTACGTCTCCCTCCTGGCGGTCGAGCCGACCACGGATCGGGCGACGTTCAGCCTGCACCTGAACCCGCTCGTCGCCTGGATCTGGGCCGGGACCGCCATCATGCTCCTCGGCGCGATGATCTCTCTCTGGCCGGAGGCCACGAACCGTCATCTCGGGCCGTGGGGCGCCGTCCGTGCGGCGATGCCCAGCGCCACCGCGCTGATCGTCTCCCTCCTGCTCGCGACGGGCGCAGCGTCGGGCGCCCACCCTTCGTCGGTCGCTCCCCTGGTGAGCGCTGCTCCATGACCGCACCGGCCGTCCCGCCCCCGGCCCGTTCCCGGGCCCCGGTACCCCGGACCGTCTGGGTCGTGCTGCCGGGTGCCGTCGTGGTCGGCATCGGACTCGCGCTGGGGCTCCCCGCCGCGCTGCTCGCGCTCGCCGGGGCGTCCCTGACGGCCGCCGTCTTCCTCGGCTACTCGAGCCTGGTCGCGCTCAACGGTGAGGCCGAGCTGACGCTTCAGGAGGCACTGACGCTGGTCGCTCCCTCGGCCGAGGAGGAGCGGAAGCGCTCGATCCTGCGCGCCCTGAAGGATCTCGAGTACGAGCTTGCCGCTGGCAAGATCTCGCCGGTGGATCACGCTGAGCTCACCGCGCGGTACCGCGCGGAGGCGCGACGCCTGCTCCGGCTCGTCGACGAGCTCCAGGCGGATCAGCTGGCGCGCGCGGAGCGCCGGGTCCAGGCGCACCTCACCACGACCCGCGTCGCCGTCGCCACGGAGCCCGCCGCCGGCTCCGCCCGACGGCCCCCCGAGCGCGCTTCCCCGCCGGCGACCGGCCCGACGCGGCGACCCCGCTGTCCCGCCTGTGGCCGACGGTCAGCGCGGAGCGCCCGTTACTGCAGCGGCTGCGGCGCCCCCCTGCCGACCCCGCCGGCCGTTCCTGCCCCACCGTCCACCCCAGGAGACCGAGAACGGTGACCGGCCGACTCCTGGCCTGGCTTTCCAGCGCGGCGCTCCTCGCGGCGACAGCCGCCGCGGCGTCCCTCGCGCGGGCGGATGAGCCGCCGTTCCCCGGCCACCCCCCGATCCCCCCGCGATCGCAGGATGACCCGATCGCGCCGTCGCCCCCCAAACGCTCTGCGGTGATGCCCGCCCCCGCCCTGCCCACCGGGACCATCGAGGTCGAGGCGCGAGCTCCCGACGCTGCGCCCTCATCGGGCCTGCCGGTGAAGCTCACGGTCCTGCAGCGCTCGCCCGCCATTGGCGAGCGCCGCACCCTGCTTCATGCGGTGACGGATCCACGCGGCGTTGCCCGCTTCGCGACCCTCACCGCCGACTCCGAGCATTGGTTCGTCGCCACCGTGGAGCACGCCGGGGCCGCCTACGCCTCGGCGCCCTTCCAGCTGGATCCGGCGCACGGATCGCGGGTCATCATCCCAATCTTTCCCAGCACTTCCGACCTCGGTTCGATGTCGCTGAGCGTTCATTGCTTCGTCCTCCTCTCGCTCCGTGACGACGTCATCCACGTCGACCTCGTGTTGCGCGTCCTCAACCAAGGCGAACGCACCTGGCTCCCGGCTGGATACCGCCTCTCGCTGCCAGCGGGATGGCGAGCCTTCTCCGTGCCCGACCCGGGCGCCGCCCCCCGCTTCGTCGAGGTCCCCGGGGGGGCCGAGCTGGTGGGGGCCATGCCTCCCGGGGAGCACGAGGTCGCACTGTCGTTCCAACTGGCGAACCCCGCGCACGGCTTCCTTCCCTGGACGCAGCGTGAGACAGAAACCATCGAGCTTGTGGCTCCCCCGCGAGTCGTGCACACGGGGGTCTGGATCGAGCGGCACCCGGGGCTGCGCCTCGCAGTGGACGGCTTCGCCGTCCCGAGATCCGCTCGAGCACCGGACGGAACGCCCGGCCTTCTGGTCGAGTCCACCTGGGCCGGACCCGCCGATGTCCCACCGGTGGTGCCGATTCGTCTCGACGGAATGCCCCTGCGTGGCGGAGGCCCGTTCTTCACCATCTTCGGGTCGCTCGTCCTGCTCGCCTGGGGCCTCGCAGGGCTCACTCGTCCCACCCCGGCCTCTCGTCCGGTCTTGGTTGACGTCGATCGCGCCCGTGCCCGCCTCCTCGAGGAGATCGCAACCCTGGAACGGGCCCTCGGCGCAGGCTTCATCGGCCCGCAGACCCACGCGACAGCCCGCCGGGCCCTCGTCGAAGCGCTAGCCCGCCTTGAAGAGCCGACCAGTCCCCCTCGCCGCGCCAGGCCCAAATCCCGCAAAGGCCAGGATCGCGGTTGACCAGAGAGCCGGAAGCCCCAGCGTTGCCCACAGGCTGGGGAAAACCTGCTGTCTACCCTGCCGGCTTTCTTGGTCTTGCCTCGGTGCGGATCGAGGGCTTGCCCGACCGTCCCCTCTTCCCTACCTCGCCGTCTTCAACATCCGCACCGAACGAAACGCCAGATAAGGCTTTAATTTCAATACTTTGAGTATCTTCTGCACTGTCTCCACAGCCCCTACTCCTACGATCCTTTCCAAATAATCAAATCAAACCCACTCGCTGCGCGTGGCTCAGTCCTGTGTTCGAGCCTTCTCGCCCCATTACTCAGCGAGATCGCTGGCGTCCGGCCCAGTATCCGACTAGGACGGACCCCAGGATGCACGTCGTCGTCTCGAAGAAGGAGCTGCTCCGGGTCCTGGCTCGGTGCCAGGGCGTCGCTGACAAGAAGAGCACCATGCCCGTACTGGGCAATGTTCTCGTCGAGGCGAACGGACCCAGCGAGCTCCGGCTCTCCGCCACGGACCTGCTGCTGGCGGTTCGCGGCATCATCCCCGCCACCGTGGAGCAGACCGGATCGATCGCGCTCGGCGCGCGTGATCTCCTCGAGCGGATCCGCATGATGCCCGAGGGGCAAGTGTCGATCACGACGACGGACGGCGCGAACACCACCATTCGCGCGGTGGGCACAGCGCGGCGCTACACCTTGCACGGCATCCCCGGGGAAGAATTCCCTGCCCTGCCCCAGCTCGACGACGGGCAGCGGGGGCTCGTCGTCCCGGTTCGCGTGATCGCCGAGCTGGTGGATGGCACCCACTTCTCGATCTCGACCGACGAAACCCGCTCCCACTTGAACAGCGCCCTGTTCGAGTGCGACGGACAGCGCGTTCGGATGGTCACCACCGATGGACACCGCCTGAGCAAGATGGAGTTCACCGTCGACCGCGCCGAGCAGCAGGCGTCGATGCTGATCCCGCTCAAGGGCATCCTGGAACTGAAGCGCCTCTGCGAGGAGGCTCGAGGGGAGGTTGCCAAATCCGACGACGCGGACTCCCTCGAGCTCATGATGGTCCAGAACGGTCCCAACGTCTTCTTTCACCTTGGCGGGTTCCACTTCAGCGTCAAGCTGGTAGATGCTCAGTTCCCGCCGTACCAGCAGGTCATCCCCGACGCCTCCGAGCGCGTTATTCGGGCCCCGCGGTTGGCCATGGCCGACGCGCTCCGCGCCGTATCCGTCGCCGCCAGCGAGCGCACCGGTGGTGTGAAGGTCACCCTCAGCACCGGCAAGATCCGGTTCGAGAGCGAGAGCCCGGAGAGCGGAGAGGGGTTCGACGAGGTGCCCGTCGAGTACGATGGTCCGGAGGTTTCCGTCGGCTTCAACGCCAAGTACTTCCTCGAGGTCCTGCTGGCCATGGATGACGACGAGATCCTGCTCGGCCTGAGCGGGGAGCTCGACCCGGCCATCATCCGGCCCGCCAACGAGACACCGCGGTCGAGCTACCTCGCGGTCGTCATGCCGATGCGCATTTGACCCTGCCCATCGTGCTCCGCCGGGTTTCGGTGCGCTCGGTCCGGAACCTCGCCTCGGTGGATCTCGAGCCGGCTCCGCGCCTGAACGTCATTTCCGGGGACAACGGGCAGGGCAAGACGAGCCTGCTCGAGGCGATCTATCTCGTTGCCACCACGCGGAGCTTCCGTGCCGAGCGCACCGTGGAGGTCGTTCAGACCGGCCAGGACCGCGCGACGGTGACAGCGACCGTGGCGGAGGGCTCCCAGGTCCGAGAGCAGCGCGCCGTGGTTGGGCCCCGCGGGACGACGTACCTGGTGGACGGTCACCGTCCGGAGCGTCTCGCGAGCTTCGCCACCCTCACGCCCGTCGTCGTCTTCCACCCCGGCGACCTCCATCTCGTCAGCGGTCCACCCGCTCTTCGACGGACCCTGCTCGATCGCGTAGCGCTCTTCCACGAGCCCTCCAGCGTCGACCATCGCCGGCGCTACCTGCGCGCGCTCCGCGAGCGCCAGCGCGTCCTGGAGGAGCGGGGTCCCACCGCCAGCGACGTCTCCGTCTACGAGGAGCTGGCGGCCAGCGAAGGGGCGCATTTCGCTGCCTCCCGCGCCCGAGCGGCCGAGCGGCTGGCAGAGGCCCTGGCGCCCGCTTTCGCCCGCATGGCGCCATCGGACCTGGAACTCAAGACGGTGTACCGCCCGGGAGGAACCGCCGATGTCGAGCAGTTCCGGGCCACCCTGGCCGCGCGACGCGCAGCCGACCTGCGTCGTCGTACCGCCACCTACGGGCCGCAGCGAGACGATCTGGACCTCCTGCTCGATGGCCGTTCGGCCCGCACCCAGGCCTCGCAGGGACAGCAGCGCATTCTCACCTTGGCGCTCAAGGTGGCGGAGCTCGGCACCGTGACCGCGGCGAGACAGGCGCAGCCGATCCTGCTCCTCGATGATGTCTCGAGCGAGCTCGATCCCACCCGCACCGGCGCCGTGTACGAATTCCTGCGCGGCACGGCCGGCCAAGTCTTCGTTACCACGACCCGCCCCGACCTGCTCGCCACCCCCGGCATTACCCCGTCGGATCGCGTCGACTGGCGGCTGCGCGGGGGTGCCCTGGAGGCCTGACCGGGGCCGGCTCCGGCCTCCGCTGCCGGCGCCGAGCAGTACCAGCGGAACCCCGCGACCGGCCGCCGGACGCGCCTCGAGACGCCCTGCGAAGCGTGCCGAGGGCGGCGGCACCGCAGCGCTAGGAACCGCGAGAATTGTGGGCATTTTTGCCCCGTAATCCCTTGTCCGACCGCACCTGGACGAGTATATCTCCGGGTGCCGCTGCGGCGGCGGTTTCGCGGCGATCCGACGCTGCCCGTGCCGCCCGGACGGCGACGCACGAGGCGGTGTTCGACCTCCACAACCGCCGCTCACCCGATCCAGGAGTACCCGTTGCAGACCGACGTTCCCGAGCCGACCGTCTTCGAAGAGAACGAGTACGGATCGGCCAGTATCACGGTGCTCGAGGGCCTCGAGGCGGTGCGCAAGCGCCCCGGGATGTACCTCGGCGACGTCCACGACGGTTCGGCCCTTCATCACCTCGTCTGGGAGGTGATCGACAACTCCGTCGACGAGCACCTGGCGGGGCACTGCAACAGCATCGTCGTCACGGTGCACTTCGACGGCTCCGTCACCGTTGAGGACAATGGTCGCGGGATCCCCGTCGGCATGCACGAGCGCGGGGTGAGCGCTGCCGAAATCGTGATGACGATCCTGCACGCCGGCGGCAAGTTCGACAACAACAGCTACAAGGTCAGCGCCGGCCTGCACGGCGTTGGGGTCAGCGCCGTGAACGCGGTCTGCGAGTCCCTCCGCCTCGAGATCAAGCGCGAGGGGCGCGTCTGGTTCCAGGAGTATCGACGCGGAGTTCCCCAGGCCCCGCTGTCGGCCCTGGGCGAGGCCTCCTCGACGGGGACCAAAGTCACGTTCAAGCCCGACCACACCATCTTCACCAACACGGAGTACAACTACGGCGTCCTCGCCAACCGCCTCCGCGAGCTGGCCTTCCTCAACTCCGGCTTGCACGTGCGGCTGGTGGACGAGCGCGAAGAGAGCCGCCAGGAGGACTTCGAGTTCCAGGGCGGTATCCGCGAGCTGATCCAGCTCTTGACCGAGAACCGCGAGCCAGCTCACGAGGAGGTCATCGCCTTCAGTGCCGAGTCGCCCTGGCTCGAGGACAAAGGCACGGTCCTGGTCGATCTGGCCATGCGGTGGACCTCCGCCTACGTCGAGCAGATCCTCTGTTACACCAACAACGTTCACAATCGGGACGGCGGTACCCACCTCACCGGGCTCAAGAGCGCTCTCACTCGCACCCTCAACAGCTACGGGCAGTCCGCCAACCTCTTCAAGGACGTGAAGAACGGGCTCAGCGGCGACGACTGCCGCGAGGGGCTCATCTGCGTCGTCCACGTCAAGCACCCCGACCCGTCGTTCGACTCACAGACCAAGGCCAAGCTCGTGTCGAGCGAGGTCAAGGGCATCGTCGAGAACACGGTCGGCGAGCTCCTCTCGCGGTACTTCGAGGAGCACCCGCAGACGGCGCGCAAGATCCTCGAGAAGTCGATCATCGCCGCCAAGGCGCGGGAGGCTGCGCGCAAGGCTCGCGAGGTGGTGCGCAAGGGTGCGACGGACTCGGCAGCGCTCTCCGGCAAGCTCGCCGACTGCCAGAGCAAGGACCCCACCCGCAGCGAAATCTACATCGTCGAGGGCGACAGCGCCGGGGGCAGCGCCAAGCAGGGGCGGGACCGGCATTTCCAGGCGATCCTGCCGCTCCGGGGGAAGATCCTGAACGTAGAGCGCGCCCGCCTGGATCGAATGCTCTCCTCGCCGGAGGTCGCGACGCTGATCTCCGCTCTTGGCTGCGGTATCGCGGACGAGTTCGACGCCAGCAAGCTCCGCTATCACCGGGTCATCATCATGACCGACGCGGACGTGGACGGGTCGCACATCCGCACGCTCCTGCTCACCTTCTTCTACCGCCAGATGCGCCCGATCATCGACGCCGGGCACCTGTTCATCGCGCAACCACCGCTCTTCGGTGTGCGCAAGGGCAAGAAGGTCTTCTACCTCAAGGATCAGTCGTCTCTCGATCGGATGCTGGTGGAGAACGGGATCGAAGGCCTCGCTCTGAAGGCCGTCGGCGGTCCCGAGCTCTCGGGGGTCCCGCTGCTCAACCTTGCCCAGCGGCTCCACCGCTTCTCGGCGGTCCTCGCCAAGATCGACCGGCGGTGCGACGCCCGCGTTGTCGCCGCGGTCTTCATGGCTGGCGCGCCCGAGCTCGTCGAGTTCCGCGACGCGGATCGTGTGCGCGCCTGCGCCGGGAGGGTCGGGGAGCTGCTCGAGCACCGCTATCCGGAGCTCATGCCCCTGCGCGTCGAGGTCGAATGGGAAAAGGAGCACGGCGCCAGCTGCATCGTCGTCAAACCGCGCCCCGGCGCCTCCACCCGCCCCGCCGTGCTCGGCTGGGAGCTGGCCGACACCGCGGAGTACCGGGAGCTGCTGAGCATCGACGGCGATCTGCGCTCCATCGGCGCGCCCCCCTACACCGTCACCGAGGCGAACGGCGTCACCACGGACCTGCCCGACGTCTCGGCGCTCGACGCCTTCATCGAAACGCGAGGGCGCAAGGGGCTCCAGATCACCCGCTACAAGGGGCTCGGAGAAATGAACGCCGACCAGCTCTGGGAGACCACGATGAACCCAGACGGGCGCACCCTGCTGCTCGTGCGCGTCAACGATCCGGTGCGGTCGGACGATCTGTTCAGCATCCTGATGGGCGATCAGGTGGAGCCGCGCCGGCGGTTCATCGAGGACAACGCCCTCAACGTACGCAACCTCGACATCTGAGCCCGCAGGCCCCCACCGCGGGGACCGGGGCGAGCGGGGGCAGGGGGGCGCCGGGGGTGGTGGCCCGCCCGCTTGCACGCGCCGCGCCGCGACTTAGCTTGCCCTCGCCAGATTCGGTCAAACCCGCCCGAGAGCGGAGGCAGCGATGCAGCTCGACCACTTCACCACCAAGGCCCAGGAGGCGCTGCGCCTCGCGGCCGACGAGGCCACGCGACGCGGCAACCCCGAGGTGATCCCGGAGCACGTGCTGGTCGCCGTGCTCGAGCAGGACGGCGGCATTGGGCGCCCGCTTTTCGAGCGCCTGGGGGTGGACGTGCCCGCCCTGGCGCGCGCCCTCGGCGAGCGCGTCGAGGCGCTCCCGCGGGTGTCTGGCGGGGCGCAGCCCCAGCTCGGTCGTCGGGCGCTCGCCCTGCTCCGCGACGCGGAGGAGGAGGCGAAGCAGCTCAAGGACGACTTCATCTCGGTCGAGCATTTCCCGCTCGCGGCGGCCCGTCGCGACAAGGAGGTGCAGGCCGTCTTCGACCGCCACGGGGTGGCCCACGACCGCCTCCTGCGTGCCTTGGCGGAGGTCCGTGGCAGCCAGCGGGTCACCGATCAGGACCCCGAGGGGAAGTTCCAGGCCCTCGACAAGTACACCCGCGATCTCACGGCCCTTGCCCGACGCGGGAAGATCGACCCGGTCATCGGCCGCGACGAGGAGATCCGCCGCGTCATGCAGGTGCTCAGCCGGCGCACCAAGAACAACCCCGTGCTCATCGGCGAGCCCGGGGTGGGCAAGACGGCGATCGCCGAGGGGATCGCCCACCGCATCGCCGCGGGTGACGTCCCGGAGTCGCTGAAGGACAAGCGGATCCTAGCCTTGGATCTAGCGGCGCTCGTCGCGGGGTCCAAGTTCCGTGGAGAATTCGAGGACCGACTCAAGGCGGTGCTCAAGGAGGTGGAGAGCTCCGGCGGTACCATCGTCCTCTTCATCGACGAGCTGCACACGCTGGTCGGAGCTGGCGGCGCCGAGGGCGCCATCGATGCGGCGAACATGCTGAAGCCGGCCCTCGCCCGCGGCGAGCTCCGGGCCATCGGCGCCACCACCCTGGACGAGTACCGCAAGCACATCGAGAAGGACGCGGCACTCGAGCGGCGTTTCCAGCCCGTCCTGGTCAGCGAGCCCTCCGTCGAGAGCACGATCGCGATCCTGCGGGGCATCAAGGAGCGGTACGAGGTTCATCACGGCATCCGGATCCAGGACGCCGCGCTGGTCGCCGCCGCCACCCTGAGCCACCGGTACATCTCCGACCGCTTCCTGCCCGACAAGGCGATCGACCTGGTGGATGAGGCCGCGAGCCGGGTGAAGATGGAGATCGACAGCATGCCGTTCGAGATCGATCAGCTCGAGCGGCGCCTCATCCAGCTCCAGATCGAGGAGCAGGCTCTCGAGCGAGAGCGGGACAAGACCTCGCGGGCGCGTTTGGACGAGCTCAAGCACGAGATCGAAGCGCTGATGGGCCAGCGGGCGACGATGAGGGCGCGCTGGCTGCGCGAGAAGGAGATCATCCAGACCATTCGGGACCGTCAGGCCGAGCTCGAGGAGCTTCGGGTCCAGGAGGAGCGGGCGCGCCGCGCGGGCGATCTCGGCAAGGCGGCGGAGATCCAGTACGGGACCATCCCGGCGTGCGACAAGGCCATCGAGCAGGCGCGAGCCGAGCTCACGGAGGCCCAACGCCAGGGCGGCTACCTGACGGAGGAGGTGACGGACGAGGACATTGCGGTCATCGTCTCCAAGTGGACCGGCGTGCCCGTGGCGCGGATGCTGGAGGGAGAGCTGCAGAAGCTGTTGCACGTCGAGGAGCAGCTCGCCCGGCGCGTGGTCGGACAGACCGAGGCGCTCCGGGTCGTCGGTGATGCGGTGCGACGGTCTCGGGCCGGCCTCGGTGACCGGGACCGCCCCGTCGGTTCCTTCCTGTTCCTCGGCCCCACTGGGGTGGGCAAGACCGAGACGGCCCGCGCGCTCGCGGAGTTCCTGTTCGACGACGAGCGCGCCATGATCCGCCTGGACATGAGCGAGTACATGGAGCGGCACGCCGTGTCGCGCCTCGTCGGTGCGCCGCCGGGCTACGTGGGCTACGACGAGGGGGGCCAGTTGACGGAGCCGGTGCGACGGCGACCGTACAGCGTGATCCTCTTCGACGAGATCGAGAAGGCGCATCCGGACGTCTTCAACGCGCTGCTCCAGGTGCTCGACGACGGCCGCCTCACCGACGGTCAGGGCCGCACGGTGGACTTCAAGAACACCGTCGTAATCCTCACCAGCAACATCGGCTCCGCCGAGATCGCCGCGCTCGAGGAGCGTCGTGACCTCACCGATGATGATCGCGCCCGGCACCTGCAGGCAACGGCGCTGGCGGCCCTGCGCGCCCAGTTCCGCCCGGAGTTTGTCAACCGTCTGGACGAGATCGTCGTGTTCCGGCGGCTCGGTCCCGAGGAGCTGCGCGCCATCGTCGATCTGCAGCTCAATCGCCTCGCCCAGCGCCTCTCGGATCGCGAGATCCGCCTCACCGTGACGGACGAGGCCAAGGACCTGCTGGCAGAGGTCGGCTTCGATCCCCAGTTCGGCGCGCGACCGCTCAAGCGCGCCATCCAGCGCCACCTCGAGAACGCGCTCGCGTCACGGGTGCTCGCCGGCGACTTCCCGCCTGGCACCGCGGTGCTGGTGGGTCGCGATGGCGGCTCGCTCAGCATCGGCAGCCCCAGTTGATTCCGACGGGCGTGTCACCCCGCACGGCCGCGCCGCGGGGGTACTGCACGGCGTCATGCGAACCCCC
>CAYZQO010000049.1:19350-47150 GCA_964480725.1 uncultured Polyangiaceae bacterium | reverse complement strand
CCCGTGCCGACGTCGAAGGTCCGCCCACCCTCGTTGCCGGTGTCGCCGCCAGTGCCGTCGAGCGGGTCCGAGCCGCCAGTGCCGTCGAGCGGGTCCGAGCCGCCGGTGCCGTCGAGCGGGTCGGAGCCGCCAGTGCCGTCGAGCGGGTCCGAGCCGCCAGTGCCGTCGAGCGGGCCCGAGCCGCCGCTGCCGTCGACCGGGTCGGAGCCGCCGGTGCCGTCGACCGCCCCCGTGCTGTCGCTCCCGGCCTGACCGACGAGGAGGGTCCCGCCGGTGGCCGTCAACTGGTCCACCCCGGTGGTCGAGCCGGCGCCCGTGTTGCCGGCGTCGTCCGGCCCGGAGCTGGTGCTGCAAGCGGCGAAGAGCGCGACCAGCGCCCCCGCGGCGATATAGCGCGACTGTGTGCGGTAAGTTGACATCGAACGGCTCCTCAACACCGGATGCTTGAAACCCTAACCAGGTGGTCGACGGTGAACCACCGGATCAGGCGTTAGAGTACGCCTTCCGGCGTTGTCCAGCAAAGGGAAGCGTGCCGCCGTCGCGGCGGTTGGCGCAGGAAAAATGAACCGTCCTTGCCTCGGCGGTGCGGCCCGTGTGGGGCGCCGAAGTCGGGGGCGCGCCCCTGCGACGCGTCGTCCACTCCCTGCTCGGGGTGGAAGCTGGCGTTGGGGCCCGTAGGGGAAGGTGGGATTGCGGCCCGGAGTGCAGCCTGGGCGCACGGTTACCGCCGTTCTGCTGCGTGCTCTGGCTGGATTCCGCTCCGAGGGGCCGTGGACTCGCTCGGCGCCATTTGGCGTCGCGCGGCTGGGCGCGAGCGACTAGCTTGCCGCCCCATGTCCCTCCGTCGCTCCCTCTCCTTCGGGCTCGCCCTCGCGCTGCTGACCCTCCCGGCCTGTGAGGAGAAGAACTCCCCGAAATGCAAGCTGGACTGCGTCCGGTCAGGCCTCTGCACGCACAAGGGCGGCGCCTGCGTCGCCACGGCCGACGAGGACTGCGCCCGGTCGGACGGGTGCAAGACCGACGGCCGCTGCAAGGTGGAGGGCGGGGCCTGCGTCGCCACCACGCCGGCCTGCCAGGGCCTGAAGTCCTGCACCGAGCGGGGGCTCTGCTCCGCGGTCGCCGGCGTTTGTCGGGCTGCCGAGAAGGGGGACTGCACGCGCTCGGACGCCTGCAAGATCGACGGCCTCTGCACGCCCAAGACGGGCGTGTGCGTCGCGGGCTCGGACGAGGAGTGCAAGAGCTCGAAGCGTTGCGTGGAGGAGTCCCGCTGCACGCTGAAGAACGACGCCTGCGACATCGGGTCCAGCAAGGACTGTGAGATGGCGAAGGACTGCCGCGGCAAGGGGCTCTGCACCTACGCCGACAAGCGCTGCGCGCTCACCACCAGCTCGGACTGCAAGAAGACCGAGCAGTGCGAGGTCCACGGGGCGTGCACCTTTTCCGGTGGGATGTGCGTGATCGGCTCCGAGGCGGACTGCCGGGGTTCGCAGGACTGCGAGCGCAAGGAGCTCTGCGGCTACCGGGACGGCCGCTGCGTCCGAGAATGAGCGCGGCGCTAGGGGGAGAGGCGCCCCGCGCACGCCGCGCGGGGGTGCGGCGACTCGACTACTCCGCTGGCGCCGGGCTTCGCTGGCCGTCCTCCGCGTGACCCGGGAGGCGCCGGAAGGTCGTGCGCGCGAACTCCACCAGCTCCGGGCAGGCGGACGGCCCGAGATCGTGGCGCTCCTCGGGATCGAGCGCGAGGTCGTAGCAGTGCCAGCGCCAGTCCCACTCGCGCGCCTCGACCTTGCGGAGGCCCTGCAGCGCGCCCCAGTTCTCGAAGGGGCAGGACCACAACGCGGAGCAGTTCGTGAGCGGCAAGGGCGCCGGGCTCTTCGCCGGGCGGAGCAGGCTGGTACCGGGCAGATCGGCTAGGAAGTGCTCGAGCTCGCGGGCGTCGAGCACGCCCATCAGGTCGAGCAGGGTCCAGGTCAGGTCGACGTGCGTGGCGGGCTGGTGCCGCCGGCGCTCGAGCTCCCCGCGCTCCGCGTCGGTGAGGGTGCCGGGCGGGGCGTGGATCCACCCCGGGACGTGGATCTCCTCGTCGAGCACGCTGAAGGTGTGGCCCATGTTGCCGTGCTCGCGGAAGGCCTCGCCGTGATCCGAGGTGTAGACCACCACCGTGCGGGGCCCCGCCGGGAGCGCGATCAGGTGCGCCAGCAGGCGCTGCACGTGGCGGTCCTGCTGGTGCACCGAGTTGAGGTAGTGGTTGAAGAAGGCGGGGTTGTCGGCGGGGGCCTTGCTGCGCGAGGCGGGCTGAAACGGCTGCGGTTCTCCCGGATCCACCAGGAACGGGTAGTGCACGTTCGACAGGTGCACGACGGCGAAGAACGGCTCCGGGAGGGTCTCGATCTCGCGCTCGGCCCGCGCGACGAGGAGCCCGTCGGAGGCCCCGACGTCGAGGTCGGCGGCGGGGTCGAGGTCGGTGGCGCCGCAGAAACGATCGACGCCCAGGTTCTCCACCCACCGCCGGCTCTCCCCGAAGTCCAGGCTCTGCGAGGTGAGGTAGGCGGTGTGATAGCCAGCGGCCCGGGCGTAGTCGAAGAGCAGCGGCTGCGTGCGGAGGCGCTCGCGCGACGCCGTGGGCGGCAGCCCCGACCAGAGCACCGCCAGGGTAATGGCCGTGGTCGAGTCGAGCGCGCGCAGCTGCGAGAGGCCGACCCGCCCGGGGAGCAGGCGGTTGGTGTACTCCGTCTTGCGGCACCCGGGATCGTGCTCGATGCAGGTCGCGTCGGCGCGGACGCTCTCGAGCAGCACCAGCACGACGTTGTTCGCGGGTGCGCGCTGCACCGGGAGCGGCGGCACGGGCAGGGACTGGCGCGCCATCGGATCCAGCCGGCTCGCGGGCGCGCCGATGCCGGTGGCGACGCGGACCACGCTACCGAGGGCGTTCCAGAAGAGCACGTCCGGAGTCGACGCCTGCTGCTGGCGGTGCTGGGTCGGGGCGAACAGCGCCACGACGAGCAGCCCCGGGGTGAGGGCGACCGAGAGCCGGGAGCCGGACCGGGTGAGGCGCACCCAGCGCCGGGCCGCGACCACCATCACGAGCCCCGCGGCCAGCGCGGGTAGCAGGGCCCGGAGGTAGTTTGGCAGATCGGCCGCCACCTGATTGACGATGCTGGCCCGGAACTGGGCCGCGAAGGTGGAGACTTCGGCGTTCAGGTAGGCGCTGTACTGCTGGAAGAAGTAGCGCTGGGCCCCGAGCGAGACGGTGAGCGCGGCGATAAAAACGGCGCCCAGGAGCCCGGCGACGACGCTCCGTCGCCGGGACGCGGCGGCGAGCAGCGTGGCCCCGACCAGGAGGCTCTCCGCGACGGCCGCGGCGTAGGTGGCCAGGTGCAGCGGGTCGAAGGCGGCGATGCGGCTTGCCCGGTGCCCGAGGTCGATCGCGACGCAGAGGCCGACCGGCGCCACGAGGACGCACGCCGTGCGGAGCCGGGCGCGACGCCGCAGGCCGATGCGGCGGCCGCGGGCGGCCGTAATGGGCCGCGCCGCGCCCGTCGTCGGGCGCCCGGGCTCGGCGCTCGCGCCGGACCCGGGTGGGGGCGAGCCGGTCGTTTCAGATGTGGTCACGACCCCTCCGGCGTCAGAGCGAGGAGGCTACCGCGCGTCGCGCCGCGCCACCAGCCGCTCCGCCCGTCGGTCGCCGCCAGCGGGGGCGCCCTCCCCGGGGCCGCGTCAGTACCCCGGGGCTCAGCAGGCCCGATGGGTCACAGGCCGGCGCGCTGCTGCACACGGTGGTGCGTCTCGGGCACCGGGTAGGCGGCGTCGCCGAACGTGGTGCGGATCAGCATGTTGGTGTCGAAGTACACCTGCCAGTAGTCGTCGGTGTGGCAGAAGGGGCGCACGCACAGCACCGGGCCGGCGAGGTTGAACTCGAGGATCTGGACGACGGGGGCGGGATCGGTCTTCACGTTGGGGATGCTGGGCAGCGCACGGCGCAGACGCTCGATGGCGTCCTTGACGTCGACCCCGTGCGCGAGCTGGGCCACCAGATCCACGCGCCGGTAGGGGTTGACGGAGTAGTTCAAGATGTTGTCGCCGAAGAGCTTGCTGTTGCCCACGATGGTCGAGACGTTGTCCATCGTCTCGATGATCGTCACGAACAGCCCGATGTCCTTGACGGTCCCGGTGATGCCGGCGGCGGTGACGAAGTCGCCCACCTTGATCGGTCTAAGCATGATGAGGAACACGCCGGCGGCGAAGTGAGCCAGCAGGCCGCTCCAGGCCGTGCCGATCGCGATGCCGGCGGCGGCGATGAAGGCGGCGAAGGTCGTCGTCTCGAAGCCGAAGTAGCCGAGGATCCCGATGGCCAGCGCGATGTTGAGGAAGACGGACAGGGTCGAGGCGAGGTAGCGCGCGACCGTGGGCTCGATCTTCTGTCGCTCGAGCAGCTTGCGGACGATCGACGAGGTCCAGCCGATGACAATGCGGCCGATGATGAGGACGAAGACCGCGCCCAGCAACTTGAGCCCGACGTTGATGAGCGTCTGCGTGATTACGGTGTAGTCCATCGAGTCCTCCTCCCGCGATTGCCACTCGCCCGAAATGGGACGGGCACTTCCCCGAGCCGAAACGCTGACCGATTCTGCGCGATGGTTACTGGGTGTCAAGCGCTCGCGCTTGCGGCGACGGCTCCGTCTCATCGTGCTCCGCGCGCGAGCGAAGCCGAGTCGAGGGGCGTCTCGCTCGGGGACGAGCCCGGTGCAAGGCCCGTGGTTGCGTGCTTCCCGCGCGATCCTGCCGGGCGCGCCGGCGGCGACGCCCCGAGGTATGATCGTCGACCGTGACCCTGCCGTGCCTCGCTCCCCCCGCTCACTCGAGGTGGCGGCGCGCTGGTGCGGTCGCTCGGTCTTCACCGGACTCGTCCTCGCAGCGAGCCGTCGCCGGGAGGTCGCTGATGCATCGCTCCGTCTGCTGGCCGCTCATGACGCTGGTGCTCCCGGCCCTCGCTTGCTCATCGGGGGGCGACGCCGACGCCGACCGGGTGACGGGCGGCGCGGGGGGCGTGGCCCCACCGCTCGGCGGGCTCGGGGGCTCGGGGACCGGCGGAGCCACCGCAACGGGCGGTGCGGTGGCGACGGGCGGTGCGCCGGCGACGGGCGGTGGAGGCGCGACCAGCGGCGGCGCCGGGACGGGGGGCGCCGAGACGGGCGGCGCCGAGACGGGCGGCGCCGAGACGGGCGGCGCCGAGACGGGCGGCGCCGCCACCGGAGGCGGCGGTGGGGACGCGGGCGCTCCGCGTCAGCTCGATCGCTTCGGGATCACGATGCTCTACCCGACGTTGCCGGGGGGCAAGGTGTGGAGCTCGAGCTGGGACGCAGGGGCGCGGAGCTTCGACGACCAGGATCCGAACGATCCCTGGTTTGACGCCGACCACGGCGACGCGACCTTCGACGTGCCGGGCGACGGGACCCTGCGCATCTCAGGCAACGTGCCCCGGATGTACGTGCACGACCCGGCGCTCGTGGATCAATGGCGCGACGTCGAGATCACCATGTACTTCCGCCGCCTGGGCGACGACGGCACGAACTGGGGCGGCATGGTGTCGTACGCGCGCACCAACCACGGCACCACCGGTGACGAGGACGTGGACAAGTGCGACACGCGCGGCATCGGCGCCCGGATGCGCTACGACGGCCGCATCGACTTCGAAAAGGAGACGAACCACCCCGACTCGGAGCCGGTCCTCCAACAGGCGTTCTGGTCGGGCGAGATGCCCTACGAGCAGTGGTTCGGGCAGAAGTTCGTGGTCTACGACCTGCCGGACGGCAGCGTGAAGCTCGAGCAGTGGTTCGACGAGTCCGACGGCGTCGACGGGGGCGTCTGGGAGAAGGTGCTCGAGTACGTCGATGACGGCAGCGCTTTCGGCGCGGGCGCGAACGCCTGCGCGAGCGGCATCGACCCGGCCATGGCGCTCACTGGTGCGCCGGACCGCGCCGGCTCGGAGAGCGGGCGGCCCAATATCACGGTCTACTTTCGCAGCGACGGCGTCGCCGAGGACGGGCTCTGGTACCGGCGCGGCAGCGTGCGCGAGATTGCAGCGCCCGGCGGGTGAGTCGTTCGGAGCAGCGCGGTGGGGGATCGGGTCTCGGGTGCGCTGAAACTCGCTGAGCCCCTTCGATGGTGTCTGGTCTTCTGCTAACCGAGCGCGATCTGCATGGCGAAGCGTAGCGCCACCGTCAGTGCCGTCACGATCACCAGGGTGCTCAAGGTCACCGAAATCGCCGCCTTTCCCCCGAACTCCTTGGTCAGGGCGGCGAAGGTCGCCAGGCAGGGGACGTAGAAGGTCACGAAGAAGGTGTATCCGAAGATCTGGGCGGTGGTCATCACTGACGGGACCTCCGAGGTCCCCAGCGCCGCGAAGAGCAGCACCAGCGCCAGTTCCTTGCGCAGGATCCCGAACAAGAGGGTGACGCCGACGGCCGGCGGAAAGCCCAGCAGCGTCGAGGTGTAGGGGGTGAGGAGTCCGTTGAGCGGCCCGGACCACCGATAATGGTCGAACACCTCGAGCACGACGCTGCCGGCGATCAGGATCGGCCACGCGATGACCACGAACTCCTTGAGTCGGAACCACGTCTTCTGCAGCAGCGGCCGGAGGCGAGGCCGGTGGTACCGCGGAAGCTCCATGATCAACCCAGGGCTTTGCTCCGGCATCAGCCGGGAGAGGACCCAGCCGACCAGCGCCGCCAACGCGAGGTTTGCCACGTAGACGAAGATCGCCGCTGGCATCGAGATGAAGAACCCGATGAGCCCGAAGATGATCGTCATCCGCGCAGAGCACGGGATCAGGGTGGTGAGCGTCGCCGTGATCAGCCGATCGCGGCGGTTCCTCAGGATGCGGGTGGCCAGGACCCCGGGCACCGAGCATCCGTAGCCCATGAGGATCGGGACGACCGACAGGCCGTGCAGCCCGATGCGGTGCATCAGGTTATCGGTCAGGAAGGCGACCCGTGGCAGGTAGCCCGTGTCCTCGAGCAGCGCCAGGGCCAGGAAGAACGGCAGCAGGTACGGCACCACGATCCCGATCCCGCCGCCGAATCCCGCCACGACGCCGCGGGCGAGCGCGAACGGCAGGGTCCCGGCGGGGAACGTCCCCGCGAGCCACGGTTCGAGTCGCTCGAACGCAGCGAGGAACGCCGGCTCGATAGCGCTGCCAACCTTGAAGACGAAGAAGAACATCACCGCCAGAACGGCAGTGAGGACGGCGTAGCCGGAAACCGGATGGGTGAGGAACTGGTCGAGGCGACGCCCGAGATCACGGCTCGGGGGCGGCCCCACCCGCGCCACTGACTCAAAGAGCGCGAACGCCAGGTGGTGGCGCACCGCCGACATCACGAGCTCGGCAGGCTGCTCGGTGGTCGCCTCGAGCTCGGTGAGCCGAGCCTCGATCGCTTCCCGATCGGACTGATCGAGGTGCGGGTCGAGGCGTCGTTGGACGCAGGTATCACGCTCGAGCAGCTTGATGGCGACGAAACGCGGGGCGAGCCCGTCGGGCAGGGGTCGGTTCCGCAGCAGACCGACGAACTGCGAGAGCAGCCGTTCGACGGGCGGAGGCCCTGGCAGGACCTGGGGGACCAGCCGCTCCCGTCCGGCGCGCGCGGCCGCCCGAAACAGCGCGAGGAGCCCCTCGCCGCTCCGTCCTGTCGTCTCGAGCACGGGGACGCCGAGAGCGGCTGCGAGCTTGTCGGCGTCGATGGTCACCCCCTTGCGCCGCACCTCGTCGCTCATGTTGAGCGCCACCACCATCGGGCGGCGCAGCTCGGTCAGCTGTAAGGTCAGCTCGAGGCTGCGGGCGAGCACGGAGGCATCGATGATGTTGACCAGGACGGTGTCGGCGGGTGCCTCGAGGACGTGCTCTACGGCTGGATCGTCGAGGTCATCCGACACTTGCAGCGAGTAGATCCCTGGCAGGTCGATGAGGTCGATCCTCTCTCCGTCCAGGTCGGTCGAACCGTGTGTGTGCTCTACGGTCGACCCGGGCGCGTTGGTAGAGAGCGATTGGTAGCCGACGACGGCGTTGAAGATGGTGCTCTTGCCCGAGTACGGTTGACCGACGAGCACCAGCTGCATGGCGTCAGTCCTTCTCGACCAGGATTCTCTCGGCGAGCTGGTAGCCAATGGCAACCGCGGTCCCGTGGTGGCAGACGAGAACCGGACCGCGGAGGGGCGACCGTTGCAGCATCTCGATGGTATGGCTCACGCTGAGCCCGAGATTGACGAGGTTCAGTACGGCGCCCGGGCCCGCATCAATCTTGACGATGCGAACCCGGTCGCCTCGGCGGCACTCGACGAGCCTGACGGTCATGGGTCTCTCTCCGGCGGTGCTACCAGCACCGCTCGCGCTTCTTCCCCCGTCAGTCGCAGCTCGAAGCCCCCTCGCCGCAGGTCGAACCGCTTGCCCCCGGGCGCCGTCCGCACCACCTCCACCATCTCGCCGGGCAGCAACCCGGCGTCGAGCAACCGATCGCGCATGGCCCCCTCGGCCGCGATCCGTCGCACGCACGCGCGGGCCCCGACGTCGAGCTCCGCGAGGGGCAACGCCCGTTGCTTCTCGTCGGTCCCCTCCTCCCCCAGGGGGCACCGTTGGCAAGCAGGTTCGGCGTGTTGCTGCACGAGTAGGCAGGCGTGGAACAGGTCGAGAAGCCGACGTCCCTCGGGGCAGTTGTGAGAGAACTCGATGAAGCGCACGAGATGGTCCATCGCCTCTGCAGAGAGACCGTGTTCCATGGCGCAGGCATCAGCCTCGGCGGCCGCTACCGGAACCCGCAGGACTCTCTGGAAGAACCGAGTCAGGGCCTGGTGTCGTGAGACGACCCGTTGGGCCTCCCGCTGACCCAGCGGTGTCAGGTCGATGTGTTCGCGCTTTTCGTAGCGGATGAGGCCGAGGTCTGCCAGTCGCCGCAGCGCCGGCGTCACCGACGCCGCGCGGACCGAGCGGACCCGGGCGATGTCCCGCACGCGCGCCACCTTCTGGTCACGAACCAGATCGTAGATGGTCTCCAGGTAGTCCTCGAGGGCGCTGCTCAGGGGCTCCGCACCGGTCACTTGTTAGACGAGTCTACCAAAACCACCCACCGCTGTCAAGTCGCGATCTCCCCAGAATAGGGGGCGGCGGCGGCGCCCTCCGTCTCCTCGCGGGAGGCCCCCGGCGGCCGGTGTGGACGGGGGCGGTGTTCGCGGCGCAGGCAGCGCGGTGATGGGACCTCGTGACCTCGAAGACCTACCCTCCACCGATCCCCCCTTCCGGAACGGCGCGCGCGGAGGCAATGGTGTCGGTGGTGAGGTGCCCGGCGGCCGAGCGCGAGGGTCCCGCTAGCGCAGAGTGGTGGACGTGAGCATCCAGGCACGGGAACCGATACCGACGGTTGAAGTGGACGGCGAGGCGCTTGCGATCGAGGCGCTGTACGGGGCCGATAGGCCGATCCTCATTCGAGCCATCGGTCACGTCGTCCGGGAGGCGGGGGGAGCGGCGGATCAGGCCCACGGCAACCTCTCGGAGATAAGGCTGTTGCCCGGCATGGAGCGCTTCATGGCGGGGCTCGAGGAGGAGACGGCGCTCGTCATCTTGTGGCATCTCGACCGGGCGCTCCCCGTGAGGACGCGGTTCCCGCGGGGGTGGGACGGGAAGGAGGTCGGGCCCTTCGCGTCTCGAACGCCCCATCGACTCACGCCGATCGGCGTCACGGAAGTGGAGTTGCTGGAGGTACGGGGAACCACGCTGGTCGTGCGGGGGCTCGACGCCTTCGATGGCACCCCGGTGCTCGACATCAAGGTCAGCTTCGAGAGCTTGCGCCGCGCGGCCCGAGGTTCGTGACCGCTCGGGCCCTCGGAGCGGGGGTGTCAGGAGCGCCGGCGGGAGTGGCGCGACGCGCGGACCTCGGAACCGGTCGGACGCACCTCAGAGCCCGAGATCGGCGCGGATCGCCACCACCATCAGGCAGTGGTTGATCAGATCCGCCTCGCTCTCGTACTCGGTTTCGTAGTTGAGACCGTAGGGCCAGAAGTGGGTGTTGTCCGCGTAGAGCACGGCGCTCGGATCGCCCGTGATCTCACGGAGCTTGGCGATGGCGATGGGGCCAGTCCAGATCTTGGTGTCGTCGGGCGCCATGTCGGCAAAGCCGTAGTAGGCGATCCCGACGGTGTGGGCGATCTCGTGCGCGGCGGTCACGAACTGCATCGACGCCCGCGAGCCGAAGCGGATGGACCCGTTGACGTTGCCGTCGGCGGTCTGCACACCGGGGTTGTAGGAGACGAACAGCTCCTTCTCGATGTTCGTGTAACAGTTGTAGTACTCGACCGCGTGATCCATCGCGGCGGTGATGGCCTCGTAGGCGCTCTGCTCGTCCTCCGTCGGGTTCGGCGCTCGCTCGAGGGTGTAGGTGACGTTCCCTTCGTCGGGGCAGTCCGAGGTCACGCCGCCGGCGCCGCCCTCGCCCGCGCCGCCCGTCTCGGCTCCGCCGGTGGCCGCGAGGCCGCCGGTCGCCACCCCGCCGGTGGAGGACCCCCCACCATCGTCGGCCAGGCCGCCGGTCGTGGGCCAGCCCCCCCAGCCGCCGGTGGCGGGCGCCCCTCCGGTGTCAGGGAGGCCGCCGGTGGTCGCACCGCCGGTAGCGGGCATGCCCCCCGTGGTCACGCCGCCTGTGCCCGGGCTGCCTCCCGGGAGCACGCCGCCCGTCGCCGCACCGCCGGTCGAGGCGCCGCCGTTCGCCGCTCCCCCGGTGGGCGTTGTGCCGCCGGTCAGGGCGCCGCCGGTCGGGGCGCCCCCGGTCGGGGCACCGCCGCTCGCCAGGCCACCGGTCGCCGGAGCTCCGCTGGCACCTCCCGTTCCGGGCAGGCCACCCATCACGGCCTCGAGCCCGCCGGTCCCGGTCGTCGCGCCCCCGGTGGGCGCCGCGCCGCCAAGCGCGCCGGTTTCGGCGGTGCTTTCCGGGTCGTCCTCGCCGCAGGCTGCAAGCAGCAGGGGGAGCGCCAGGGTCAGGGCCAGGGAGCGACGGTGCATGTGAGCCTCCGGGCGCGGCGAGCCCCGCCGCTCGAGTTGGCCCGCGGCCGGGACGGGGCCGCGGGTCCGGGCGCGCTGCGACGCGCCTCGGGGATCTTGCCCCATCCGAGCGGGTCCGCGCCAGGGGCGGCCCCGAGGCTCGTCGCGGGGTCGGCCGAGGGTTCTCCCGCGGCGTGACGGGTCAGAGTACCCCGATCCCGTTGAACCCGCATCGGGAGCTCCGGATCGGTGATGAGCTCGCTCGCTCCGGGCGGATGCGCGAGGCCGTGGCGATCTACGCGCGGGTGGGGGACCACTACGTCGAGCGCGGGGCAGGACTGCGCGCCGCTGCCCTCTACCGGCAGGTGATGGCGCTGGTGACCGAGCACGCGCCGGAGGCGCGGCCTGCCGTCGAGGACGTCCCCCGGCGGCTCGTCCGGCTCTACCGCGCCTTGGGTTTCGATGCCGACGCCGACCGCCTCGAGCGCGAGGGCTGGGGATCCAGGCGCTGAGCCGTGGGGCGGGAGGATCGGGGCCGGTGGAGCGCCCGCCGGTCCGGGTGCTATGACGCGGGCATGAAGGACGGCGAGTGCCAGCGCTGCGGGGCCTGCTGCCATAGTCGCGAGGGGACCATCCTCGTGGACGAGGCGGACGTCCGCTACTGGACCGAGATCGGCCGCACCGACCTGGTCGAGTCGCTCATCCCTGGCCATTTCGGCCTGCGGGCGTTCCCCAACGGGCCCAACGGGGCCTGCATCCACCTCGGTCTACCTGGGGCGCCGAACGACTGCTCCATCCACGCCGTGCGCGCCAATGTCTGCCGGACCTTCCAGCCCGGTCTCTCCCAGTGCCTCGAGGCGCGGCGCGATGGGCGACTGGGCTGAACCAGGGGTCGTTCCTTCCTCGACGCGATCTTGCCCTCCACCCCACGACCGGCGACCATGGGGGCGGTCAACCCTCACTCTGGAGGAGCGTCATGGGCGACAAGTCACCGAAGAACAAGCAGCGGGGCCAGCAGCAGAAGGACAAGGCCAAGGATCAGGCCAAGGTCAAGGCTGACCAGGCGAGGGCCGCCAAGGTCGTGCCCAAGGACAAGAAGTAGCGCGGGGGGAGCGCGCTCGATGGCGGGGGCGACGAGCTCCGATCCTTAGCGGTTGCCCGTGGACCTCCTGCTCATCTCACCGCCCGTCGCCAACGTAGGGCAGGCCGCTGCCGCCCCCTCCGTGCTGACCGCGTTCCTGCGCTCCCGCGGCTGGGACGCGCGGCAGTGGGACGTCTCGATCGAGGCGTTCCACTACTTCCACTCCGCGTCCCACCTCGAGGTTTGCCGCCGCCTCGTGCGTGAGCGCGGCGCCGACACGGCGCTCCTCACCGCGGCCGATCGCGCCGTGGCCGAGATCGAGGCTGCCAAGGCGGCCCTGCGGCGGTTCGAAACCGTCGCCGACAGCGCTGCGCTCGGGTGGGCGTTCGGCGTCTTGCGCGACGCCGGGGTGCTGCTCACGGCGGCGGCGCGCGGCCGCTACGAGCTCGACTTCCGTCACTTCGACGTGCCGAGCGCCTGGCGCGACTTCGACTCGCTCGCCGCCGCGCTGGAGGACGGCGCCGCCAACCCCTTCCTCGGCTACTACGCGGAGCAGGTGCTGCCGCGCCTGCGCGCGGAAGCGGTCGCCGTCGTCGGGATCTCGGTGAGCTACCACTCGCAGCTCGTCCCCGCGTTCACCCTGGCGCGCCTGCTCCGGGAGCAGCTGCCCGGCATCCGCCTCGTCCTCGGGGGGAGCTACCTGACCGCGGTGGCCGGGGACGTGCCGCGCCTTCCCACCTCGGTGGTGCCGGCGGACGCCATCGTCCTGTACGACGGGGAGGACGCGCTCGACGCCTGGCTCGGCGCCGTGCTCCGCGGGCGCGGCAGCCTCGACGAGGTGCCCAATGTCTACCTGCCGCGCGAGGGGACCTTCCAGCGGGCCTCGCCACGCCCGCTTCGCCACACCGATCTGGGGGCGCTGCCGGTGCCGATGTGGACCGGGCAGGGGCTCGAGCTCGATCGCTACCTGGTGCCGCGGTACGCGGTGGCGCTGCCGCTCACCCGCGGGTGCCATTGGGGGCGCTGCGCCTACTGCAACATCTCGAGCCAGACCGCCGCGCGCTACCGCCGACGGGAGGCGACGCAGGCCGTCGCCGACCTCGCGGCCATCGTGACCGAGACCGGCTCCAGCTGGTTCGATCTGCCGGTGGACTCTTACCACCCGAGCGATCTCGGCGAGCTCGCCCGGGCCATCCAGGCGGCGGGGCTCGAGGTCGAGTGGGCGGCCGAGGTGCTGCTAGATCCGGGGTTCACCGAGGAGGTCGTCGCGACGCTCGCGCGCGCGGGATGCCGGTGCCTGCGCTTCGGGCTGGAGAGCGCGGACCCGGCGACGCTCAAGGCCATGCGCAAGCCGACCCGGCCCGAGGTGGCGGCCGAGGTGCTCGCGCGCTGCCGGCGCCACGGGATCCGCACTGGCGTCATGGTGATCGCGGGCTTTCCCACCGAGACGCAGGCCGGGCTCGGGCGGACCCACGATTTCCTGGTGGAGTACCGCGATCGGATCGACTTCGTCGGGATCCACCCCTTCTCGCTGGTGCCAGGCTCGGCCATGGCGCGGGATCCGGGCCGGTTCGGGCTGTTCCTGCGGCCGCGCGGGGCGGTGCTCACGACCAGCCTGCCGTTCTCCAACACCAACCCCGTCGGCATGCAGAACGAGGATCTCCCGCGCGTGATCGCGGCGATGAAGGCGAGTCTGCGCGAGCATTATCCCGAGCTCGGCGAGCTCTGGACCGCGGCCATCGGCGGCTGGATGACCTTCCCGTCCTGCTGCACGCGCGCCGCGCGCTTCCCGTCCTCGCCGAGTCGGGCATAATTCGAACCATGAGGGAACTTGCCGGTGGGGTCTTGGGGTCGCGCTGCCAGCTCGTCGTCGTCGCCACCTGGCTGGCGGCTTGCGGAGGAGGGGGCGAGCGATCGGCTGCCAAGAACGCGGACGACGCCGTCGCTCCGGCGCCGACGGTGGACGTGCTCGACGAGTCGCCCAACTGGTGGGAGCGTCAACCGGCGTGCCCCGAGGGCACGAGCCTCGTGGGAACGCCGGCGCCGGCGGGCAAGGAGGTGGCGTGCCAGCTCCCCGACGGAACCCCGCACGGGCCCCGCACCACCTGGCACGACGCGGAGCACAAGGCCGAAGAGAGCTTCTTTCACCGGGGCGAGCGGGACGGCACGTTCCTCTCGTACTACCCGGACGGGACCAAGAGGGAGGACGCGCGCTACGTCCGCGGCGTGCTCGATGGGCGCCGGGTGACCTACCGCGCCAACGGCACCCGGGAGCGCGAGGGCGAGTACCGCCAGGGCAAGGAGAGCGGTCCCTTCACTCAGTACGACGACGGCGGCACCCGCGTCGCCGTCGTCGAGTACGAGCTCGGCCGCCGGCATGGGCTCGCGGTGGAGTACGATTCCGCGGGCAATAAGCGGACGGAGCGGACCTACCGCAGTGACCTGATGCACGGCCCGTACCTCGCCTACTCGCCGAGCGGGGTGGTCATCGAGCGCGGGCAGTTCGTGGAGGACAAGGCGGCGGGTCTGTGGACCACGTACTTCGAGAGCGGCAAGAAGCAGGCCGAGCGTGAGTACGTCGACGGCGTGCTACAGGGTCCAGAGCGCCGCTGGTACGAGAACGGTGTGCGCGAGTGCGACGGTCAGTACGTCAAGGGCAAGAAGTCCGGCACCTGGACCTACTACGAAAACATTGAGCAGAAGGCCATCATGGCCGAGACCTACTCGGGTGGCATCCTGATCGGCCGCCGCAAGCTCTAGCGTGCGGTGGCGGCGCCCGGCGAGCGCGCGGGCCCCGGGCCGATGCGCTCACTCCGTGGCCTGGGCGACGAAGGCGTTCCGCTCGGCGGCGTACTCGCGGTACTCGGCGAGCTTGGCGTCGATGTCGCAGTCGATGCCGGCCGGAGCGCTCTCGGCCTCGTCGCGGTCGAGCGCGGCCAGGGTGGCCGAGAGGAGCGGCTCGATGGTGGCGGGGGTGAGCAACGTCGCGTTCAGCTCTCGAAGCCGGGCGAGGTACTCGGCCCGGTAGGCGCGGAGGAAGGAGTCCTTGAACCGGCTCCAGTACCCGTCGCGGTTGTCCGCGTCGCCCTCCTCACCGAGGAAGACCGAGGCGTCGGCCTCGGTGTAGCCGCCCGCTGTCAGGTCGAGGTCCCAGGGCAAGAAGCACCAGCGGCCGTCGCTCCGTCGCTGGTAAAGGTAGAAGTTCTGGAAGGTGTCGTCCCAGGCCCCGAGCCAGTTGATGATCGCGAGGTAGGTGAGCGCTCGGTCGACGTCGAAGTGCGCGCCGAGGAACTCGCGGAGCGCCGCGTCGCCCTGGTCACGCGCGGTGTGCAGTCCCTCGAGGAGCGCGATGAGGTCGTCGTGGCCCGCCCATTCCCAGGTCTTGCGCTCGTAGACGGCGGCGTAGCGCTCGGCGCTGGTGTGGCCGCAGGCCTCGGGCAACAGGCGGCCGTCGCCCCAGTCGAGCAGCCCGTCCTCGCCGAGGGACCCAGCGGACTTGAAGAGATGCCCGAGGGGCTCGTCGGTGCCCTCCTGCCAGGCCTCGATCAGGGTCTCGTCGATGGCGCTGAGCTCCTGCGCGTAGTGGTAGAAGTCGCCGTTGACCTCTACCCGGACGTAACGCGTCGCCGGCCCCGGCAGTCCGGCGCGACGGAACAGCTCGTAGCCGACGGCGGAGGTGAAGCCCGGGCAGCCCTGGGTGAGCTTGTTGAGGGTGAGCTTGCGGGCGCCCTCGAAGCGCGCGTAGCGCGGGAACTTCACCCGGAAGCTGAGCGCGCGCGGCGGATCGGGCCGGGCGGGTCCGGGCGCCGAGAAGCCCCGGAGTTCGTTGCCGCTGGTGCGGTTGAACATGCTGCCCTGGTAGCGCAGCTGCACGTCGTGGACGCGGCCCTCGTGCGCGAAGACGCCCGGCACCTCCGCGTCCCAGGTGGGTGAGAGATCGCAACCGGCCGTGCGCCCGCCCTCGATGTTGTCCCAGAGCGCGGTCCAGTCGTCGGGGGAGAGGAAGAGGTGGTAGGTCCGACGGGTCGTCGTGAGCCCGGGATCCACGAAGGCCGCGTGCCAGCGGTACGGATCGCTCGGGCGCGGCGACAGCGGCGTGCCGTCGAGCAGGATCCGGAAGCGGACGACGGCGCCGGCGGCCCGCGCCGGGATGGACGCCGAGAAGACCGCGTCGCCGCTCGCCGTCATGGCGACCGACTCCGTGGGGTCGTCCGTGACGGTGACGTCGTCGACGAAGTGCTCCAGGGTCACCGCCCCCAATCCCTCGGCGGCGGAGAGGGTGGCGGTCACCGTGAGGGGGCTCGCGGCGGTGAGCGGCGTCGGGGCGACCATGAGCGCGGTCACGATGGGCGGCGCGACGGCGGCTGCCCCCGCGTTGGACCGGCCCGGGCTGGGGCCGGCCAGCGGCGACGGCACCCAGCTCGCGGGATCGTCCGCGGGCAGCGAGCAGCTCACGCGTTCGAGCGAGACGCCGCGGTGCCGGTGGCGCTCGAGCGGCAGCCA
The DNA here is from genome assembly GCA_964480725.1 of uncultured Polyangiaceae bacterium. Lineage (GTDB taxonomy): Bacteria > Myxococcota_A > Polyangia > Polyangiales > Polyangiaceae > JAFGBI01. Next base: position 30,546 of record CAYZQO010000049.1, on the reverse strand, counting down.
GTCGGCGGGCAACCAAGGCTCGCTGGCGCCGAGGCCGTCCGCGGCCACGGGCCAGGGCGGTCCGTCGTCGTAGGCCACCGACTCGGCGGCGCCTCGGGGGGGCACCAGCATCACCAGATCACCGCCGTTGGCCAGGCTCCGTGAGGCGTCGCCGAAGACGATCGACGGATCGAGGGCGTACTCGCTCACGGCGAGGAGCGCGGCGCGATCGCGGGCGACCACCACAGTGCCGCCGGGGGGGAGGTCCGCGTCGGGGAAGGCAGCGTTGAGCCCGCCGGCGAGGGTGTAGCCGGCGAGGCTCACCGGGACGTCCGTCGGGTTGTGGACCTCGACGAACTCGTGGGTCTCCTCGTACGATTCCTCGAGGACCGGGTGGTACAGGATCTCGCTGATGCAGAGCGGGGTGGGGGTGGATGAACCCGGTTCGTCGCCCCCCTTGCCGGCGCAGGCGCCGAGCGCGAGGGGCAGCGCCGCACGCGTGACCCAGGCGGGAAAGTGTACCACAGGGAACTTGTAGCGCATTGACGCGCGGCGGTCCTGCCGCCACCCGGCGGTCACCCCTGCAGGCGCACCGCCAGCACCGAGCAGGGCGCCTCGCGCACGACCGACTCGGCGACGCTGCCGAGGGCGATCCGGCGCAGGCCCGTGCGCCCGCGCGTCCCCACCACGACGAGCGCCGCGCCGAGCTCGCGCGCTGCGCTCACGATGGCGTTCGCTGCGTCGCCCTCCGTCGTCACGCGGCAGTCCCCCTCGACCCCGAACCGCCCGAGGAGCCCCTCGAGGACCTCGACCACGGCGGCGCGCACCATCGCCCGCGTTTCGGCGTCGGGCAGGAAGGGCAGGGGTCCGAGCGGCCCGAGCCCCGCGAGGAGGCTCGACCCGAGCTCGAGGTGGTGGTGCAGGGTGAGGGGCGCCCCTCGGCGCTGCGCTTCCCTCGCGGCCGCCTCCACCGCTGGCACCGCGGGATCGGAGAGATCGGTCGCTCCCAGCACGCCGCCCGCCCCGCCGGGCCCGCGGACGACGAGCACGGGCGTGCTCGCGTACCGCACCACCTGCGCGCCGACGGCGCCGAGGCGGCTCTCGCCGGCGCCGATCACGACCAGTCCCGCCTCCGACTCGTCGGCGTGGCGGAGGATGCCGGCGGGCACGGCGCCGAACGCGACCGCGACGCGCACGGGCACGGTCGAGTCGCCGACGACCTCGGCCATGCGCTGCTCGAGCGCCTCGCCGATCCGGCGCTCGAGCCCGACCCGGTCGACGACGCTGTGCAGCAGCTGGTGGGGGAACAGTGGGTGGATCTCGGGCTCAAACGGGACGACGTGGAGCACGATCAACGCCACCCCGCGGGCGGCGGCGAGCTCGTGTGCCGTGCGGATCGCCGCGGTGGCGGTCTCGCCGAGGTCCGTGGCGACGAGGACGGGGCCGACGGGGATGGGGTCCGTGGTGGGGGCGAGCGGCATGGTGGGTCACGCTAACACGTGGACGTCGCCCGGGCGACGCGGGGCGGGATCGGGGGCGCCCGTTGCGTCGAGGGCAGCGGTCAGGGCAGCATCGACGGCGCTCTGGCGCATCGACTCGATCTCCGTGGGGGTGGTGTCCTGGGGCTCTGTGCCCTCTGGACCCTCGGGGCCTGTGGCGCGGGCCAGACGGCGGGGCGATCGCGGCAGGCGCCCCCCGCCGCGCCCGTGACGGCGCGCGTCGCGGCCTGCGTCCCGCCGATGGAGCTGCGTTACAGCCAGGGACTGGTGCTGGAACCTCACGGTGACCCGGGACCGAGGCCGCTGCTTCAGGCCGCCATGCCGGGCAAGGTGGTCTGGTCCTCTCGCGGCAACGCGCTGGCGATCTTCGGTGAGGTGATCCAGTTCTGGGACGCGCGGCGCTGGGAGCTCGTGGGAGAAGCGCCGGGCGGCAGCCCCGAGCCGATCGACGGCACCGACCGCTTCGCCGTGCGCGACGAGGGCGGGATCGCCGTGTGGGACGGCCGGGAGGGATCGCGGCTCTTCGGGCTTGAGGGCACCGAGGGCGCCGGGCCGCTTCGGTTCACGCGCGACGGTCGCTTCGCCCACTCCGGCACCGTGGTCTGGGAGCTCGGCGCCGGGCGCACGGTCATGCGGGGAGTGGAGGGCGACGGGCTCGAAACCTGCGCGCTGCGCCAGGACGGCCGGCAGCTGGTGCAGGCCTCGCTGCGTCACGCGCATGCCCCGGGAGGGGGGACGATCGAGGCGGGGCGGTTGGTGCTGATGGACGTGCCGTCGGGTCGCGTCCTCAGCGAGGCTCGGATCCCGCCCGCGGAGGCCGTGTTCTGGCCGCGTCCCGACACAGTCGTGGTTCTGTCGGGGGAAGGCCTCTGGCTCGGCTCGCCCCGTGGGGGATTCCGGCGCCTGGCCAGCGGCGTCGGCACGCTCCAGTTCTCGTCGGATCTCGAGCGGGTCGCGTTCGTCCCCTTCGAGGCGCCCGGGATCAAGATCATCGGGCTCGCCCGGCGCGGCGTGATCGCGGAGCGACGGCGGGGCTTCGTCCACGCGATCTCGCCCACCCTGGAGCACTGGCTCTGGAAGAGCGACCCCCAGGTGATCGACGAGACGCACCTCGTCCTGGAGGCGGTGGGCGGCGGGAGCTCGCTGCCGTTGCAGGACGTGCAGGGTTGGTCCGGCGATGGCCGCTCGGTGCTGCTACGGAGGGGCGGCTCCCTGCAGACGCTCGACGTCCGCGCTGCGCTCCGCGGGGCGGCGAGCGCGCCCGTGGCGGCGGCGGGGCCGCAGCGGGCGCTCGACTGGCAGCCGCGGCCGGACGGCGGGGACGGCGTGCTCGGCGGTGACGCCTGGGGTTCGGCGGGCCCCGTGCTCCGCTGGTCGCCCGCGGGCGCGGCGCCGCTGGCGAGCGCCGCGCGCCTCGCCGTCGGTGCCGCCCGGTTCTCGACGCACGCGCCCGGCTGGATCCTCGGTGGTTGCTGGACCGACCGGACGTGGTTCGACGGCCGCGCGCCCTTCACCTGTCGCTCGAGCTACCTGGGCTGGTTCGACGGCGCGACGGGCCGCCCGCTCCACACCTCGACCCGGGCGCAGCCGACGTTGCTCTGGCCCGAGCAGGATCCGGCGCTCGCGGTCGGGCACGGGGATCCGAGCTGGGGCTGCCTGGTCGGGCGCCACGCGCCCCCAGTGCAGCAGCCGGGCTTCGCGCCGGTTCTTGACTGTCCGGTGGAGCGCTGGAGCCTCGAGGCCGGCCAGGTGAGGGTGGCTCCCGTCGCGCCCGCCTGCGCCGTGATGGCACCGGACGCCTCGCTCGGCGCCACCTACCAGGCCGGGGACGCGGTCTGGGTGCTTTGCCCGGAGCAGAAGACCACGATCGAAACGGGGTCGACCCGACTGGTCTTCGCTCGTCGCCTCGGGGGGCCGCCCACCGGCGAGCTCACGCTGCCGACCCCGTGGCTGTCCGCCGCCGGATCGCTCGGGAGCGACGCGTGGTACGCCTGCGGAGCGCCACTCCCAGCCGAGTGCGACCACACCGGGCAGAGCGATTGCTGGGTGTGGACCCTGCCGATCGATGGGGCGCCCCGCGTCTTTCGCCCGGAAGGCCCGGTTCGTCGCGTGGGGACGGGCGGGGAGCTCGTGTTCTGGCAAGACCAGCGGCTGCGGGTCCTCGACGCCCGGACCGGGGAGGCGTCCGTGGCCTGGCCGCAGCAGGGCGATCCGGACGCTTCGAGCGGCGCGAACGTCCTGCCGGGCCCGCGAGGCGGCTTCATCGCCATCGACCAGGGCGCGATCCGGCTCTGGAAGCGCTGCGGCGGGGTGGGCACGGTGGACCCCTCGCTCCGGCAACCCGCACACCCGCTGCGGGACTGGGCGTTCTCGGAGGACGAGCGCTTGCTCGCGTGGATCGACGACGGCGGACTGACGGTGATCTCGACCGAGTCGCGGCGCGCCGTGCGCCGGGTGCCGGGGCTGGTCTGCGGGGAGTGGCTGAGCGGAGGGGTCCCGCGCCGGCTGTCGTTTCGCGAGGACGGGCGCGTGCTCTTCGTCGCCTGCGACCACGCGGCCGCGTTGGTTCGAGTGGACCGCCCGCAGCGCCTCGAGCTCCAGGCGCTGCGTCGGGGCGACGCCATCGGGTGGCTCGCCATCGCCCCGGACGGCGCGATCGAGGGGACGGATGGGGTGCTGGCGCTGGTGAAGCGCCGGGTCGATGGCGCCATGGTCCCGGCCGCCCCGGGCGAGCCGGGCCTGGTCGCGCGCCTGCTCGAGTAGCATCGCCGACCGCAGGGACACCCGTCCCCCAAATGACCGAAGGATGACCGCGGCGGGAGCGGCCGCGCCCCACGTATCGACCGTGGCAACCGCCGGCAACGCCCCGTCATCCCTCTCCGCCCCCTCCCGTCGCCTCCAAGACTACGAATGGCTCGGGGCGTCACCCCTGATCGCGGCGCATCTCCTGCCGTTCCTCGCGCTCTTCACCGGAACGCACTGGCAGGACTGGGCGCTCTGCGCGGTCCTGTACGTCGCCCGCATGTTCGGCGTGACGGCGGGCTATCACCGCTACTTTTCGCATCGGACGTTCAAGACCAGCCGCGTGGGTCAGTTCCTCCTCGCGGTCCTCGCCATGACGAGCTCCCAGAAGGGGCCGCTGTGGTGGGCGGCCCACCACCGCGCCCACCACAAGGCGTCGGATCAGGACGGCGATCCCCACGACTCGCGGCGCGGCTTCTGGTACTCCCACATCGGCTGGATCTACGACCATACCGCCGACACCGACTACGGTCGGGTCAAGGATTGGGCCCGCTTCCCGGAGCTCGTGCTGCTCAACCGCTACTGGTTCGTGCCACCCGTCGGGCTCGGGCTCGCGGTGTGGCTGGCCTCCGGGTGGTCCGGGCTGTTCATCGGCTTCTTTCTCAGCACCGTGTTCCTGTGGCACGGCACCTTCGCCATCAACTCGCTCTCGCACCGGGTCGGCAAGCAGCGCTACGACACCGGCGACGCGAGCCGGAACCATTGGCTCCTCGCCTTGGTCACGCTGGGCGAGGGGTGGCACAATAACCACCATTTCGTCATGACCTCGACCCGCCAGGGCTTCTACTGGTGGGAGGTCGACGTCACCTACTACGTCCTCCGCGCCCTCGCCGCCGTCGGCGTGGTGTGGGAGCTTCGGGAGCCTCCCGCGCGGGTCTTCGATCCCGCGCACCAGCTCGCTCCACCGCCGCTGTCTGGGGCCAGGCAATCGGGCTGACGGTTCGCGAACGGCGGCCCGGGTCGGAGCGGGCCCCCTGGCCTTCGTCGCAAGCTGCCCCATGTCTCGCCCCATGACCGCCCTCCGCGCCGATCGCCGGCCCACCGTTGTCGTGGTCGGCGCCGGGTTTGGCGGGCTTCGTCTGGCGCAGCGGCTCCGTGACGCTCCGGTCAACGTCTTGGTGGTGGATCGGAACAACCACCATCTCTTCCAGCCGCTCCTCTATCAGGTCGCGAGCGCCGTCCTCTCCCCGGCCGACATCGCCTACCCGATCCGTCGCGCGCTCCGTCACCAGGCCAACGCGCGCGTCGTGCTGGGCGAGGCCACCGCGGTGGATCTCGCGTCACGGGTCGTCACCGTCTCGGGCAGCGCGCTGGCGTACGACACCTTGGTCCTCGCCGCCGGTGCGACCCATTCGTACTTCGGCCGAGAGGATTGGGCGGCGCGCGCGCCGGGTCTGAAGACGGTGGACGACGCGGTGGAGATCCGACGCCGGATTCTGCTCGCCTTCGAGTCCGCCGAGCTCGAGGCCGATCCGGATGCACGCTCCGCGAAGCTCACCTTCGTCGTCGTCGGGGGCGGTCCGACGGGGGTGGAGCTCGCGGGGGCGCTCAAGGAGATTGCCACCGAGACGCTCCGTGGCGACTTCCGCAACGTGGACACGCGCGAGGCGCGGGTGGTCCTCGTGGAGGGCCTCCCGCGAGTCCTTCCCGGGCTCAGCGAACGGGCGTCGGCGAGGGCGCGGCGGGCCCTCGAGGGGATGGGCGTCGAGGTTCGCGTCGGCGCGCGCGTGACGGAGCTCGACGGCGAGGCCGTCCGCCTGGGCGCCGAGCGGATCGCGGCGGGCACCGTGCTCTGGGCCGCCGGGGTTCGAGGGGCCCCGCTCGCCGTCACCCTCGGCGTGCCGCTCGACGCGGCGGGTCGCGTGCGCGTCGAGCCGGACTGCTCGGTGCCGGGTCACCCCAGCTGCTTCGTCATCGGCGACCTGGCGAGCTTGCGGGACGCCCGTGGCGTCCCGGTCCCCGGGGTCGCGCAGGGGGCGCTGCAGATGGCGGACCACGTCGCGCGCCTCATCGCCGCCGAGGCTGGCGCCGGGCGCGCCGCGCGGCGGGCGACGGCGCCCCGGGCCGGTCGCGTGGCGTTTCGGTACCGCGATCGAGGGAGCATGGCGACCATCGGCCGCGCCCGCGCGGTCGCGGATCTCGGCGGCGTGACCTACGGCGGCGCCGTGGCGTGGGTGCTCTGGTCGCTCGTGCACATCGCGTTCCTGATCGGGTTCAAGAACCGGCTCGTCGTGATGCTCTCCTGGGTCTGGAACTACGCCGTCTTCGCCAAGGGCGCGCGGCTCATCACCGGTGGGGCCGTCCCCGACGTCAAGCGCCTGGCACTCCAGCCGCGTGAGGTGGCGGATCGGGTCGCGCCGTCCCGCCACGTCCAGGAGTGACCTCGTCCGCTGACCGGCCTGCCTGGCTCGCACCGCCGACGCACCGCCCGTCACTCGAGGCGATAATCGAGCCCCCAGATGTTCACGCTCTCGGCCTCGGGGTAATAGAGCGTCAGCTCGTCCGAGGTTTCCAGGCGCGCCGTATCGATCAGCGGATCGGAGAAGAACCGTCCCGCGTCGCTGGCGTCGAGGAGCGTCCACGACGTGAACCCGTCCCCCGGGGAGGCCGCGGCGAGGCGGAGATCCGGCAGGATCGCGTAGACGTTGTTCGTCGACGAGATGGCGAGCTTGCCGCGGAAGTTCGCGATCACGGGCTGCCCGATCGCGTGACGCGACCAGGTGCCGTCGAGCTCCCGCACGTAGTCGAAGAACTCGCTCTTCGTCCGCGCGCTGGTGAACGAGGCGTCGTCCGCTTGGTGGTCGGGCAGGTGCGAGAGCAGGACGTGCACCCGACCCGCGGCGTCGACGGCCAGGTGTTCCTGGTTGATGAGGCCGCGGTTCTGCCCGATCGGCCACACCGTGACCCCCGGTGTGTCGCGGGTGATGAAGGTCTGCCCCGCGGTCCCCACGACGACCCCGGCGTTGTCCCGCCACGTTCGCCCGTCGTCGTCGCTGTAGACGTAGACCAGATCGTGGTTCGTGGTCGCGTCCGGCGTCTCGCGCCAGCACCAGGCGGCGTGCAGACGGCTGCCCCCGCGCGTGTACGCCAGGCCGTGCAGGTAGGCGTTGATGCTGGCGTCCGTGCCCTCGATGTACTCGCCGACGAGGGTCCAGGTCTGCGTCGCCGAGGCGTACTCCCAGAGCACCTCGTCCCCGCTCCCACTGGCGCCGATCCGGGCGCTGAAGAGCATCCGGCTCCCGCCCGGCACGGTGACGAAGCGAGGATAGGTCACCGGGCGCACGCCCTCACTGCCGACGAGCGCGTTGGCCACGCCCGAGAAGCTCTCGGCAGACCAAGTGGCGGCCGCGGGATCGGCGAGGAGCCCGGGCACGGAGCGCCGGTAGTGGAGGTCGCTGTCGTGGTGATCGAAGGCGACGTGCAAGGTGCCATCGCCCGGCGACACCCCGAGCGAGATGGTGTTGTGGGCGTCGTCCGCGCTCAAGGAGTAGTCCAGGAAATCGAACTTCTCCCACGGCCCCGGGGCGTCACCGACAGCGTTCGGCAGCCGCCGTCGAGCCAGCACCACGTTGCGATTCTGGTTCCAGAAGGCCGTGTACTGATAGCCGTTGAAGCTGGTGATGCCGTCCTGTTGGAAGGACTCCCCGTTGAGATACCCGCCGTAGGAGACGACCGTGAGCCCCGAGAGGGCGATCGGCTCCTCCCCGAGCTTGGTGAGCCCCGGGGGCACCTCGCCGGGGTCGGCACCCCCCGCGGCGGTGCCCCCCGTCTGGCCGCTCCCGCCCGCCGGTCCACCGCCCGTGTGCTCGCTCCCGCCAGAGGCGGCGCCACCCGCGCTTGCTCCGGCCGCTCCCGCGGCGCCGCCCGAGCTCTCGATGGGTCCACCTCCGACGGGCGCCATCCCGCCGGTCGTGGCGAGGCCCCCCTCGCCGGCGCCGCCCGTCGAGGTCCCGCCGATCGGTCCACTCCCTCCGACGCTCGCGCCTCCGCCGAGTCCAGCGCTTCCCCCAACCGTATCGGCGCCGCCGCTCGCATCGAACCCGCCGCCCCCCGTCGTCCCGCCCGCCGCAGTCCCGCCGCTCGCCGCCGCTCCGCCGACGGCAGCTCCGCCGCCGAGCGCGCCTCCCGTTCCGGCAGCAGCGGTCGACGCGCCCCCTGTCGCGGGCGCAAAACCCCCAGTGGCGGCACCGGCTCCACCCGGTCCGGCCCAGCCCGCGCCGCCGTCGCCGAGCGGCCCCGCCTCCGACGCCGAGCCGCCATCGCCACAGCCGAGGAAGCTGCCCGCGAGGACCAGGGTCAGCGCGAGGACTCCCCGAGCCCTGCGTCGGCGGGCTGCGTCAGGTTCCTTCGTCGCCCACGGATTTTCGGGAGAGGTCACGCCCATCACGCGCTGCTATTACCCCGATCGTCGGGGCCGTGAAGCGTCGGCACTCCACCTCCGGCCAGCGTCGGCGGCATCCTAGCCGCGGAGGGACGACGACCGGTCGTTCGGCAGGAGCGGTCATAGGGCCGGAACGGACCGGAGCCGGCGCGGTGCATTGGAGATGCATGATGCACGCATCCTGCAGGAACATGCACCGGCTTCGCCAATCGTTTCTGGATTATTCGTTAGCCCGATACGGGGTCGTCAGGGGACCCAACACGCCAAACGCCGCAGCGCGACCTCCTCCTCACGGTTCGGCCCCCTCGGCACCCCCGGCGGTCCGGGGGGCCGGTCGTCGGCGCGAGGCCAGGGTGCCGACGCCGATGGCGAGCCCGTGGTTCCTCCCGAGCAACGAGTGCAATGGCGGGAGCCATAGTACGGTTCAGCGCGAGGTGATGGCCTATCGTACGGTTCCCGTGCTTCGCGTCGTCCCGTCGCTGCTGCGGCCGCGCCCGCCTTCGAGGGCGCGGTGGGTGGCCAAGGGTCTGGCTCTGGCCATCCTGTTCGTCTCGGCGCTCGAGGCTCGGCTGGGCACGGCGCAGACGCTGCAGATCGAGAACCCGCTCGTGTTGCAGCGGGCCGATCCGGACATCTACCGGCACACCGACGGGTACTACTACTTCACCGCCACGGTGCCGGCCTACGATCTCATCGAGCTGCGCCGTGCGGACACGATCCAGGGCTTGAGCAGCGCCGCGCCCACGGTGATCTGGCGGGCCCATCCCAGCGGCGAGATGGCCTCCCACATCTGGGCTCCCGAGATCCACTCCGTGGACGGCGGCTGGTACGTCTACTTCGCGGCGGGCAGCTCGAGCGACGTCTGGGACATCCGGGTGTACGTGCTGAGCAACGCGTCGCCAAACCCGCTGGAGGGCACCTGGCAGGAGCGGGGTCAGCTGATGACCAACGGCCCCAAGGCGAGCGGCGCGTTCTTCGCGCTGGACGCGACGACCTTCGAGCACGGGGGGGTCCGCTACCTCGTCTGGGCCGAGTCCGACCCGGAGTTCGACGCCAATACGGTCCTGTACATCGCGCCCATGAGCAACCCCTGGACCCTGGCGGCGCGCGGGGTGCGCATCTCGGCGCCGGAGGAGGCCTGGGAACGAGTGGGCTACGCGGTCAACGAGGGGCCGGCGGTGCTGAAGCGGAACGGCAAGGTCTTCATCAGCTACTCGGCCTCGGCCACCGACGCCAACTACTGCCTGGGGCTGTTGACCGCCGAAGACACCAGCGACCTCTTGGATCCGCGCTCGTGGAGCAAGGCCTCGCAGCCGGTCTTCCGCAGCGGCAATGGGGTCTTCGGCCCCGGGCACAACCAGTTCACGACGACGCCCGACGGTAGCGTGGACCTCATCGTCTATCACGGGCGCGACTACGAGCGGATCGACGGCGATCCCCTGAACGATCCCAACCGGGCAACTCGCGTGAAGCCCTTGGCATGGCATGCCGACGGGACGCCCGATTTCGGCGCGCCTTTGGCGGATGGCACGCTCACCATCGAGCTCGAGGCGAACGGTGGCGCCGCGGGGGCGGCGGGGGCGCCGAACGGAGGGCAGGGGGGCGCCGATCACGGGGGCGCGCCGTCGCCCCCGAGCGGCGGCATCGGGGGTTCGGTGGGTGGAACCGGTGGCGCCACTGCGAGTGGCGGGGCGGGGACCGGTGCCGAGGGCACGGCCACCGGTGGCGCCAGCGGGGGGGACGGCGGTCTGGGAGGGACGGCTGGCGTTGGGGGGAGTGATCCTGGCTCGGGCGGCGGGGGCGGCGGGGGCGCCGCCGTCGGTGGGACGCCCGCCTCCGGCGGCACGAGCACCGGTGGGATCCCAGCCTCCGGCGGGGCGAGCGTCGGTGGGAGCGCTTCCGGCGGGTCGCCGACCGGAGGCAATGGATCGCTCCCGTCCGCGGGCACGGGCGGGGTTGGCGCCGCCGCCGTCGGTGGCAGCACGGGCGGCAGCGCCACGGGCGGCAGCCCTCCCGTCTCCGAGCCCGTCCGGGGCGACGAGCGCGACTCCGGCTGCGGTTGCTCGCTGCCCGGGTCCCCCGCTCGGTCCGGCGCCGCGGCGCTCGCAGCGCTCGGGCTGTGCTTCGCGCTGGGGCGCCGTTCACGGGCGCGGGGCCGTCAGCGGTAGCGGTGGACGAGCGGTCTGCATCGGCTGGCGCGAGACTTCGGCACAGGATGTGCAGCTAGCGTAGGACCATGCGTCGACTCCGCCTCGCTCCGCCGACGGTTTCCCACCTCTTTCTCGCCGGGATCGCGCTCCTTGCGACCGCCGCCGGGTGCGGCGGTGACACGGGCAAGGACGGGGCCGTCACGACCGGTGGCACAGATCCTGGCACGGGTGGCCAAGTCGAAGCCGGCGGTGCGGCGGAGGCGGGGAACGCCGGCGCCGGGGAAGATGGCGCTTCGGGTGCCTTGGGCGAGGGCGGCAACGGCGCGGTCGCGACGGGAGGCACGGGAGCGGTCGCGACGGGAGGCACGGGAGCAGTCGCGACGGG
>CAYZQO010000049.1:0-19250 GCA_964480725.1 uncultured Polyangiaceae bacterium | reverse complement strand
CGACGGGAGGCACGGGAGCGGTCGCGACGGGAGGCACGGGAGCAGTCGCGACGGGAGGCACGGGAGCGGTCGCGACGGGAGGCACGGGCGCGGTCGCGACGGGAGGCACGGGTGCCGATGGGACGGGCGGCGCGGGGGCGACCGGCACCGGCGGCGCCGCGACCCTCGTCGAGCAGACCGTCCCCTTCCAGGAGTGGAGCGGACCGGGCGCGAGCGTGACCGGTATCCTCTTCGCCCATTTCTCGGAGGCCTACGGCGCCGCGCTCGCCTGGTCGCGGGGGCCGTCCGGCGGACCGCCCCCCGCGGCCTACTGGTTCTCGTCGGACGGGAGCAGCCCCTACGCGCTCTACTTCCCCTCCAGTGGCGAGGGCGAAAACTACCTCGAGGATTGGACGGTGAACCTCGCGAGCGGGGAATCGGCGACCTACGACGCCGCCATGTTCACCCCGGAGACGCCGAACCCCTGGGGCCTCACGGCGGACGCGCACCTCGTGACGCTCGAGGTGAACGACGGGCGCGGGAGCGACGGGGGCCTGCATTTCATCGCCACCGACGTGACCGTGCTCGACGGCACCGCCGCCGTCCCCATGGACGTGGTGGAGGTGATGGCGAGCGCCGCGCAGGACTTCGACGCGCGGGTGGCGTCCCTCGATGCCGAGCTCGACGCCGAGCTCGCGCTCGCGCGCGACGCCACGGCGCCGCCGGCCGACGCCGAGTTCACCCCCACCGAGTCCCAGGGCGTCTGGCCCACCTGGTACCCGGAGTCGAGCACGCTCGCGCTCACCTTCGTGCACCAGCGCCTCGAGAACTGGGGCGAGATGACGGGTGTGATCGAAACCCCCGGCATGCCGCCGCCGTATCCGGAGATCTGGGACTACCACTACTACGGCGCCGAGTACGTGGTCCGCACCGTCATCGACGCGAGCGGCACCACGCTCGACACCACCGAGTACGGTCCGGCCGGCTTCGGCGAGTAGCTGGCCGGACCGCCCGCGCGGCCTCAGCAATCGTGGTAGTTCTCCGGATACGAGCAGTAGCTGCTCTCGAAGACGAGGCTCGAGGTGAACGAGATGGTGACGTCGCAGAGTTCGCCGTCGCCGGAGAGGCAGTAGTCCTCCTGGAGGCGCACCCCGCCCTCGACCACGAGCGGTGAGGTGCGGATGCGCAGGATCATCCTCTCGCCGTCGGGGAGCAGGCCGAGATCGCGCAGACTGCGGCCGAGATCCGCGGTCGTCCCGGCCTCGAGATCGATCCGGAAGAGATCCCCGCCGAGGCCGTCCGCGCGGCGCTTCAGTGTGTAGACGTCCTGGCCGCCGCGCGGCATCACGAAGCGGTCGAGGCTGGCGACCGGACCGCTGAAGGGCGAGAACTCGAGCCGGTCGAGGTCGAGGGTGCCGAACGGCGCGGTCTGGGAGAACACGTCGAAGTCGAGCGTCCCGTGCAGGCCGTTGCGGTCGACGGTGACTCGTACGTCGGCGTCGACCAGGAAGCGCTGCACCTGCACGCTAGCGTCCACCAGCAGGGTGGTCCCGTCCCGCGTCAGGGCGAAGCGCGGCAGGGCGTCCCCGATCGGCGTCAGGGAGTACTCCAGGGTGTACGGGTCGATCACCATGACGTGATAGCGGGGGCCGGTGGCGTCCGGGATCAGCGCGGGGTCATCGAACATCGTGGGATCGAGCCGCTCGACGTCGAGGTACGCCACCGCCCGGTCGCCCGCCTCGGCGAGCGCCACGGGGCCGAACCCGGGCAGGTTCTTGACGAAGCGCGGGCCCGCCTCCGATAGATCGATGACGCTCACCGGGTCGGGGTTCGTCCACGGGTTCTCGCCGGTGCTGCTCACGCCCTCCTGGCAGAAGGTGGGCGACAGCAGCGCCCGTTCACCGGTCGGCAGCACGGCGATGGGGGCGGCGCAGTTCGGCACCTCGACCCGGAGGGCCTCCCCGGTGACCAGATCCACCTCTACGACCGGGGTGGAGGGCGCGTGTTCGAGCCAGGTCGTCTGCCCGACGACCAGGGCGTGCCGTCCGTCGGGCAGGAAGGCCACGTCCTCCGGCACCCCGACGTCGAAGGTCGCGCGCACCTCGCCCGACCCTGCGTCGATCACGCTCCCCTCGATCCCGTCGGCGACCACGAGCGTTCGCCCGTCGTCCGACGCGCGCAGGAAGCCCCAGCGCCCGCCCGGGGCGGGCCGGCGCCAGGACTCCTCGAGCCTCGGCAGCTCGAGCGCCACGAGGTCGCTCCCGACCACGGCGTAGCCGACCGGGGCGACGGGCGAGAAGATCCAGCGCGCCACCATGAAGTCGAGCTCGCGGGCGGTCCCCGCCTCGAAGTCGACGAACACCGACACCGTGTTGCGCTGCATCAGCGCGTAGGCCGCGGCCGCCGGTGGATCCTCCCCGGGCGGGGTGACGGAGGTCGAGGGTGCCGGCGGCGAGACGACCATCGAGCCGGTGAGCAGCGCCTCCCCGTCGTTTCCCCCTTCGGAGCGGTCGTTGGTGTTGGCGCCGCCCTCGGGCTCGAGGGTGGACGGAAAGGTGCAACCGCCGAGGAGCATCACCACCACGACGGCGCCCACCCCACGTCGTGCTCCTGAGCAGCCTCGGCGCGCAGCAGGCAGCGGGCACGGGCCCGATCGTGGCGCTCCACCACCTGGAGGAGCGATTGCGGGTGATCTCTGGCGTGGGAGTGCTCGCGTTGCGCGCGGGGTTCTTCTACGAGAACTTCCTGATGAACGTGCCGATGATCAAGGCGATGGGCGCCAACGGCGCGCCGTCGCCCGCCGAGGCGCCGTGGTCGATCATCGCGGCCGCCGACATCGGGCGCTACGCCGCGCGGCGGCTGCTGGAGCGCGACTTCTCGGGCTTCACCGCCGTCAACCTGGTCGGGCCGCGCCCGGTTTCGATGGCCGAGACGACCCGCGTGCTCGGCCAGGCCATCGGCAAGCCGGAGCTGCCGTACGTGCAGGTGGGCTACGACGATCTCGAGCGGGGTATGATCGGCATGGGCCTCAAGCCGCGTCTCGCCGCGATGTACGTCGAGCTCTATCGGGGCGTGGCCGCGGGCCTGCTCGCCCCGGAGCCCGGCACCGTCACGGTGCACCTCGAGACGCCCCTCGAGGAGTTCGGGCCGGTCTTCGCCGCCGCCTACGCAGCGTGATCCCCCTCTCGGTCCTCCCCGCGCAGGCGCGTGCACGCCGCGCGAGGGGGGTCGATGCTCCGCCCCTCGCAGCGCTCCCTGCTGGCGCTCCCCTGGTGCTGCGGGATCGGGGGCGGTACGATAGCGCCCTCGTGGGACGGGTGGGGGGCAGGGGGATCTCGCCGGCGGAGGCCGTGGAGGGGAATATGGTCGGGCGAGGGGTGGCGTGAACGGGCGAGACGACCGGGGAGACGCTGGCGCCGTGGCGAGCCCCCCACGACACCAGCTCGAGCAGGAGCTGCTGCTGGAGGTCAGTCAGGCGGTCAGCTCCACGCTGGACCTGGAGGCCGTCCTGCAGATCATCGCGGACGGCACGGCGCGGCTCGTCGGCGTCGAGACCGCGGCCGTCTACCTGCTCGAGGGGGATTACGTGTTCCTCGGGGCGACGACGCCGCCGCTCGCTCCCGACTTTCCCGAGAGCCTGCGCTGGGCTCCCGTTGGCGACCATCCGCACCTGCTCGAGTCGGTCCGCGCGCTCGTGCCGGTGATCCTCCCGGACGCGCCCGCCGCCGAGCTCTCGCCGGCAGAGCGCGCGGTGGTCGAGGCGCGGAGCCTGCGCAGCCTCCTCTTCCTCGCTTTCTGCCTCGATCAGCAGCCGATCGGGGTGCTCATCCTAGGGACCATCACCGGCGAGCATGCCTTCGACGCGCGAGAGATCAACCTGTGTCGGACGCTGACCAACCAGCTGGCGGTCGGCGTCCAGAACGCACGGCTGCACACGGGCCTGAAGCGCTACGCGGCCGAGCTCGAGCAGCAGATGGCCGAGCAGCAGCGGCTGGAAGAGCAGCTGCGCCACGCGCAGAAGATGGAGGCCGTCGGGCAGCTCGCGGGCGGCGTGGCCCACGACTTCAACAACCTCTTGCAGGTCATCCAGGGGTTCACCAGCCTCGCGCGCGACGAGGCCCCGGCGGGAGGCAGCCTGCACGAGTCCCTGGGGCTGGTGCTGCAGGCCTCCGAGCGGGCCGCGTTGCTGGTGCGACAGCTCCTCGCCTTCGGCCGCCGCCAGGTGCTGAGCCTCACCGTCGTCGACCTCGACCAGATCATCGGCGGGCTGTTGCCCATGCTGCGCCCCGTGCTCGGTGAGAACGTCACCGTCGAGGTCCGTCGCGGGGCCAAGCTCGACCGCATCGAGGCCGACCCGAACCAGGTCGAGCAGGTGCTGGTCAACCTCTGCGTGAACGCGCGCGACGCGATGCCCGAGGGCGGCACCATCGTCCTGTCCACCGAGAACGTGCTGGTGGACGACCGACGGCGCCAGGAGCTGTCGCTGCCGCGCGCCGGGGCCTACGTTCGGCTGGCGGTCACCGACTGCGGCACCGGGATGACCCCGGAGATCCGGAGCCGGGTGTTCGAGCCCTTCTTCACGACGAAGGGGCCAGGGCAAGGGACCGGCCTGGGCCTGGCGACCGTGCATGGCCTGGTTGCCCAGCACCGCGGCGCCATCCAACTCGAGAGCGAGGTCGGGCGCGGCACCCGGGTGGAGGTCTATCTCCCCGCCGCCGATCCCGCGGCGGACCGAGCTGCCCCGCGGCAGCTGCTCGCCGTGCCCCGAGGCACGGAATCCATCCTGGTCGCTGAGGACGATCCGCTGGTGCTCGAGCTCACGCGGGCGTACCTGGCGAGCGCGGGCTACACGGTGTTCACCGCCGGCAGCGGGGTCGAGGCGCTCGAGGTCATCGACGACCGCGCGACGGAGATCGATCTGGCCGTGCTCGACGTGGTGATGCCGAAGCTCGGGGGCGAGGCGGTCCTGCGGTACCTGCGGGAGCGACGGCCCGGCGTGCCGGTGGTGTTCGCCAGCGGGTACGGCCGGCGGAGCCGCTCCCTCGAATCGCCGCCGGAGCGGATCGCGTTCCTTCAGAAGCCCTTCGGGCGGGACGATCTCCTGCGCAAGGTGCGAGAAGCCCTCGACGGCGCGCCGTAGTCCCGGCGCGGCGCAGCCGACGCAACACGGCGCGATGGCTCTCGGCGGTGCGCCCGGTCGCGGCTGAGCCGGGCGATTCGTGTTAGCGTCTCGCGGTCCCGGCTCAGCTCCACCAGACATGGTCCCCTGGCTCGTCCTCACCCTGCTCGTGGCCATCAACGCGCTCTACGTCGCGGCCGAGTTCGCGGCGGTGGGCGTCCAGCGGAGCGACGTCGCAGCGCTCGTGCGCCGGGGGAGCCCCCTCGCGATCAAGCTCCTGGCGGTGATCGAGGACGGGGTCCGGCTCGATCGAACCATCGCCGCCTGCCAGATCGGCATCACCCTCTCGAGCCTCGTGGCCGGCGCCTACGCGCAAGCCACCCTCGCCGTGGATCTCGAGCCATGGCTCAGTTGGACCTTCGGGCTGGGGCGCGCGTCCGCGGAGTCGGCGGCCTTCGTCATCGTCCTGCTCCTGCTCACGACCTTGCAGGTCGTGTTCGGTGAGCTGGTGCCCAAGTCCCTGGCGCTTCAGTTCCCGGTCAAGAGCGCCCTCGTCACCTTCCTGCCGACGCGCTGGTCCGTGTCCGCGCTCCGGGGGTTCATCTGGCTGCTCAACGGCAGTGGGCATTGGCTGCTCAGGCCCTTCGGGATCACGCCGGGGGGGCACCAGCACGTGCACTCTCCCGAGGAGATCGAGGTTTTGCTCTCCGAGGCGCGGCGGGAGGGCGCGCTGAGCGCCGACGCCCATCGACGCCTGGAGCGCGGGCTCCACCTCTCTTCCCGCACGGTGCGCCAGATGATGACGCCCCGCAGCGAGGTCTACGGGCTCGAGGTGTCGATGCCGCCCGCCGAGATGCTGGAGCGCGTCCTTGCGAGCCCCTACGGCTGGCTGCCCGTGTATCGCGGCTCGCTCGATGATGTCCTCGGCGTGGTCAGCATCAAGGAGGTGGTCGCGGTGTTCGTCGCCCAGGGCGCGCTGCCGCGGCTGGAACAGGTGCTGCGCCCGATCCCGTTCGTGCCGGAGTCGCTCCGGTCCCACCGGTTCGTCCGGCTCCTGCAGGAGCAACGCAGCGCCAGGGCCATGGTCGTGGACGAGCACGGCGGGATCCAGGGCATCATCAGTGTCGAGGACGTCATCGCCGACCTCTTCGGAGAGCTGGGCGACGAGCTGAAGCAACCGGACGCAGGCCCCATCCGGCTCCCCGATGGCTCCCTGCGCGTTTCCGGGACGATGCGGCTGGACGAGGCGGAGCCGTGGCTCCGCCTGCGCTGGGAGGGGAGGGCGGTGACGGCCGGCGGTCATGTCGTGGACGCGCTCGGTCGGCTCCCGCGGGAGGGTGAGCAGCTCACGATCGACGGGGTCGAGGTCACCATCGTCGAGATGACGGCGACGGCCATCGCCTGGCTCACGGTGACCCCACCGGAGCGCCGTCCGGAGGCGGGGACGACGGCGTCGCCGACTGGGGGGAGGGGCTAGGATGGTGCCCGCGCTGGTGATCCTCGCGCTCATCCTGCTCAACGGCGTCTTCGTCGCCGCGGAGTTCGCCATCATCGGGGTCCCGCGTTCTGCGCTCGAACACGAGGCGGCGCGAGGGAGCCGTTTGGCTGCGGCCGTCCTCGAGGTGCTGCGGGATCCGCGCCGCCAGAACCGCTACATCGCGACGGCTCAGCTGGGGATCACGTTCGCCAGCCTCGGGCTCGGCATGTACGGGGAGCACCAGGTCGCGGTGGCGCTGCTGGGCCCCCTGCATGCTCTCGGGATCGAGTCCGTGATCCCAGCGCACGCCGCGGCCAGCGTCATCGCGGTGGGCGCGCTGACCTATCTGCACATCGTGCTCGGCGAGATGGTCCCCAAGACGCTGGCGCTCCAGTATGCCGAGGGGACCGCGCTGTGGATCAGCGGTCCCATGAGGTGGGCCCAGCGAGCGCTGTGGCCGATGGTGGTGGGGCTCGACACCATCGGCGTCGTCGTGCTGCGAGGCTTCGGGATCCGGCGGGAGTCTGCCCTGAAGCCCCCTTCCCCGGAGACGCTGCGCTTCGTGGTCGAGGAGAGCGCCGTCAAGGGCGAGCTCGACGTCGAGGCCGGCCAGGTGCTGGGCGAGCTCTTCGAGTTCGGGGAGCTCTCGGCGGCGGAGGTCATGACCCCGCGGGTTCGGGTGGTCGGCTTGCGGCAGGGGGCTTCGGTGGACGAGATCCGTCACGCCGTACGCACGGCGAGACACGCGCGGTACCCGGTCTACGAAGGCACGGTCGATCGGATCGTCGGTCTGGTGCTGATCCGCGACCTGTTGCAGCTCCTGGTCGAGGGCCGAGCGCTGGACGCGAGCGTCGTGCGTCCGGTGCCGTTCGTCCCGGAGGCGACCCGGCTCGACGCCGTGATCTGCCGGATGCGCAAGGACCGGACGCAGTTCGTCGTCGTGATGGACGAGCACGGCGGCACCTCGGGGATCCTGACGGCCGAGGATCTGTTCGAGGAGATCGTGGGCGAGATCAACGACGGTCCCGGGGCTACGGAGCCCGTGGTAGAGGTCGAGGGAGAGCTGCGGGCGCTGGGCGTGGCGCGCCTCGACCAGGTCGGGGAACAGCTCGGTGTCGAGCTCGAGCACCCGGACGTCGACACGGTCAGCGGGCTCGTCCTCACCCTCCTCGGTCGGCCTCCGGAGGTCGACGATCGGGTCCGCTGGGGGGGCGTCGAGTTTCGGGTCCGCGCGATCCAGGGGCGGGGCGTGCAACAGTGCGCGTTGGCAGTCGGGTCCGACGCGGTCAGGCTTCCGCGGGGGAGCTCGAGCCCGCCGTCCGGCGAGGCGGGAGCCGACGGCGAGCCGTAGCGCCGAGTTCGTCGACGGCGCCGTCGGGGAGCGTCCGGTCACCGAGGCACGTCCCCATCGCCATGGCGCCTCTGCGTCGTCGGCGAACTTCAGCCAGCGCTCAGCCTCGCCAGGTTGCTCCAACGCGAGGTGAGCCAGCGCGACGCTGGCCGTGAACATCGCGTCGCCGCCCGCCGCCGGGAGCGGTCGAGGGGTCGCTGCGGGTTCGTCGGCCCGGCCCGTGGGAGCGCTCACCGCGCAGGCGACTCGGTGTTGCCTCCCTCCGCCGCGACCAAGCGGCGTGAGTTCCTCGCCGAAGCGGTCATGGCCTTCATCGCCGTCCGCCGTGACGGCCGAATGCACCTCTGAACCACAGGGGCGCTTGCGCAGGGTTTGCGAACCAGCCCCAGTCGTTCAGCGTCTCGACGAACAGGTTGCGATCGAACGTCTCGTAGTGGTGAGGACTGAGGCTGGCAGCGTAGTGCCCGAGCGCCTGCGCCACCTCGAAGATCTCGTCGACGGACTCAGGACCCGCGATGATGGCGCCGCGGGCACCGCCGAAATCCGGGAGCCAGCCAGCGCACCAGTGGCGCGCCCCGCCGTGTTCCATCGCGAAGGGAGCATCGAATCGGATCCCGAGGTCCTGCGCGGCCTCGCGCCAGGAAAGGGTCATCGCGCTGTTCGCGATCGCCTCACGGTCACCAGCAGTCACGTTGTCAGCCCAGCCTTTGCCGCTCAGGCGCGACGGTACCACGCAGGGCCCGGTAGATCTTGGCCGGCAAGGGCTCCACGCGCTTGCACGGCGTGGTGTCGGAGAACTCGAACTGGAAGGGGAAGAGGGCGTCGGCGGTGGCCGTGCGAGACTCCGTCCGGGCGACCTTGGCGCGCGCCGCGAAGGACACGGCCTTCCACTTCGCGGCCAGCGCCCCGAGCTCCTTGCGGATCCGGCCCTGCTCCGCCGGAACGTCGGGTGACGTCATGGCGCGATCATTCCGCCTACTCTGGCCCGTGGCGATAGTTCCGCAGTGGGGCAGCGGTGGCTTACTCGATGCGGCCGCGCCGGCTCCGTGGTCCCCCGGCGGGCACGGTCACCGGGGCACCCGACCCCGCCGATTCCTCCACGGATCCACCCGGTCGCGGCCATAGACCTGCCGGCTCGCTCCGTGCGCGTCCCATCACTCCGGGAGACTGTGGACCATGCTCGACCTCCGACGCGGTGCGTTCGCCTCCGTGCTGCCCCTGCTGGCCCTCGCCTGCGGCGCGCCCGATGAGCCGGGCGATTCCGGCGCTGGCGCCCCGGGCGCGGGAGGCGAGGCCGTGACCACCGGCGGCTCGGTAGCCGCAGACGGCGGTGCGACGGGCGCAGCGCCGGCTACCGGTGGGCTCGAGACCACCGGTGGCACGCCCAGCACCGGTGGCACGCCGGCGACGGGCGGCACGCCCAGCACGGGTGGGCTCGAAGGCACCGGCGGCACGACGGGCACCGGGGGGATCGAGGGCACCGGGGGGATCCCGGAGCCGCTCACCTGTGCGGAGGCAGTGGGACCCTATGCCATCGGTGCCACGCCGCTGCCTACCGCGCCGACGCCCGGCGAGGCCGCGGACGGGTGGGGGGCGGAGAACTTCGCGGAGCTGCCGGTCGCCGTCGATGCGGCCTCGGGCAAGATCTACGTCGGGTTCACGTCGGCGGACGGCGCGGCCACCATCGCCAGCACCGACGGGGTCGTCGCCAGCACGCCGGGTGCGGTCCTCGCCGGGATCGCCGTCACCAGTGACGGCGTCGCGGCCTTGCTCTTCGATCCGAACGACACCGTCGACGAGCGCACCTGGGCGGCGGTCGCCCGCTACGACGGGAGCGGCGGCGTCCGCTTCCAGACCGATCTCTTCCGCTCGCCCAACCTCGAGGACGTCGGGACGAAGGGGGCGCCGGGGACCGGCCGCTTCGGCTACCTCGCCGGCCCCGACGAGCTGGTCGCTTATTTCGGTCACACCCAGCGCTACGACGACGGCGTGCGGCACCAGGGCGGCTACCTCGCCACGGTGGACAGCGCCGGCGAGCAGCAGCTCATCAACGGCTGGTGGGGCAGCCACAACCTCGATCAGCGCCTGCTCGCCGTCGGCGCTCCAGGCGCGATCCTGGGCCTCGGCGACGCCTACCCGGAGGGGATCTTCTTCGCCTTCCTCGAGGGCGATCCGCGCACCGACGTCATCTACCCGCTCGCCTCTGCCGGCAACGGCGCCACCAACGGCCAGCTCGGCGGCATGGTCGACCTCGGGGACGAGCTCCTCATCCCGTTCATCACCAACAACTCGATCCCTCAGGATCTGGACGCCGGCACCTGGCCCGACATCGACGAGACGATCGCTGACCAGATCCGCGCCGCGGCCGCCAACGGCACCGACCTCGGGCTGCTCAACGTGCCTCGCGGAGACGCGCCGGGCGAATTGACCGCCACCTGGCTCGACCCCGAGCTCGCCGAGGGAGCGTCGCTCACGCAGCTCAAGTCCGCCCCCTACGGCACCGGGGGGCTCGTGCTGCTCGCCTGGGCAGAGGCGAGCGGCAGCGGCTGGCAGCAGGAAACCAGCGGCTATTACACGATGGTGATCGATCGCGACGGCGCCGTCTGCCAGCCAAAGACCGCGCTCGATCCCTCGCTCGCGTTCACCTCGGGGGACGATCTCGTCGGCCGCCCCGACGGGTCGATCGTGTGGGCCAACGCCGCCTCGGGCTCGGTCCAGATCGTCACGCTGACGCCGCAGTAGGTGCCGACCGCTCCCGGTTCGACTGTGAATCGGGCGTGGACTGCAGCGGCTGCCTGCTCGGTCGCTGGCGCGACGACCGGATCGGGGGACAATCGAGGCAGTGACGGAAGGGAGGCTCGCGATGCGGCGATCTTGGGTGCTGGTCGGTCTGGTGCTGGCGGCGGCGGCGTGTGGCGACGGCGGTGGGAGCGCCGCGAGCGGGGTCGGCGGTGGAGGCCCGACCACGGGCGGTCCGGCCACCGGCGGCTACGGCGGTGACGACGCCGTCCCGATCGACACGCTCGCGCTCGGGCCCGCGGCGGCGGTTCCCTTGGCGAGGCTCCGCGCGAACCTCGACGCGCTCGCAGGTCTCACCAGCGAGGGACTCACCGAGCGGTTCCCGGCGGTGCCCGCGGGGGCCCTCGACTACGACCCGACCGAGGCTGAGTTCCTCGATCGGATCCAGGCCTCGGCGCTGGCGCTGAACGACGCCGAGCTCGCCAAGCTGGGGGAGAACGGCTTCGTCATCTCGGCTCGCCTCGGGTTTCCGCATTTCACCCAGGGCTACGCCGACATCTACGCCGAGGATCTGCCCGTGTACGTGTCCGTGGACTCCGTGCTGAGCGCCGTGCACCGGTCCTACGACAAGATCCTCCGCGACCTGGAGTACCGATCGCTCCAGCCCGCGCTGCTCGCGCTGCTCGTGTCGGTCCGCGAGCGTCTCGGCGCGGCCGAGCTCGAGCCGGACGTGGCCCACGATCTGGGGCTCT
This sequence comes from uncultured Polyangiaceae bacterium, assembly GCA_964480725.1. GTDB lineage: Bacteria > Myxococcota_A > Polyangia > Polyangiales > Polyangiaceae > JAFGBI01. The sequence goes on along the minus strand of CAYZQO010000049.1, from coordinate 7,833 downwards.
ATTTCGCGGTCGCCCACGGTCTGCTCGACCCGAGCGCGCCGGGGCTCGACGCTGAGGCGCAGGCGCTGGTGGCCGCCGCGCGGGCGGCCAGCGGGATCGCCACCGTCGACCTGTTCGGGACGCCGCGGGACGAGGACTTCTCGCAGTTCACGCCGCGCGGGCATTATGTGGACGGGCTCGAGGAGTACTTCCGCGCGATGATGTGGCTCGGGCGCGTGGACTTCCGCTTCCTCGAGACGCAAGAAGACGGCTCGCGTGTCTTCCGGCGCCGGCAGTTTGCGGCCGCGGCCGCCATTCCCTCGCTGCTGGACGAGTCCAGTCGCGCGCAGTGGGACGCGCTCGACCGCACCATCGCGGCCTTCGTGGGCGAGGCGGACTACCTCTCCCTGCCCGGGCTCGAGGCGCTGCTCGCGGACCTCGGGATCGCTGGCCCCGCTGACGTCGCCAGCAAGACCGACGCCGAGCTTCAGGCCGCCATCGAGGCGGGACGGTACGGCGAGCAACGCATCGCGAGCCGCCTGATCAGGGTAGGGCCGGCGACGGAGACACTTCCGCTCGACGCGAGCTTCGCGTTCCTGGGGCAGCGCTACACGGTCGACAGCCACGTCTTCTCGAACGTGGTCTACGACCGCGTCGCCGAGCCTCGGATGATGCCGAGCCCCCTCGACGTCGCCTTCGCGGCGCTGGGCAACGACCAGGCGGCGCCGCTGCTCGCCCCCGAGGTCGCGCGGTACGAGTACGCCGTGGAGCTCGCGGGCGCCCGCACCCTCGTCGACGCGCACGAGCGCGCCTACTGGGAGTCGAGCCTGTACACGCTCTGGCTCGGCGCGCTCCGGCAGCTCTCGCCGCGGAGCGCGGAGCCGACGGGGCTGCCCGCCGTCGCCACCACCGAGGCCTGGGGGCGCCGGGTGCTCGGTGCCCAGCTCGGCTCCTGGGCGGAGCTCCGGCACGACACGCTCCTCTACGCCAAGCAGTCGTACACCGGGATCCCGGAGTGCGAGTACCCGGACGCCTACGTCGATCCGTACCCGGAGTCGTTCGCCGCCCTCGCCACCTTCGGGCGGCGCGGCGCCGAGCTTCTGGGCGATCTCGGGGCGGCGGGCGTCGACGTCCCGGCGGGCGTCGAGGGCTACTTCGCGAACCTGGAGCAGGTCACCACCACCCTCGCCGAGATGGCGACGCTCCAGCGGAGCGGCGAGCCGCACTCCGCGGCCCACCTCGAGTTCATCAACGACGCGGTCAAGGAGGCGCCGATCGACGTCGTCTGCGCCATGATCCCTGGCTTCGATGGGTGGTACACGCGCCTGTTCTACGGGTCCGACTTCGAGACGGACCCCTCGACGGAGTACGAGCCCGTCGTCGCGGACGTGCACACCCAGCCGGCCGACGAGGGCGGCGCCATCGTGGGCCGGGTGCTGCACGTGGGGACGGGGTTCCCACGCCTCCTGGTGGTCACCGTGGACACCTGCGTGGGGCCGCGCGCCTACGCGGGGCTCAGCGCGGCGTACTTCGAGGAGATCACCGAGGACTTCGAGCGACTAACCGACGCTGACTGGGCGGCAGCGCTCGGGAGCGCGCCCCCGGACGAGGTGCCGTGGATGGAGTCGCTGGTCGTGCGATGAGGACGCCGCGGGGCCTCGCCGTCGGGCTCGGTCGAGACGCCTGGAGTGAGGCTGGGCCAGATGGCGTCGCTAGCAGGGGTCGAGGAAGGTCCCGCAGGGTCGGGCGGGGCCGGTATTGCCCCCTCGGCGCCGAAGGACGACGCTGACCTCGTTCGGTTTGCCGTCCGCGACCTCGACCGCCACCGACGTCGGCAGGTATCCGGGCGCCGCGAAGACGCAGATGTGCTTGCCAGCGTCGAGGCGCAGCCTCCCGTCGACGAGGCGCACCTCCGTCCCGTCGCAGGTGATCCGGTCGAGGTGCTGACACTCCGGAGAGCAGGTGAGCGTGACGTTGGGCAACCCTGGCGTGGCGGTCGCCTCGCTATCGGCGCTGGGTGCGAGGGCGGGTTCGCTCGCGACCGCGGGCGGGCTGACCGGGCTCCCCGGCTCAGCGGACGCGGCCGGCGCCACGCTCCCCACCGGTGACGGTGTCGCTTCCGACCCGAGAGTTGAGGACGGCGACGGCTCGACCGCAACGGCGACGCTTCGCTGATAGACCGCGTAGCCGACGGCGAGCGCGAACAGCAGTCCCGCGAACAGGAAGCCAACCCCGAGGAGCGCGACCAGAAGCAGCTTGCCCCGGGCGCGGCCTCGAGCCGGCGCTGCCGCCGGCGGAGCCGCGCTCGGCGCGGCCGTGGGCGGCGTCGATGTCGCGTGCGCGAGGGAGGAAGCTGCCGGGGCAACCGGGGGCTCGATGGCGACGGACCCGTGGCTGGCCGGCGCCGCCCGCGCAGCCTCTTCCGGCACGCCGTCTTCTGGGGCCGGGGGCACGGCCTCGACCATCCGCTGCTGCGACGCGGCCGCGGCGATCTGCGCCTGGATCTGCATCGCGTTGTCCGCGTCGATCCTGAGCGTTCCCTGCCCACCCAGGGCGGGCGGCGGGGCGGCGGCGGGCGGGGGCGGTGGCTCGTCCGCCTGCTGCACGTTGACGCAGATCGCGACCTCGACGCCGGGCGGCGTGGCGCCGGCGGGAGGGGCTGTCGGCGCCGTCGCGCCCGCGGCTTGCGCGCCGGTGGCGGGGACCGTGTCGATCGGGGCGACCGGGTCCGCCGACGTGTTGAGCGAGGGGGATGGGTCTCCACCTGGCGACAGGTCCGGACTCGGCACGGTGCCGAGCAGCGTCGTCCGCTGGAGCAGACGTGGATCGGCGGTCACGAGCCCTCGCCGGTTGCGGGTGCCGTGACCGTGCGGATCGAGGTCAACGAATCCTTCAGCGCCTGGGCATGCTCGGTCGGGGCCGAGCGAAGGAGGAACCCGACGCCCACCACCACCTGCGCCTGGGTGACTCGGGTCACCCCGACCAGCAGGGCCCCCGGCGCGCCGCGCATTGTGGGATCCTCCTTCTGTGCGCTCTTGCCTCGCTTTGGTTTCTCGACTTGCCAGGCTTGAACCACGAGCTCGCCCGCCGGAAGGTTGGCTTGGGGCGTGTCCAGGTCGAAGGCGGCGTCGACGACCCCGGTGATGCCGAGCTCGGCCAGGAGGGCATAGAAGACGCTGCGGATGGCCTCATCGGAGGGGCCTGGCGCGACCGCGAACGACAGAATGGCGCCCCCATCTTCCGAAGCTCCGGTCAGTCGCTCGCTGGCCTGGGTATAGACCCAGGCCACGGGAAGCTGCACCGCGGCCCCCGGCCCGATCGGTAGCGGCTTTGCCTCCTCCACGCGACATCGCTCGGCGACCGCGACGCAAGCGGGGGCCGTCTCGAGCGGAGGCGCTGCCGGGGGCGCAGAAGGGATGGGCTGGGGAACCGGCGCCGCGGCTGGCGGCGGTGGCGGCGCCGCCCTGGACGCGCAACCCCAGACGACCACCCCCAGAACTAGACCTAAGAACCGTGGCTGCATCACGAATGGCCCCGGCCAGGACGATCCTCCACCAGCGCGCGTTGCGCAAGGCTCTACGGGTCAATCGCGGGATGCTCGAGCCCCCGCTCGAGGGCGCGGGGCCCCGCGGTGCGCCGGGGGCGGGATCCGGGCACGCGAGGTGCTAGGGTGGCGGGGATTCCGCGTGCCCGTGGAGGGTCACCTTGCGTCCGATCCCCGGCTCCAGCTCTAGGTTCCTCGCGCTCCCAACCGCCCTATCCCTCGCCCTCATCGGGGGCGGAGCGGCCGCGGTGGGCACCGGCTGCAGCGCGGACGACGAGCCCGAGTCGAGCTCGTCGGGCGGCGACAGCGGGGGCGCGAGCGGTGGCGCCCCGAGCACCGGGGGTGAAGCCACCGGTGGTGTGGCGAGCTCGGGAGGGACCCCGAGCAGCGGCGGGGATGCCGCCGGCGGCGTCGTGAACACGGGTGGGGTCGTGAACACGGGTGGCGTCGTGAACACGGGTGGCGTCGTGAACACGGGTGGCGTCGTGAACACGGGTGGGGTCGTGAACACGGGCGGGGTCGTGAACACGGGTGGCGTCGTGAACACGGGTGGCGTCGTGAACACGGGTGGCGTGCCGGGCACTGGGGGCGAGGATTTCGGGCCCACGGGGCTGCCGGCGAGTTGCAGCGGCAACTGCGATGCGGCCACGCCCGTCAACCCGACCCAGACTGCCTACGGCACCCTCGGCAACGTCACCGTGTACAGCACCTCGGCCAGCAACGCCGGCGCCTGCAATTACGGCAGCACGGGCGTGATGTACTACGCGGCCATCAACACCTTCATGGAGTGGGACGCCGGGCATGTCTGCGGGCAGTGCATGCTGGTGACCGTGCTCACCAGCGAGGGCGAGAAGCCCGTCGTGGTGCGCGTCACGGACAAGTGCCCAGACGGCAATTGCGGGATCGATCTCGGTGGTACCGCGCCCGGCGAGGTCATGATCGACGGGGCCGGACGTTACCAGGGGGCCTGGCGCCCAGTGTCCTGCGTCGGACAGCCGGGCGTGTCGGACGACGCGCCCAGCCTGTGGGTCAAGGACGGCGCGAGCCCGGGGTGGTCGATCGTGCAGATCCGCAACCCGAACGCAGCGGTCACCGGCATCGACTGGCAGGGCGCGGGGGACCCGTCGAGCCAGGGCACCCTCTCCTGGGCGACGGAGGCGGAGAACTTCCTCTCCATCCCGACCTCGATCCTCGGCGCCGGCTCGAGCTTCCTCTTCACCATCCACTACGCCGACGGATCGATCGGCACCGTGACCTTGACGTCCTCGCAACTGAGCCAGCCGATGGCGTCGTATCCGCTCGATTAGGGGCGACGGGCGCGGCGGGGAGAAGGCTGCACTCGTGGCGGTGCTACTCCGTCGCGGGGCGATTGACGTTGGAGCCCTCGAGCTCGAAGAGGCCCGTCGCGGGATCTTGGGTCAGCAGCTGGACGCCCGTGTTCATCATGTAGATCGCATTCGGCCCGGTCTGCTCGATGCCGCCGCTCATGTCGAGGCCGCGCAGGAGCCCGATCAGGAGGGTGCCCGAGATCGCGTGGCCCGAGATGAGCACGGTCTTGCCCGACTGTCCGTAGCCGGCGAGCAAGAGATCGCGCGCCTGCATGACCATGTAGAGCCCCTGCTCGTAGGGGTCGATCTGCCAGAAGGTCCCCGGATCTCCCTCGCGGAGCGCCAGGTTCTGGGCCTCCACCGTGATGGTGAAGAAGTCGTAGCGGAGCGGCTCCGTCGGCAGGGGCGCGCCGGTCGGCTCGCCGCCGCAGCACTCCCAGAGCTCCGGCCAGATGACCCCGACGAGGCCGGTGCTCACCAGGAACGGCTCGATCGTGTGCTGGGAGCGGGGCGCGGGGCTCACGAGCACGGCGTCGGGCGCGACGCCGCTCTCCTGCAGGTACGTGGTCAGGGCGCTGATCTGCCGCTGCCCGAGGTCGGTCAGGGTGTCCGCGTCCTCCGTGCTCGGGCTGTGGTCGTCGAGCGCGTTAGCCACCGTCTCGGCGTGACGCACGTAGTAGAGCGTCATGCCTCGTGGCTCGGTCGCGGTGCCCCCCGTCGTGCCCACCTCGCCGCCGGTGCCGGCGCCGCCCGTGGGAGCGATGACGCCGCCGGTGCCGGCGCCGCCCGTGGGAGCGACGACGCCGCCGCCGGTGCCGGCGCCGCCCGTGGGAGTGACGACGCCGCCGGTGCCGGCGCCGCCCGTGGGAGTGACGACGCCGCCGGTGCCGGCGCCACCCGTGGGATTGGTCAGCCCACCGGTGTTCGTTCCCGCACCCCCGAGGTCGAAAATGGCACCACCGCTGCCCACTCCGCCGGGCCCCACGCCGCCGGTCGCACCGAGCTCGCCACCCGTGCCTGCACCGCCGGTCGTTGTGGGCGCGGCACCCGTGCTGCCGGGGCCGCCGCCGGCGGCGGACGCGCCGCCGACGCCATCGGTGGCCGGATCTTCCCCCGCGCCGCAGCTACAGAGCAGGAGAGTCAGCCAAAGCCACCCAAGCCTCATCGATCCTCTCGTCGGATTATCCATGCTCTTTCCATCAGGGGAGGCGAGGCCCTCGACCAAGGCGAGGGAGCACGCGGACACCGACGGCGAAGGGCGCGGCCGGCGTCACTGGACTCTTCGTGCGAAGGCAGAATCACGCCAGGAGAGCCGTATGGAATCCCGAGCCTACGGCGTACCTTCGTCGTCGATGCTGAACGAAGACGCGTTCACGATCAAGGTTGCATGCACCGATCGCGACCGACGCGATGCTCGACGTCCGCCTTCGTTCGAATCGTGCGCGGCGGCGGGAGCGCGAGCGTGTCGATGGCCGAGTCCCCTGGGCCTCGATGCGGAGCGGGTGAGATCGGTCACGGCGCGAGCGGTGGGCTCTCGCCCCCGACCGAGTGGTCCGCGCTATCGGATCCGGCGATGGATGGCGGCAGAGGAAACGTTTGCCTGGCGCCCGCCCCGGGTGGGATCATCGCCAGCATGAACGGGAGCCCGTCGTGAATCGATCGCCGATGCCTGCCGCGTGCGTCCTGCTTTCCGTCTTCGCTGCGCCGGGTTGCGCCAACCCTGCTGGCCGCGGTGAACTCGCCAATCCGGGGGGCATGGGCGGCGACGCCGGAGCGGCCGTCGTCTCCGGGAGTGACGGCGACGGTGCAGCCGGTGGCGATGACGCCGCCTGGAGCGATGGCGGCGATGGTGGCCGCGTCTTTTCGGGAGGCCCCGGCGCGGCCGGGGGGACTGACGGCGGCGGGACGGGTGGCGCGGTGACACCTACGGGTGGCGTGGCGGGGGCGGTCGGGAGTGGCGGCGAGGCGGTGGCCCCGCAGGCGGGTGCCCCCGCGGGCGGTACGGACGACGGCGGGGCACTCGCGGCCTCCCTCGGCGGCACGGCGGGACAGCTCGGGTGCGGTCCGGCGAGCGGCGCCACGGTCAGTGTCGCGGGGGCCGCGGGCGCCGTCGATGGCGGCGCGAGCGGTCGGGGCGGAGATGGCGGCGCCGGCGTCGGCGAGGCGCTCGGCGGAGCGGCGGGGCTCGCGGGCGCTGGCGGCGCGGGAGCTACGACCCAGGCGGGTGCCGCAGGCGCCAGCGGTGCTCTGCCCCTGGCCGGAGCGGCCGGTGCAGCGGGGGCGGGTGGCGTGGCTGCCTGGCCGTGCGGCGAGCCGCTGCTCGATGCCCGCGATAGCAAGAGCTACCCGACACGCGCGCTTGGCGGGCTCTGCTGGATGGGGCGGAACCTCGACATCGGCGAGCGCATCGACGCGTCTCTCTCGCAGAGCGCGACTGACCGGATCCAGAAGTACTGCTACGGCGACGACGAGGCGATGTGCGGGCGCTTCGGCGGACTGTACCAGTGGGATCACGCGATGCAGTCCACGGAGGCCGAGGGCGCGACCGGGATCTGCCCCGCGGGGTGGCGCATCCCCACCGATCGGGAATGGAAGGCGCTGGAGATCGCCGCTGGCATGGATCCCGCCGTCGCCGACCTGGACGGGTGGCGTGGCGACGGCGTCGGTACGGCGCTCAAGGAGGGAGGTAGCAGCGGCTTCGAGGCACCGCTCGGGGGGATGATCGTCTACGGTAGCTCCTACAACTACCCAGGCTACGGCTACCACTGGACCTCGACGCTCGGGACGTCGGGTCCCTGGCGGCGCTGTTTCACCGCGGAGTCGACCTACCCTCCGGAGACGGTGGGGCGCTGGCAGACGTGGGGGCGACAGTACGCACTGCCCATCCGCTGCGTGACGGATCTGGGCACGTAGCCGCGGCGGCTGCCGGGCTAGCCCCGGAAGTGGTAGAGCAGGTTGTCGGGGCCGCCGAGGAAATAGCCG
>CAYZQO010000048.1:2037-48028 GCA_964480725.1 uncultured Polyangiaceae bacterium | reverse complement strand
AGATCGGCCTGTTTGGCGTTCCCCTCCGTCAGCGAGTGTCCTCGCGCGGCCAGCCGCGCCCGGATCCGCTCGATGGACCCCCCATCCCGCACGAGGCCGACCCCCAGCGTGCGCGCCGCGGCGGCGGCGGTGACGTCGTCCGTCGTCGGGCCGAGGCCCCCGGTGCAGAGGATCAGGTCGTGGGAGTCACCGAGGCGGCCGAGCACGGTCGCGATGCCGGCCACGTCATCGCGAACCACTGTGATCTCGCCGACCTCGAAGCCCAGCCCCGTCAGCTCGCGCGCCAGCCAGCCGCCATTCCCGTCGGCCACGTCCCCCGTGGTGAGCTCCGTCCCGATGCAGAGCACCGCTGCCTTCATGACCGGCACGCATGACCTCCGCTGGCGGGCGCGTCAACCGTGTCCGCGTCCTCGGCCCGGCTCAGCGCACGTCGTAGACGCAGCGAAATCCGACCCGTGCGTCCGCACCGGCGGCCGGTGTCGACGCCCAAGCCTTGAGCTCGGCGGCGAAGCGTGAGGCGAACGAGCCCCCTCGCGCCGACACGGTGCCGTCCGGCTCCACCGTCCACTCCGCGACGTTCCCCGCGAGATCCTCGACCCCCTCCGGGGTCGCGCCGTCGGGTCGCGCGCCCGCGAGCTCCGGACCGCGCGCCCCCACCGCGCAGGGACCCTCCACGAGGCCGAACGCGGCCCGCCGACAGACGAGGCCGGTTGGGCCCCAGGGGTAGCGGAAACCCCGTCCGACCCCGGCAGCGAACAACCACTCGTCACGGTGGGGCAGGCGGCCCGAGACGAAACGGCAGAAGGCGCCCGCCTCCTCCGCCGAAACCTGCGTGACGGGGAGTCCTGGCTCGGCCGCGCCCAGGGCACGGCAAACGCCCCCACGGGCGCAAGCCCGCCACCGCGCGTACGTCACCTCGTGGGTGTCGATCCTGAACGGCGGCACCGACGCTGCCCCTGGCGGGTCGTGGCGGCCGCCCTCCCAGTCCGTGGCCCCGAGCTCCAGCGTACCGCCCGCGACCTGAACCCGCGCGGGCGACGCCGTGCAGCCAGCGAGGGTGCCGCTGTTCCGAGTGAACCGTGGCGGGCAGGTCGCGACGACACCCGCGCAGGTCCCGTCCCGTTCGGTCTGTCCCCGGGGGCAGCAACGCGTGGCCTCGGCGACGAATCCGGTCGGGCAGCGCCGCGGCGGGGAGCCGGCGTCGCGCAGCAGGAGGACCACCGCGACCAGCGCCGAGACGGCGGCGACGCCGCCCAAGGCGGCACCCAGGAGCTGGCGCCGTTTCAAGACGCATCTCGGGACGACGCGGCGCCGAGGAGCTGCGCGAGCCCCGCCTCGTCGATGATCTGGGTACCGCGCTGGCGCGCCGCCTCGAGCTTCCGCTGTCCCACGTTCGCGCCCACCACCAGATAGGTCGTCCCCTTCTTGACCGCGTCGTGCACCAGGCCGCCGGCCGCCACGATGTCCGCGTGCACGTCCTCGCGGCGGCGAGCGAGGACGCCGGTAACGCAGAACGAACGACCGGCGAGCGGACCCCGCGCCGTCGCGGAGCCCGCTGTCGACGCCGGCGAGACTCCTCGCGCTCGGAGCTTCTCGAGCACCGCGCGCTCCCGCGGATCCGTGAGGAACGCGGCGAGGCTCTCGACCATCTTGGGTCCGAAACCGGGGATCGCGGCGGCCCACGTCGCGACTTCCGCCGCCGGGTGATCCAGCAGCGCTCCGAGCGATCCCACCGCCTCCGCGAGCTGCCGCGCGGCGACCGGCCCGATCAGCTCGATGCCCACCGCGGTGAGCAAGCGATCGAGGGGACGCTGGCGTGACCCCGCGATGGCCGCGACGACGTTGGCGGCGCTCTTCTCACCCATGCGTGGCAGCTTCGCCAGCTGCTCCAGCGTCAGATCGTACAGATCCGCCACGTCCCGAATCAACCCTTGGTCGACGAGCTCGGAGACGAGCACCTCGCCCAGGTGGTCGATGTCCATGGCGAAGCGCCGCGTGAAGTGGAGCACGGAGGCCTTGACGATCGCTGGACAATTCGAGTTCGGGCAACGCACGGCGACCTGGGCGGCGCGGCGCTCCACCGGCGTGGAGCACGCGGGACAGACCTCCGGCATCGCGAACGCCGGTGGGTCACCCGATCGGGACGCGAGGTCGACGCCGACCACCTGGGGGATGATCTCCCCCGCCTTCTCGATCTCGACCGAATCCCCGACGCGAACGTCGAGCTGTTGCACGAAGTCGGCGTTGTGCAGCGACGCCCGCGCGACGGTCGTGCCGGCCAGGGGCACGGGCTCGAGCTCGGCCACGGGGGTGAGCGCCCCCGTGCGGCCGACCTGCACCACGATGTCGCGCACCCGGGTCGTCGCCCGCTCGGCGCCGTACTTGTACGCGATCGCCCAGCGCGGAAACTTCGCCGTGAAGCCGAGCGCCCGCTGTGCTGCGAAGTCGTCCACCTTGACGACGCACCCGTCGATGTCGAACGGAAGCGCGACGCGCCGCTCGAGGAGCGCTGCGATAGCGTTCTCCACCTCGGCGACGGAGGCGCAGAGCCGGAGCTCGGGGTAGGTCGTCGGGAGGCCGAGCGCCTGGAGTCGTCCGAGCGCTTCGGAGTGGGACGGGGCGAGCTGCTCGCCCTCGACGATCGCCCACACCATCGCCCGCAGGCGGCGCCGCGCCACCGTGCGTGGATCGAGCAGACGGAGGCTGCCGCTCGCCGCGTTGCGCGGATTGGCGAAGGGGGGCTCCCCCGCCAAGGCGCGCTCCTCGTTGATGACGGCCAGATCGCGGCGGAGGATCACGACCTCGGCCCGCAGCGTTAGCGGCCCGGCGTGATCGACGGTCAGCGGGAGCGAGCGGATCGTCCTCAGGTTCTCCAGGATCTCTTCGCCATGCACACCGTCGCCACGGGTGGAGCCGCCCACGAGCTTCCCGTCGCGGTAGACAAGCTCGACGCTGGCCCCGTCGAGCTTCGGCTCGACCACGAAGCGCGCGGGTGCCCCTGTCAGTCGCTCCCCGACGCGCCGGGCGAACTCCGTGAGCTCGTCGCTCCCGTAGGTGTTGTCCAAGGACAGCATCGGCACGGCATGTTCGACCGTGCGCAGGTTCTCGCGGGGCTTGCCGCCGACCCGCTGCGTCGGGCTGTCGGGGCTCGACAACGCCGGGTGCGCCGCCTCAAGCGCCCGGAGCTCGGCGTAGAGCGCGTCGTACGACTGGTCGTCGATGAGGGGGTCGTCGAGGACGTAGTAGCGGTGGTCGTGCGCGCGGATCTCCTCGACGAGCTCCGCGTGGCGGACCCGTGGCAGCTTCGACACCCGGCGAGTGTGCCTCGAAGCCCCCCGTGCGGGGGGACCGATTCGTCATCGCGGTTGGCGTGCTCCGAAGTTGGGGTAAGGTGCGCGCGGTCGCCGCACCGGGTGGTCACCCGAGGGACCGGCCTGGCGACCGGGATAGCCCGTGACGCCTTCGAAGCCAGCCGCTGACCCACCGCGCGGGGACGAACGCCCGCAGCCCGGGGAGCCGCCCGGGGGCGCGACGAACGCGACCGCCCTCGAGGTCGGTGCCGCACACGGCCCCAACGAAGCCGCCAGCTCGGCCCCGGTGCGTTCCGAGGGACCGATCCATTGGCGGGCCGGAGGGGTCCTGCGGACGGTGCGCCCCCACCAGTGGGTCAAGAACGTGTTCGTGCTCGCGCCGGTGGTCTTCGCCAAGGAGATCTTCGACCTCGCCCTGCTTGGTCGCGCGTCCGCCGCCTTCGCCGTGTTCTGCCTGCTCGCCGGCGCCGTCTACACGATGAACGATCTGGGCGACGTCGAGGCGGATCGCCAGCACCCGGTGAAGCGCCACCGGCCCGTCGCCTCGGGGCGGGTCCCCGCGGCCTGGGCCCGCGCGATGATCTTCGCCCTCGTCGGGCTGTCGCTCGCCGGAGCGGTCGGGGTCGAGCTCGCGCTGCAGACCATCCACACCAGCCCCACGTTCGGGCTGTTCCTGCTCGCGAGCGCGGCCTATTTCGTCAACAACGTCGCCTACACCTCTCGGCTCAAGCACGTTGCCTATCTCGACGTAGCGTCGATCTCCGGCGGGTTCGTGATCCGGGTGATGGCCGGCGGGTTCGCCACCAACGTCCCCGTCTCCGGGTACCTCCTCGTCTGCACCGCGCTGCTCGCACTCTTCCTCGGCTTCGGCAAGCGACGTCACGAGCTCACGGCGGCGCGGTCGAACGCACGGCGGCAGCGTGCGGCGCTCGAGTCCTACTCACGCCGCGGGCTCGACGCGGCCCTGCTGCTGACGGCGACGGCCACCGTCGTCACCTACGTCGTCTACACGGTGGACCCCCACACCCGGGCCTTCTTCCGCAGCGACTGGCTCTGGCTGAGCACGCTCTTCGTGGTGCTCGGAGTTGGCCGCTTCGTCCAGCTGGTGCAGTCGCGACCACAGGCGGAGAGCCCCACCCAGGAGATGCTGAAGGACGGGCCATTCGTGCTCATCGTGGTGCTCTGGGCCGTCCTCGTGATGTGGGTCGTCTACCACCTTCAGCCTGGCGGGTGAGGCGCGATGCTGGCTGGTGACCGTCGCGCGCAGCGTCCGTCCTCGACCCAGCCCAGCCATCGGAGCGGGGCCTGGGCGGATCTTGGGCTCACCCTCCCCATCTTCGTCGGCTATCACCTCGGGGTCGCCTTCCTTCCCTACCGGAACGCCGCGGACGTGGTGACCCGCGAGCTGGTCGCGCTGGCTCACCACGATCTTGGTGCGTACGCCGCGCTCACCATCGCCATCGGGATCGGCTTCGTCGGGGTGCTCGTGCTCATCGGTCGCGGGCAGGCGTTGCGCTGGGAACGGTTCCTGTGGGTGGCGGTCGAGGGGACCCTCTACGCCATCGCGATGCGCCTGATCGCCGGCTACGTGGTGGGACGGCTGCGGCTTGCCGTCGGTGCGGAGCCGGATCGATGGGGGGGGATCGTGCTGTCGCTCGGCGCGGGGCTGTACGAGGAGATCGCCTTCCGGGTCGTGCTCTACGGGCTGGGCGCGCGCCTGCTGTCACTGCTCCTGCTCGCCGAGACGACGGCGACCAAGGAGGTGGGGCTGCGTCTGATCTGGGCTGTCGTCGCCGCCGCGGTGTTCAGCGGCTGGCATCACGTGGGCGTCTACGGCGATCCCTTGGAGCTTCGCGTGTTCGTCTTTCGGTGGGTCTGTGGGCTCGCGTTCACGGCCATCTACGCGTTCCGCGGCTTCGCGCCCGTGGTCTGGACGCACACCCTCTACGACGTCTGGGTGCTCGCCTTCTGACCCTCGCCGGACCCCGGATCGGAGGTCGGGCGTCGCGCGAGCATGAAGCGCTCCACGTTCCCCTTGGGGCCGGGCACCCGGGAGTCCCGCTCGCCCAGCACCTCCAGCCCGGCGGCGAGCATCGCGGCGCGGGCGCGCCCGATGGCGGCGTCGCGCACGGTCGGATCGCGGATCACGCCGCGACCGCGGCTCGCCGCCTCGCGACCGGCTTCGAATTGCGGCTTGACGAGCGCCAGCACCACGCCGCCCGGTCGGAGCAGGCGCGCGATCGCGGGGAGCAGGCGGTCCAGGCTGATGAACGAGGCGTCCACCGTCACCAGATCGATTGGATCGGGGAAGTCCTCGGGGACCAGGTCGCGAGCGTTGGTACGGTCCCGAACCACCACGCGCGGATCCCGTTGCACCCGCGACGCGAGCTGCCCTTGGCCCACGTCAACGGCGTAGACTCGGGTGGCCCCTGCCTGGAGGAGGCAGTCGGTGAACCCGCCTGTGGAGGCGCCGACGTCGACGGCGACCACCCCGGTGACCGAGAGGTCGAGCTCCCGGAGCGCTCCCTCGAGCTTGTACCCCCCCCGGGAGACGAAGCGATCGTCCCCGCGCACCTCGAGCACCGCTGCTGCCGGCAATGGCGTCCCGACTTTGTCCACGCGCCGCTCGCCCCAGAACACGCGGCCCGCCATGAGCAGGGCTCGTGCCTGGGACCGCGTCGTCGCCAGGCCCTGCTGAACCATCGCCATGTCCGCGCGGATCCTCATCGAACGACGCTCCGGATCCGTCGGGTGGCCCACGGCCCGTGCGGGTTCGCATCCAAACTCGTGGGGGTGCCGAGCCGGTTCACGGACCGTCTTCTTGACCGAAAGCCTCGAATCGAGCAACGATCGGCCCCGTTGGGCGAGGTGGGGTGGCGGCGTCGACCGTCCGCTCACCGCGCCGCGGAGGAAACCTCATGAAGAAGTCCTGCTTCGTCAGCTCGGCCACCACTGCTGCTGCAATGCTCCTGATCGCCTCCTCTGGACTGGCCCAGGGGGAGCCGGAGGCCGCGACGGCCGCACCGGCGGAGGCCGCACCGGCGCCCGCCGCGGTGGCTCCCGCACCGGAGCCGCCGCCGCCCCCACCCCCGGCGGCGGCGGAGGCGACGGCCACGGCAAACACGGGTGGCGAGGCGACCGCGACCGGTGGGGTTGGCGTGCGCGGCGGCGAGGCCGAGGCGGTGGCGGCCGGTTCGGACCACGACCGCATGGTCGGCACCTTCGCCGTTGGGTATCTCGGGCGGCGCACGGTGGCGTTCGGCACCGGGAGCGCTCTCACCGGGGCCGCGCGCGACGTGGCCCAGGCACCGGTCATCGGAATGCGCTTCTGGGCGACCCCGCTGCTCGGCATCGACGCCGGTATTGGCTTCGCGCTGGTCGACGCGGGAAAAATTGAGGACGACTCGACCATCGGTGGCGTCACCACCGCCACGGAGGCGGACCTAGCGCCGCTCACGGCGTTCATCTTCCACGCGGGCGTCCCCCTTGCTCTTTCGAACACGGGGCACTTCAGCTTCCAGGTGGTGCCAGAGATGAATGTCGGCTTCGCGACGCAGACCGTGCAACCGGCGGTCAACGCGGAGGACAAGTCCACGGGCTTTAGCTTCGACGTTGGTGCACGCGGCGGCGCCGAGGTGCACTTCGGGTTCATCGGCGTTCCGCAGCTGGCCCTGCAGGGCAGCGTGGGGCTGCTCTACCGCTACGAGAACTGGAAGGTCGAGAGCACGGACGCCGCGAACCAGGCGACGCACACGGAGACGCGCGGCAACTTCACCACCACGGTCTTTGACAACCCGTGGAACATCTTCATGTCGAACGTCGCGGCGCTCTACTACTTCTGAGTCCCCGGCGGCGCTCGAGCGGGCGCGCGTGAGCGCGCCCGCCGGAGGTGAGACATGGATCGACTCCCGAAGCTCCCATCCTGGACGATGCTTGTCGCCGCGCTGTCGTGTGGCGCCTGCGGTGACGGCGACATCGAGACGGGCACGGTCGGGCTCCCCGACGAGGAGCCGGTTTCCTACACGGAGCGATCGGCGCACCATCCCGATCCACCGGCGCCGGCCGCCGAGCTTCCGGTCGCCCCCACTGAGCGACCGGAGCCGAACGTTCTCGGCCCCTCGGGTCCGGGCCTGGTTGTGTCCACCCCGGTGGAGGCTAACGCCAACCGGGTCTGTGACTTCGAGAGCGACGCCTGCGAGGGCTGCACGACCGAGGCCAGCTGCTGCGCTTGCTTCGACGATGACACCCTCTGCGAAGTCCTCTGCAGCGACCTGCCCTGAGCGTTTGGGGCGGCGCCAGGGTCCGCCGGCGCCGGGTGGCGCGCGCCAGCCCGGCCCCGCGCTGTGAGGCCGGGCAGCCGTCGATCCCCGTCGAACGGTCCGGCGCGGTGTTTGCAGGTGGCGCCGCACCGTGCGGCTCGACCCTTCGCTTCCGGTCGCGGCGGCCGCGCTCTGCGGCTCGGCGGCGACGGCCGCCCCCCTGGCGGCGGTCGTGGCGGCCTTGGGTCTGGCGATCGTCCTCGGCGGCCGGGGCCAGGTGAGCGGGCGGATCCTGGCGGTGGCGATGGTCATCGGGCTCTTCACCGCGGGCCGGGCGCGCTGGCAGGTGGAGCGGTACGAGGCCGCGCGCATCGCCGCGCGCGATGCCTTGGGCCCTCCGGCGCGCTGCGCCGCGATCGCACGGGTGCGGCGCTCACCAGTCTGGCGCGACGGCGCCGCCGTGTTCGTCGCCGACCTCTCCGAGGTCGACTGTGACGGGCGCCGCCTCCCGCCGGTGAGGGTTCGGCTCGTCGGCGGCCCGCCGGACCTGGTCCGCGGCGATCGGCTCGCCATCGTGGCGCAACTCGGCGCCGTGCGTCTCTTTCGCAACGCAGAGCTGCCGGAGCCCAAGCTCCGCGCGGCCCGCGGCGGGGTGGTGATCAGCGGTGGCGCCGTCGCCGTCGAGCGGCTCGACGCCGGGGGCGGCTTGGCGGGGGCCATCGATCGGGCGCGGGCGCACGCGCGGGAGCGGATCGCCGCGTCGTTCGCGCCGGCGGCGGTGCCGATGGCGCGCGCCCTGGTGCTCGGTGAGGACGACCTCGACGACGCCGAGTCCGAGGCGTTCCGGTTGAGCGGGCTGTCGCACATGCTCGCCGTCAGTGGCACGCACCTGGTCTTCGCGGTGCTGGGTCTGGTGGCTGCGCTGCGCTTCCTCCTGGTACGGATCGAGAGCCTCGCCGCGCGCCTCGACGTCGAACGCCTCTCGTCGGGATTCGGGCTGTTGCTCGCCGTGGCCTACGCGGACTTTGCCGGCGGGTCGGGCTCGGCGTGGCGCGCCGCGTGGATGCTCGCCACGGTGCTCGGGGCGCGGGCGCTTGGGCGTCGCCCCTCGGGTGCGCGAGCGCTGGGTCTCTCGCTCGTGCTCGGCGCGCTCATCGACCCCCTGCTCGCCTTCGACGTCTCCTTCCTGCTCTCCGCCGCGGCCACGGCGGGCTTGCTCACGCTGGGGCGGCGCTGGGCGAACGTCGCGCAGGCGCGCCTCTCGGGTCCGCTCCGCCACCTGGCGACCGGCCTCGCCGCGACCGTCGCCTCGATGCTCCCCTGCGCGCCGCTGCTGGCGATCTTCGCGCCGCGCCTGACGGTGGCGGGCCTCTTTGCCAACCTCGTCGCCGCGCCGCTCGGCGAGACGATCGCCCTCCCGCTCTGCCTGGCCCACACCCTGCTCGCACCGGTGCCGTGCCTCGAGCGGGGCGTCGCCCTGGTCGCCTCGGGCGCGTTGCTGGCGGTGCGCGCGATCGCCCACGCGAGCGCGGCGGTGAGCTTCCTGTCCGTCCCCGTGCTCGCCCCACGGTGCTGGCATTGGGTGGTGATCGTGGTGGCTGGCGCGCGGTTCACGCTCGGGGGTCGCCGGGCGTGGTCCGTGGCCGTCGGGGCGCTGGGGCTGCTGCTGGTGGAGCTTGGGGTTCGACACGCCGCCCAGCCGACTGGGGTGCTTCGCGTGACCCTGGTCGACGTCGGTCAGGGCGACGCGGAGCTGGTGGACCTTCCCGACGGCTCCCTGATGCTGATCGACGGCGGAGGGTTCGTCGGCAGCCCGGTGGATCCGGGTGCTCGCGTGCTGCTGCCGCTGCTCCGCGCGCGGCGCCGTTCACGCGTCGACGTTGCAGTCCTCACCCATCCCCACCCGGATCACCTGCTCGGGCTCGCGACGGTGCTCCGAGCGGTGGACGTGGGAGAATTCTGGGACTCGGGCCACGGCGGTCCCAACGGCGCCGGCACCGAGCACCGAGCGCTCCTCGCCGAGCTCGCGGCGCGGGGGATCCCCGTTCGTCGCCCCGCGGAGCTCTGCGGTACCGTGCGGAGGTTCGGGGATGCGACCGTGGAGCTGCTCGGGCCTTGCCCGCCAACGGTTGCGTCCGGCGCCTCCGCCAACGACGCCTCGCTCGTTCTGCGTCTTCGCCTCGGGAGCCGGACGGCGCTCCTGCCGGGTGACGCCGAGACTCGCGCCGAGGAGGCGCTCCTCGCCAGGCTCGGCGGTTCGCTCCGCGCCGATCTGCTGAAGACCGGACATCACGGGAGCCGTACGTCGACCAGCGAGCGCTTCCTCACGGCGGTCGCGCCCGAGATCGCCACCATCTCCACCGACGTGCGCAACCGCCACGGTCATCCCCATGACGCAACGCTCCGGCGGCTCGCCGCTCACCGTGTCACCACCTACCGGCTCGACCGCTGCGGCTCGGTGGCCTGGACGACCGATGGGACCGGCGTGCGCCTCCACGTGACCGGCTGTGAACCTCGCTCCTCGCCGGATCCGCACGGCCGTTGACCGGAGGACGCGGCGTCGCTACCCACGGGCCCATGGTCCCTGGGGAGCCCCGCATCCGCACCTTGATCTCGGCCGAGGCCATCGCCGCCCGCGTCGGTGAGCTGGGTGCGCAGATCACGCGCGATCACGCGGGCAGGACGCTGGTGATCCTCTGCGTCCTCAAGGGCAGCTTCATCTTCACGGCGGACCTGGTGCGCCAGATCTCCCTCCCGCTGCGGGTCGAGTTCCTCGGTCTGCAGAGCTACGGAGACGGCACCCGGAGTACGGGGGTCGTGCAGATCACCCAGGATCTCACCCAGCCCATCGCCGAGCAGGACGTCATCGTCGTCGAGGACATCGTCGACTCGGGGCTCACGCTGAGCTACCTGCTCGACCTGCTCCGAGCCCGGGGTCCACGCAGCGTTCGCGTTTGTGCCCTGCTGCACAAGCCGGCCCGCACGGCGTGCCGCGTCGACATCGACTACCTCGGCTTCACCGTCGAAGACCGCTTCGTCGTGGGGTACGGGCTGGACTGGGCGCAGCAGTACCGGAACCTGCCGAGCATCGGAGTGGTCGAGCCGGCCTCGGGGTGATGCGCCTTCGGGACGGGCGGGGCACCCTGCAATTCGCCTACTGAGAGCTCTTCTGCAGGCTCTTGTCCGCCTCGATGATGCGTGCAGCGATCCGCTCTTTCACCTTGGCGTAGGCGGCCTCGGTTTCCTGCCAGCGGGCGATGGTCTTCTTGCGCTCCGCTGCGGTCGCCGGGTAACCGTTTGCGTCGGGGGACTGGGCGGGGCCAGCGTACGCAGTCCAGCCCTCGGCCGCGCCATCCAGATCGCGCTGGCGCTCGCGAAGGTCCGCCAGCACGAAGAGCGCCTTGGCCTTCATCGTCGGATCCTCGGCGAAGCGGAGGGCGGCCTGGTAGGCCCGCTCCGCTTCCGCCGCCGCGCCGCTCGCGAGCAACGCCTGTCCCAGGCGGTAGTGAGCGAGCGCCTTCTGGGGCATCAGGCTCACCGCGCGCCTGAACGCCGCGACCGCCGCCGGGAAGTCCTGCGCCACGTACGCGCCGTCCCCCTCCTTGATGGCCTCCCAGTAGGGGCTGATCC
Organism: uncultured Polyangiaceae bacterium; assembly: GCA_964480725.1. GTDB lineage: Bacteria > Myxococcota_A > Polyangia > Polyangiales > Polyangiaceae > JAFGBI01. The sequence continues at coordinate 36,828 of CAYZQO010000048.1, read as the reverse complement.
CCTTGACGCCCTGGGGATCCTTCCTCACCGCGGGCGGCGGCGTCGCCGGCTCCTCGGCCGCGGCGGGGGCTTCGGTGACCGTCATCGCGAAGCCGGCGAGCAGCGCCGCGCCCCGCACCCTGGAGAGGAACCAGCTCGACACGAACGCACCGTACCACGCAGGCGCGCGGGCTCGCCAGCCGGCCACCCCATCGGAGCCCGGTCCCATCCAAACGACGGCGCCCAACCCCGCCCGAAGCGGCAATGCCATCGCGACGGGGGACGGAGGGCTGTGTCCACGGTGGCGCGCACGAAGTGTCCCTGGCACTTTGTCCCCAGCGATGGGGACACCCTGTGGACAAGGAGACGGCAAAGGCCGAATGGCCGGCCCCTTTTTTCGCCCTGCGGTCCCCACCTTGCCATCGCCGGGCGAAGGGCCACGGCGCCGGCGCCCGGCGACGGAGTCACGAAGCCCCTTGTCGTGTTAATTCGCCTCAGGAGAGGACGCGCCTTCCGGCGCCCTGTCCCGCATGTCCCGTCCGTTCGCGCCCGCCCCCTTTCCGTGGCACGCGCTTGCCCACCAGGACGGCGCGGTCCTCGCGGCGGTCCGCGGAGCGCGCCGGGCCGTGGAGGGGTCGGTCGAACCAGAGCGAGCGGCCAGCGCCCTGGCAGAATTGCTCGGCGTCCCCTGCGAGATCACCCTTCACGCCGTCCGGCCCGCCTCCGGTGTCGGCGATCCGCCGCGACTGCGCGTGGTGACGCGGCTGGTGGACGGCAGCGCCAGCTTCGTGGTGGACCTGGATCCGGGGCTGGTCACCGCCGCTACGGCGCGCCTTCTCGGGCGGCAAGTGGGGATCGAGACCCCCCGCGCTCCGGTGGGCGCCCCCCTCGAGGGGGCCGCCGAGGCCATTCTCCTCGAGCTCTTTCGGCGCCTCTCGAGCGACGGAGCCGTCGCTGTCGAGCTCGGTGACTCCATCGAGCCCGGTCCCGGGGTCGCGCTCGACGGCTCGGTGAGGATCGAGGGGCGTGGGTACGGCTTCCGTGGGTTCATCCGCTGGAGCCGCACGTCCTCTCCCCGCGTCGACCCCGCCGTCGTCGTCGGTCGACTCGGGGCGCTGCCGGTTCGTCTTCCCCTCGTCATCGGCGAGTGCTCGGGGACGTGGCGGGATCTCGCCGCTCTGCTCCCGGGCGACGCCTGGGCCTGTGGCGGCGGCCTCTGGATTGGCCGCGACGGTGCTGGAGAAGGAGCCCTCGCCGCGCCGCTTGCTTCCCAGGGTCCGCTCGTCGCCTTGGCCTCGGACGGTGGGGTCGTGCTAGTGGGCGGGGCGAAGGCGCTCGCGCTCGACGTGGAGGAAGCGGACGTGGCGGAGAGGACGCGAAGCGGGGACGACACGGTGACCGAGGCCATCTACGACGCGCCGATCGTGGTGCGCGTCGAGCTCGGCTCCGTATCCATGGCGGCGCGAGAGTGGGTCGAGCTCCGTCCCGGCGACGTCATCCGGACCGATCGGAGGATCGCCTCACCGGCGATCCTGCGCGTCGCTGGGCGCGAGGTCGCCACCGGCGAGCTCGTCGAGGTCGACGGAGACCTCGGCGTTCGCATCCTGACCCTCTCGAACGGCGGGGGCGGGTCGTGAGCGAGCGGTCGCGTCCCGACCGCGTTCTCCGCGCGCGCTACGGGTTCGGCACCGCTCTCGTCGCCGGCACCACCCTCGTCGTGCTCGCGGCCGGGGTCCCGGCCTGCCGTCGTTCCGGCGGTACCACGGATCGGGGCGCGCCCAGCGCCTCCGCCGCGGTCTCAGCGGCCGTCGCCCCGATCACGCCCAGCGCGACGCCGCCGAGCAGCCTGGAGCTCTCCGGCACCTACGTCGCCGAGCGCGCCGTGATCGAGATGACGCGCGAGGAGGGCCGGCAAGCCGCGTGGGACCAGGACGATGGGAAGGAGGGCGCCGGACCCGGCAAGCTCGCGGTCAGGATCGACGAGCAGGGAACGGCGCGCGGGACGGTCGAGGGGGTCCTCGGCGGCCAGATCGTTCGGGGGATCCTCGACGGGGACACGCTCCGGTTGACGCTGGTGCCCGAGGTCGCCGGCCAGGAGCGCTCCTTCTCCGGGGTCCTGGTCGCCGAGCGTCGTGGTGAAGAGTTCCAGGGCGATCTGCGCGCGTCGAGCGGCGACAGCAAGCTTGTCCGCCGAGGGACCGCGACGCTCAGTCGCCGGGTTTCGCCGTGAGTGGCCGATGACGGTGGCGGCGAGGATCACGGAGGTAATGGGGCGGATCGCCACGGCGACGGCCCGGGCCGGGCGCGCGCCCGAGGCGGTGACGCTCCTGGCCGTGTCCAAGCACATGCCGGCTGCCCTCGTCCGCGAGGCGCACGCCGCCGGGCTGCGTGACTTCGGGGAGAACTACGTCCAAGAGCTCGTCGGCAAGGCCAGCGAGCTCGAAGATTTGCCCGACTTGAGATGGCACCTGATCGGACACCTCCAGCGCAACAAGGCGCGGCAGGTCGTCGAGGTTGCCAGCGCCGTCGCCACGATCGACTCTGTCGCGCTCGTCGCCGAGCTTGGGCGGAGAGCGAAGGCCGGCTCGGTGCCGCCCACGCGGCGCCTCCCGGCAGCACCGGACGGGCGTCTCGTCGTGCTCGTCGAGGTGAACGTCGGGGGTGAGGACGCCAAGAGCGGCTGCACCCCGGAGCAGCTGGCGGCGGTCCTCGAGGCCGTCGAGCGCGAGCCGGGGCTCGCCCTTCGGGGCCTAATGACTGTCCCGCCCTACACCGAGGACCCGAGCGCAGCCCGACCCTTCTTCGAGCGGCTGGTAGCGCTCCGGGAGTCTCATGGTGGCCCGTCGCGGCTGCCCGAGCTCAGCATGGGGATGACCCACGACCTCGAGGTCGCGATCGCGGCAGGGGCGACCCAGGTGCGGGTCGGGACCGCCATCTTCGGGGCGCGCGCCCCGCGACCATCGCAGGCGCCGTCGCCGTGACTCGCCGCGCCCGCCCCGATTCGCGCCGACAGCCGACGCTCCTCGAGCAGCGACGCGCGCCGGACGGACGCCCCGAGGCGCCCGCGCCTCTCGCCGATCGGATGCGACCCCGCTTGCTCGCCGAGGTGGTGGGGCAGCAGAAGCTGGTCGGCGACGGGCGCTGGCTCGCGCAGGCTGTCGCCAGCGACCGCGTCCCGTCGCTCATCCTCTGGGGCCCCCCGGGGTCGGGGAAGACGACCCTGGCGCACGTGATCTCCCGGGTGACCCGCGCCGAGTTCGTCGCGTTTAGCGCGGTGCTCGGCGGCGTCGCAGAGGTCCGCGCCGTGGTCGCCGAAGCCCGCGAACGGCGCGCGTTCCAGGGGCGCCGCACCTTGCTCTTCGTGGACGAGATCCACCGCTTCAACAAGGCGCAGCAGGACGCCTTCCTGCCCCACGTCGAGGACGGCACCATCACGCTCATCGGCGCGACGACCGAGAACCCCTCTTTCGCCGTCAACGCTGCCGTCCTCTCGCGCTGCAAGGTCCTGCGGCTGGAGGCGCTCGCCGATAACGATATCGTCACGCTGGTCCAGCGTGCCCTCACCGATCCCGAGCGCGGGGTCGGGGGGCTCGGCGTGGAGGCGACCCCGGAGGCGGTCGCCCTGATCGCCGCCGTCGCGCGCGGGGATGCCCGCCGGGCGCTGAACCTGCTCGAGACGTGCCTCGGGCTGCTCGACGAGGCCGCCGAGCCCGGGGCGGCGACGCGGCTAGACGCCGCGGCCGTCGAGCGCGCCGTCGGGGAGCCGACGCTGCTCTACGACAAGCATGGCGAAGAGCACCACGACGTCGTCTCGGCGCTGATCAAGTCGATGCGCGGGAGTGACCCCGACGCCGCCGTCTACTGGCTGATGCGTATGCTCGAGGCGGGCGACGACCCGATGTTCGTACTCCGGCGCCTCGTCATCTTCGCCAGCGAGGACGTGGGCAACGCGGATCCGAGGGCGCTCGACGTCGCCGTCAACGCCGACCTCGCGTACCGCCGCCTCGGGCTCCCCGAGGGGATCTACCCCATCGCGCAAGCCTGCCTCTATCTGGCCACCTGCCCAAAGTCGGGGGCGGTGGGGCGCGCCTTCACCGCCGCTCGCGCGGTGATCGTCGAAACGGGCGCGCTCCCCGTCCCCAAGCGGCTCCGGAACGCGGCGACCGCGCTCCTCGCTCGCGAGGGGTACGGCTCCGGTTACCAGTCCCCGCACGATCGCCCCGAGGGCTATGTCCCTGGCGAGACGTACCTCCCCGACGGCCTCGCCGGTCGTCACTTTTACGTTCCGACCCAACATGGACTCGAGCAGGCGATCGGAGAGCGGCTCCGGCGCCTGCGTGCCCTCCGCCCGTCGGGAGAAGGCGACGAGCAGCCGTGAGTACCGTCGTCGTCACCGCTCCGACTTGACTCGGATGCGGATCGCGCTCGCTTGCGCCTCGTCCGCCCGCCGCGCGAAGGCGACGAAGGCGCCGTACTGGTCCGGCTGCACCCGGCCCGCCGGGAGATCCACGGTTCGATCGAGCACGAGGACGTTTCCCTCGATGCGGTCGGCCACCGCGACGCGGCGATCCCCATCGGTGACGACGTGACGGCTGAGCGGTGATTCGACGACGGCGCCCGGGGGGAGCTCGATCCGGAGCAGCACGCGCCGATACGTGGCCACCGGGATCAGCAACGGCGTCTGGCGCGTGGGCAGGGTCGCGAGCTCGTTCAATTCGACCGCGAACGGTGGCGAGAGCACCAGCGTTCCCCGGTCCAACTCGGCGAAGGCGGGGACGGCGATCTGCAGTCGGAGTGTCACCGGGGCGTCGAGCTCGTCCAGGTTCTCGATGGCGTGCTCGTCCAGGCGCGCTCCGCGGAGATCCTGTGCGACCAGGGCCTGCAGCACGTCGGGAACCCGCCGCTCGGCGAGCTGGGCGAGGTCGTTGCGCGCGGCCATCGCGTGGCGACCGACGAAGTGCTCCGCAAGCTCGAGGCGCGCCGAGCCGCTCGCGGCCAGCACGGCTCGCCCGTCGTACTCCAGGCCATCGCGGGACCCGTCGGCGGGAGTCTTGGTATGGCGGGGCGCGCTGCCCGCGAGGAGGAAGGCCGGCATTCCACGGACCTCCGCCGGGAGGTAGCCGAACGGGGCGTACTTGTTGCCAACGGTGAGCCAGACGGGCCCCGTCTCCGCCCCCACCCGCATCACCAGCTGGCTGAACAGCATCGCCTCGGTAATCGGCCCGCGTGGGGGCGCCGTGATGCGGTTCTGGGCCACGGCGTAGTCCACGTCGAGGCCGATGGCGCGACACAGCGTGGCGAAGCCGCGCGCTCGACTGCCCTGCTTACCGACGACGACCCGCCGTCCATCCATCTCCTCGCCGTCCTCGACGTTGGCGAGCACCCAGCGGTACAGCCGCTGCGCCCGCTCTGCCTTGGCGCGCGGCGCGGCCGGTTCCACGATTCGACGTGCGATCCGCGCGATGCGCGGGTCGAGCGGCGTCAGATCGATGGTCTCATCGAAGAATCGCCGGACGACGCGCCGCTGGTTGACCCCCCAGCCGACGTGGACGCTGGGCAAGAACTCGGAGAGGGGGGGGCTACCCGGTTCGGTGGGCGCCGCGGGGCTCTCATCCACCCGCCACCTGCGCACCTCGAACCCGTCCCGATCCTCGCGCTGCGGGACGGGGACGTCGCCCGTGACCTCGACGATGAGCTCCTTGCCGACGGGGGAGATGACCACGAACTCGCTGCGGGCGTAGGCGACGTTCTCCTCACGAAAGAACCAGTGCGGGCCGAGGTAGAAGGTGCCGTCCGCGCCGTCCCCGGGCTCGCTCACGACCTGCTCCGTCTCGATGTAGTCGCCGACCTCGAGGTGCGGGAAGGTGACGGAGGACTTGCCCGCGACCAGCTCGGGCTCGAGAGTGCGCCCGTCCTGCTTGATGACGCGCATGTGCAGCGCCAGGCCCGGCAGGCGCGGGTGCTCGGCCATCTTCGTGATCGCCTCGGCGCTCTGGATGCGGACGATCTCGTGCTCGAGCATGCGGCTGGAGCCGTCGGACTTCACCCAGACGGCGGCGTAGTCGAGGACGCGCGCGGCGTGCCCCGGCAGGTGGCGACCGCTCCGCTCGTACGCGGCGATGATCGGTTTCGCCTGCAGTCGATAGGGGTCGAGCTCCGTGAGCCCCTCGACGAGGTCGATCGCCTGCTCGATCGCCGCGGTCGCCGCGCCGCGGTCGATGGCGTCGACCAGCGCTCTTTGTAGCGCGTCCCGCTGGCCAGCGGCGTAGCGAGCGTCGGCCAGGGCGAGGCGCGCGGCGGCGCTCTTGGGATCCTCGTCCAGCGCCGCCTCGAGCGCCGGGATGGAGTCTTGGGCGGAGCCCGACGCGACCTCGAGGCGGTGCACGCGCAGCGAGAGATCCTCGCGGTCGGGGCGCCGCTGTCGCAAGCGCTCGACCTCACGGATCGCGGCGGCGTAGTCCCCACGCTCGACCGCGCGGGAGAGGGCGAGCTCCGAGTCCGGGTCGAGCTTCTGAAGCTCGCGCACCAGCGCGTCTGCGCGCGTGCGCTCGCCGCTCGCGTCCGCCAGCTCGAGCGCCGCCTGCAGGGCCTCCGGGCTCTCCGGGAAGCGTTCGACCATGGCGGCGACCGCGGCGGCGTACTCCGCCTGCCAGCCGAGCTGGCCGTAGGTCCGCGCGAGCGCGAAGGCGATCGCAGGCACGTCGGGGAAGCGCTCCATGAGCGCTTGCAGCGGCGGGACCGCCTGGGTCGCGCCCTCCTGCGCGGCGCGGAAGAACGCGAGGTCCAGGGCCGCCTGCCAGAGTTTGGGATCGACCTGAAACGCTCGCTCCTCGAGTTCCCGCCGGAGATCGCGGACCTGGGTTTCGTTGTAGACCGGATCGCGCCCCGCAAAGGTCGAGGACAGGAGCAGCGCCGGTCCGGTCGCCTCGTCGAGGTCGGCGACGAATGGCTCCATGAAGGCCGCTGCCAGATCGCCCTGTCCCTCCACGTGGGCGAGGCTAGCCACGAGCAGACGAGTGACGTCGTCCGGCGGTGCCAGCACCTGGCCCCCCTCGACGAAGCGACTGACGAGGTTCGGCTCGCTCGTGCGCCGCGGAGGGGCGATCACGGTGGGGGCGGTGCCATCCACGTCGGCGACGACCTCGAGCGGTTTCCCGTCCGGGCTCATCACGCGCAGGGAAGTGGCAGGGGACTCCAGCCGAGCCAGCACCCGGTGCCGACCCCGCGCGAGCCAGAGCGCTACCCCGAACCGTGGCCACTCGCCCCAGCGCCGGGGATCCCGATCGAGCACCAGCGTGTCGTCCACCCACACGGCGAGCGCCCCCTGCACCGCGAGGAGGAGCTCGCGGTCGGCAGGCAGGTCGAGGTACGTCTCTGCGTAGAAGACCCCGTTCGCCACGGGCTCGTCGGCCCAGACGCGGCACCCCTCGTGCTGTGTCTTGAGCCGGCGAGGCGTGTCGACCTGGCCGTCGCTCCGTGGCCATCGCTCGGGCCAGGGACCGGGCGCCTCCGCTGGGTGCCGGGAGACGAGGTCGCGCTTCGTGTGACGCCCGAAGGGCCCGGCCAGGTGCACCGCCCCGACGCAGCCGTACCGTTCGGCGGTCCGCGCGAGGACGGCGGGCTTGGCGGCAGCAAACGCCTCCGCCGACCACCAGTCGACGAGCTCGCTCCGAGCGCGCCAGCCGAGGTTCACGGGTTCGTCGATGGCCTCCTCGACGAACTCGTGCCACCGCTTCCAAAGGCCGGGGGAGTGGTGGCGCAGGGCCGTCGCCTGCTGCGCCGAGAACCAGGCGATGAAGGGCGCGCGCGGATCGTCCGAGCCCCGGGCCACCCGCACGGCGCGCAGGAAGTGATCGGGCGCCTCGGAGATCCGCCCGTGCAGCCAGGCGTCGAGGCCGAGGCACAGCGGTCCGAGCGCGTCGTCCGCGCTGTCCATCCCGCGCAGGCGCTCCGCCGCCCGCGCCGCCTGCTTGGCGGCTCCGCCCGGCGCGAACAGCTCCGCGAAGAGCCAGCGGGCCACGACGTCGGGCGCGCGCGTGGTCATGCCCTCCCGTCGGAGCTCGGCCAGGGTCGGCTCGGCATGGCGAGGCGAGGCGCGTCCGCAGCTGCCGAGGAGCGTGGCGACGAGGAGGAGCCAGACCAGCCGAACGAATCGCATCTCGAGGCCTCAGCTCCCGACCGTCAGGCGCGGTGAGAACGCCCGGTCCACCTCGTCGCAGAAGCGGCGCCAGGCGGGGTACTGGGCGGGGGTGATCCGGGTCGCCTGGACCCGCAGGACGCTCTTGACGGTCACCTCGCTGCCGCGCTGCTCGACCGACACCGAGTAACTGCCGAACGGGCCGCTGCCGCTCGCGCTCGGGGGGGCGCTGAGCACCTTCGTCCCCGCTGGGAGGGTCACCACGAAGGTTTCCTCGATGCCGGGCATCGCCAGGAGTCGAACGTCCTGGGTGCGCTGCGGCAGGGCCGCGTAGGTTGGGGTGAGCCGGCTGCTTGGCGTCACGGCGACGCTCAGCGTCGCGCCCTCGCGCCGCGCGAAGGCCGGGGCGGTGCCCCGCGTCTCCAGCCACACCGGTGCCATGAAGTCCTCGAGATCGCCGGTGGTCACGCCGGTGGGGCCATCGGTGAGCGTGAAGCCGGGATACCTCGGTCCGACGAGCTCCGACAACACGCGCTCCCGCAAGGTGGACTTGGCGTGGAAGCTCTGGCGCCACCCCGGCGCCGTGCTGCCGCGCACATCGTACCGAAGCTCGAGCTCCGCAGAGCCGTCGGCGGCGAGGCGGGCCCGGACCCGTCGCGCGATCGCGTTTCGCGCCGGATCGTTGGCGGGCAAGCGAACCAACCGGGACTTCCCCTCGTTGACGAGCAGGCCCAGCGCCTCGTAATCCATGACCGGCAGCTCGTCGACACCGGCGTACTCGGCGGTCCCGTCGAGGTAGAGGTCCAGCGACGGCACGTAGGCGACGGCGTGATCGAACGGCGCCAGGCTGGCGACCTTCGAGGAGAAGTCCCCGCGGAGCTGGGTGCGCACCACCACCACCGTCGCGTCGATGCCGAGCTCGCGCAAGAGGGCGACGATCACCGTGGCCTTGTCCTTACAGTCGCCCCACCCGCGGGCCACGGTGAGCACGGCCGGTCGGGGCTTGTAGCCGTAAATGCCGAATTCGATCCCGACGTAGCGGGTGTTCTTCACCACCCAGTCGTAGACTCGCGCCACCTTCTCGCGCTCGCTCCGGGCGCCGGCCCCGAGCGTACGGGCGAGCTTCCGCGTCTCCTCGTCGAGCTCCAGCTGATCGCGGCTGAGCCCCCAGTACCAGGCGCCCATCTCCTGGAAGTCGTTGTAGGTGGAGACGTGGACGTGACCCACGATCTCGGGCAGCGGCGGCATCGCCGGCTCCTGCGCGATGGGTGGCACCTCGGGTGCGGAGAACCGGTGGGTCACGGCCTCGCCCGCTCGCCGCACCGTGTGCTTCAGCTCGGGGAGGTTGGTGTCGAAGTGGAGGGGACGCGCGGTTGGCGTGACCACCACGTACTCGGCGTTCGCCGTCGGCTCGTTCGACTGGAGGTACACGACCTCGCCGAAGTAGTCCCCGAGCTCATTGCGCGGCGCGACGTCATCCACGCGGTACTTGAGCTCGACCACGTCGCCGGGCTCGAGGCGCGGCAGCTGGACGTAGAAGTTCCGGGCCGAAGTGTACATCGAGAGCTCGGGCAGGTTTGCCGCCCCCTCTCCGGACTCGATCGCCGAGTCGACGCGCCCGTCCGCGCGGTACACGTGCGCCCCGCGCAGCTGCACGATCTCGCGGTCGGCCTGGTACTGGAACGAGTACTGGCGTCCGGCGGCGGCGGCGGCGTCCGTCAGCGGCTGGTACACGATCTGGCGAAAGCGGCTGCCCTTGCCGTTGGCGTGGACGGTGGTGACCGTCAAGTCGCGCAACGTGCGCTGATTCTGGCCCGCCGCCGGGGCGCTGCGCAGATCGAGGAAGCGCTTTGGCTTCCAAGCGTAACGCTCATCGGAGCGGGCGCGGGCCGGCTCGAGGTGCTCGACGTACTCGCGGACCGCCCGGTCCTGGGGACTGAGCTCGAGGATGCGCCGTAGCGCTGCGAGCTGCGCCTCACGGTGCCCGAGCTCGCCCTGCAGGTCGGCCAGGGCCCGCAGGGTTTCGACGTCGTCCGGGCACAGTTCGAGCGCCCGCTCGTAGGTCGTGATCGCGGCGTTCGCCTGCCCCAGGGCCCGGCGGCTGCGTGCCGCGAACCCGAGGGCCCACTGGCTGTCCGGGGCGATCGAGAGCAGGCGGCCGAGCCAACGTTCCGCGACCGCGTCCTCCCGCCGGGCGAGCGCGCGGGTCACCAGGCTCGCCAGGTGCCCGCGGTCGTCGAAGCGCAGGTGCGCGTAACGAGCCTCCGCCTCGTTCGCCTCGCGCGTGCGCCCCAGCGCATGCAGCGCGGAGGCATGCAGGTTGACGAGGTTCACTGCGGTTGGGTTCCGCGCCAGGGCGCGCTCGAGGGTGTCGAGGGCCGTCCGCTCCAGGCCCGCCTCCGCGTAGAGCGCGACGCGGCCGCCGATCGCCTTCACGTTGTCCGGGTCGAGCACCAGGACCTGATCGAAGAACGGGACCGCCTGCCGCCAGTTGATACCCCCGCGCGCGTGCTCGCCTTGCGCGAGCAGGACGTCGACCCGTGGGCGCGACCCGGCCGCGGTCACCGCCTTGGCCAGCCAAGCGGCGCGCTGATTCCGGTCCTCGGCGAGTTCGCCCGCGAGCAGCAGACGCTCCACCGTCGGGTCCATCTCCGCCGCGCGCTGGGCGGTGTCGCGCGCGACGTGCTCGGTCGGGTCGTCCGAGCCGGTGGCCACCAGGTATCGAGCGAAGGCCTCTAGATCGGTGGCGCTCGCGTGCGCGCGCTCCGCTCGCGCCCGCAAGGTTGCCAGCGGTCCCGCGACGGCACCCGGTGGTGCACGGTACGGCCGCGCCCCGACGCGGGTCGCCCGCTCCGCCGCGGCTGGGCTGGAGCCGAGGTCAGCGCTGAAGCGGAGCGTGGGGTCCGGGGACCCGCGGCGATCCGCCAGGCGCACGGAGACGATCGGCGCCTCCTCGGCGCCGCAGGCCTTGACCGTCAGGTCGTTGGGGCCCGGAAACAGCTCGAGCTCGACGGCGAAGCGGTCGGTGTCGTGCGCGCGGTAGGCGGAGTCCTCGAGGACGAGCTGGCCGTTGAAGAAGACCTTGGCCGCGCCCGCGGCGCCCACCCACGCGCTGATGGGCCTCGATCGGCTGCCGCTGCCGAGGACGAAGGTCTTGGCGAATACACACACGTGCGGTGTCGGCCGCACCAGCGCCCCCAGGTCGAGCCAGCCGAACGGAAACGCATCCGACGGGGCGGCACGCCAACGGACGGGCCGCTCCTTGCCCGTGTACGCTCGCCCCGGGACGATGGCCGTCCCCAGCTCGGCCTCGGGCCCGTGATCGACGGCGAAGCCCGCCTTGCCGTCGTTGTCGAACGGACCGACGACGAGCCAGTCGTTTACGAAGCCGAGCGCGGCGATCTCCCGGCGCGCGGCGGCGACGTCGCCGCGGCGGAGACGGGCGTAGGCGCTCAGCGTTGCGGCATAGGCGCGCTCGGGCGCGTCGAAGCGGGCGTCGGCGCTGGCAGCGCGCAGCAGGTCCTCGACGGCGAGTGGGTCGGCGCGGTCCCAGGTTGCCCAGACCCCACGCAGCGCCGCGTACCGCTCGCCAGCCCGCGCCCGATCGAGCGCGGCCGTCGCCTCGACGAGATCCGGGTGGACGGATCCGGGCTCGGCTTGCGCCGACACCAGCGCACCCGTGACCATCGTGAACGCCACGGCAGCCGCGCAGCGGACGGTCAGCTTACTAGCGCGCTCCCGGCGCCGGACCCAGCGGCTGGCGTCGACCATGCGCACCATCATTACCACGGCCCGCGCGCGCTGGTCGCTCGCCCCCGACGAGAGACGCCCCGGTTCGGGTCACCGCGCCGGACGCCCTCCGCCGTACGCCGAGCGTGGTCCTGAAGGTGGCGTGACCGGTCGTTGCATCACCCCGGACGTTCAGTGTGCTCTCGCGTTCGAAACGCCCCCGCGGCCCGCACCGCAGCGGCGAGGGGTGCCAGCCGGTAGGCCGGGTCAGAGAACAAAGTGAGGCCCGGGAGCGGCCCACGCTTGCTGGCGTCGGGTGGCTCGGATAGAAGATTGACTCGCTCGAATGGTTCTGGTTTCGGCGAATTTCCTAATGAAGATCCCTGCTGCGTGCGTCGGTGGCGCGCCGCGGGCCACGCTGCCCGCGCCTGGTCCGGGTGGCGACGGCCTCGGTTGGCGTCTCGCCGTTACCCCGGGGATGGTGGCCTGGGCGGCCGAGCCTCGCTTCTGCGTGCCGACCATGGTCGCGCGCGGAGCCGCCCTCGCCCGTCGAGGTGGGGGGTGCCTCGGCGCCGCCAACCACGATGCGGACGGGTTCAGCGCTTCCGGTCGGCGCGGGACCCCTGGTCTTGGGAGCGACCGAGGCACGTTGCTCGGGCCTGTGAACCGCTTGAGCCAGCTTCGCGGAGGCGCGCATGGTTAACCCGCAGATGGTGATGTACGAGGAGGAGTTCAACCAGATCCAGGTGGTCGTCGATCGCCTGGTTCGGGAAGCGAACGCCAAGGTCGTCTTCATCGTCGACAAGAACGGTCAGCTCATCGCCGCCAGCGGTGAGGTGGAGAACATCGACACGACCTCGCTCGCGTCGTTGACGGCGGGGAACATCGCTGCCACGGGCGGGATAGCGAAGCTGCTTCGCGAGAACGAGTTCGCGACCCAGTTCCACGAAGGCGAGAACGCGAACATCCACATTCAGCTGGTCGGCAACCGGGTCATCCTGGTCGTGATCTTTGACTCCAAGTCGAGCCTCGGCCTGGTCCGACTGCGGGTGCGGAAGGCCAGCGACGAGCTCAACCGGGTGTTCGAGTCGCTGCTCGCAAAGGTCGCCGAGCCAGGTGGAGACTCACCTTTTGCCGAGATCACCGACGAGGACATCGACAATCTCTTCAACGACTGAAGGCGCCGGGCGATGAGCTTCATCAACTACATGGCCCGGGAGATCAACTGCAAGATTGTCTACTATGGGCCGGGTCTTTGCGGAAAGACCACCAACCTTCAGTACATCTACGAGCGCACGAACCCGGACGCCAAAGGGAAGATGATCTCGCTCGCTACCGAGACGGAGCGAACGCTGTTCTTCGATTTTCTTCCCCTGTCTCTCGGCGAGATCCGCGGCTTCAAGACCCGTTTTCACCTTTACACGGTGCCGGGGCAGGTCTTCTACGACGCCAGCCGCAAGCTCATCCTCAAGGGCGTCGATGGCGTGATCTTCGTGGCCGACTCCCAGATCGAGCGGCTCGAGGCCAACCAGGAGAGCGTCGACAACCTGCGCACGAACCTGGCGGAGCAGGGCTACTCTCTCGAGAAGATCCCCTACGTCATCCAGTACAACAAGCGGGATCTACCCAACGTCGTGGACGTGAAGGAGCTGCACGATCTCGTCAATCCGATGAACGTGCCCGAGTTCGAGGCGGTCGCACGAACGGGCCCGGGCGTGTTTGAGACGCTCAAGGCCGTCTCTAAGCTCGTCCTCACGGAGCTCAAGCGCGGCGGGTGACGGAGCGGCGTGCGCCGAAGGGCTCCGGGTCGCTTCGGGCCGGCCCGGCCGCCGTCTCCGCGGAGGGGCTCCGCGAAAAAGCCCTTCGTCACCTTGACCGCTTCGACGCGTCGGCGGCACAGCTCAGCGGCCTGCTCCACCGGACCGTCCGTCACGCTCGCCTCGACGAGGAGGCGACCGCGAAGTTCGACCGTGAGGCGGAGGCGCTGGTTTCCCGTCTCGTCGCCACGGGGGTGATCGACGACCGGCGTTTCGCGGAAACCCTGGCACGTGGCCAGCGCGGTCGCGGCGCCTCGTCCGTCGCCATCGTCCAGAAGCTCCGCGCGCGAGGAGTGGCCGAGGCCGACATCGCCGCTGCGATCCAGGCCGCCGACGGGGACGAGGAGTCTCCCGACCTGGTCGCAGCGCGCGCCTTCGTCCGCCGCAAGCGCCTCGGTAAATATCGCCCTGCGGCGGAGCGCGCAGCGCTGGCCAGGCGTGACCTCGCGGCGCTCGCCCGTGCGGGCTTCGGATTCGAAACCGCCCGTCGTGCGCTCGAGGTCCACGTGGACGACGACGCGTCCTGAGGCGGTGCCGCCGGCATCGTCGCCGGAACGGTACTTGGACCGTGCGCCGCGCCAGACCCGTGGCCTCAAGCCACGAGCGGGCAGCAAATCACGCCGAAGGCACCCCAAACACCGTCCCCCTCGCGCCCTGGCAACCGTTGGCGCAACGAGGGCGGTCCTCAGGGCGCCGACACAGCGGGCAGACCGTGTGTTGGTCCCGGGGCGGATCAGTGCTGCAGGCTGAGGCGCCGCCCACGGTTCTTGGCGCGAAGCTTCGCCTTGTAGCGGGCGGAGCGCTTGCGGTTGGTCTTGCGGGGCTTGCCCTTGAGCTGGATATACATGGTGAGGGGCCCGCATTCTGTTTGAGCCGGGGGCAACGCGCAAGCCAGCTGAAGCGGGTGACGCTGAGCGGCCAACGGGCCGCGTGGGCCGCTGGCCGGACGCGGGGTCGCGCCGGACCGAACCCCTCCGCCGCGCGGCTACCCACTCGACGAGCTGTCGCCGGGCGCCTTCGGGAACGGTGGCCTCGCGGTGAGGAGCTTGCCGATGAGCTGCTGCGAGTACGAGTTGAGCTCCTCGAACACCACGCCCATCCCGGCCGGATCCTCCGAGACGCGCACGACGCGGCCAAGGCCGGTGATGGTCTCGATGTCGTCCATGATGACGGTGAAGCGGAGGTTGACCTCGGTGCCCACGGGGAGCGGGGTCTTGCTCTTGATGAACACCCCCGTGGCCGAAATGTTGGTGACGTATTCTTGGATGAACTGATCGAAGGAGTCGAACTCCTTGTTGATCGTCACCCGCTCGTCGCGGCGCCCGTTCGCCATGGCTACTTCCCCGTGAGGTCGAACTGCTCGATGTGATACTCGCGGCAGGCGTTGAACTCGATGCGGCGCAGGTATCTGCGCTCGGCCTCCTCGACGGCGGCGCGCTCCTCGCCCTGCATCAGATCCACGATGGCCGGGTGGGCGTTGACCACCACCGAGTACCCCTTCAGCGAGCTTCGCTCGCGGCGGATCTGGCGGAGGATCTCGTAGCCGATCGTCGTCCGTGACGCGATCTGCCCGGTGCCGTCGCAGTAGAAGCAAGGCTCGTGCATCGTGCGGCTGAGGCTCTCGCGCGTCCGCTTGCGGGTCATCTCGATGAGCCCGAGCTCGCTGATGCGGTTCAGGGTGGTCTTGGCCTTGTCCTTGGCGAGCATGCGCTCGAGCTCCCGCCACACCCGTTCGCGGTTGCCGGGCGAGTCCATGTCGATCAAGTCGAGGATGACCAGCCCGCCAATGTTGCGGAACCGCAGCTGGTAGGCGATCTCCTCGACCGCCTCCAGGTTGGTCTTCAGCGCCGTCTCCTCGAGGTCTTTGCTCCCCTTGCCGACGTAGCGCCCCGTGTTCACGTCGATCGCGGTCAGGGCCTCGGCCTGATCGAGGATCAGGTAGCCACCGCTCGGGAGCGGCACCTTGCGGCTGAGGGCGCGGCCGATCTCGTCCTCGATGCCGTAGGCGTCGAAGACCGGCTCCGAACCCGTGTAGAGCTCGACGTCCTTGACGCGCTCGGGCATGAACATCTCGACGAAGCGCACCAGGCGCCCGTACTGATCCCGGTCATCGATGACGATCTTCTCGATCTCCTCGGTGAAGAGATCTCGAGCCGTCTTCAGCACCAGATCGAGCTCCGTGTAGAGGACGGTCGGCGCGCGCGCCCCCTCCCGGCGTCGGGACACGTCCGCCCAGAGCTTGATCAGGTAGCCGACGTCCGCCTTCAGGCCCTTCTTGGTGAGCCCCTCGGCCACGGTGCGGACGATGAGCCCCCCCTTCTCGGGCTTGAGCGCTTCCATTACCTCGCGCAGCCGACCGCGTTCGCGCGCGGAGCCGATGCGCTTGGAGATGCCGACATGGTCGAGTGTCGGGAGGTAGACGACGTAGCGGCCGGGCAGCGAGACGTGGCTCGTCACCCGCGCGCCCTTGGTGCCGATCGGCTCCTTCGAGATCTGCACCACCACCTCATCGCCCTCCTTGACGACGTCGGTGATGGGGACCGAGCGAGAAACCCGGCTCGGCGCCACGTGGGCATGCCGTCGATCTGGCTTGCCCGCGGGTTCGCGCGGCCGCGCCGCCGGCTCGGGCGCCGCGCCCTTTCGCCCGCGCCGCCGGCGCCGTCGCCCGCGGTTCGACCGATCGTCAGCGTCCCGCGCGGGCGTCGCAGCGGGGGCGCCCCGCGCGGCCTTGGCCGTGCCCGTCGCGACCTCGTCGTCGTCCCCTGGACCCGAGGGAACGGTCGGCCCGGAAACGTCGGCGCCCTCGTCGTCTAAGGCCTCGTCGTCCGGGGTTTCGTCGTCCAGGGCCTCGTCGTCCAGGGCCTCGTCGTCGTCCTCGTCCGGGGAGATCTCATCGGCTGCCGACGCGTCGTCCTCATCGAACTCGTCGTCCGCTCCCGCCGCGGGATCGTCGTTGGACAAAGCCTCGCTCGCGGTGACATCACCCTCCCGTCCGTCGCTCAGCGCGAGGACTGGGTCCGCCCCGGCTGTCGTCGGCACCGCGCTGGTGGGCTCGGGCGAATCCGCGGGAGGGGAGGGCTCGGTTCGCGGGGCCTCGCTCCGGGGTCCCACGATCCGGCGCCTCGGCACCCGAGCCGCCTCCCGGTGGACGGGCGTGGCCTCCGCCGCCTCCGCGCCGCTGTTGGTGACTTCGTCGCCGGCCGCGGCGTTGCCGACTGCAGCGTCGCCGGTCGCGCCGTTCTCGTCCGTGTCGTCGGCTCCGAGCAGCGGCGCGTCGTCGTCGTCCGCGTCGTCGGCTCCGAGCAGCGGCGCGTCGTCGTCGTCCACGTCGACCGCCGTAACGTCGTCGTCCGCGGTCGTCGTGCGCCCGCCGAACGGCCGTCGCCCCCCGACCCCGCGCGCCGTCGCCTCGTGGTCTTCCCGGGCTCCGCCGGTGAGGTACGCCTCGAAGTCGTGCGGTCGGATGAGATCCTCGACGTGCAGGAACGCCGCGCGATCCATGCCCACGTCGATGAACGCGGCCTGCATGCCGGGCAGCACCCGCGACACCCGACCGAGGACGATGTTGCCGACCGTGCCCATCGCGGAGGCGCGCTCGATCTGGAGCTCCGCGATGACGCCATCCTCGATGAGCGCAACACGCGTCTCACGGATGTCGCAATTGATAACGAGAACGTTACGGGCCATCTGAGTCCTGCCGTCGGGGTCCACCCGCCTGTCCCTGCGACGGGCCCGGCGTCGGCCAGGCCCGCGCCGCGGACCGGGGCACGGCGCTCGGCCGGCCACCACGGACCCGAAACCGGACCACGGCCTCCGGGGGCTGTCAAGCGAGCGAAAATACCTGGGAATTTCGGGGCGCTCGCGGGAGTTGACCGTCCGCGGCGACCGGCCGAAGCTCCCGCCGAAGCCAGTGACCGCACGGCCATTCCTCGTGATCGACATCGAGACGGTGCTCGATCCCGAGCTCCCAATCGCAGAAGTGAGCGAGGCGGAGCGCCTGCCCGCGCCGCCCCACCACCAGGTCGTCGTGCTGGGCGCGCTCTGGTTTGACGCTGCCCGCGAGGTCAAGCGCATCGCCGTGCTGGGGGAAGGCAAGGACGAGCGCGGGATCCTCGAGGATTTCGCCGCTGTGCTCAACGAGCGGAGGCCCTGCGTCGTCACCTTCAACGGCCGTGGCTTCGACTTGCCGGTGATCGCGACCCGCTGCCTGCGCTACGGGATCCCCCTGCCCCAGTATTACCAGTCGAGGGAGGTGCGGTACCGCTTCTCCCCCGATGGTCACCTCGATCTCATGGATTTCCTGGCCGACTTCGGCGCCGCCAAGCCGGCCCGGCTGGACGTGATCGCCAAGCTTTGCGGGATGCCGGGCAAGGTTGGGGTCGCGGGCAAGGATGTCGGTCCGCTGATGCACGCCGGACGGGTCGCCGAGGTCCAGGCGTACTGCCTCTGCGACGTGGTCCAGACCGCCGCCGTCTTCCTGCGCGTAGAGCTCCTGCGCGGGGAGCTCGGCCGCGACGCGTATCGGGCGAGCATGACCCGCCTGCTCGATGAGATCCGCCTTGACGCTCGGCTCGCCCCCGTCACGGGCGCTCTCGACGCGCGCCGGCTGCTGCTCGAGGACTGATCAGGGCTCGCGGTAGAACCGCGGTACCCGTCGCGACACGGAGGTGAGCACCTCCCACGGGATGGACCCGAGGTGGGCGGCCACCTCGACGGTGCTGATCGTGTCCTCGCCGAGCGGCCCCTTCTGGTGCCCGAGCACGACGCACTCGTCCCGCAGGGCGACGCCCGGGACGTCGGTGACGTCGATCATCGTCAGATCCATGCTGACCAGCCCCACGATGGGGACTCGCCGACCCCGCACCAACACCTGCCCGCGATTGGACAGCCCCCGGCTGAGGCCGTCCGCGTAACCCATCGGCACGGTGGCGATCCGCGTGGTGCGACCGGCGCGCCACGTTCCCCCGTAGCCCACGGGCTGTCCGGGTGGGATTTCGCGCAGCGACACCACCTCGGTGCGGACGCGCATCACCGGTCGTAGCTGGGCGCACAGCCCCGGGTAGGGCTCCACCCCGTAGAGCGCGATCCCCGGCCGCACGCGTTCGAGCAACGCCCGGTCGCTCCGGAGCAACGCCGCGCTGTTGGCCGCGTGGCGCACGCGCGGCGGCAGGCCGAGCCGCGTGAGCGTGGCCGTCGCCTGCTCCAGCAACGCGAGCTGCTGATCGACAGATTCGAGATCACCCCCGTCGGCGCACGCGAAGTGCGTCATCACGCCCTCGAGAGCGAGCTCCGGCCGGCGCAGGATGGCCTCGCCGACGGTGCCGACGTGCTCCGGTCTCGCGCCGAGCCGGCTCATCGCCGTGTCGATCTTCACGTGGACGCGGACGGGTTCCGACGCCTGGTAGCGGACCTCGTCGGCGATGGCCTCGACCGTGGCCACGTCGTGGACCACGGGGGTGAGCTCGTGGCGCAGCAGCTCGCCGGTCGCCCCGCCGTAGTAGCCCCCCATCACCAGGATGGGGATGCGGATACCGGCGTCGCGCAGCTCGATCCCCTCCTCGAGCAGGGCCACGCAGACGCCCGTCGCTCCCGCGCGCTCGAGCGACCGGGCCACCGCCTTCGAGCCGTGCCCGTAGGCGTCCGCCTTGAGCACGCACCAGACCTCGGCGCGCTGCGCGGCGCGGCGCAAAACCTGGAAATTGTGACGCAAATGGCCGAGATGCACCTCCGCTCGCGTCGGGCGAACGGCGTCGGCAGGCATGGCCCGTTGCGGGCGGAGCACGCGCGGCATCGGCGTCGCGAGCGCCGTGGCCCCGGACTCGAGCGCGGATCGGAGCACGGTCATCGCTTCCTCCCCGTCGTTAGCTCCCGTTGGCACGGCGCGTCAACTAATCGAGGCAGCATCACTCGAAGCAACGGCGCACGCAACGTCCGTAGTCCCCCTCGCACCCCACGCATCGGCTCGGCGCCTCGGCGGCGGCGCCGCGACAGGGTTCTGTGCAGGTTGCGAAGGCGGTAGCGCACCCGTCCACACATCGTCCGCCGGGGAGCTGAGGTCGGACCTCGGAGGACGCGGCCTCCGTCGGGCTGGCCGGGGCGTCCGACGGCACGGGCTCCGCCAGGGTCGGGGGCGGCGCGCTGACGCTCAACGGCGTCGGCGTCAGCTCGCTCCCGGCGGGCACAAGGGAGTCCGTGCGCGATAGATCGAGGCCGGGCGGGCTGGTTTCACCGGCCGCGAGGTAGCGAAGGCGCCGCCGAGCGTACTCGATTTTGTCCCGCGTTTGCCCGTAAGTGTAGGCGGCGAACCACTCTTGCCAGCACGCTTCGCGGTGGGAAGGCGCAATCTCGCGGTCGAGGTCGAGCCGATAGCAGTGCTCGAAGCGGACGTTGCCTTCGTAGATCGATTGCATACTCGGTCCGCAGGCACTGAGCCCGAGGAGCCCCGCTGCCATCACCCACGATACGGCGCGCACCCCCCGAGGTTGCCGTGCCGCGGCCCCGCCGACAAGTAGGCGACTTCGCGGCTCAGGTGCCGGGATGTTCAGCGTCTTCTGCGGGCGCCGGCAGGTCGAAGCGGACCAGCACGAGGTTCTTGATCCGGATTGCCCCCAGCATGGCGGAAAAAGGCTGGATCCCCCATCGCGTCTGCAACAGCGACGCCTCACCGACGACGCGATCACCCTGTCGCTTCAGGCTCACGTCGAGCGGCCCCTCGCGCCCCACGAGGCGGAGCGTCCCCTTCACCGTCGTCACGCCGTCGTGGCTCGTGGTGACCCGACCGGTGAAGGCGATTTCGGGATGCTGCCGCCACCGCAGGACGTGCCGCTCGAGGTTCTCGAGGATCTCGCGGACGTCCTTCTCGCTCAGGGTCCGCGGGTCGATGCGCGTGCCCTTGACCACCCCGTCCACTACCAGCGACCTTGGATCGAAGGTGGCGTGGACGTCTCGCCCCTGCACTTCCACGGAGAAGCGCTGCAGCGTTAGCCGCAGATCGTGGGCGAACCGCGCCAGCGGGCCGTCCTTGTAGGTGAAGACGTGGAGGGTCCCGTCGGTGAACGTCGCGGTCATCGCCTCTCGGTGAGCGGGCCCGCGTGCCTCTGGCCGGAGCCTGTCCGGCCCGCTGTCTACCGCGTGGGCGGTCGCCGGTCGACGGGTCGCTGGGCCGAATGCTATGCCTCTCGCGTGTTCACCGGCTTGGTGCAGGCCACGGGGCGGCTCGAGCGGCAGGAGCGGCGCGGTCCGGGACTGCGGTTGCGGATCGCTGCCCGGTTCGAGGCGCTCACTGTCGGCGAGTCGGTCGCGGTCAACGGGGTCTGCCTGACGGTAGCGGACCACGATCCCGGCGGCTTCACCGCCGACGTCTCGCTCGAGACCGCCGGGCGCACCAACCTCGGCCTGGTCGCGACTGGGGCGGCCGTCAACCTCGAGCAGGCGCTTCGGCTGGGCGACCGCGTCGGCGGTCACCTGGTGAGCGGCCACGTCGACGCGGTGGTTCGCGCGCTACGGGTCACGCCGGTCGGAGAAGCCAGGCAGGCCGTCTTCGAGCTCCCTCATGAGCTGGCTGCGTACCTGGCCCCGAAGGGCTCGGTGGCCCTCGACGGCGTCTCGCTGACCGTCAACGCCGCTCGTGCTGGAGAATTCGACGTCATGCTCATCCCCCACACCCTCGGCGCGACCACCCTCGCCGCTCTCGATCCGGGACGAGCCCTCAATCTGGAGGTGGACCTCCTGGCGCGCTATGTCGTTGCCGCCCTCCGCGCCCCCGGCGTCGCGCGCGCTGGGGACGGACCGCTGGCTACCGGCTGGGGCGGCGAGCCCGCCGGGGACGAGAGCCTGATCGAGGCCCTGCGCCGCGCGGGTTTGATGTAGAGAGTCACCCCGTCGGCAGCCACGTCCCCCCAAGACGGCGCTCGACCTTGGACTCCGATCGAAAGGGACCACGATGCTCACGCGGGTACAGGCTGCCATCGACGACATCCGTGCCGGTCGAATGGTCATCCTCGTCGACGACGAGGAGCGCGAGAACGAGGGCGATCTCACGCTCGCGGCGGAGCACGTCACCCCCGAGGCGATCAACTTCATGGCCAAGCACGGGCGTGGGTTGATCTGCCTGACGCTCACCGGAGCGCAGGTCGACCGCCTCGAGCTGCCGATGATGCAGCAGCCGGGGCGCCGGGGCCCCACGCTCGGCACCGCCTTCACCGTCAGCATCGAGGCGCGGGACGGTGTCACCACCGGGATCAGCGCGGCGGATCGCGCGCGCACCGTCCGGGTGGCCATCGCCCCCGACGCCCGCCCCGACGACATCGTGAGCCCGGGGCACGTCTTCCCGCTCCGCGCCCGATCCGGCGGCGTGCTCGTCCGCGCCGGGCAGACCGAGGGATCCGTCGATCTGGCGCGGCTGGCGGGGCTCACGCCCGCCGGCGTCATCTGCGAGATCATGAACGACGACGGGACGATGGCGCGGATGCCGGATCTCGAGGTGTTCGCTGCGGAACACGGCATCCGCATCCTCACCATCGCTGACCTCATCGCCTACCGCCTCCAGACCGAGGTCGTCGTTCGTCGGATCTCGGAGGCGGAGATCGTCCTCGCGCGCACCCAGACCCGCTGGCACGTTTTGGTCTACGAGGAGATGGTCGAGCACCAGCAGCTGCTCGCGCTCGTGAAGGGCCGACCCACCCAGGTTGGCGCGGTCCTCTGTCGCGTGCACCACGGGGCTACCCTCGCGGACGCCTTCGGCGTCCCCGTGACCGGGCGCACGAGCCTCACCGCCGCGATCGACGCGATCGAGCAGGAGGGCGTCGGCGTCGTCGTCTATCTGCCGCCGAGCCGCGATTTTCGCGCGGAGGTCGCCGCGCTCAACCCGCCCCTCGACGAGGAGAAGAGCTCGCCGTTCGCGGCCGACCCAGGGCGCTCCTTCGGGCCGCTCCGCGAGTACGGGCTCGGGGCGCAGGTGCTGCGCGATCTCGGGGTACGCCGCTTGCGGGTGCTCACCAACAACCCGACTCGTCTGGTGGGCTTGGTGGGGCACGGGCTCGAGGTCGTGGAGCGGGTCGCGCTCGACGAGCCGCGCTGAGGCGGTCCTGCGCGGGGACTGGCACGGGTCCAGGGGCGGGTGTAACGTCGCCGGGCGATGGCCAACGAGATCCAGCGGACCGCCCGGATCGTCGAGGGGACGCTCGTGGCGCCCCCCGACGCACGTTTCGCGCTCGTCGCGACCCGTTTCAATCAGTTCATCGTCGAGCGTCTCATCGACGGCGCGCTGGACGCGCTGGCGCGGCACGGCGCCGACCTGGACCGCGTCACGGTGATCCGCGTGCCGGGCTCGTGGGAGGTGCCCGGGGTCTGCGCGCGTCTCGCTGCCAGTCGGAGCTTCGACGCCATCGTCGCGCTCGCGGCCGTCATCCGGGGCGGGACGCCCCATTTCGACTACGTCGCTTCCGAGGTCGCCAAGGGCGTTGCCCAGGTCGCCCTGCAGTCGGGCGTGCCGGTGACGTTCGGCGTCCTGACGACGGACACCCTCGAGCAAGCGGTCGATCGGGCGGGCACCAAGTCCGGCAACAAGGGGTTCGACTCGGCCGTGGCCGCGGTCGAGATGGTCACGCTCGGGCGCGCGCTGAGCGCGGCCGGTCTGTAGCGACGCTCCCGGTGCCGGCGCTGGTCCGGTCGGCCTTCGGCTCGCCCGCCCGGCGTGGTAACGGGGAACGGATGCCGGTCCGACCGGATCGCGAG
This sequence comes from uncultured Polyangiaceae bacterium, assembly GCA_964480725.1. Classification (GTDB taxonomy): domain Bacteria; phylum Myxococcota_A; class Polyangia; order Polyangiales; family Polyangiaceae; genus JAFGBI01. The sequence continues at coordinate 13,431 of CAYZQO010000048.1, read as the reverse complement.
GGCGGTTTGTGGCGCGTCGCCCGCCCTTGGCTCCTGCTCGGCGTCGCCCTCGTCGCCGTCGTGCTGGTGTATTCCCCGGTCCTCTCGCGCGTCGCCTCGCCGAACGGAGGCGAGCCCCCGGTCGGGATCACGCGGTCGGAGGCCGCCGACCGGGCTTGCCCCGAGCCGACGCCCGCGCTCCCGGGCGCCGATCCCGCGGTCCTAGGGGGCGGCGCCTTCCGACCACTCACCGCCCTGAGCGGCAGACTCGACCCGGCGGGAGCCGACGCCCTGCGCGACGGGCGCCCCGTCAACCTGGCGTTCCACCTGTTGAACACCGCACTGCTCTTCGTCTGGCTGCGTCGTCGCGTCGGTCCGGCGGGTGTCGCGCTGTTCCTCTCCCTGGGCTGGGCGCTCCTCCCCCGCCTCGCCGAGGCGGTCGCCTGGCCCGGCGGTCGCGCCGACCTGCTGGCGACCGCGGCGGTCCTGACCGCCCTGATCCTGATCCGATCCGAGCGGCTCGCCCGGCGGCTCGCCGCCGCGGGCGCCCTGCTGATGGGTCTACTCGCCAAGGAGGTGGCGGTCGCGGGGCTGGTCGCCGCCGCATGCGTGGGGCGGCGGCGCGCGGCCCGCGGGGCAGTCCCGCTCTTGAGGACGGCGGCGCCGTTCGTCATCGTCCTCGTGGTCTACGCCTCGCTGCGCGTCGTCGCGGGCGCGACGATCCTGCCGCAGGGGACCCCACTGTCGGTGGTGGGGCGCGTGGGGGTCGCCCTGGAGGCCCTCGGGACCTACGCCTGGATGATCGTCGATCCGGTCCGTCCCGCCGCCCGGATCGGGCTCGTCGCGGCGCCGTTGCTGCCGATGCGCGCGCTCGGCGCGCTGCTAATGGGCGGGATCCTGCTCGCGGGGTGGCGCCTTCGCCGGGGAGCGCGACCCCTCGACCAGCGAGCGCGCGTCGGCTGGCCGCTGCTCGTCGTCGCGCTCGGTCTGGTGCTCCACCTCGTCCCCCTGTCGCAGGAGGTCGTCGCCGCCGACCGGCTGCTGTACCTGCCGCTCGCCGCTCTCGCCGCGGTGGTGGCCCCCGGCCTCGAGCGGTTGGTGACGCGCCGACCGTGGGCCCGCTGGTTCGCCGCGCCGGTGCTGCTCGGGCTGGGGCTAGCGACCGCGTTGCGGGTGAACACCTGGTCGGATGCGGAGCGGTTCTGGGTCGTGACCGCGCGCGCGACGCGGCCGGTGGACCCCGTACCGACCCTGGCGCTGGCTGGCGTTCTCATCGACGCGGGCCTCGCCGACCGGGCCCAACCGATGGTGGACGCCGCGCTCGCGGCCGAGCCGGCGCCGCACGCGCACCGCGTGGCCCTGCTCGAGCTGGCCGCGGCCTGTCGCCGCGAGCAGGGAGATTACGACGGCGCCCGCTCGCTGATCGAACGGATCCCCCCGCTTCGCCCCGATGATCCGGCGCCGTGGGTGGCGCTCACGCGCCTCGAGGTCACCCGGCTCGATCTCGACGCGGCGTGGTCTCGGTACGCTGCGTTCGTCGCGCGCTTTCCGGAGGACCCACGGGGTGCGCGGCTGCTGGCCGAGCTCGAGGCCGCGCCGGAGCTCGTGGATCGGATCCGGCACCCGATCGCCGTGTCCGATCCCGACCGCGCGCGAGCGTTCATGCGGGTCGGTCGGACCGTGGACGCCGTGGCGGAGTGGCGGCGGATCCTCGCCTCCCTGACGTTGTCGGATCCGGTCCTGCACGAGGCGATGGAGTACGTGATCCGCACCGCCCCTCCCGAGGTGGCCCGCGAGGCGCGGCTCGACTTCCTCCGTCATCGGATCAACGAACCGGATCCGGAGCTCGACGCCCTGCTCGTCGCGCGCCGGGATCGAACGCGGCGGCTGCGACGTCTGCTGGAGCCCTGAATCCCCGGCGGCTCGCCGCCGATCCCGGTTGCGTCGGGGGCGGGTTGGCTCCACCCTAGGCGCCGCCGATGGGTGCCCGGACCACCGCCCGCGAAGCCGCGCTGCAGATGCTCTACGCCCTCGAGGCGAGCGGCGGTCCCGCGGACTCCGTCATCCGGGACTACTGGGCGGAGATGCCCGGCGACGCCGAGGATCGCGCCTACGCCGACGCGCTCGTGCGCGGCGTTGCAGGGTCGCTCGAACGGGTCGACCAGCTGGTGAGCACGGCCAGCAGCAACTGGCGGCTCGAGCGCATGACCCGAGTGGACCGGAATTTGCTGCGCCTCGGGGCGTACGAGCTCCTCGCCCGCCCCGAGATCCCGCGCGCCGTCGTCCTCGACGAGGCGGTCGAGCTCGCCAAGCGCTTCGGCACGGCGGAGAGCGGCGCCTTCGTCAACGGGGTCCTCGACCGGGTCGCCGACGATTGCGGGCGATGGGACGACGACCGCGAGCGGCGGGCCGCGGCCGACCGCCGGGATCCGCCGGGCTCCGCCCCGGGAGCGCGGTGACGTGGACCTGCGCTTCGTCCCGCCTCACCTGCGTCGCCTCGACCTGGCGGGCACGGAGGTTCTCGCCGCCTGTCTCGCCGCCGACGAGCGGCCGCCGCACGGTGTGGTGGGGCTGGTGGACTGGCGGCTCGCGAGGCGGATCTCCCGCTTGATCGAGCAGGGCTTCGCCACGGGCGCGGTGGGCGAGGTCATGCTTGTGCCCGGCAAGCCGAGGCTGCCGTTCGACAAGGTGCTCGTCTTCGGGATCGGTCCGGCGCCGGCCTTCGACGAGCGTGTCTTCCGGGCGGTGGTGGAGCAGATGCTGACGACGCTCGAGGGGCTCCGCGCGCGGACCGCGGTCGTCGAGCTACCAGGTCGCCATTTCGACGCGATCGAGCCGGAGCGCGCCGCTGACATCCTCCTCGAGCGCGCCGGCGGCAAGCCCGAGCACGACGTCTGGACCCTGGTCGAGACGGCCGCCGCTCAGCGCGCGATCACCCAGCACATGATCCAGGAGCGCCGCCGGGTGCGCCAGGGCTGAGCCCTGGTCGGCGCCGCGGACCCACCCGCCGCTCGCGTGGTGCCGTCAGGGCTGTTTTGCGCGCGGGACGACCCGGAACCCGCTGACCACGGGCATCTTCGCCTCCGGGATCCGGTCGTACTCCACCATCAGGCCGTCGTAGTGGTGGACGGCCACCGTGTGGAACGGTCCCAGTCCGTCGACCACCTCGGTGCGCAGTGGGTCGCCGAGGCCCACCCGGGCTCCCTCGGCGTGCATGCCGAAGGTCGTCACCTCCGGGCGCCCTGCCGCCGGCTCGGCCGGGACCGCGCCGCTGAAATTGCCGTACACGCGCTCGACCCCGCGGGCGTCCTTTCCGGCCGGGCGATCGATGCGGTGGATGCGGATCTCGGCGACGACGCCATCGCGGAAGGCAAACTCGACCGCTTCGGCGAAGTAGCGACAGACCTCGGCCGTCTCGACGTCGCAGTCGCGGGTCATGTGGCGCTTCACCGTGGCCGGGGTCGCGCCGAAACGGATGGGGCCGATCCCCTCCCCGGGCAGGATCGCGAAGGCGGGCCCGACCCGCTCCACTGCGCGGCGCAAGTAGGGCGGCGCGCTCGCCAACGCCTGGGGTGCAGGGGTCCCGACGGCGCTGGCGCTGGCGCTGGCGCTGGCGCTGGCGCTGGCGCCCGGCGCGGGGGCGTGGTCGCAACGACAGCCGCTGGGCGCGGCGAGAAGCGAGAGGCAGACCAGCCCCGCCGTCGCACCGGCAACGCACAGTCGGCTCGGGCCCGCAACGAGATCAGCGGGGCAGCGGATGGGACGAAGCGTCATGTCGGCGTCTCCTGGATCGGGGGACGTCCCCCGGACCGGCGTGCCACCCCCCGGGAGGGCTTGCCCGACGGCTGCCTGGCCCATATCACAGGGAGCGCGACCTTGCCCAATCGAGCCCGTATGACCTCGCCCTTCGATCGGCGCTTCCTGTTCGTCACCGGCAAGGGCGGGGTGGGAAAGAGCACCGTGACCGCGGCGCTCGCGCTCGCGCTCGCCCGCCGCGGCCGGCGCGTCCTGGTCGCGACGAGCGGCGCGACCGAGCGGCTCTCGACGCTTTTTGGCGTGCCCCCGTTCTCGACGGAGGTGCGGCAGATCACCGAGCGCATCTGGGGCGTACAGGTCGGCGCGGACGCCGCGCTGCGCGAGTACGGCGGCATGATCCTCAAGAGCCGAGCGGTCTTCGACGCTGTGTTCAATCGCCAGCTCGTCCACGATTTCCTAGCCGGGGTGCCCGGCCTGCACGAGTGGGCCGTGCTCGGCAAGGTCTGGTTCCACTCGACCGAAATGGACGGCGACGGCCGGCCGCGCTTCGACACCGTGATCCAGGACGCTCCGGCGACGGGACACGGCCTTGAGATGCTCCGGGTGCCCAAGGTGATCGTTGACGTCGTGCCGCCAGGGATCCTCCAGCGTGACGCAGCGCGCGCCTGGCGCGACCTGACGGACCCTGCCCACTCCGGTGTGGTCGTGGTCGCGCTCCCGGAGGAGCTCCCGACCACGGAGGCGCTCGAGCTGACCACCACGCTCACGGAAGACCTCGCGCTTCCGGTGGCCGCCGTCGTCGTCAACGGCCTCCTCGAGCCGCTGTTCACCGCAGCGGAGCGGCGCGCCCTCGCTCCGCTGCTCCCGCGGGGGATCGTGGAGCCGCGCTCGGACCTCGACGACGGCGCGGCCGGCCTCGCGATCGCCGCCCGCCGCGCCGCCCGAGAAACCCTGCAGGCAGAGCACCTGGCGCGCCTTGCGGCCATCCCCGCGCCGCGCGTCGAGCTCCCGCTGCTGCTCGACGACGCCACCACGCCCGCGGCGGCGCGCGCCCTCTCGACCCGCTTCGACGCGCTCTAACCGCCGAGGCGCGCCAGGTCCGGCGCGGGACCGAAGGGCGGATCCTCGACGTCGATCTGGGCGCGCTGCAGCCGCCCGGAGTGGTCGATGTTGACGGCCTGCCAGCGCGTGTAGGCGTCGAGCACCCAGATCCCGCTCTCGCGCGTGCCGTTGCCCGACCACCCATTGCCGCCGAAGGGCAGGTGAGATTCGGCGCCGATGGTGGAGCCGTTGACGCTGATCATCCCCGCATCCACCTCCTCCCTGAACCGGAGCATCGCCCGCGCGTCACGGGTGTAGATCGCCGCCGAGAGCGCGTACCGGGAGGCGGTGGCGGCGGCGATGGCCTCGTCGAGGCTCCCCACCTCGATCAGGTTCACCGTGGGGCCGAAGCACTCCTCCTGCGCGATCCGCATTCTCGGCTCCACCCGGTCGAAGATGCGTGGGCTCACGTACAGCCCGCGCGCGGCGTCGCCGACGAACCCCGGCGTCGCCTCGCTCACGCCGATGCGCCGGCCGTCGAGCAGCAGCTCGGCACCGTCATCGACCCCCACGCCCCGCTGCTCGAGGAAGGCCCCGAGGAAGCGCGGGTGCATCAGGGGTCCGAGATCGACGTCCTCGCGTCGCGGGTCACCGATGACGAGGGCCCGCGCGCGTCGGACGAGCTGCTCGCGGACCAGGGGTAGGACGCGGCGATCGACGATCAGGTTGCCGACGCTCGTGCAGCGCTGGCCGGCGGTCGCGAAGGCGCCCCAGAGCGCCCCGTCCACGGCGACCTCGAGATCGGCGTCGGCGAGGATCACGAGCGGGTTCTTCCCCCCGAGCTCGAGCGAGGGGACCGTGAGCGCACGCCCGCAGGCCTCACCCACGAGGCGGCCCACCGCGGTCGACCCCGTGAAGGAAACCTTGTCGATCCCACCGTCGGCGATCCGGGCGACGAGCGCGCTCCCGGCGCCATCCGCCCCGCCCCCGTGCACAACGTTGAGCACACCCGCGGGCAGCCCAGCGGCGGCGAAGAGCTCCGCCAGCAGCGCGGCGGTCCCCGGGGCGTCCTCCGAGGGTTTCCAGACGACGGCGTTGCCGCAGAGGACCGCCGGCACGATCTTCCAGGACGGGACCGCGATCGGGAAGTTGCCGGACGTGATGACGCCCACCACGCCCACCGGTCGGCGGTGGGTCATGGCCTCCTTGCTCGGCAGCTCGCTCGGGACTGTCTGCCCGTAGAGCCGACGCCCCTCGCCCAGGAAGAATTCTGCGGTGTCGATCGCCTCCTGCACGCTCGCGCGCGCCTCGCGGACGGGCTTGCCGACCTCGCGGGCGATGAACCGCGCCAGCGCGGCCTTCTGATCCCTCAGCAGCCACCCGAGGCGCCCGAGCACGAGCGCACGCTGGGGCGCCGGCACCCGCGCCCAAGAACGCTGGGCCTCTCGCGCGGCCTGGCAGGCTCGCGCCACCGTGTCCGCGTCGCTCTCCGGGGCGATCGTCACCAGGTCGTCGCGCCAGGCCGGGTTGTCCCGTGCCATGGTGGCGCCGGCGGGAAGCTCGGGTCGCCCGCCGATCCAGTTCGGGGCGAGGAGCGTCGGCGGCAGGCCCGGCTGGTCGCGGGTGTCCATGGCGATCCCCACGTTTGCGCGAAGCGGACGGTCGCGCAAGTCGGGGGTTACGCGTCGGGCGGCGTGGTCGCTTCCCCCTCCCACTCGGCGTCCCGGCAGCAACGAAAGCCGGTCGAATAGTCGTGGTGGGACGTCGGGTGAAACCCGGTGCGATAGCTGCAGCCCTCACCGTTCTGGAACGTGTCCATGAAGTACCCGCCGAAGAACGTCCCCTCGGGATCGGCGACCCACTCGTGCAGGTTTCCCACCATGTCGAAGACCCCGTATGCGTTGGTGCACTCTGCGCGAGCCCCGGTCGAGGTCACGGTGGAGTCGAGCTCGAACAGCCGCGGATCGCTCATCCAGCGCGGCGACCACATCTCCCGGGGATCGGTGCCGGGCGGCGCCTCCCGGTGAAACAGGCGCACGACCGGGTGCTTGTCGAGCACGCGAAAGCGATCGTTGCAGGCGCCGGCGCGCCGGACGTCTCCGTACGGGTAGAGCGTGCGGTCGGGACCGCGACAGGCCCGGACCCATTCGTCGACCTCGCAGAGACGCTTGTCGCTCCGAGCACAGGCGGCCGCGGCCTGCTCGCCGCTGATGAAGCCCTGCGGGATCACGCCGGCGGCGCTCTTCGCCCGGGCGCGCTCCGCGACGGGGCCGACCCCGTGGTTCGGCGGCCAGGGGCGCTCGCCACCGGCGCCGTCCGGCACCACCAAGGTCGCTTCCCAGCGATCGATGCAGTAGGGGCCGATGGGTCGCGTCACGAGCGCCATCTCGTCGGGGCAGCGCGGCTGGAGGCGCTCGGGGTCGCCGGCGACCTCCGCCTCCGAGTCCGGCTCGCCCGGCGCCGCGACGACCGGGGGCACCGGCACCGCGGCGGGGTCGCCGTCGCTGGGTGCGAGGACCGGGGCAGGGGCGGCGCCGGGAGCCGCCGCGGGGGCGAGCGTGGGCGCTCGTCCCGCTCCCGTCGCGCAGGCTGCGATCAGGAACGGCGCGGCCGCCGCGGCAGCGCCCGAAAGCGGCCCGCCGCCGCGGAGTCGCGTGCCACGGCGCCGGCGCCCTGCGCTCACGGGGGCTCCGTGCGCTCCGTGATAGCGACGCCGCGGGCGCGCACGGCCGCCAGGTAGGCTTCGAGCGGGAGCGCGAGCTCACCGGGCACGACACCCCGCTGGGTGACCGCGCCGGCGGCCAGCATGTAGGCGACGGCCGCCGCCGAGTACGCGGTGGTACGAGCCATGGCCGAGTGTCCGGTCGCCGGATCTTGGTGGTCGATGGCCTCGAAGGTGACGGTGCACGGCGCGCCGTCGCGGACGCCCTCGACCACCACGCGCAGGAGGACCACGTCCGGCTCGCCGTCATCGGTGAGCGCGCGTTCGAGGAGCCGCTCGGAGAAGACCCGCGGGACGACGTCGTCGACGGGCGTCTCCCCCAAGAACCCGAGATCGCGCAGCGCCGCGAAGATCGCGGCGTGGCCTGGGTAGCGGAGGGTCTTGTAGTCGAGGTGAGCGACCCTCGACCGCAGCGTGCGCGGCAGGGTCGACGCTCCGCCGGAGGTGGTGAACGCCTCGAGCTCCCCGAACGGCGGAGGGAAGGATAGCGCCTCGCGGTCGCCCATTGAGGGGATCGTCACGATCTCACCGTCACGCACGATCTCCGCGGGTTCGAGGTACTCGTTGGTGAGGCCGCGCACGGAGAACACGATCTTGTAGTCGAGGGGTGGCCGCCGGCGCGCGGGCAATCCACCGACCCGGATCGCGACGCGGTGCGCCCCCTGCAGCCGCTCGACGCCCAGCGCCGCCAGCATGCACGCCAGGCCCGGCGCGAGCCCGGTGTCGGGGATGACGGTCACCCCGTGGCGCTCGGCCGCCTCGCTCATCGCCAGCTGGGCGCGCACGACCTCGTTGTTTCCCCCGAGATCGCAGAGGTGCACCCGTGCCTCGATGGCAGCCGCGGTGAGGGCCGTGTTGTGGCGGTAGTCGGTGGCCGCGAGCGCGACGTCGAACCCGCGCAAGCGCTGGACCGGCGACGGCTCCCGCTCCAGATCGCAGGGCTCGGTCTCGATGCGGGCGCGGTCCCCCCGCTGGGCGGCAAGCAGGCGGCCGAGGTCGTGCTCGAGCGCGGCCAGCTTCGGCTGATCGCGGTCCAGGATCCGCACCAGCGCGACGCCCGGCTGGCGGGCGAGATCCCAGGCGGCCGCGGCCCCCATCCTCCCGGCGCCGAAGACGAGCGCCTTCACGGCCGGTAGCTCTCGTGGTGGTGGGGACGTGAGCGACGTCGTGTTCGCGGCGGTGGGCGGCCGAGCTCGGGGCGAGCCGTCGCGGGGTCCGGTCCGGATGCGACCATGGGGGGGCACGATACAGCAGGGGTATGCGGATCGTCTCGATGGCTTGGCAAGCTGGCAGCGGCGGCCCGTTCTCGTCCCGGGCGGCTCGCCAGTTTGGCAACCGCCACCCTGCCGGTCGCCACCGACCCCTCGAAGCAGGGCTTGCCGGCGGGATCGCGGCCGCCCGCCGCGGCGCGGGACGCTGGCACGGAGTTCGCTTCACTTCCCGGCGATGAACCCGGACCGTGTCCTCGGTGGGGCGGCCATCGCCGCCCTGCCGGCCGCTCTCGTGGCCCTCTTCTGGCTGCGCGAGCCCCCACCAGAAGCGGGCCGAGCCCCCGCCGCCGAGACCAGCGAGTCGGCCCCGCCGCCCGCGGTCCGCGACGCCGCCCGTCCGCCCTCGACCGCCAGGGCGTCGCCGGGGTCCGCCCCCACCGTCCTGGCCCCAACTCAGGCCCCGTCGGAGGCTCGCGCTGCCGCGATCGGTTCACCGTCGCGACCCTCGGTGGGCGAGGCCACGGCCTCGCCCCTGCCGCGCCGGGCGCCGAGCCCCGTCGAGAGCCCGCGTGAGCCCCTGAGCTTCGCCGTGGAGCTGCCGGAGGCCGGTGACGACCTCGGTGTCGTGGCGATCCCGGACGCGCCGGGGGACGTCCCGGGTCGTCACGGAGCCAGAGCCTCGCCGACCGTCGCCGATGACCGTCCCGGTCCCTGCGGCGGCGTGCTGGTGCGGGTGATCACGACCAGCGCGGATCCGGCCTGGTCCTTCGCCTCCATCGCGTCCGGGCCGGGCGATCCCGCGTCGCTCCGCCGGGTGGGGGACGCGGTGGGCCCCTGGCGCGTGGACTCCATCGAGTGGGATCGAGTCTGGCTGCTGGGTGGCGGCGCGCGTTGCGCGGCGACGCTCCATGCGGGGCTCCGTGAAGCGAGGGCGGCCGCGCCGCGAGATCCCGGCGGCCGTCCGCTCCTCGCCGCGGCGGACGACGCGCCGCCGGTGTGGCAGGTGCCCGCCGAGGTCGCGCGGGGGATCCAGCGGCGGTCCGCCACCGAGCTCCTGCTCGACCCGCGCGCGGTCGCCAGCATCTACGCCCGGGGCGTGGACCTGCTCGCCGGGACTCGCCTCGATCCCGTGCGCGAGGGGGACCAGGTGGTGGGCGTGGAGCTCGGCTCCATCGCGCCCGACTCGCTGCTCGACCGGCTCGGCGTCGAATCCGGCGACGTCCTGCGCGCGCTCGACCGCGAGCGCGTCGCGTCGCTGGACGGCGTCGCCGCAGCGCTCGCCAACGCCCGCAGCCAGCGCGGGCTCGTCGCCCGGCTCGCCCGTGGCGGCGCGGAGTTCGACCTCGAGCTCGTCGAGCGGGCGCTCGCGATGGAGTGAGCTCGCTCAGTAAGCCTCGAGGTTCGACACCGTGCTCTGGCCCGAATTCCCGTTGACCTCCGAGCTCCCGAAGATGAAGAGCGCGTCGCCGATGCCGCTGTAGCGGCTGTTGGTGAACGTCACGTGGCTGGACGTGCTGTCCGTGCGGTAGACGCACTCGTCCATGTCCGAGATGTCGCAGTGGTCGATGAAGACGTTCATGGTGAACGTCGTATCCCCGTTTTGCCGCATGAATTTGCCGGCGTTCCGGGCGGTGAAGTTGGAGATGTAGATCTCCGCGGCGGCGTTGACCTGGAACACCTTGTCGTCGCCGTTGGCGGCCGAGCCGCAGTTCAGGTGCACCGTCCCCGACTCCTTCACCGTCATCGCGTCCTCGCCGATGTCGAGCCAGTGGATGTTCTCGAGCGTCACGTCGCCGTACAGGTGGATCCCGTCCGCCGCCGAGGCGCCGAGGACCACGTTCCGGAGCGTGCCCCCGTCGTTGACGCGGAAGACCGGCGACTGATCCTCGGACTGATCCCCTGGCCCGAGCGTGCTCGGGTTGGCGCGGAAGATCTTGCACTCACCGTCGTAGGTCTGGCCCGACCCGACGACGATCGTGGAGTCCACGGTCCCCCACTCGCCCGCGGGCGTCTCGCAGCCGCAGGGCCCGGGTCCGACGTTGGGGACGTTGCCTGTGCCGCCGGTGTTCTGGGTTCCGCCGGTGTTCTGGGTCCCGCCGGTGTTCTCGGTGCCGCCCGTGTTCTGGGTTCCGCCGGTGTTCTGGGTTCCGCCGGTCCCACCAGCGCCGCCGGTCGAGGGCGTCCCGCCGGTGGTGCAGAGGCAGTAGTCCGACTCGTGCCCGGACGCGGGGCTGCAGGAGAGGGCAGCGAGGCCGGTGTCCGGGGCGCAGGCGTCCGCGGCGTTCTCCCAGACCTCCGCGCAGCCCAGCCCGGCGGCCGCGCAAACCTCGGTGCAGCCCGCCCCATCCGTGAAGACTGCCGCGCAGAAGTCCGGGCCGCTCTCGCAGAGGTCCCAGCCGGCGTCCTCGATCGGCGAGCAGTCGACGGCCTCGCCGCCCGCGCCGCCGGCGCCGCCGAGCCCCGCCGTGCCGCCGGTCGGGGGCGCGCCGCCCACGGGATCCTCGCCGCCCGTCGCCTGGGTGCCGCCGGTGTTCTGGGTTCCGCCGGTGTTCTGGGTGCCGCCGGTGGGCTGGGCGCCACCGGTGGACTGGGCGCCGCCGGTGGGCTGGGCGCCGCCGGTGGGCTGGGTTCCGCCGGTGGGCTGGGTTCCGCCGGTGGGCTGGGTTCCGCCGGTGGGCTGGGTTC
>CAYZQO010000048.1:0-1937 GCA_964480725.1 uncultured Polyangiaceae bacterium | reverse complement strand
CCGCCGGTGGGCTGGGTTCCGCCGGTGGGCTGGGTTCCGCCGGTGGGCTGGGTTCCGCCGGTGTTCTGGGTTCCGCCGGTGTTCTGGGTTCCGCCGGTGTTCTGGGTTCCGCCGGTCCCGCCCGACGAGGGAGCCCCGCCGGTGGTCGCGCTGCCGCCCGTGCCGCCGGAGGCCGTCCCCCCGGTGCTCGGCGCCCCGCCCGTCGCAGAGGAGGTCCCTTCGGTTGCGTCCGAGCCGCCGTCACCGCAGGCCGCGAGCAGGGACGCGAGGCTGCAGCAGGTCAAACCGAAGACGACGGAGCCGATGCGATGGCGCTTCATCTGGACTGCCTCCCAAGGACCGAAACGGTCCGGCCACGCCCTGTTATGCGCGAGCGGAGAAAAGCCATTTAGCCCCCGGCGAGCCACCGTGCCGCCGGCGGTCCTGCCGGGGTGGCCTACTCCCGCCGGGAAGAGGTCGCATGGCCGCCGGCCTCGGCCTCGCCGCGGTCGCCGCCACCGACATCGACCGCGCGACCCTCGCCGCCCGCTACCCCGGCGCCGAGTTCTGCGAGAACCGACGGGCGCGCCCAGGTGACGCGGGGTCGACCGCGAGACAAGAGCGACTGTGCAGGGCATCCTGACTTGGACTTCCCCGATCTCGAACAAACTTGGAATCGACAAGGGGCTCGAGTTATGGCTCTTCCGCGGGGAATTCCCGCCGCTCCCGGCGGAGGTCGTCACGGCGTTCAGCACCCCGGGGCAGGCTTGCTGGTTCAAGCTCGCGCTCAACGTGAACGACGGCTCGGGTGAGCACCTCTTGGACAACCTTGCGTTCCGGTAGTAGGCACCCGGAGTGATGTCCGCGCGGGGTGCCGCCGCGATCGCTCTGGCTCTCGTCACCGCGGGTTCGACCGCCGCCTGCGGTCGGTCGGACCTGGGTGACGAGGGCGCCGTGGATTGGCAGGTCGGGTCGGGCGGGGCCACTGGCTCTCCGGAGGGTGGCTCCGTCTCGACACCCCCTACCCAGTCCGGAGGGGGAGGGGAGGGGAGCTGTACGCCGGCCTGGTATCGCTGCGCTGCACGCGAGGACTGTTGTTCCCAGATTTGCGTCTTGAACGTGTGCTGGGAGTGCCGGGGGCCGGGCGAGAGCTGTCAAAGCGACGGCCATTGTTGTTCGAACTTCTGCCTGCCGGAGGGACGCTGCAGTTGCTCCATTTGGGGAGGCGAGCTCGGCGTGTGCAAGACCGATGCCGATTGCTGCTACACCACCTGCGATCCTGAGACATCGATATGCCGACCGCAATGAAGAGTCGATCCCGGGGCCTTCGGCTCCGCCGCCTTCCTGGCTGCAGCTCAGGCCTTCTGGTTGCGTCGCTGCTCCCGATCGCCTGCGGGGGCGCGGCCGAGGCGCCCCCGGAGGTGTCAGTATTCGAGAGCAGGGCCGTGGACGGCGTCTACGACACGGTTTCGCTCTTCGTCGTCGATGATCGGGAGGACGCCGCGGCCGAGGAGCTCCGGCGTCGCTATGCGGACGAGTTCGTCGAGGCCTTCGCCGGCGCCGCGGCGGCCTCCAGTTGCGATCCAGCGGGGTGGCATCGCCGGCACAACTCCGTCGTGGTGGCGTACCCGTCCAGCGACGGGGACGCGAGGCTCGTCGGGCCGTCGGAGCGGCCCGAGCTCGCGATCAACACCGGGCTCGTCACCGAGGAAGGCCTGGCAGCATGGGGCGAAGCCGTGCACCGGGCGCTGACGGAGCCCCCGCCCCCGGTCGCCCCGGCCCCTGCGCTGCTCGCGACCTTGTTCGATACGGCGACGCTGCTCGCGGGGACGCGTTCGCCGGGGTTTGGCGCGGAGGACGCGCTCGTGCAGTCCGTGGCGTCGACCGTCTGGCTAGCGTGGAGTCTGCTCGCGGCGACCGAGGACGCCAGCGCGGGCGAGCCGGGCGACTACGTGCTT
>CAYZQO010000047.1:41847-49892 GCA_964480725.1 uncultured Polyangiaceae bacterium | reverse complement strand
GGGTTACTGTCCGTGCCCCAGCCGTCGGGGTGCTCGTTCTCGAGCTGCACGAGCAGGACGCTCCCGCCGCGGTGGAGCTGGTGCTCGGCGACGATGGGCAGGATCGCGTCGTAGTAGGCGTCCGCGGCCGCTACGTAGGCCGCGTAGTCCGTGCGGATCTGCATGCCGGGTTGGGCGGTGATCCACTGCGGGATCCCCCCCGAGAGCCACTCGGCGCAGTTGTACGGACCCGGGCGAACGATCGCGTACATCCCCAGCTCCTCGATCAGCGACAGCCAGGCGTCGAGGTCGAGGTTGTCGGAGAAGTCGAAGGCCCCCTCCGCGGGCTCGTGCGCGTTCCAGAAGGAGTAGGTCGAGATCGTGTTCATGCCCGCCCGCTTGGCCTTCACCAGGCGGTCACGCCAGAGCTCGCGCGGGACCCGCGCGTAGTGGATCTCGGCGGACGAGAGCACGACCGGCTCGCCGTCGACGACGAAGTAGTTGCCTTCCCACCCGATGCGGTCCGCCGCCCCGCCCTCGGCGGGGAAGATCGCGTCGTTGGCCCGCGCGGGCGCGGCGAGGACCAGCGGCGCGGTGAGCGCTGCGAGCACCCCGGCCACCCGGCGCACCCGGGAGGGGGAACGCGAGATCGCCGGTCGCCCCGCGGGGGTGGCGCGTCTCCGCGCGGCGCGCAGCCGCGTCGAGGCGAGGAGAGCACCGAGCCCCGAACAGGCACACCAACCCTCAGGAGGCGTCTTGGCCATGCCTAAAATTGTCTGCAGGCGCCGCGAATTGTTACGGCTCGGGCGCGCGCACCCAAGGACCACCCCGGAGCCGGACCAAGGGTCGTACTTCCCCGAAATCCTCCGGCCGGGTGGGCAGCGGGGCGCGACCGCGGAAGGCCACGCGCGATCCGGGTATCCTCGGCGGGAACCGTGCCAGGGCGCCCACCCCACCGGTGGCCGCGACCACCGACGAGCGAACGCCCGCGAACGTCCCCGAGGGACCGCGACCGTTCGAGCTCGAGCGTCCTGGGCTGGGACGCCGGGGAACGGGAGCTCCTCGGACGGGGGTTGGCCAGCCGCTGCGCGGTCGTGCATTGCGAGCGAGTGGAGGGGGAGCCCGGCCCTACCGCGGAGCTCTTGCGTGACCCTGGCTCCCGCATCCCCTGGGCGTGTCGCTCATGGTCGGTTCGTGAGCCCCTGCAGCCGAACCCGACCCAAGCATCGCGATCCGGTCCGGTCTAACCTGACGGCGATGAAGCTGGGTTGCAGCATGGTTCTGCTCGCGGGCGCGATCGGGTGCTCCGCGCAGCGGGGATGTCCGCTGCCGACGCCGTCCGCTGACGGCCTTCCTTCGCAGCAGGGCGAGGTCGGGGAGGCACTGATCGGAGCGGAGAAGGATCGGCGATGCCAGATCATATTCGAGGCGTCGTGGTGGGCCGACAGCGCCATGTGGATGACGCCGGATCGGGACGGAAGCGCAATGGTGACGGTGAGGGCATGGACCAGCGCATCCGAGCTCACGACGCACCGGGCCCGCCTCGGCGCACAATCAGCGGCCCGCGCCGAGCGGGCCTGCCGTGAGTTCATGAGCCAGCCCCGAGGAACCTGCGATCACGACCTGCTCGACGGTGAGAGCTTCATCGTGACCCATCCCACAGCAGACGGCGTCTACCTGACGCGCACGTTCTCCAGCCCGAGGATAGGGTCGGTCGAGGGCGATTTCGTGGCGTTCGCCAGGGCGCTCCGTGACCGCCCAGCCTTGCCCGAGCCTCTGAATGCCGAGACCGAGGTGAGAATGTTTGGGTACGCGAACCGCGTCATCTGTGCCTTCAAGCGGGAGCCGTTCTGCTGAGCTTCGCCGTGGCAACCGGTGTCGCAGCTCGAGGGGCCTGCCGTCGCTTCGTGACCGCCAGGCGTCGACCAGGTAGGGTGGGTCGCGCGTGCGCGCGGAGTCGACTCCAGCTGGCAACGCTGCTAGAGAGAGCGGCGAAGCGCTGATAGGCAACGCGCTCGCGGGTGGTGGTAGCACCGATGGTGCGCGGAGACTCTGACGTGGTATCGACTCGGTTTCTGCATTCTGGCGACCGGGTTGCCTCGATGTGGCAGGGCGCCCTGGTGTCATTGCTCGTGATCTCGGCCGCCAGCGCGCCGTACTCGTCGGCCTGGGCGCAGGGCACACCGTCGGCCGCGCCCGATGCCGAGTCGGCGCCCCCCGTCGCCGCGTTTCCCGGCGATGGCGCCCCGCCAAGCCAATCGTCGGCCGAGCCTGAGCCGACCGCAGCGGCGTCAGCTCCGATGCCGCCGGCGACAAGCGACGCCGCGTCCCCGGCCGACCCTCCGCGACCCGTCGCGACGGCCGCGCCGGCTCCTGCGGAGCGGGGCGCTCCGCCAGCTCCTCCTGCCGCCGCTCCGTGGAGTCCGGAGCAGCCACCCCCCGCCGAAGCGAGCGGTGCGGACCGATCGGTCGACGCCCGCTTCGGACGGGGACTTCAGCTGGCGATCAGCGCGGAGAACCTCTTCGGCTACACGCGGCGCTGGACGAGCTGGAAGATGGACGAGTTCGACGGCGAGCCCGCCAGCGGACTCGAGACCGAGACGAAGAGCCATCGGGTTACGTTGCTCGGGGGCGGGGCTTCGAGTCTCGTCCCTGGCCTCGCCCTCGATGGGGTGTTCGGCGCGGGCGTGACGGTGGGTGGTGCCCTCTATTACGCGGACGGCGGTGGGAGAACGAAGGTTCGGTCCGGCACGACCACCGAAGACGACCTGGATGTCGACCGAGATTCGTACCTGGGACTCACCGTTCGCGGCGGCTACGCGTGGATGTTCACCGACGTCATCGGTGTCTGGCCCCGCCTCGGCGTCCTCTACCAGCGCTCCTCCTATACCGACTACGACTACTCCGACTCGCTCACGTCACCGATAGTGACCAAGGGCACCTCGAAGGCGTTCGGTCTCAACACCGGGGTGGACCTCGTGGTCTCGCCCGTGCCGCATTTCGCGCTGTTGGTCGGGTTGAAGTGCAGTCTGGGCGTTGTCGGCAACACCGTGGAGGAGCGGGACGGAGGCGCGGAAACCAAGGGCGACTTCGAGGCGACCGACTTGGCCGCGGCAGTCGGGCTCATGGGCTATCTCTGAGGGGAGGCGAGCGGGGTGAGTTCACCGCCGCTCGCGGTCGCTCACCGGCGCATCGCGTCCCCGTCGCTGAACTCGGGCAGGGGTTTTGCTTGCTCGCTACGCCAGAGTGACGGCAAGGTGCGGGTTCGCGATGCCAATCTGACAGGGAGCACCCGGCGGCGATTCGTGGGTGGCTTCGGCAAAGGATGGAGAGGGTCGCGGCTCCAACCCGGAGCTGCCCGCGGTACGTGGGTCGTTCCTTGCTCTCCGGCTTGCCGTCCCCGATCCGGCTGCCCGTCGCAGCCGTGCTGCTCACCGGCTGTGCGACAGCCGGGACGGCGAAGGTGGACCCGATCCACTCCGCCCGTCCGCCTCCCGCTCGCTGCGCCAGGGACGAGCCACCGGAGACGATCCCCGACTGCTACGTCTCCTGGCACGCGGAGCGCTTTCGGGCCCTGCCGGCCGTACCGGACGCGGTCCTGGCCGAGCTCGAGCGGCTGGCCCTCTCCGTCCACCCCTTCTCGGAGCGCCTCGCGGCTGCCACCGGCGTCTACCTCGCCGACTATCGGGGCGGAGCAACGGTTCGGCTATGGGCCGATGCGGATGGTGCGGGCAGCGCTCGCCTCGGACGGTGCCAACCGGGAGGCGCGCCGCCGATGGCTCCCGACCGCCATCCGACGCGAACTCGCGGGGGCCGTGGACACCCCCTATTGGACCCTCCTCGCCGCAGCGCTCGGCCAGCACCGAGACGATGCCTCGCTGATGCTCGAGTGGCTCCGGAGCGACGACGCCCTGGTGCGGCGCATGGCCATCGATGCGTCGATGGTGCAGTGAGCTCCTGGTTGACATTCGCCGCGTCGATGCGGTGCGGCTGCTCCGCGCCTGCTGGACCGATCACAGATGCTCCAGCATCACTGCGCGAACTGGTTCGCGTGACGGGGACCAAGTAGCCTCGGCTCCCCATCTCCGCCGCGCCGGATTTCCCGAGGCGTCTTCAGCGGATGAGCCCGTCCCAGCAGCCCGCGAGCAGCCGGACGCTGGCGGCCGGGTCCGAGGCCACGAGCGCGCAGCTCCGAGTGCAGAGGCGGATCTGACCCGCTCCTCCGTCGAGGTACCACCCGTCGGTGCACTCGGGATCGTCTGACCTCTGCACCTGGATCAGCTCGGCCTCGCCGGTTTGCACCGCCAGCAGCATCGCGCTCGGGTCGATATCGTCATACTCGTTCGAGGGAAGCGGCACAGGGAAGGCGCAGCCGCGGACCCGGTCGGCGACGCTGGTGAGCGCGCCCGCGAGCGCGCCGGGGAAGCTGGCTGCGGCCTCGGTGTCCAGCCGGCAGAAGTTCCCGATCTCGTACGTGCAGAAAGTGGTGCCTGCCACGGTGTCGAGGTGGCAGTAGGAGGGCTCTTCGTGCAAGCAGTTGAGCGCCGGCCTTGGCGGCCACCGAGAGCCACCAGCGGTCGGCGAGCGTCTCGGCGCTCCCCTCGCTCCCTGGCAGGCCAAGCACCAGCGTCTCGATGCCGAGCGCATTCCGCGTCCACTCGATCTCGTCGATGACCGCCTGCTCGTAGCCGTCGCCGACCGCGCACTCACCGGGCGCGCACCCGAGCAACAGCGTGGGGACCCCGTCGGTGATCAGCAGGACGATCCGCTCGCCCGTCGGGATCGGCGCGTTCCGGACCGCGTCGATCCCGGCCAGGTAGGCGTCGTGGGTGGGCGTGCATGCCTCGGTCTGGATGGCGTCGAGGCCGTCGTCGAGGACAGCGCGCCAACCGTTGGTTGCCAGGGGCCCTACCGGGACCATGGCGTCCAGCTCCACGCACTCCTCGCGGCCGCCGGGGACGCCGGAGACGACCTGGTTCGAGTAGCCGAGGAGCCCCACACTGGCCGAGTCCGGCAGCGATGCGATCATCGCCTTCAGGGTGTCGCGCGTTACGGCCCACTTCGAGGCCTCGCCAGTGCCGTTAGCGGAGGCGTCCATCGAAGCGCTCGCGTCCAGAACGATCATCAGGCTCGCGGGGATAAGGGGAAGCACCACGCGTTTCTCCGCGCACATGGTCGTCCAGATCTCGTCGTACTCGGCCTCGGTGAGGCTCTTGGCACCGGCGCCAAAGGCGCTCGCGGTGAGCGGATCGGGGATGCAGCCCCCGCTCGTGTCCCCACCGGTGCACGGAAGGTACTCCACGCGTCCACCGCTATCGTGCCCCCCGGCGCCGGTCCGAATGGACGGGTCGTCCGTGACAGAGCCACCGCAGGCCGCGGCGCTGGCGACGGCGACCAGCGCGATTGGCCCCATCCACCTCGTCCCCGGAGACGCTCCGCCCGCCATGTCGACCCTCGAGCGTGACGGGACGAGGCTACCACGCGCGC
Source organism: uncultured Polyangiaceae bacterium (assembly GCA_964480725.1). Taxonomy (GTDB): domain Bacteria; phylum Myxococcota_A; class Polyangia; order Polyangiales; family Polyangiaceae; genus JAFGBI01. The sequence continues at coordinate 44,426 of CAYZQO010000047.1, read as the reverse complement.
GTTCGAAGCCGATCGCGCGACGGTTTGCGCGACGGCGCAGGCGACCGTAACGCAACCCGACTGCGGGCCCCAGGTTCGACGCCCGTCCCTGTTCGCGCGACGGTGACGCGACCCCCGCGGCACCCGTCGCTGGTACGAGCTACCTCGCGCCGAGCAGCTCGACCCCGGGGGCTCGAGCGAAGCTGCGATCGAACGCGACGACGGGAAGCGCTCCCTCGGCGCGCGCACTCTCGAGGACGACGTAATCCGCGAAGTCCCCAGGACCCCGTTCGAAGGCCTCGAGCGCTCGACCGACGATCTCGGCCCTCTCGACGGTGACCCCGCCCAGCAGCGTCAGCCTGCGCAGCGCCTGAACGCACGACGATCGATCGAATCGATACGCCGTCCTCAGCACCCAGCCCACCTCCACCAGCACCGTCAGGGGCAGGAAGATACCGCCGCGCGCGAGCTCCTCTCGCCACGCCGCCTCGGCCAGGCGACACTGCTCGACGTCATCCTCGACGAGGACCCGTGCCACCACGTTGGTGTCAAACGTCCGCACAGCGTCGGGCTCCCGCGGCGATGGCGCGATCCATGTCATCGACGGTCACTGGAGCGATCTCGGCGGGTCTGGGGGACCGCTGTGAGAAGAACTCATCGACCGTCAGCCGCGGGGCCTCTGGGCGCTTGACGACGGAAACCGCGGTGATCGCGACCGTGTGTCCGAGCAGCGGGCGCAGACCCGGCACGGCCTTCGCTACCTCCTCGTCGACCGTCAGATCGAGCTCGATCGCGTTCATCTCGGCGCCTCTCGGCAAGGCTACCCCACGGAGCGTGGTCGGCAAGCAGGACGCTCGCCCGAGCGATGGCAACGACCCCACCGCTGTGCAGCCATTCCGTCCACGCCCACCGAGCAGGCGAGCGCCAGGACCGCTCCGACCGCGATCGACGGCAGGAGGCGACCACGCGATGGGAGGCCGAGGCAAACGCGGGTCGAGCAGCGTAGCCAGCGAGCACCCATCCGCCCCCGCGCAGACCGCGACCCGCCGGGGACCATTGCACGAGCGTTGCGCTCCGCGCCGTCGCGGGCGCATGATCCGCCCGCGCTCCAGCGCCGCTCGGGATCCGGCGCACCGACACGAGGTGATCACCATGACGAGCTCGACCGACCGCGCGAACGCCCACCGCGCCCCGCGCCGCCCCGCCCCGCGCGGCTCGACACCAGCGCGCGCGGCCGCCGCGCTCAACCTGCTCGCCGCGCGGGGCCTGCTCACGGCGCTCCTCGTCGGCAGCGCCGCGTGCGGGGGCTCGCAGGCGGGCTCGAGCACCGTGCAGGAGGCGAACGGCAAGTACGCCGAGCGCGACTACGTGGCCGCCGCCCGGCTCTACGAGAAGGCCTGCAAGGGCGGCAGCGGCGACGGCTGCACGCGGCTCGGCGAGATGTACGCTTTCGGCGAGGGGGTCGACAAGGATCCGGCGCAGGCGGTCACGCTCTACGAGCAGGGCTGCGACGCCGGCGATCCGCGCGGCTGCGTGACCCTCGGGCTCGCGCTCGAGCAGGGCACGGGGGTGGCCCAGGACGAGGCGCGCGCGGCGGAGCTGTTCGACCGGAGCTGTAAGAAGGGGCACGGCGGCGCCTGCACCGAGTACGCGGTGTCGCTCTGGCGCGGCCGCGGCGTGACCAAGGATCCGCCCCGTGCCCGCGCGCTGCTCGAGAAGCACTGCGCCAAGAACGCTGCCGAGGCCTGCTACCACCTCGGCGTGCTGCTGCGCATGGGCGATCGGGGGGTCGAGCCGGATCCGGACGCCGCCACGGCTGCGCTCGAGAAGGCCTGTAACCTCGAGTCCGCTATCGCCTGCGGCTACCTGAAGCAGCACGGGTCCGCGCCCGCACCCGCCGCCGCAGAGGAGTCCGCCGAGTCGCCCTGAGCGACGGACGGGCGGTCAGGCGAGGCGCAGCAGCCGCTCCCCGGCGGCGTGGAGCGTCTCGTCCGACAGGTTGATGGCGTCGTGCTCGAGCGCGACCCGCGTCATCCTGCGGATCGCGCTCTCCGAGAAGCGCTCGGTGCGGGCGGCGGGGCGCGGCAAGGCGGCTGTCCTCGATTGGGACGGGCGACCTTCCCGGGGTCCGGCGAGCGCTGGCCGTTCGGGCCGGTCCGGGACCGCGGCGGTCCCCTCCGGGCCCGCAGGCCGCACGGCGCGGCGGCTCCGAAGGCGAGCGGGACGCGGGGCCAGAAACCCGCGCGGAGAGCCCCGCGCTCGCGCGCTCGCGCGCTCAACCCCTGGCGCTCGCGGCAGGGCACGATAGAAGGTTCCGCTCATGACCGACGCGCCCCACCCGCACCTCTGCCCCTGCTGGGTCGGGCACCTGCTCGCCAGCCCGCTCCGGCGCCTGGTGCAGGATGCGGCCCCCGTCGTCGCTCCCTTCGTCGCCGAGGGCATGACCGTGCTCGAGCCGGGCCCGGGGCTGGGTCACTTCACGCTGGAGCTCGCGCGCCGCGTCGGCCCGAACGGCCGCGTCGTCGCGGTCGACGTCCAGCCGCGGATGCTCACGGGGCTCGGGCGCCGCCTCCGCGCGGCGGGGCTGCTCGGGCGCGTCG
>CAYZQO010000047.1:0-41747 GCA_964480725.1 uncultured Polyangiaceae bacterium | reverse complement strand
ATGCTCACGGGGCTCGGGCGCCGCCTCCGCGCGGCGGGGCTGCTCGGGCGCGTCGCGCTCCGTCAGGCCGAGCCCGACCGGCTGGGGGTCGGGGATCTCGCGGGACGGGCGGCGTTCGTGCTGGCTTTTCACATGGTGCACGAGGTCCCCAGCGCGAACGCCTTCTTCTGCGAGGTGGCGCCGACCCTCACGGCCGATGGCCGCGTCCTGTTCGTCGAGCCGCGCCACCACGTCACGCGGCGCGCGTTCGACGAGTCGCTCGCGGCGGCGCGCCAGGCCGGGCTCGAGGTGATGGGCGAGCTCACCATCCGGTCGAGCCACGCCGCCACGCTGCGCCGCCGCTCCTGACGTCCCCTCTCCCCGCCGGGCGCTTGCCCGGCGACCCGATTTCACTATTGTCCGTTCAACCAAGCGACGCGACTACAAGGGTTGCGGGTCGGCGCAGCTCCGTGCCACGAGAAAGGTGCCCCATGTACTTCGATGCCATCCCCCCCATCCCGTTCGAAGGCCCCGAGTCGAACAACCCCCTCGCCTACCGCTACTACGACGCGAAGCGCGTCGTGCGCGGCAAGACCATGCGGGATCAGCTCCGCTGCGCCATCTGCTACTGGCACACGTTGAGCTGGCCGGGTCGCGACATGTTCGGCGACGGGACCTTTGACCACTCGTGGCTGCACGGCGACCCGATGGAGATGGCGGAGCGCCGGGTGGACGCGATGTTCGAGATCGCCACCAAGCTGGGCGCGCCCTATTTCACCTTCCACGACCGCGACGTCTCACCGGAGTTCGGCACCCTGCGCGAGACGAACGCGGCGCTCGATCGCATCGCGGACAAGCTGGCGGCGGCGATGGAGCGCACTGGCGTGAAACTGCTCTGGGGCACGGCCAACCTCTTCGGCCACCCGCGGTTCCTGGCAGGCGCCGCCACCAATCCGGACCCCGAGGTGTTCGCTTTCGCCGCGGCTCAGGTGAAGAAGGCCCTCGAGGTAACGCACCGGCTCGGCGGTGAGAACTACGTCCTCTGGGGCGGCCGCGAGGGCTACGAGACGCTCTTGAACACCGACCTGTCGCGCGAGGGCCAGCAGCTCGGGCGCTTCCTCGGCATGGTCGCGGAGCACAAGCATGCGCTCGGCTGGAAGGGCGCGCTGCTCATCGAGCCGAAGCCACGCGAGCCCACCAAACACCAGTACGACTACGACGCGGGCAACGTCTACGCTTCCCTGCAGCGCCACGGGCTCGCGGGTGAGTTCAAGCTCAACATCGAGGCGAACCACGCGACGCTCGCCGGCCACTCCTTCCAGCACGAGGTCGCCTACGCCATCGCCAACGGCCTGTTCGGCAGCATCGACATCAACCGCGGCGACGTCCTGCTCGGCTGGGACACCGACCAGATGCCGAACGACGTGGTCGAGACGGCGCTGGTGATCAAGGACATCCTCGCCGCGGGCGGCTTCACCACCGGTGGCTTCAACTTCGACGCCAAGCTCCGCCGCCAGAGCATCGAAGCGGCCGATCTCTTCCACGCCCACGTCGGGGGCATCGACACCCTGGCGCACGGGCTGCTCATCGCCGACCGGATGCTCTCCGAAGGCCGCCTCGACGCCGCCGTGGCCGAGCGTTACGCGGGCTGGAACGGCGAGCTTGGCCGGAGCATCCTCGCTGGCAAGCAGTCGCTGGCAGATCTCGCCAAGCTGGTCGACGAGAAGGGGCTCAACCCGAAGCCGCGCTCCGGCCGCCAGGAGGCGCTGGAGAACCTGGTCGCCAAGTACACCTGAGCACGGGTGATCCTGCGGCGCCGCTGCGGCTCGCGGCGGCGCCGTCGGGATCAGAATCGACCGCGTAGACCGGCGGAGCCGAGGCCGACCCAGGGCTCCACGGCGCGGGCGGAACGCGCGTCCCGCGGTGCCGTCAGGATCAGGACGAGCCCTCCGGCGACGGCGATCCCACCGGCGATGAAGCCGACGGACGAGAGGGTGCGATAGCCGTTGTACTCGTCCACGAGTTCTTCGGCGCTGGGGGGGCACTGCTCGCGGCCGAGCGGGCAGAGCGCATCGAGATCCTCCCGGTCCTTCAGCGCCAGCCCGGCGCCGATGCCGCCGACGACGAGTCCCGCGGCGCCGACGCCGACGGCGGTGAACCCAGCGATGTGCTGCGCGCGGCCGGGGTGTGACGTCCCGACGTCGGCCGCCGGTGGAGGCGCGGTGAGGGTCGTCGGCGCTGCCGGCGGAGGCGCGGTCGTTACGGCGGCGGCCGGCGCGACCGGTGCGCCCGCGTCCTTGAAGGTCAGCTCCACGACCTTCCGCTCCCCCTCGACGAGCTCGACCTCACCGCGGAGCCGCTTGCCCGCGCGCGTGACCTGGAACTCGTGCCGACCGGGATCGAGGATGATTGGCACCCCGAGCAACGCGGCGCGGAGCGGGGCACCGTCGACGGCGATCTCGACTCCGTTCGTCACCTCGCCGGCCGCCAGCGTGATGGTGATGGTGGGGACGCGCGGCTGGAGCGCGTCGTACTCGCGCTGGGCGTCAACCACCGCCTCGCGCTGGATGTCGGGGGCGTCCGGAGCGAGTTGCATCCGCGTCACCTCCAGGTACCGCTCCGAGGCCTCGACGAGCAGGCCGTTCTTCTCCAGCGCCCGGGCAGACCAGAGCCCCAGCGTGGCGACGGGCATGACCCGGTAGGCCCGCTGGAGCCGGTCGAGCGCGGTCGGGTACTCGCCCTTCTCGTAGAGGTCGATGCCCTCATTGCCGAGGTCGCGCGCCGCTCGACGCGCCGTCTCGTCGGATTGCGCCGACGCTGATGCGGTCGCCAGCAGCAGCGCGACCGCGCACGGGACCGTCCACCGCGATCTCATCTCCGCCTCCCACCGTCCACGCCGAGGCGCCATTGTCCGGGGATCTTGCGGCCTTGGCAACCGTCCCGGCGCGCGGTCGCCGGCCCCGGAGCACGGGGGACAGCGGCGGGGGCCGCGGCGCGCCTCGCCTCACCCCCGGGGGCGATCTCGGGGCGGATTGAAGGATCCCCCTCGGAGGGAGTACGGTCCGGTACGTGGGAGCCTTCGTGGCAGAGCCCGGAGTCGTCGTCTCCGAGCGCTATCGCCTGGATTCCCTGCTCGGGCAGGGGGGCATGGGATCGGTGTGGCGCGCGCACCACCTCACCCTCAACGCGCCGGTGGCCATCAAGCTCATCGATCCGGCGCTCGCCGGCAGCCCGGAGGCGCGGGCCCGCTTCCTCCGCGAGGCCCAGGCCGCCGCCGCCCTCCGCAGCCCGAACGTCGTGCAGACGCTCGACTTCGGCGTCGACCAGGATGTCCCCTACATCGTGATGGAGCAGCTGCTCGGCGAGAGCCTCGCCGATCGGCTGGCCCGCGCCGGACGGCTGACCCCGGCGGACACGGCCCGGATCGTGGTCGACGTCGCCAAGGCGATCGGCAAGGCGCACGCCGCGGAGATCGTGCACCGGGACCTCAAGCCCGACAACGTGTTCCTCGCCCGCGACGAGGACGACGAGGTGATCAAGGTCTTGGACTTCGGCATCGCCAAAGCGACCGGCACGGTTGGTGCGTCCACGTCGAGGACGCGCACCGGAGCGATCCTCGGCACCCCCTACTACATGAGCCCGGAGCAGGCGCAGGGGGACAAGCGCGTCGACTGGCGCACGGATCTCTGGGCGCTGGCGGTCATCGCGTTCGAGTGCCTGGTCGGGCGGCGTCCGTTCGAGGCGGACGGGCTCGGCTCCCTCATCATGCAGATCTGCGCCGCTCCGGTCCCGGTGCCTTCGACGATCGGGCCGGTACCGCCAGGGTTCGACGCCTGGTGGGCGAAGGCCACCGAGCGTGATCCGACGGCGCGCTTCCAGAGCGCGAAGGAGCTCGCCACGTCACTGCGGGCGGTCCTGGTGGAGGGAGAAACGGCGTTGCGCCCGGGGAGCTACGGGCGCGCCTCGGACGGAGAGGGCGCGCCGACGGGCGGCAGTCCGGGGACGGGCACGTTCGGGGGCGCCCCGGCAGCGCCCGCCCCCACGCCGCAGGCCGAGCTCTCGGCGTCGCAGCCCGGGCCGGGGACGGTCGCGCTCGACACGGGCTCCGGCGCCGTCGTCGCCCCGGCGAACACGGCGCACGTCACCACCACGAGTGCCAGCGCCATGGCCAGCGCCCAAGGCCGGACGTCGAAGCGTGGTGGGTCCGCCCTGGCGCTGGCGGTGGTGGGGGGGGTCCTGATCCTGGGCGGCGCCGCAGCCGCAGCCCTGCTCGGTGCGCTCCGGAACGACGTGGAGCCGGTGAGCGACGTTGCCTCGGCGGCGGCCGAAACCCCCTCGGCGACGCCGCCGGTGGTGGACCTCGTGCTGCCCGATCCCGCGGGCCCTCCGCTCGAAGCGGCGGCGAGCGCCTCCGCGTCGCCCCCCAGCGTCGGCAGTGGCGCGGGCATCGCCGCCGCGCCGACGACGTCCGCCACCCCGCCGGTCCGCGTCGTCGCGCCCCCCGTCGGCGGCGCGGCACGGGCGATCGTGGCGGCGACCCCGACGGCGTCCGCGAGCGCACGCGCCCCCACGGTCGCGGCGAAACCGCCGGCCGTCGTCGTCCCCAAGCCCCCGGCACCCCGGCGGGATCGCCTCGGGTTCTAGAGCACCGATCAGGTTGCCGACAGCAACGGCGCCGCCGAAAACGCATCCGTGCACGGCGAGGATGCGTTTTCGGCGGCGCCTCGGGCGTGGTCTGCTCCCAGGTCGGTGCTCTAGGTCATTGATTTGGAACAACAAAATAAACCGTTTGTTGTTCTAGGGCCGGGCAGCGCGCCGACGCCCGTTACCTCAGCGGATGTTCCCGCGCGTGTTGTCGCGCTGGAGGTCGAGGTGAAGGTGGTTGCGGTGCGCGACGTCGTAGTTCGGCGTCAGGATGTGGTGGAAGAGCTGCCGCGCAGCGATGGCGCAGACCAGGTTCCGGAGTTCGAGCGCCTCGGGCGTTTCGCTGCCGAGCTCCGCCTCGGGACCGCAAGCCGGGGTCCCGATCGCCGCTGGCCAGTCGCGCTCGATCTCGAGCGTGCGACCGTCGGCGAGGGTGAATGCCGTCACGTCGAGGGCCAGCGCGTAGTTGTGTTGGCTCGGCCGGCGGCTGCCCGGCAGGTGCGCACGCGGTCGGTAGGTGTTGTCGATCCGCACGGCGACGACGCCGTGCTCGGCGAGGAGCGCGGCGAGCTCGCCCAGAGCGAGCGTGAGCCGGCAGTCGAGCACGCCGTAGGGACTGGACCGCGGGGGGACCACCAGTCGCACGCCGTGGAAGGGACCGGTCACCCGCGTGGCGGTCGCCACTCCGGGCGTCGGCCGCCGGTCTCGCTCGACGGGGAGCCCGCTCCGCGCGAGCTCGGCGCGGCAATCCGCTGGTGAGAGGTCCGCGAGGCGCCGCGCGGGCGCGGTTCGCGGGAGGTCCGGGCCCGGGAGCGGGTCGCAGAAGGGAGGCGGAGGCTCGGCGCTCGCCGACGAAGCCAGCGGCTCGGCCGCGCACACCCCGTCGTCGACCGAGTCCACCGCCGGCGCCGGACCGGATGGCACCTCGGTCGCGGCGGGCGCAGCGCTCGCCGACGCCTCGGGCGAACTCAGCGTCACCCCAGCCGCAGCCGCGGGCAGTGGCTGGGGAGCGACCGTGGGGGCGGCAACGGGAGCCGGCGCCATCGAATGCGCCACGGCGCAGGCCAGCGCGCCAGGCAGCGCCGCCACGGTGACGAAGCGCCGCGCAGCAGCGCGCCAGGGAACGAAGCGCCGACGCACGACCCGAGGTTGACATCCCGGCGGGTCCTGTCCTGCGAATCGCGCGGTCCGTAGGGACTTGCGCGGTGGTGGTCGTGTTTTACGCTCCGCCCCGTGAAGGTCGCGGTCCTCGGCGCGTCGGCAAACCCCGCTCGTTACTCACACCGGGCGGTCCAGCGCCTGCGCGCCCTCGGGCACGAGGTGTTCGGCGTGAACCCGAGCCTGCCCGATCTCGGTCCGGTGCCGGTGGTGGCCAGCGTGCGCGAGCTGCCCCCGGGCGTGCACACACTGACGGTCTACGTCGCCCCGGAGCGGTGCGCCGGGCTCGAGGACGAGCTGAACGCCGCCGGGTTCCCGCGCGCAATCTTTAACCCGGGAAGCGAGAACCCCGCGCTGGCCGCGCGGCTCGCGGCGGGCGGCACCGAGGTGATCGAGGCGTGCACGCTCGTACTCCTCGCGACGGGCGAGTTCGCCCGAGGTGTAGCGTCCGCGCCCGAGTGAAGCGAAGGTCCGGCGATCAGCCCCCGGCCTTGCATGCGATGTTGCACGCGAGATCGGCCCCGCAGCGCGCGCAGGGGTCCCGTGGCGGAGGGGGCCGCACCGGCGCCGTGTTCGTCACGGTAGGTTTCGGCGGGGGCGGACGTCGCAGCGGGGGCACCGGCCGCGGCGGCGCGGTGGCGCTCGTGCTCGGCGCGGTGGACGGGGCCGGAACCGTGGACGGGACCGGCGTGGGGGCGTCGGTGCCGCCCGCCGTCGGGGCGGACGCCGCGGCGCCCAGCGCTCCGAAGCCGTCTCGCGGGGCGGACGACGGGACACGCGGGTTGGGCCGGCTCTCTGATGGCTCCGGTACCAACAGCGCGACGGTGAGCCCGAGGACCGCGAATGCAACGCCACCGACCGGGAACAACCAGCCGGCGCGCCGCCCGCGCCCCGAGCCCGGGACGGGCGACGACACCAGAGGCAGCGGAGTCCCCAGAGGGTCGGCCCCGCCGAGCGGCGGCGGTACAAAGGGGCTCGCGGGGACGACGGCGCTCACCTCCGGGGCCACCGCGCTGGCCGCCTCGTGCTGTCCCCGACCCAGCGCTGCGAAGTCCACCAGCGTCGAGTCGGCCACGCCGCCAGCGTCCCGATCGGGCGGGGGGCGCGGAGAGCCTGGGACGCTGCGCGCGAGCGAGGCGAGTGAGAAGAGCTCCGACACCTCCGCGCGCTCCGTGGTGGGCGAGCGTGGAGGTGCGGCGGCGCTCGGCGCACCGTGACCGCGAGTTCCTACGGTGTCCTGAGCCCCCACCGAGGACCGGTGAGGCGGCGTGGATGACCGCCATCCACAGCGGCGACAGGGGTTGGGCTCAGCCGAAGGACCGAGCCGACCGGGAACAACGGGGGCACCGCAGGCAGGGCAGAGCATGGGGGGGCATGTGGGTGCCGCATCGGATCCATTGCTCGCGCGGCAACCATTAGGATGGAAACATCCCGCCCCGTTGTCCTTGGGTCCGGAGACAAAGAGGGGCACCCGAGGTAATCTCGGCTCGGTGGCAGCAGGAAACGAGGTGGCGTTCGACGCGGTGGGACAGGAGCGTCAGCGTGACGACGAGCACCTCAAGCTCCTGATGATCGGCTTTTACGTCCTCGGCGGCGTGACCGGGCTGGTTTCGCTGATCCCGCTGCTCCACATCGGGATGGGGATCCTGTTCCTGGTCGCGCCGCCGTCGGGCGGCAGCGATCCCCCTCCGGAGTGGTTCGGGTGGATCTTCATCGCCATCGGGACGGTGGCCGTCGTGCTCGGCGAGGCCATGGCCCTGCTCAACCTCGCCGCCGGCCGCGCCGTGCAGCAGCGACGCTCCCGTACCCTGGTGACGGTGGCCAGCGCCGTTGACTGTCTGCAGATGCCACTGGGCACAGTGCTCGGGGTCCTGGCCCTGGTGACCCTGGGCCGCGATTCCGTGCGCGCGCAGTTCGATCGCTGATCAGCGCCCGCAGCCGGCGCAGCGGGTCCCGCCGAGCACCCCGAACAGGTCGCGCGCGTAATAGCGCCCCCCGCACCGCGCGCAGCGAAAGCGACGGAGGCCCTGGTGCAACCGCGCGAGCAGGAGAACGAAGAGGGCGAATGCCGCCAGCACGACGGGCACGCTCGGCGTCACCACCGCGAGGATGACGAGCCACAGCGGCAGGTACCCGACCCAGAGCGCCGTGATCGCGCGACGCAGGATCGGCGCCGGCTCGGCGACGACGTCACGCTCAGCACCCCCCTCGCCTGCCCCCTCACCCGAGCCCCCACCGAGCTCGAACTCCGGATCTGCGCCCACGGGCGCCAACGGCGCGGCGCCGTTCGGCTCGGACAGGGATGGCTCGGGGGCGGTCAAGACTCGGCTCCTCGCGGCGAGGATACGCGACTCCCAGCGCGGGGGGGCCTCCGATGACCCCCGCCGGCCGTTGATCCTTGACGGGGCCGCTCGCCATGATAATTGCCGCGTTCCCCGGGCACGCGCCGCGGGGCTCCGGGCCATTAGCTCAATTGGTAGAGCAGCGGACTCTTAATCCGGAGGCTGACGGTTCGAGTCCGTCATGGCCCACTCCCAGAACCCGGCGAAACCAGCCGGGTTTTTCGTTTCCCGCGGCGCGTGATCAACCTGCGACCGGGAGCTGCCGGTAGAACTGCCGGCGAAACTCGGCGGGGTTCTGCCGGCACGTCACCGCTTCCGCTCACGCGCTCCGGTCGCAGGCGTCGCGTCCTTCATGGGCTCGGCCTTCGTCACGGGGGAGGGATGCACGTTCGCTCGGCGGTAGCCGGCTCCGTTCCCTGGCTCAGCGCATCGGTCTCTTCCTTGCTGCCGTTCCCGAGGGCCGCCAGCTCCGGGATGATCTCGTGGAGCGGGGCGAACCAGGTGATGCCCATCTCGACGGCCATCCGGGCGCTCCGCTTGTAGCGGGCAAGCATCTGGTACGACTTGTGGCCTGTGCGGTCCATCACCCAGGAGTCGGTCTTGCCCACCGCCAAGGCCACGGTGACGAAGGTGGCGCGGAGATCGTGGGCGCGGAACGCCAGGCGCTTCTCCGTGGCCGTGTGGAGCTGGGGACGGTCGACCCCGCACTTGAGTAGCCATTCACGAAGGAGGCGCGACAGGTTCGTGACGTACATCGGCCGATCGCGGCGCTCCCGCTTCCCTTCCGTGGGGACGGCCAACTCGGGAAACACCCAGGTCCTCGATTGGCCAATCCTCCGCCAGCGGCGTAGCGCCTCCGTTGTGCCCGGCCCGAACGCGACACCCCTCGCCTACACGGACGCCATCGCCTCGATCTGTTGCGCTGCCTTCCGCAGGCTCTTCGTCACCACGTCGAAGACCTTTCCGGGAAAACCGGGAGGCAGGTTCGCTCCGACGCTGCTGACCACCGCGGGGGTCCGGGCGATCACGTCGGAGATGATCGACTCCATGTCGCCGCCGAACCCGCAACGCTGAGCGGTATGGTTGAAGTGCCGCCGGGCGATCTCCTCGATCCGGTAGTGCTTGCTCTTGCCGAGCAGGGCCATCGCGAGCTTGAGCTTCTTCGGGTGGATCTGATCCTGCCGAGGCCCGGTGATCGGCCAGGCGGAGATCACGTCGTACAGGGGGGTGAGCCGGAACCGCCCCCGAGGCAGCAGCCGGAGACTGAGGTTCTTGGCGTGACCGTCGGTGGCCGCGAGCAGGAAGAAGAGGAGCTGGGCCCGGAGGAGCGTGGCGAGGTCCTCCTCGCGGGCCTCCGACGCGTGGAGAAGACGGGCGATCTCCACGAGGCCCGGTCCGCCGTCGGACTCGTATTTCGCGTGGCTCGGGGTCCCAGTCGCCTGGCAGAAATCCTCCTGCGGGAGGCGAAGCCAGTACTTGCCGGAGGAGTGGAGCTTGCGGTCGAACCGAGTCACGACCAGCGTCTGCGTGTCCCCGAAGCGTCGCAGGTCACACGCAGCGATGGGGACGCCGTACTCCTTCAGGATGCGAGCGCAGAGCCACTCGTTCTCCAGCGAGGTGCGCAGATCGAGCCTCATCCCTCCGACCAGACCGAGGGCAAGCTTGAAGATGTGGGTCGTCGGTGTCGTCCCGTGGGGCTTGCACCACCGTCCGTCGTGCCAGGTGAAGGCCGTCTTCTCCTGGGCCCCGGCGATCGAGATCCGGAAGTCGTCGTCCTCGGCAAGGGAGGGAGTCGGATCGGAAACGGCACTGAGCAGCATCCGTTCGATCCCCTCGTCGTCCAGGGGCGTAACCTCCATCTCGAACGGTCGGGACGGGGAGACTCCATCCGGCAAGAGTTGCACGGCGCCCACGCAATCCCTGCCGACAGCGGCGAGCAGATCGAAGGTGTCCCCCTTCGGTGTACGGAACCTCGTCTGGATCCGACGCCGGATCGCCTCACTGTCGGGCAGGAGGTTGTCGAAGAAGAACCCTACTCTCTCGCCCTTCAGCGGTACGCCGTCGAGGTTCATCGGGAGCGACAGCGAGAGTGGCCGGGATCCCTCGTCCTCCAGCCAGTCCCGATCGTAGGCGAACTCCATCGGCCCGCTCGTGGGGATCCGCCATTGTCCGACGAGGGCACCGTTCATCCAGACCCCCATCTCGCGGCTGTGGGATCGACGGCCCATGCCTCACCACTCGGTGTCGGAGCCAGGCTCGTCGGCCTTGTCCTGGAGGACCAGCTCCAAGTCGAGCAGGTTGGCGAGCGCGATCAATCGCTCCAGCGTGAGTCCCGCGGCGTTCGCTTCGAGCCTGGACAAGCGCTCCTGGCTGATGCCGAGCGCCGCTGCGAGATCCGTCTGCGAGACCTTGCGGGCTCGACGACGACCAAGCAGGATCGCACCCACTTGGTCGGGGGACTTGATGAGCTGGCGCACGGCAGTTTCGGCCTTCTCGGAAGTGCCCCCTGAATGTATGCGGATGAAGCATAATGTCAAGTTATGCCCTTTACGCATAAAAGCAAAGTATGCTCTGAGGGCATATTCCGGCAGCAGAACCGCCCCGGAGTTTAACGGTCAGCCCCGGAGTTTGGCGGACAACAGGTCAATCTGACCCGATCTGTTGATCCGTAAATACTTGAAATCATGTGATTACGGCCACATGGCCGGCCATGATAGGGACTCTTGCTCCGGAGGCTGCCGGTTCGAGTCCGTCATGGCCCACTCTCCCGAAGCCAGCGCCATCGCTGGCTTTTTCTTCATCGGCGTGGCGCCCTCCGGAATGAGTGCCCCGCACCTCCGGGGCAATCACGGGGCATTCCGCCGAGGCAATGTCGTCCGACGCCGTGCGTGACACCTCCTCGGCAATCTCCGGCACCACCTCGTGCAGGGGCTTGAACCAGCCGAGCTCGAGCTCCGTGGCGAGAAGGGCGCGTCGGCGGTAGCGGGCAATCATCTGGCTCGACCGGTGGCCCGTACGGTCGGCGACCCACGCCTCGTTCTTCCGGCTGGCCAGGGCCAGCGGGACGAAGGTGCCCCCAAGGGTCGTGCGCACGGAGCTTCGTGCGGTTGACGCCGTCCTCGAAGAGCTCGACCCGGGTGATGCCCGCCGTCTTCAACGCCGCCTGCTCTGCGCCGTCTGGCTGTTGGGCCGCCGCTGCGGTCGCGGGTTGCCGTGGGCTGGCCACGCACAACGACGACGGCGGGAACGGCGCGATGGGCGGGGGCACGGACTCGGTGCCCGCGTGCGCACCGAGCGATGACCGTCGGTTACTGGCCGCGGATGGCTGTGCGCCGTGCGAGCCAGCCGAGGTGGCCGAGTATCGCGCCGTGCCGACGGGTGCGTGGGACGAGCTCGCCGCTGGTTGCCTCTCGACCCAATGCACTGCTTGTCCCGTCGCGGAGGCGGCCGGGGACCGCATCGGGCCGTCGAAGGCCAGTGCAGCGCCGCCCGAGTAGCCGGCTGCGAACTGCGACAATCGAGGCAGCTCGGGCAGCAGCTCGTGCTCGAAGTGTTGGCACCAAGCGCCGACCGGCTCGTCGTCGCCGTAGGTGCCATCGGCCGGCGAGGTGACGCACATGGAGTTGAACCGAACCTCGCTGGACAGTCGCTCGAGCGTCTCCAGCGCGGGGAACAAGATCTACTCCCACTCGCCGAGGTGCAGGCGGCTCTCCCCGATCGCGCCCGGCCGGCGTTGGCGACCTCCGCCCAGCGTTGGGTGAGGGGCAACGAGAGCACACCGGTGAGCTGGTCCTGAACCGGATGCCAGTCCTGAACGATGTCGCCAGTCACCGCCAAGCGGCGTAGACTCGAGCCTGCTTTCGTGACGCGCCCCTACGTCCATCCACTGCTGAGGGCCCCGAGGGTGCCGCGCAAGTGCGTGTGGGAGATCACGCGACGGTGCAACCTCAGGTGCATCCACTGCGAGAATCGCTCAGGGCCGCTCAGCGCGGGTGAACTCGCGGACGGCAGGCTGCTGGAGGTGGCGGAGGAACTGGCAGACCTAGGGTGTCACGAGGCGGTCGTGACCGGGGGTGAGCCGCTGCTACGTCCAGCGTGGAAGGGCGTGTGTCGCGCGCTCTCCCAGCGGGGCATCAACGTCTCCCTCGTCACCAACGGCACGCTGCTGGACCAGGCGACGCTCGGCGAAGCGCGGAGCGTCGGCGTCGGCGTGGTGGGGATTTCCATCGACGGTCTGCAGGCCACGCACGACCGGATTCGACCCCGGGAGGCTCCCGGACGCTCGCCTTGGGAACAGACGGTGGACGCGCTCACGCGCTGCGCGAAGGCGGTCCCGGTCGTCGCCATGACCCAGGTGAACCGCCTCAACCTCGACGAACTGGCGGACCTCGGCCACCTACTGGCCGAGCTCGGAGTGCAGCGATGGCAGGTGCAGCTGGCCATCCCGATGGGGCGGGTGCGGGACCTACCTGGTCCGTTCGCTATCGAGCCCGAGCACCTCGAGCAGCTGGTCGCGTTCCTGAAGCAGGCGGTGCTCGATCGAACGCTGCCGCGCATCGACGTGAGCGACACCATCGGCTACTTCACGCCCGAGGACGCGCTCTTTCGTGGCCGGCGCCGCGCCGACGGGTCACCGCTGCCGGGGCTGTGGCTCGGGTGCACCGCCGGACTCGCGGCGGTGGCCATCACCTACGACGGGCGCGTTCGGGGGTGTTCCATGATGCCCCCCGAGCTCGACGCGGGAGACCTCCACGAGGAGTCGCTCACGACCATTTGGAACGACGCGCGGCGATTCGCGTACACGACCGAGTTTCACCCGAGTCAGCTGCGTGGCGCGTGCGCCAGGTGCGAAGTCGCTGGGCTCTGTCGCGGCGGGTGCACGACGATGGCCTACTGGAGCACGGGCACCATCACCGAGAACCCCTATTGCCTGCGCGCGCAGCGGGAGGCCTCGTGATCGCGCACCCGGAGCCCCGCTTCGCCACGCTGGAGCTGACCTTGCGGTGCCCCTATCGTTGCGCGACGTGCGGCTCGGACGCCGGCCGAGCTCGCGACGACGAGCTCGATCGCGAACAGTGGCATCGAGTCGTGGAAGAGCTCGTGGAGCTTGGCTGTCGCCGCGTCACGCTGATGGGCGGCGAGCCGCTCACTTCGCCCGACTGGCGGTCGATCGCCGCGCTCGCCAGGAGGCACCGGCTCGAGATCGAGATGGTCACCTCCGGAGCAGGGCTGACGGACGACGTGGCCGCGGAGCTCGCCGAGATCCCGCTCGACTCCGTCACCGTGAGCGTGGACGGCACCGAATCGGTCCACGACGCGCAGCGTCGCGTCCCCGGCGCGTTCCGCCGCGCGCTCGACGCCATCACCAGCCTGCGCAGCCGTGGCGTGGCCGTCGGCGTCGGCACCCAGCTCAACACGCTGTCGGTGCCCACACTGCTGGATCTGGCGCCGCAGCTCGAGGCGGCGGGCGCCCTCGCCTGGCAGGTCCAGCACACCCTACCCACGGGCCGCGCGCGGCAGAGCGACCTCACCCTGGCGCCGGCCCAGACGCCCACTCTCCACCGTCTCCTCCGCGACCTGGCGGAGCGCCCTGGTCTGCGCCCCTCTCTGACCGACAACGTCGGCTACCTCACCCCTGACGACATGTACCTCCGCACCCCACCTGGCATGCCGCATCGCGCCTGGGGGGGCTGCTGGGCTGGACTCTTCGCCGTTGGTGTCACCAGCGATGGTCGCGTCAAGGGGTGCCTCTCCATCCCGGACCCGTACCACGAGGGCAGCCTTCGCGAGGAATCGCTGGCAACCATCTGGAACGATCGCCACCGCTTCGCCTACACGCGAAGCTTCCGCCCCGACACCCTTCACGGCAATTGCGCCGACTGCGCCTTCGGCCGGCTATGCCGGGCGGGCTGCACCGGCATGCAGCTCGCCGTCCACGGTCGCCTCGGCACGAGCACCCACTGCTTCCGAGCCCACTCGAGGAGCCCATCATGACCCCAGCGCCCTGCTTCCCGACCTCTCCTGCCCTGCGCCTCCGGCGCTTCCTCTACGAGCAGGGGCTCCGACTCGAACCGTGGACGACCCAGGAGCACATCCTCGAAGCGTTCTTGGACCACCTCGCCCAGGACGGGCACGACGACCACTACTGGGAGGCGCTCACCCAGCTCGCGACGAGCCTCGCCCAAGACCTGCAGCGCCGCCGCCCCGAGAGCGCGCTCGTTCAAGCGATGAACCTCGACTGCGATGCCCTGATGCTCGAGATCCGTCACGCGGTCGCGGCGTCACGCACCGAGCAGCAAGGCCACCGCTCCCTCGGCAAACGGATCACAGGACCCGCGATGTCGCTCCTGACGCTGGTGACGCTGGTGGCGGTGGCGTGCGGCGGCCAAACGGAGAGCGACGCGAAGCTCCTGACGACGGGTCTGGCCACGGGAGGCACCGAGGCGAGCGCGGGGGCCGGAGGCACCGGGGCGAGCGTAGCGACGACCGGGGGCACCGGGGCGAGCGTGGCGACGGCCGGGGGCAGCGGTGGACTCCTGTTCCCCATCATCGAGCTCGGTGGCGCACTCGTGGAGAACGACCCTCCATTCCTCGCCAGTGGGGCGCCAAGCTGGGGCGGCGCTGGCGGCGCCAGCGGCTGCATCCCCGACAGCATGACCCTTCGCGAGATGATCGAGGCTTGCATCACCGATTCCAGCGCTCGAGACTTCTTCCTGGGTTATCTCGAAGCCTCGCACCCAGCGTGGTCCCAGCTGCTCAGGGACTACTTCCAGTGCGGGACCTGCGGCGACGTCGCCGACTACATCGAGCGCTGCCTGTACTCGAACATCAGGGTGCAGCCCGAGCCGCCCGACGGGAACAATGATCTGTTCGACTTCTGTCCCCCTGTCATGATCTACGCTGGCGTGCGCTTCACGTGAGCGAGCACGCCTGGCAGCAGGGGTCCTCGGCCTTCCTCGCCCAGCACATCGACCCGAGCACCAGCTCCTGATCGCCCTCGAGCCGCGGCGGCGTCGGAACGCCGCCGCCTCTGCCGCGCGGTGGCTGAGTCCCATCCCCGTTGCCCGATCCATCTCGAGCAGTGATGCCGGAATCTCGACCGGGGGGAGTACTCTTCCCCAGCGACAGGGGCCCGTTGGCGGGGCATCGAACCGACCAACCCCCGACTGTTCAGGCCAATACCCACCGTCAGGACGGGGCCACACCCGTTGGCGGCTCGGCACCCGTATCGGCATTGCGGCCCGCCTCGCGCTGCTATAAATACCTCGATCAAGGTGAGGACTCGATGCGCAGATTGAGGGCCATTGGGGGGCTCGTGCTGTTGGGATTCGCGGCCGTGAGCGGCTGCGGTGGTAGCAAGGACGGGGGCGACGATGGAGGCCCGACTGCGGCAGGTACTGGAGCCGGCGGGGAATCCCCCAGCGCTTCGGGTGGGTCCAGCAGCGGTCGCGAAGGCCTGAGCGGAGAGGGCGGAGGCGCTGGCGCTGATGCACCCGACACGGCAGGTGCTGCCGGTTCGGACGGAGTCGTCACGGCTGGTTCTGGTGCCGCGGGAACCCCAGGCGCATCGGGCAACGGCGGTGCGTCAGCCGCAGGGGCGGACGGCACAGGTGCCCTCCCTGCGGGTGGCGCGAACGGTGGCGGGGCGACCGGTGATGGTGGCGACTATCCATTGCCCGTCGATGCTGGCCAGACCGGATTCATGACCTGGACCTACAACGGGCAGCCCGTCGGCTTCTACCTGCCCCCACCGACCGACGAGCCCCTGCCCATGGTGATGTTCCTGCACGGCTGCAGGAACGACCCGGTCACTGCCAATTGGTGGATCATCGACGCGCTCAACCAGGTCGAGCCGTGCGCCGTGCTGCTGCCGTATCGGCCCGCGGACGAAAGCCCCACCTGCTCGGCCTGGGGCGGGACCTACGACGACGACCTGCGCCCCGCCATGGTCGACGCCCTGGCTGGGCTCGACAGCGTGGTGGCGCGGTATGGGCTCGACAGACAGCGCCAGTACCTCTACGGCGAGTCCATGGGCGCCGAAGGGGTGCTCCAGCTGCTCGTGCACTTCCCCTCCCGCTTCGCGGGCGCCGTCGTCGTGGCCGGCTACACCCTCGACCAGGGCGCCGAGCAGATGGCCCAGACCCCGCTTTGGCTCATTCACGGCTCCGCCGACACCACCAATCTCCCTGGAAGCATCGAGACGATCTATCAATCCATCCTGAACGTCGGTGGCACCTTGGCGAAGCTCACCCTGTACCAGGGCCTGGAGCACTCCCCGGCGATCGTGGAAGCGCGCAGTGAACCCGGCCTGCTCGCCTGGCTGCTCG
Organism: uncultured Polyangiaceae bacterium; assembly: GCA_964480725.1. Classification (GTDB taxonomy): domain Bacteria; phylum Myxococcota_A; class Polyangia; order Polyangiales; family Polyangiaceae; genus JAFGBI01. The sequence continues at coordinate 25,297 of CAYZQO010000047.1, read as the reverse complement.
CCCAGCGCCATGACGGCACCCTGCACACTCCCGTCGGCGGCGGCGAACCAGAGGGCGGCACGACCACGTCGGCGACCGTGACCATCGCGGTGACGAACTTCGACCCGACCTACGAGGGCCAGTCCGTAGGGATCAAACTCCTGGCGGGTGCGGCCGACTGCTTGTCCGCCACCAACCCACCCGCGCATTCCGGTCAGGGAACGGTGGCCGATGGCGCGTGCACGATCTCGATCCCGCTCGTGCCGGACGGCGCCTACACCGCCTGCGCGTTCGTGGACGTCGACGGGAGCACCCGGCCAACCCCCGGCGATCTCGCCACCCAGCTCTCGTTGCTGGTTTCCGGCGACACGGAGCAACTGTGGAACGCCGCTGACTGGGTGAGCCTCTAGTCACCATCCAAACTACCGTCGTGCCATCGGGCCTGCGACGTTGGGAGAGCTCCTCCTCAGGCTCCGGGTGACCGAGCGTGACGGCAGGAAAGCGCCGGCCCGAGCCTCCCCTGCCCGCCGTCACGCCATGCGGACGAACCTCGTGAATCCAAACGCCGCGCCCGTGGCTCTCACGGGCAGCAACGCCCGTTGGGAGTTCCTCCATGGCCACCTACGAATACGAAATTATTGGGAAAGACGGCTCTCCGCGCGGCGTTCTCGAGGTCGAGCAGCGGATGAGCGATCCGGCGCTCACGCACCACCCGGAAACTGGGGAGCCGCTGCGGCGCATCCTCTCCAGTACCTTCGCTCACCACACTGGAGGCGATGCTTCCAGCTACGACCTGGGGGGGTGTGCGTCCGGGACCTGTGGCGTGCCGAGCTACGGCGGGTGCAGCAGCGGGCGGTGCGGGCTCGATTGACGACGCGTCGACGGATCGGGCAGCGCGCCGGCGGACGTATCGATGATCTAAGCGAAGCGGGGCTTCGGCCAAGCTCGGATCCATGACGCCTCGCCCGTGGCTTCCCCAGCGCCCGCCACCTGTGGCCGCCTCGCGCGGGCAGCCCGGCAGACCGCGCTTTGTTCGTGGTAGATGCGCCCGTCGTGAGCGCGTCGTCCGTCTCTAACGCCAGCCTCGGGATCGCCGCCGGGCTTGGAACGGCGGTCCTTTGGACCCTCACCGCCGTGTGCTTCGAGGCCGCGAGCAAGCGGCTCGGCGCCTTGGCGACCAACGTCCTGCGGTTGGTGATGGCCGTGTGCCTGTTCGCCGTGCTGTCGGTGGTGCGCAGCGGGCGGCTCTGGCCCGCCAACGTGGCGGACGATGCGTGGCTCTACCTGGGGTTGTCCGGAGTGGTCGGGTTCGTCTTGGGCGACGTCCTCCTGCTTCAGGCCTTCGTGCTCATCGGGGCGCGCCTGTCGATGCTGATCTACGCCTCGGTGCCGCTGCTGACCGCGCTCCTGGGCTATGCCATCCTCGGCGAACACATGGGGCGGCGGGCCCTGGTGGGCATGGCGATGACCGTTGCCGGGATCGCCATGGCCGTGGCGCCGAAGCGCGGTCCGGCCAAAGACGGCGCACAGCTTGCCTCGCGCCGCAGGGTCGGCGTCTTGCTGGCGATCGGCGCGGCGGTGGGGCAGGCGGCGGGGTTGCTGCTGGCCAAGCGGGGCGCGATCGGCATGGACAGCTTCTCGGCCACGCAGATCCGTGCCTGGTTCGGGCTGGGCGGGTTCCTGGTCATCGTGATGGTCGTCGGTCGGGCGCGAGCCCTGGTCGGTCTGATCGGAAAAACGTTCTCGTTTGGCATCCAGACGTCGGAACCCGACGCGACCGCGCGACGCAACCGACGTCGCGCCATGCTCGTGCTCGGGATCGGCGCGCTCCTGGGCCCGTTCCTCGGGGTGTCCCTCGGGCTCCTCTCGACCCAGCTGCTCCCCATCGGTACGGCGAGCACGCTGATGTCCATCGTCCCCGTGCTGCTCATCCCGGTCTCCGCGGTGGTCTTTCGCGAGCCCGTCGCGGCCGCCGAGATCTCCGGCGCCTTGCTGGCCGTGGCCGGCGTGGCGGTGTTGGCGCTCTAGCCTCTCCCTCGGTCTGACAGGCGTGGAGCCCCGGCAGTAGACGCGAACCCAGCCGGCGAACGGGTCATTCAAACCGGGCTCGGTCGCACCAAGACACCGTTGCTGCCACGTCGACCACGCGGTCGACGGCCTCGAGCGCGATCGGGGAACGCGACGCGACGCGCGGTGGCGGTTGACCATGCCGGGAAAGCGCCGTCTCATGGCCTCGTGGTCGGACGCTGGGGTCGGGGCGGTGCAATCGCGGCTATTCTGACCGCCGGGTGCACAGGACAACCCAAGATGGCCCACACGGCCGTGGAGAGCGGGGGCGTCTCCGCACCTGGCCCGGCATTGGCGGAGGGCCCGGGCACGGCAGCGACGCGCTTCGGCGATCCGCGCCAGGTCCCGGCGGGCTGGATCGGGGGCGCCGCCGAGGCGAGGATCGCGAGAGGCTGCGACGCCGTCGCTCGCACGCTCCGCGATCCCGACGCCTACTGGGCCCTGTTCGCCAACACCCGCGCGGTCGAGCCGCTCGGCGTCGGGAGTCGTGGGGAGCTGCTGGTCATCATGGAGCAGGGGTACGCCTTCGCCTCCGGCCGCTACGTCGCCCACGTCCTCGAGGTGAATCCGCGGCGCGTGGTCGCGTGGATCGACCCGATCCGAAACGTGCGCGACGGTTGGGTGGAGTTCGAGCTTGCCGAGACTGGCCCCGATCGCTGTCACCTCGCCATGTTCACGGCGGTTGATCTCGGTGAGGGGCTGATCGTGCGGCTGTTCCGCGAGGCGATCGAGGGGGCCCTGCTGATGACGCCCGAGCTCGTACGGGCGTACGTCGAGCAGGGTTAGTCACCCGGCGCCGCGTCCGATGGCAGCTGCCAGGGTCGCTCCGGACGGGTGGAGCGCGGCGGCGGGGCGCCGACGATCCCCTTGACCGTCTCGATCAGCGTGGCCACGTCTCCCCGGAAGTCCGGGTCCGACCGCACTCGGGCGACGTCGAGGTACGCGAGGTCCCGCAGCACGTCGGGGAGCTCGTCCGGCCCGGGCATGGGTGTGTCACCGATCAGGACCGGGACGACCCGAAGCCCCCTCCTCATCGCCACCACCAGCGCCATTCGCACGGGATCGGTTGGCTGATGGAGACGGCGCTCCTGTCCCGGGCCGGACTCCCCCAGCCAGCGCTCGCCAACCATCACGAGCACGAGGCGGCACGGCTCGAGCACCGCCTCGATGAGGCCCCGCAGGTCGGCGCCGGTCGAAATGGCGAGAAAGTCGTCGGTGACCGGGTCGGCGCCGAGGGCCAGGGCGAGGTGATCCCGGATGCGCTCGGCCGCCCACACGGCGTCGTCACGTCGGTACGAGACGAACAGCGGTGAGGAGCGCCCCGGAGCGGACACGGGGAAGGACACGCCGCATTTCGGGCAGCGGAGCTGCCGCCCCTCGGGGGGGATGCGGCGCGGATCGACCTGGAATGTCGCCAGGCAGCCCGAGCAGGTCACACGCCTCGTGCTCGGTCCCACCTCGGGGTCGACCAAGCTCGCCGGTGACGCAGCCTCGACCTCCGCCGTCTCCGCTCCGGGCGGGTTCGAGTCGAACGAGGCGCCGACGCGCGAGAGCAGCGCCTCGAAGGTGAAGGGCTTCTTGACGTAGGCCTCCGCCGAGGTGGCAAGCCTCCCGTGCTTCTCAAAGGTCTCGTCCGTGGCCTCGGCGCTCATGATCGCGAGTGGGACGTCCTTCAGCGCGGGGTCGCGCTTGAGCTTGTTGCAGATGGCGTAGCCGTTGATCCGCGGAAACTCCGCCGAGACGAGGATGAGATCGGGCCGGCGGCGTGCAGCCTCGTCGAGGCCGCGCTTCAGGTCGTCGACGACGGTAGTGATGCCGTGAATGCGAGCGAAGCCGCTGGTGAGCTCCCGCGCGAGGGCCTGGTCCGTCTCGAAGACGAGGACGTGCTTCGTTCCTGGCTCGCTCGCAGGTCCCGGGCCCTGACTGGCTCGCGACGCCGCGTCCGTGGCCTCCGCCGACGCGCGGCGCTTGACCGCGACGTCTCCCGCGACCGCCGACTCCTCGACGGAAACCCGCAGGGACTCACCGTCCCAGTACACGCGGAGCGAGGCCTGGCATTTCTTGCAGCGCAGCCTCGCAAGGCGCCCGCGCAGTTTTTCGTCGGCAACGGCGTAGCGGGCAGCGCATCGCGGGCAGGTGAGGTTCATGGTCCGGCCTTGCGCTCACGCCCCCGCGCAGCCGAAGCGCGAGGCGTCGAGGAGCGGCAGCGGGGGACGGGGCGCACACCCGGCCGTGAGCGCCCGCGCTGCGCCCCGCCTGGGGACGCCGAGCACGGCGCCACGGGACGCAGGGAGTCTGCGGGGACGGAAACCACCTGGGGTTGAGCCTATCACGGGCGAACCTTCGCCGACAGACGCTCGCCCCGGCGCCCGCCGTGCGCGGGATCGCGGGCGCGGTGCCGTGCCGTGCCGCGGTCTCCGAGCTCCCGCCGCCAAGCGGGAGGGTATTTCTCCCCGGGGGCGGTGAACCCGGGAGTCAGTCCACGGGGACGGGCCCGATACCGCCGAAGCCGACGCCGTAGCCGTAGCTGGTCCCTTCGTACTGGACCTCCACCAGGTCCGGGCAGCGCCCGACGGCCTGCGAGCAGACCTCCCACTCGTCCGCGCCCTCGACTTCGAACGCGACCGTCACCTGCCCGGAGGAGCACTGGCACGTGAAGAGCCCGTCGGCGCCGGCGGACGAGCAGTAGGTGTACACGTCGCCGTAGGCGATGAGGTCGAGGTCCCCCACCGAGGCGGGCTGCGAGCAGGTGATCTGCGCGTCGCAACCGCCCGAGTAGGCGGACTGGTACGATCGGGTGCAGGTGGGGGCCCCGGAGAGCTCGAGCGGGGCCGGATCCCGGCACACCTCGAGGGAAGTCCAGCACACCGCGCTGTCCTCCGTGTCGCCCTCGATGTCGAAGCGCAGCGACCTCTCAATGCTCGAGCACGAGCAGTTGATGGTGCCGTCCGCGGCGGACTGACAGTACGCATTCTCGTAGTTCGAGTACACGATGTCCATGCCGTCGCTGACCGGGATCCGCGCCGTGCAGTTCTGCTCCACCTGGCAGTAGTCGCTGCCCCAGTAGTCGTAGGCGGGATCGCAGGTGATCGTCCCCTCGCCCTCGGGCGCCGGCGTCCCGCACAGATCGAGCACCCGCCGGCACTGATCGACGCTCGGTTCACCGTCGATCGCGTAGCTCGCGTAGGCGCCATCGGCGCTGCAGTCGCACCGCAGGTAGCCCTCACCGTAGTCGTAGCAGTAGGTGTACTCGCTGCGCCGCTCGACCGCGGTGATGCCGTCACCGAGCTCGGCCGTGCGGGAGCAATCCTGCTGCACCTCGCAGTAGTCGCTGCCCGCCGACGAGTAGGACGGAGTGCACACCTCGGGCGCCGTGAACGCGGGGGAATCCGCGTCGATGCAGATCTCGGCGACGGCGCTGCAGGGCGCCTCCGCGCCGCCCGTCGTCTGATAGGACTGGTAGAAGTAGTTGGTGCCGCAGTCGCAGTACCAACCTCCCGCGCCCTCCTCCCAGCAGTAGGTGTAGACGTAGTCGTTGTCGCACGCGAGGTTGATCTCGCAGTAGCCCTCCGACGGCGATCCGTTCTCGTACTGCACCTCGCAGTTCTCGGGCTCGGGCGCCTCGCCACCGACCGCGCCCCCGCCACCCACGACCGATCCACCGATGGGCGCGCCACCGATGTAGATGGGTCGTCCGCCAGTGCCGCCGACGGTCCCTGCGGTCCCGCCCGTGGCGATGGACCCCGCCGTACCGCCCGTGGGAGCGACGCCACCGGAAGCGGTACCCCCACCCGCGATGCCGCCACTCGATCCTCCGACCGCTGGCACCGCACCGCCAACGGCGACGCCACCGCCGCCGATCGAAACGCCACCGCCGATCGAAACGCCACCGCCGGTCGAAACGCCACCGCCGGACACGCCACCGGCCGAAACCCCACCAGTAGCCGGGCGCCCGCCGACGCCGCGCCCTCCCGTGTCGCCCCCCGCTCCCCCTTCGGTGAATGGATCCTCTCCCTCGCGACCGGCCTCGCCCACCGGATCCGGCCTCGCCCCTGCCCCACCCTCCGTGGGCTCGATGCCCGTGGACGCGCCGCTGCCGCCCGTCGTCTCGTCAGTCAAGTCCTCGTCACTGCTCAACGCACGCCCGCCGCAAGCGGTGAGGAGCAAGGCGATGGATGTGGCACACAGCTTGGTCCGGCTCATGGCAACCCTCCGATGAGAGGAGTCTAGCGCCGAGCCCAGGCGTCGAGCCAGTCGCTAGGTTGCCGGTGGGTCCGGCCGATGTCGGACGATGGGGCCTCCAGGCAAGAATCGTCCACGATCCTGGAGTGGCGTGGCCCCCCGGAGCCTCGTCGGCGCTCAGAACCGCGGGACGCCGGGGGAAGTCCGCGGCTCGTTGATCCCGAGCCAGTCGAGCGCGGAGTCCCGATCGTCAAAGACCATCACGCGGTCCTGCGCCCCGTGCTCGCCCGCGAACATCTCGAGCGCGCCGGCCGCGGCCAGGGACGGAATGGACTTGGCGAGGATCGCGAGCCGGCTCGGCGCCCACGGACCGGCGAACACGTGGGCGGCGAGATCGCGCAGGTTCGACGGCGACAGCCCGGTCAGATCACCGTCCATGACGTTCCAGAAGGCGAGCTCACTGAGCCCCAGATCGAGCGCCTCCTCCAGCGCCTCGACGAAGGCGTCGAAGGACACCTTGCCCCTCACGACGCAAATGAGCAGATCCGACTGGGAGCCGCGCTTGCAAATCACATGCGGCGCAGCGCCGCGAAGATAACGGCGACTGATCGGAACCTGCGGGGTGGCGTCCTCGTCGAGCATCGCGGCGCCTTCCGTGGGATCGTGTGCCACGTGGGCGGGACGGACAACTGGCGATATCCGCCGCAGAGTCCAAGTTCACCCCTGAAAGAGGACAATCGCGAGAGGCTCCGCGGGACCGCAGTGGCCAGGCTCGACCGGGCGCGTCGTGGGGTCGATGCGCCCCGCACCAAGCTCGGCGAAGAGCAGCTCGATCGGGTCCGCCCCAACCGGGTGCGTCTCGTCCGCGGGCGCGCGTCCTCGCCGGAGGCTGGGACTCCGACCACCGGCGGCGCCAGCGGGAGCACCCGCGCCGACACCGGCAGAGCGCCAAAAGGGGGCGGCCGGGAGGGCGGCCGGGGGCAGACCGGCCCCTCGGTCATCGCCGGGCCTGCGTCTCCACCCGCCGGACGTCGCGGCCGAGGGCATGGTCGAGTCGCACCACGGCGATGCGGGCCCCGACCAGCGTATCGATGAGCTCGATCCGGGCGCGAGTGAGCTCCGTCTCCGCGTCGGTGAGCTCCACCGAGGTCGCGCGTCCGGCCAGGTACTGGCTGCGGCGCACGCCGTAGGCGGCCGTGGCGGCGCGGTGCCCTCGCTCGGCCGCGCCGATCGCGCGCTCCGCCTGCTCCACGCCCCGGATCGCCGCCACCACCTCCGTGCGCAGCCCGTCGCGGACGGCGCCCTGCTGCGCGTCGATCGCGCGCACCTGCGCCGAAACCGCGCGGCGGCTCGCGGCCGTGCCCGGCGCATCGTTCACGGTCCAGGTCGCCTGGACGCCGACCGCCCAGGTGGCGTGAAATTCCTCGGCAGCGGGGAAGTATCGGGGGTTCGGCTGGGCGAGCAGGGCCTCGCCAATGGCGTCAACCCGAGGCAGCTGCTGGGCGCGCAGCGCAGCGTCCTGCTCACGGAGCTGACCGCTCGACGCCGCGAGCGCGCGGAGCTCGGCCCGCGAGCGCTCGGCCTCGGCCCAGGCCTCCTCCACGGTGGGGACGCGCGGCAGCATGGGCGCGGCGAGCACGTCCTCGCCGATGGCGAACGCGGTCCCGGGGGGCAGATGTTGCAGCGTGGCGAGCTGCTCGGCGGCGATGCTCGCCGTGTCGGCGGCGCGGAGCTCGACGAGCTCGGCCTGGGCTTCCTGCGCCTCCAGCGCGCGCAGATCCGCGCTAGTGGCGAGCCCGGCTGCCACGGCGCGGTCGACGTCGTGCAGGTGCTGAACCGTGCGGGCGCGTGCCTCGCGCATGGCCACGCGCTGGAGCTCGGCCCGCACCCAGGCGTAGTAGGCCAGCCGAGCCTCCGCGTCCGCGCGCGCCCGTCGCGCCACGGCTTCTTGGTCGGCTGCGGCGCGCCCCTGCTTGGCCGCCGAGAAGGCCTGCGGGAAGCGGAGGAAGTAGTCGGTCAAGGGGACCACGAGCGAGGCCCGGAGCTGGATCTGATCCAGCACGGCGGGGAAGCGGATCGGCACGGCCACCAGCGGCGCGCCGTCCGGGAGCGGGCGCCCGGCCTCGGCCCCGGGCGCGGCCACCAGGGTCCCCAGCGAGGGCTCGTCGATCGGGGACAGGCGCTGGTAGCTGGCGCCGAGCGTCAGCCGGGGTGCATACCGCACCCGCGCGCCGTCCACGTCGGCGTCGGCGGCGCCGCGACGCGCCTCGGCCGCCGCGACGTCCTGGCTAGTGGCGACGGCGCGCTGGGCGACCGTGTCGGCGGTCAGCCCGCCGGGACGTCCCACCAGGTCGTCGAGCTCTCGCTCGAGCACGGCCGCAGCGTCCTTCGGCTCGGTGACGGAGGCCAGGGGAGCTGCCGCCGGAGGCGCAGCGCCCGCGGAGTCCCCGGCGGGGGCTGCCGGCGGCGGGGGGGCTGGCTGCGCGAGCGCGGCGGACGCGAGGAGCGTCAGGGGAAGGACTAGGCGTACCGCGCGCGCCGGGACCACGACCGACCGAAACGAGTAGAGCGACGTTGCCATGGAGTCTCCTCGAAGCGTCCTCACGCCAGCCCCCGCCGGAAGCGCCAGGCCGCGATGGCGAGGACCGTGAGCCCAATCGCGGCCAACGCCAGGTGCTCGAACCAGAGGTCACCGAGGGTCGCGCCCTTGAGCAGGACGCTACGCACGATCACCGCGTAGTAGCGGACCGGATTGACGTAGGTCAGCGGCCGGAGCCAATCTGGGATCCCCCAGAGCGGCGTCATCACCCCCGAGAGCAGCAGGGCCGGGAGCATGGTCAAGAAGCCGCCGATGAAGGCCTGCTGCTGGTTGCGGCTCAGGGTAGAGATCATCAGCCCGATGCCGAGGTTTGAGACCAGGTAGGCGGTGGTGCCGAGGGCGACAACGCCGAGGCTGCCGCGAATCGGGACTCCGAAGGCGAAGGCACCAACCACGATGGCGAGCACGAGGTCGAAGAGCCCGGCCACGACGTAGGGGACGAGCTTGCCCACGAGCAACGGCGTCGCGCCGATGGGCGTCACCTGGATCTGCTCGAGGGTGCCCGTCTCCCGCTCGCGCGCCAGCCCCATGGCCGCGATGATGACCGTCACCACGAGCAGGAGGAGGGCCATGATCCCCGGCACCATGAAGACGGCCGTGCGGAGACGAGGGTTGTGGAGGACGCGCGGGACGAGCACGACCTCCCCGCGCCGCGGCGTCGCAGCCGCGGCGACGGTCGCGCCATCGGGACCGAGCCCGGCCGCGTCCCGAGCTGCGAGCGCCATTCCGCGACTCACGACCCGTGCGTAGCGAGACGCCGCCGCGGTGGCGATCGCGCTCCGGTTGGGGTCGGTGCCGTCGGCCACCAGCTGCACCTCCGCCCGCTGCCCGCGGGCGAGCCGCTCGCCGAACCCCGCGGGCACGAACAGCGCGGTGGCCGCCCGCCCCTGCTCGATGGCGAGCAGGGCCTCAGTGTCGCTGTCGGTCGCCAGCACCTGCTGCAGCGTCCCGTCCGCGAGGACGTGCTGGACGTGGGCGCGGCTCTCTACCGTGCGGTCGTGATCGACGACCACCGTCGGTACGCGATCGACGTCGAAGTCAACGGCCGCCCCCAGCACCCCGAGCTGCAGCGCGGGCGCGATGAGTAGGAGCGCCACCATGCGCCGATCGCCGACCGTCTGCAGGGTCTCCTTCCTCGCGACGGCGAGGGTCTGAACGAGCCAGCGGGGGAGCATGATCGGATGCATCCGTCAGCGACGGGTCGGTGGGGGCCGCCTGGCCCCGGTCAATCGATCCTCCGCCGGAACTTGGCGGTGCTCAGGGCGATGATCCCGAGCGCGAAGGCGGCGAGCGCCAGCAGCTGGGGCCAGAGCACGGCGAAGCCGTTGCCGCGGAGCAGGATGCCACGCAGGGCGGAGATGTAATGGGTGGCCGGCATCACCACCGCCAGGGCCTGCAGCACGCGCGGCATGTTGGTGATCGGAAACACGAAGCCGCTCAGCACCATGACGGGGAGCATCGAGGTCAGCAGGCCCACCTGGGTGGCGACCGTCTGGTTCTTGGTCACTACGGAAACGAGCAGCCCCTGACCGAGCATGCCGCATAGAAAGAGGAACGAGGCCACCGCGAGCGCGGGGAGCGAGCCGCGGAGCGGGACGTCGAAGATCCACGAGCCGAGGGCCAGCACCAGCAGCACCCCCATGGCGCCAACCGCGACGTAGGGGACGAGCTTGCCGATGATGATCTCGCCACGACGGATCGGGGTCGTGAAGAGCTGCTCCATCGAACCTTGCTCCCACTCCCGGGCGACGGTGAGGGCAGTGAGGAGCACGCACACCATGGCCAGGACGTAGGCCATCAACCCCGGCACGATGAACAGCGCCGAGCGCCCGGCGGGGTTATAGAGGGTCCAGGTCTGGGCGACGAGGCGCGGCGCGCCGAGAACGGCTCCGGCGTCGACAGCCACGGCATGGGTGGGGAGCGCGAGACTGGCGATCGCCTCCGTCTTGTTGATCGTCTGCACGGCGGTGGATGCGTCAACGCCGTCCACGATGAGCTGCAGTTCGCCCGCCTCGCCGCGACCGAGGGACCGAGCGAACCCCTCGGGGATGATCAGCGCCGCCACCGCGCGACCGCGGCGAAGCTCGCGGTCGGCATCGGCGATCGCGTCGGGCCGGGCACTGACCCAGAGCTCACGGGAGTGGGCGAAGGCCTCGGTGATCGACCGCGACTCGGGCGTGCGGTCCTGGTCGACGACGGCGACGGGGAGCCGCTCGAGGTCGAAGGTGACCCCGTAACCGAACAGCACCAAGAGCCCCACCGGCATGACGACGGCGAGGAAGAGGGTGAGCGGGTCGCGACGGATGTGGTCCGCCTCCTTGGCGGCCATCGCCGCCACGCGACGGAGGGAGCGGAAGCGGGCGCCATGGCTCATGCGGCGACCCCCGAGGAGCCGGACGCGCCAGCGGTAACGACGGCGAGGAAGACGTCCTCGAGCGACACGTCGGTCGGCTCCCAGCTCGCTCCCGGGAGCGCGGCAAGGACGCCCTCGATCCGCGCCTTGGCCGCCAGCTCGTGGCGCACCCGGACCGTGGCGCCGAAGGGGTCGACCGCGAGGATCCCCTCCTGGCCCGCCAGTGCGGCGCGCACGCGCGCAAGCGTCATGCCGCGCACCGCCACCACCTCGCCGGGGACCCAGCGCCGCTTGAGCTCCCACGGAGTGTCGAGAGCGACGAGCTTTCCGGACACCATCAGCCCAATCCGCGAGCAGTACTCGGCCTCGTCCATGTAATGGGTGGTGACGAACACGGTGGTTCCGCCGATGGCGAGCTGGCGGATGAGGCGCCAGAAGGCGCGGCGGGAGCCCGGGTCGACCCCGGCCGTGGGCTCGTCGAGGAACACGATCCGCGGCTCGTGCAGGAGCGCGGTCGCGAGCGCGAGCCGCTGGCGGACCCCGCCGGGGAGCTCCGCGGTGACCGTCCGCCGGAGCTCGCCGAGGTCGAAGAGCTCGAGTAGCTGGTCACGCCGCGTCCGGAGGGCGCGCCCTTGCATTCCATAGGCCCCCCCGAAGAAGTCCAGGTTCGCGGCCACGGACAGGTCGAGGTAGAGCGAGAACTTCTGGGACATGTAGCCGATGCGCGAGCGCAGGGCGAAGGAGTCCTTGCCCACCAGGCAGCCCGCGACCGTCGCGTGACCCCCGGACGGAGGGAGCAGCCCGCAGAGCATGCGGATGGTCGTCGACTTGCCGGCCCCGTTGGCGCCGAGATAGCCGAAGATCTCGCCCTTTTTCACCGTGAACGAGACGTCGTCCACCGCCACGAAGCGACCGAACGTGCGGCGGAGCGCGGCGACCTCGATGGCAAGATCGGTCACGACGCACCTCCGGGGACTGCGGCGGTGGGGGCGCCGAGCTCCGCGCGCTGGCCCGCGGTGGGCAACGCCGCGCTCGTCCGGGCCAGGAAGAGATCCTCGAAGTCGGCCGTCACGGGGTCTAGCTCCGCGCCGAGGCGCCCCAGTGCGACGCGCAGCCCCGGCACCCCCTCGGCTGCGACCACGACGCGCAGGCGCGCGCCGGCGGGGGACGCGGCTACCACCCCGGCCGTCGCCTCGAGCTCGGCGTGCAAGGCCGCGCGGTCGCCGCCGCGCACCTCGAACACCGCGTGCTCGAGCGCCCGCACCAGGCGCTGTGGCTCGCCCAGCGCCAGCACGCGGCCCGCGTGGAGCAGACAAACGCGGTGACACCGCGCCGCCTCGTCCATGTACGCGGTGGCGAGCAGCACGGCCATTCTCTCGCCGACAAACTCGTGCAGGAGGTCCCAGAGCTCGCGGCGGCTGACGGGATCGACGCCGTTGGTCGGCTCGTCGAGGAGCAGAACGGTTGGGCGGTGCAGCAGCGCGCAGGCGAGGGCGAGCTTCTTGTACATGCCGCCCGAGAGGGCGGCAGCGCGACGGTCGACGAACGGAGCGAGCCGGGTAATGTCGAGCAGCCGCGCGGAGCGCTCCGCGTACTGTCGGCGCGACAGACAGTAGAGGCGCCCGAAGAAGCGGAGGTTCTCGCCGACGGACAGATCACCGTACAGGCTGTAATGCTGGGGCATCAGACCCATGGCGTCGCGGACGGTAGCGGACGTCAGCGGGTCCTCGCCGAGCACGCGCACGGTTCCGCCCTGGATCCCGATCAGGCCCGCGAGGGCGCGGATCATGGTGGTCTTGCCGGCGCCGTCGGGCCCGACCAGTCCGAACAGCTCGCCGCGCCGGACGGTGAGCGAGACACCGCGCAGGGCCGCCACGGTGGCGAAGCGGCGCTCGACGTCGCTGGCCACCAGCACCTCCTCGTCGGAGATCGTCATCGGCCGCCCCTCGCCGCTCACCAGCCCCTCCCCCTCACCTCGGCGGGCATGCCGGGGCGGAGCTTGTGCTCGGGGTTGGGGACCACGATCTCGATCGGGTAGACGAGCCGATCGCGGTCGGTCCGGGTCTGCACGTTGCGCGGGGTGAACGCGGCCTCGAGCGCGACGGTGCGGACGCTGCCCGCGAAGGTCACGCCGGGGTAGGCGTCGGCGGTGACGTCGACCTCGGCCCCGATCCTGGCGCCGCCGAGCTCGGCGTTGGGGAGGTAGAAGGTGACGGTCACCGGGTCGAGCTCCACGAGCCGTACCAGCGGCGCGCCACGCGCCGCGAGCTCCCCCACCTCGTAGTAGACTTGGTCGACCACGCCCGCTCGCGGGGCGAAGAGCTCGCAGTCGCGGCGCAGGATCCGCGCGCGCTCGAGCGCCGCCTCCGCACTGGCGACCGTGGCGTCGGCGGCGCGCGCCTGCGCCTCGGCCACCTGCCCCTGTGCCGCGGCCGCGCCCGCCTGCGCCGCGGTCGCGCGGGTGGCAGCGAGGGCCGCGGCCTTCTCGAGGGAGAGCGACGCGACCTCCGACTGCGACTGGTCGAGGGCGGCGGCCGTGACGCCGTCGCCGACCTGCTCGAGGCGCGCGGCCTGGCGGGCCGCCGCCGCCTCGCGGGTTTCCGTCACCTGCCCGCGGGTGCGGGCGGCGAGCACCTGCGCGTAGGCAGCACCGGCCGACTGCTTGGCGACCTTGACCGACGCTGACGCGCCGTCACGCTGGGCCCGCGCCGCGACGAGACGGGCCTCGGACTCGGCGATGGTCGCGTCGAGATCACGGCAGTCGAGGACGATGAGCGGATCGCCCCGCTTGACGGACTGCCCCTCGGCGACGAGCACCTTCTCCACCCGCGCCGCCACCTGGGAGGCGAGCGTCACGTCCGTCCCCTCGACGATCCCCGAGCCCCCCGCGGGTGCCGTCAGGACGGCGGACTGAAGCCGGAGCTTGTAGGCGATGGCCCCCGCCAGGGCGACCGTGAGGACGAGGAAGACGACGAGCAGACGACGCATCGGAAAACTCGTGGTGATGGACGACCCGTCGCGGGAGAGCAACGACCGTGCCGACGCCGCCGGGGGCGGCCGCGCGGGGTGATCGCGAACGAGGACGCGCGAGGCGACCGGGGGAGCGCCGCTGACGTCCGGGTTCCCGGATCTTCCGTCCGGGGATCCGGCGGCGGGTAACGCCGGCAGCACGAGCCGCGGCGGGCTCCCCGGGGCCGCGGCCGCCGAAAGGTTCACCAATGATGCCCTGGCACCGAGGTTGCTTGGCCCGCACACGGCGGCCGGGCACGAACGTCCCCGGGACGCCTCAACCATGCCCGCCTCCCCCGCCGCTGTACCCCCGCGCGCCGCCCCGCCCGCGCCCCAGTTCTTCGGCTATGCTCGCGGCGCGATGGCGTCGTCCCGGTCGAGAGGGGAGCCGGCGGCGGCGGGCCTCGCCGCTGAGGACGTCGAGCGCGAGCTCCGGCGCCGGGTCTATCGCTTCTACCTGCAGGTACGCCTCGCGGTCGCGCCGCTCCCGCTGTTGCTCGGCTGCATCGTGGTGGTGTTCGATCCCACCCTGTGGCGCCGGATCGCGATCGTCTGCGCGCTTGGCGCCGCGGCGGTGCTCGGCACCCTCGAGGACCGCGCGGTGCGCCGCGGCCACGCCGTTCGGCTCCCCCCACGTCTGGCCGTGATCGCGATCATCCAGGGGGTGGTGGTGATCGCGACCGGCGGCGTCATGAGCCCGGTGGTGATGGCGCTCCTGGTGGTCTGCTTCGTCGCCAGCACCATTCCGGAGAGCCGCGCGGTCCGCCTCCAGATCGCCGCCGTGATCGCCTGGCTGTGGGTGGTGGCCGGGCTCGAGCTGTCGGGCGTCCTCGGCCCGCTCCTGCCGTTGCCTTTTCGCAACAGCGTCGACGCCACGCCAGCCCCGCTGTTCGTGATCGCGCTGCTCCTGGTGGAGACGATGCTCCTACTGGTGACGCTGGGGCTGGGGGCGCACATCCGGATGGCGTTCAGCGATCTGCTAGCGCGCGAGACGTCCGCCCGCGACGAGTCCCTCCGCACCCACGCCGAGCGCATCGACGAGCTCACCCGGCTCGCGGGCGAGATCGCGCACGAGCTGAAGAACCCGCTCGCTAGCGTCAAGGGCCTCGCCGCCCTGCTGGCGCGGCGCTGCCGCGACGATCAGCAGGAGCACCTCGCGGTGCTCCGCGGGGAGGTCGATCGCATGCAGGCAACGCTCGAGGGGTTCTTGAACCTCTCGCGCCCACTGGTCCCGCTCACCACCCGCGCGACGGACCTCGGCGCCCTGGTGGCGGAGGTGGCCGCGCTGCACGAGGGGCAGCTCGCCCAGAAGCGGCTGCGGTTGGAGGTGGTCACGGAGCCCGGCACGGACCCGAAGGTGCAGGCCGATCCGCGCAAGATCCACCAGGTCCTGGTCAACCTGCTGCAGAACGCCATCGAGGCCTGCCCCGAGCAAGGAGCCATCCGAGCGCGGCTCTCCGCCTCCCCCAGCGAAGCGCAGATCGCGCTCGAGGACGCCGGCCCCGGCGTCGCCCCGGGGCTCTTGACCCGCGCCTTCGACGCCGGGGTGACCACCAAACCGAAGGGCAGCGGCTTCGGCCTTACGGTCGCGCGCGGCCTGGCCCGCCAGCACGGCGGCGAGGTCACGCTCGAGTCGCTCCCGGGCCGCGGCTGTGTGGCAACGCTCCGCCTGCCCCGCGTGCCGCCCGTCGTCACGCCGAGCCCGGTCGACCCGACGCCCGTCGAGCCACCGGAACGGGCCGGGATGGCGCACCCCTCACTGGCAATCTCGCCAGAGGGGGTGCCGTGACCTTCCGGGCGCTGGTGGTGGATGACGAGGCGGGGGTCCGTTACACCATCGCCCAGATCCTGCGCGACGCCGGGGTACAGGTGGTGACGTCGGACTCGGGCGTGGACGCTCTCGCCCGGGCGCGACAGGAGGCGTTCGACCTGGTGGTGAGTGACCTCAGGATGGCGCCGATGGACGGGCTCGAGCTGCTCGACCACCTGCGCGCCGAGCAGCCCGACCTCAGGGTGATCCTGATCACGGCGCACGGCTCGGAGCGCCTGGCCGTGGAGGCGATCCGCCGCGGCGCCTACGACTACTTCAAGAAGCCGTTCGAGCTCGACGAGCTCCTGGCGGTGACGCGGCGGGCCCTGGAGGCGGTGCGCCTCGCGCGCGAGAACGAGCAGCTCCGCGGCGAGAGCGCGCTCGGCCAGTCGCTGATCTTCGCCTCCCCCGCCATGAGCCGCCTCGCCGGGCTCGTGCGGCGCGTGGCTCCCCGCGCCGTCACGGTCCTGCTCACGGGGGAGAGCGGCACCGGCAAGGAGCGGGTGGCGGAGGCGCTCGTGCGGGCGAGCGAGCGCGCGAGCCGCCCCTTCCTCCGCTTCAATTGCGCGGCCCTCTCCGACGATCTCGCCGAGGCCGAGCTCTTCGGGCACACCCGGGGCGCCTTCACCGGCGCCCAGCGCGCGCGCAACGGCCTGTTCCGCGAGACGAACGGCGGCACGCTCCTGCTCGACGAGGTGGGCGAGCTGACGCTGGGGACGCAGGCGAAGTTGCTCCGCGTCCTGCAGGAGGGCGAGGTGCGGCCCGTGGGCGACGACCGTTCCTACCCGGTCGACGTCCGGATCCTGGCGGCGACGCACCGCGACCTGCCGCGAATGGTCGCCGAGGGGCGCTTCCGCGAGGATCTCTACTACCGGCTCAAGGTGGTCGAGCTCACCGTACCCCCGCTGCGAGAGCGGCCCGAGGACATCCCCGTCCTCACGCGTCACTTCCTCCAGCGGTACGCCGAGCGCTTCGGCGTCGGCGCCCTGCGCGTGCCCCCGGACCTCGTCGCGCGCCTGGCGGCGCGCCCCTGGCCCGGCAACGTGCGCGAGCTCGAGAACACCATCGAGGCGCTGGTCGCGCTGAGCGTCGACGGAGAGCTCGACCTCGCGCTGCTGCCCCCGGACGGGGGCGTGCCCGCCGCTGGCCCCGCCGCCCCCGAGCCCACGGGAAGCGCCGCACCGCGCGACACCCTGGTGGACGCGGGCGCCGCCGACGCCGAGGGCCGGCTCTCGCTCCGCCAGCGCGTCGAGGCCTACGAGCGCGGCCTCATCGTGCGCGCGCTCGAGGCCGCCCAGGGCTGCCGCCGGGAGGCCGCGCTCCACCTGGGCCTGAGCCGCGCGACGCTGCACGACAAGCTGCACAAGTACGGGCTGGTCGCGGGCGGCGGCGAGGAGGACTGAGCCCGATCGCGACCGCGCCTCGGTCCCTACTTGCCCGTCCTCGAGCAGCGGATCGCGCAGGCGAAGTCGGTGACCTTGCACCCACACTTGTCCACGGTCTCCGGCTTCGGCGGCGGCTTGGGCGGCGGCGGCGGCTCCTCCACCTCCTCCAGCACGATGGAGTCGTCGCCCTTGGGCTCGTCCTTCTTCGTGTCCCTGGCGGGGGTAGACGGCGGGGTAGCCGGTGCCCTCCGGAGCGGGGTCACCCCGGGGCGCGCAGCGGCGGGGGCCCCCGTCGAGCTCGTACCGGCGCTCGGCCGCGGCTCCGCCGGGAGGTCGCCCGCGGCAACGCCGCGTGGCTCGCCCGAGGGGGTCGGCGCGACCGCGGTCGGCGCCGTCGAAACCTGCTCGGTCGGGGCGGGCTCCGCGGCGGGCGTCGGCCCCTCCGTCACGATCGCCGTGCCCGGCGTCCGCCCGAAGAGCAGGAAGCTCAGCAGGGCGCCGACGAGCAACGCGAGCGCGAGCGCGAGATAGCGGATCGTGCCGCCGCGGCGCCGCTCGATCGCCTCGTAACCGGGCGCCGACCGGGGGTCCGGCACCGTGTGGGAGAGGGCCGCCTTCGCCGACGTCGCCGAGTCGCTGAGCGGCTCGTGATCCGGGGGCGCCGGGAGGGCGATGCGCTCGCCGCCGAGCTGGTCGAGGGCATGACGGAGGGCGACGCGCCGCTGCTTGATCCGGTCGCCGAGGACGCGCTTGGCGAGCTGCCCCACGCCAGCGCGGGTGACCATGATGCGCTCCTCGACGAGGTACGCCTCGAGCGCCTTCTGCATCTGCTCTGCGGTCTGGAAGCGCCGGTTGACGTCGCGCTCGAGCGCCTTGAAAACGACCTGCTCGAGCCGGGGCGGGTAGTCGGAGACGAGCGTCGAGGGGAGAGGGATCTGGCCGCTCGTGACCAGCGTCAACGTGTGCGAGGGGTTCCGGCCCTTGAACAGGCGCCGACCCGTGGTCAGCTCGTAGAGCACGACGCCGAGCGAGAAGATGTCGCTCCGCCGGTCGAGCTCGCGACCCATCGCCTGCTCCGGCGACATGTAGCCGAACTTGCCGCCGATCCGCTCGTCCTCCGCGCGCGACTCCTTCTTCGCCAGCGCGCTCGCGACGCCGAAATCCACCAGCTTGGCGACGCCGGAAGGGCCGACCAGGATGTTGTGGGGTGAGACATCGCAGTGGACGATGCCCCGGAGCTCCCCGTCCCAACCGCGGAGCTCCTGCGCCGCGTGCAGCCCCGCGGCCGCGTCGGCCACGATGCGGACGGCCATCTCCGGGGGGATGGGCCGGCGCTGACGGGCGACGTTGATGAGCGTCTGGAGCGAGTCACCCTCGATCCACTCCATCGCCATGTAGAGCATTCCGTCGCTCTCGGCGACCTCGTAGACCCGCACCACGTTCTCGTGCTGGATGCTGCCGGTGATGCCCCCCTCGTTGAGGAACATCGACCGGAACGTCGGGTCCATGGCGAGCTCCGGCAGCATCACCTTGACGGCGACGATGCGCTGCTTGCCGCTGCTGGGCGACACCTCCCGCGCCGCCCAGACGCTGGCCATGCCACCCCGCCCAAGCTCGATCAGGAGCTCGAAGGACCCAAGCTTGGTGCCGAGAGCGAGCTGTGCCAGGACACATCGATTCCATCACGCCTTCGGCTCGGAGGCCAGCCTCGCCGGCCGAATTCCCCGCGCGTGCCCCGCGCGTACGGCCGCGCCAATCGATGACTCGGAGCGCGCGCAGCGACCGGGCGAAGGAGCGCGCGCGAAACGCGGGTCGGACCTCTGCCCACCTTGTGGTACCCGATACTGGCGAGCCACGTCGCGGCGGTGACCCGCGCCCGTCCGGCGCGACTCGATCCCCCGCCGCGACGCCGTTGGGCCGCGGGCGCCCGAGTGGTAGCGTCCGCCGCCGTGAGCGCCGCCACCGCGCCTGGAGATCCGAACCCCACCCCCCTCACCCGGCTCGAAGTACCCTCGGGCCTCGGCCTGGTCGTGATCGGGCGGAACGAGGGGGAGCGGCTGCAGGCCTGCTTGCGCTCGGTGCGGTCGGACCTCGCCCCGGTCGTCTACGTCGACTCAGGCTCCACCGACGGGTCCGTCGAGGCCGCCCGTGCGCTCGGCGCGGCGGTCGTCGAGCTCGACATGAGCCGCCCGTTCACCGCGGCGCGCGCCCGCAACGCCGGGTTCGAGCGGCTGATGGAACGCGCGCCCGAGACGGTTCTGGTGCAGTTCGTCGACGGCGACTGCGAGGTCTTTCCGGGGTGGCTCGAGGCGGGAGCCCGCGCGCTCGAGGCTGATGCTGCCGTGGTGGCCGTCTGTGGGCGGATCCGGGAGCGCCACCCCGAGCGCTCGGTCTACAACGCGCTCTGCCAGCTCGAGTGGGACTCCCCAACTGGATTCGTCGACTCCTGCGGCGGCAACGCGATGCTGCGGGCGGAGGCGTTCCGTGCTGTCGGCGGATTCCGGCCGGATCTGATCGCCGGCGAGGAGCCGGACCTCTGCCAGCGCTTGCGCGACGCGGGAGGGAGAATCCTCAAGATCCCCTGCGACATGGTCACGCACGACGCCGATCTGCTGCGGTACTGGCAGTGGTGGCGGCGCGCCGTCCGCTGGGGCTTCGCGTCGGCGCAGCTCGCGCACCTGCACGCCCACGCGGAGGGCCCGCACGGGTGGCGGACGACGCTGAACAGCGCCTTCTGGACCGTCGGGCTGCCCGCGGCCACCCTGGCGGCCTCGCGGGTGACCCCCGTGGCGAGCGTCGCCCTCGCCGCGTACCCGCTGCGGATGGTGCGCCTGTACGTCCGCGAGCGGCAGCGAGGACGGGCCCATCGGTTAGCGCTCGCCCACGCCACGCTCAATACCTCCGACAAGGTCGCGCAGCTCTACGGCGCTGCCCGCTACGGTTGGGCGGTGGCGACCGGGCGCAAGGCGCGCATCATCGAGCACAAGCCCCCACCCCGCTGAGCCGCGCCGCCAGCGGCCGGTCCCGAGCCCCCCGCCGCAGGCGCTCCGCGCCGCTCGCGCGGCCAGCCGCTCCGTCCTACCATCGCCCCCGTGCCGCTCCCCCTCGCGTCCGTCGTCGCCGCGCTCGAGGCGCTGGCGCCGCTCGGGCTCGCCGCGAGCTGGGACAACGTCGGACTCCTGCTGGAGCCGGCGCCGGGGCGTGACGACGTCGTGCGCCGCGTCTTGCTCACCATCGATCTCGGGGAGCGCGAGCTCGACGAGGCGGTCGCGGGCGGGTGCGAGCTGGTCGTCGCCTATCATCCGCCGATCTTCCAGCCGCTGCCCCGCCTCACGCGGGGCAGCGCGACGGAGCGGGTCGTGCTCTGCGCCGTCGCGCACGGGATCGCCGTCTACTCGCCGCACACGGCGCTGGACGCCGTCCCCGGCGGCGTCAACGACTGGCTGCTCACGGCCTTCGGGGACCGGGTGCGAGACGTCCGCGCGCTCGCGCCAGCGCCCGACCCCGCGGGCGCGCCGGCGGCGGGGGGCGCGGCGCCGGCGGGGGCGGGCCGCCTGGCATCGCTCACTCCACCGCTGGGGATCGAGGACGCAGTCACTGCCGTCAAGCGCCACCTCGGGCTCGAGCGCGTGCGCCTGGCGGCGGCGCCGCTCCACGCCGCGGGCGAGCCGATCCGCTCGGTCGCCGTCTGCCCCGGTGCGGGCGGCTCCCTGTTCGCCGACGTGCGCGGGGCGGATCTGCTCTGGACCGGAGAGCTCCGGCACCACGACGTCCGCGCGCACAACGCGGCGGGCGCTTCCGTCATCCTCTGCGACCACACCAACACGGAGCGCGGGTACCTCCCCTTGCTCGCCGAGCGCCTCCGCGAGCGCCTCGGGAACGCGGTCGAAGTCGTGCTCTCCGCACGCGATCGGGATCCGCTCGACGTCGTCTGACCGCCCCGCCCGACCCGCGGGCAATCCCCGCCCCCAACCCCAACCTCACCCTGGCAGGGCGTCGAGCTCTCCGATGACGTAGTAGCGCCCGAGCCCGTGCCGGACGCGCGCGCCGACCTCACCCAGCACCGTGCCATCCAGGGGCGCGACGTGGAACGCGGCGAGCCAGCGGCGGAGCCCGCTCCGGGCGAGCGCCGGCAGGCCATCGAGATCCGAGAAATCGACGACGACCACCTTGCCGCCGGGCGCGAGCGCGCGCTGGGCGTTGCGGAGCGCCGCCACCGGATCGGACACCATCGAGAGGCAGTACGAGAACAGGACGCGGTCCGGACGCTGCCCGCCGAGCAGCGCCACGAGGTCGGCGTCCTCGGCGAAGCCGTGCTGGAGCCGGGCCCAGGGCGCGCGCGCCCGAACGTGGGCGAGCATGGCGTCGGAGGCGTCGAGCCCGCCGAGGAGCGCCGCGGGCCGCGCGGCGTGGAGCCGACGCAGGTTCCGCCCGGTGCCGACGCCGACCTCGACCAGCGACCCCCAGGGCTCGGCCAAGAGCTCGCGCAGCGCGACGTCGCGCCCGAAGAGGTAGTACTTGCGCGTGAGGTCGTAGAAATGGCGGCTGATCCCGTAGTACCGGTTCAGAAAGGCGCGGTGCTCGCTGCGGTCCGACATGGTCCTCGGTGCAACCCCCATGCGCCTTTCCACCCGAGCTTCGCGCGGCCGGTCCTTTCCGGACGGAAGGCGCCAACAGACACGGCGAGGGTCAGTGGGTGACGGTGTAGAAGTTCACCCGGCGATACTGCCGGGTCCGATCGAGCTCCGAGGCGAGGCGGGAGGCCTCGACGTCGAGCTTGAGGTGACGGTCCATGCCGTGGCGCTCGACGAGCGAGTCGTCCTCGACCGTTCGATAGAGGACGCGGGCCCCGTCCTTGCTGGTGCGGACGATCTCGTCGAGCAGCTCCCTTTGCACCGGGGGGGGCATCCAGTCCACCGCGTCGCAGAGGGTGTAGTGCGTCCAGGTGCCGGGCCCCGCGCTCCGGAGCGTGTCGAAGAGGTTGCCGTTCGCGTAGCTCATCGTCGTCGTGGCTCGCTTGCTCTCGCGGTGGTGGCACTCCCGGAGGTAGGGCGGCACCGCGTCCGCGCGGTCATGGTTGAAATGGCCAGCGATCGCGTACCAGGCGAACCAGTTGCGCTCGAGATCCGTCTCGGCGACGCGCTTCAGGTGGCTGAGGAGGAAGGTCGGCAGATCGGTCCGCTCGGTCTGGAGGATGCGATCGCGCTGGCTGTAGTTGACGCCGAGCGCCACGAGCTGCAGCGGCGAGTTCAGCGCGGCGCGGACCCAAGGCCGCTGCACCGCCCGACCGAAGGCCTGCTCGATCGCACGCTGGCGGTCCGCCACGGTCTCCCCGATACGGCGACGGAGCCACTCGGCGTCGGTGTGCGTGACCGCGCGAACGCCCTTGAGCATCTGCGCGGTGAGCCCCTCCTGGACCATCGATCGCTCGAAGATGCGCCAGTGGAGCTTCCAGTAGGCCCGGATCCAGCGCGGCAGCGGGGAAACCAGCCGCCGCACGACCCGCTCGGCGCTCGGGTGGCGCCCGAGGCCGAACAGGGCGTAGAGCTCCTCGTGCGACTCGAGGCCGCGGGCCGCGGAGGCCTTGAGCGCGGCGAGGGCGAGGTGGTGCGGGTTGATGTCGACGGCGTCGACCCGACGCGGGTTGCGGGAGAGGTGGTTGGCGACGCCACAGCCGGCGGCCGAGATACAGAGCACGCTGCTGTCCTCGTCCACCCCGAGGAACCGCTCGTCCACCTCCGTGTCCTCCCAGAGGATGTTGTAGACGAACGCGTTCTTGAACAGCTTCTCGAACGTCCAGTCGCGGAGTGGCATCGGTCCGTCGTCTCGTGCCCGGTCCCCGCGGGGGCTCCGGTGCTCGGACGTTACGGTGACGGCACCGGAAATCAAGCGACCGGGTGGTGAACACCGGTACAGCACGCAGCGCTCACCATCGAGACCCTCCCCAGCGCGGCTCGTCGTCAAAACGCCACGGAACCGCCACGCCACGGGCGACGGCGAGACGAGCGACGGACTTGGCAGGGCTCCCGTCCAGGTTACCCTGCGGGTCAATGTCGATCCGCACGCTGGCCGGAGAGCTGCCCGCGATAGGCCTCGAGGTGGTCGAGGAGCTCCCGCCGTTCAACCCGGCGGGGTTTCTCCGCCTGATCCGCCGGCGCTACCGCGCCCGCTACCCGGACGGGACCACGAGCGAGCCGTTCGCCTACGACTGCGTGACCCGCGACGCCATCGACGCCGTGGTCATCGCGGCCCACCACCGCGTCGCGGGGAGGATCCACGTTTACCTCCGCAGCGCCCTGCGCCCCCCCATCGCCACGCGCGACGCCGCGCCGTCCGCGGTGGGCGCAGGCAGCGGGGCGAGCCTCTGGGAGCTCCCGGCCGGGCTCGTCGAGCCCGGCGAAGACTCGGGAGCGCTCGGCGCCGCGAGCGCGGCGCGGCGGGAGCTCCTCGAGGAGCTCGGCTTCGACGTCGCGGTCGAACGACTCGCCGCGCTCGGCCCCAGCACGTTCCCGGCACCGGGTTTCGTCGCCGAGCGCCATTACTTCTTCGAAGTGGAGGTCGATCCGGCGACGCAAGTCGAGCCCGAGCTCGACGGGTCGCCGCTCGAGCGCGGCGGCGTGATCGTGGACGTGGAGCTCGACGACGCGCTCGCCCTGGCCGCCGCCGGCGAGCTCGCCGATGCGAAGACCGAGCTCGGCCTGCGCCGGCTCCGGGAGCGCTACCGATGACCCGGGTGGTCGTGGTCGCCAAGCGGACCAACATCGCCCGCTTCGTCGAGGACGCCCAGCACCCGCGCGTGCAGCTCCTGCTCGAGCAGCACGACCCCGTGGTCAAGCGCTGGCGACGCACCCACGCCGAGCACTCGCGCACGGTGGACGAGGTGATGCGCGTGCTCGACGCCGACGGGGTCCACGTCGCCGTCATCGAGAACCCCCACGTCGCCTTCGACACCACGGACGCGGACCTGGTGATCACCATCGGCGGCGACGGCACCCTGCTCGCGGCGTCGCACGACGTCGGGCCCGTCCCCGTCCTCGGGGTCAACAGCGCGCCGCGCTCGAGCGTGGGCTTCTACTGCGCAGGCCACGCGGGGAACGTCGCCGCACTGGTGCCGGCAGCCCTCGCCGGCCGCGCGCCGTCACTGCGGCTCGAGCGGATGCAGGTGACCGTGGACGGCCGGGTCCGGTCGCGGCGCGTCCTGAACGAGGCGCTCTACTGTCACGTCTCGCCCGCGGCGACCTCGCGCTACATCGTGCGGATCGGCCGAAGGAGCGAGGAGCACCGGTCGAGCGGGTTCTGGGTGGGCACCGGCGCCGGCTCGACCGCCGCGCAGCGGTCGGCGGGCGGGCGAGTGCTGCCGCTCACCTCCCGCGCTCTGCAGCTCGTGGTGCGCGAGCCCTACGCGGCGCCCGGGGAGCGCTTCGAGCTGCTACGGGCGGTGGTGGACCCGCCCGGACGCATCGTGGTCAAGAGCAAGATGCTCGAGGCCTGCATGTTCCTCGACGGCCCCTACAAGCGGGTCGACCTCGGCCTCGGCGAGCAGACGGTCTTCTCCCTCTCTCCGGAGCCCCTGACCGTGATCGGACTGAACCGCCGGCGCGCGCGGGGGCGCTGAGGCTCGTCGGCGAGTCGCTTGCCCGCGCCCGAGCCGGCGGGTAGCCTCGGCGGGTCGCTAGAGCGGCAATCAGTTTGATTGCCGCGAAGAATCAACGACCTGGAGCACCGAGCGAGCAGCAGATCTCGCCGAAGGCGCCCTGGGAAACGCCCCCTCGCCCCGCATGGGGGCGTTTTTCGGGGCGCCGATGCAGCCGGCAAACCGATTGGTGCTCTAGGTCGGGTCCGCGATGGAAGCGCGCAGGGAAGCCCAGGCCACCGTCGTGATCGTGGACGACGAGGAGATGGTCCTCGAGAGT
>CAYZQO010000046.1:0-51299 GCA_964480725.1 uncultured Polyangiaceae bacterium | reverse complement strand
CCGGGGCCGGCGCGACCGGGGCCGGCGCGACCGGGGCCGGCGCGACCGGGGCCGGGGGGCTGGCTCCGGTAATCTGTTTTTTGTCTAGACATAAGATGGTACTCCTCGCCGGCGGCGGGGTGGCGGCGCTGGGCGCCCTCGCGGCGGCGGCGGCCGTTTTCCTCGCGCTCCGCGGGGGGCCGCTCGGCGGTGGGCTCGGCCAGCAGGGGTGGAGCGGCACGGTCACGCACGTGGCGCGCGCGGGGGACCGAGGGGCGCTCGAGCTCTGCGGCAAGGACGGCGGCGGCTGCCGGCCGGTGAGCGCGGGGGAGGCGATCCCGGCCGGGGGGGTGGTGCAGACGGGGCCGGCGGTGCGCGCCCACCTGACCCTCGCGGACGGCACCGAGCTCAGCCTCGACCGCGACACTCGCGTCGCGTTCGAGCCGGGTGCGGCGCGTCGGCTGCGCCTCGATCACGGGGCGGTGGTGGCCGACGTGGCCCACCGCAGCGACGGTGCGGCGCGCCTCGACGTGCCCGGTGGCCACGTGAAGGTGCTCGGCACCAAGTTCTCGCTGGTGGCGCGGCCCGGGGCGACCGCGGTTGGGGTGAGCCGCGGCATCGTCGAGCTGGTGGACGAGGCGAAGCGGAGTGTCCAGGTTCGCGCGGGCGAGGAGGGGACCCTGCTCGCGGGGCAGGGGCCGCTCGCCATGGCGACCCAGCGCCTCGGCGAGCTGCTCGCCTGGGGCGACGAGGCGCTGGAGGCGCCCGAGGCGGAGGTGGCGGCGCGCGGCCTCGGCGAGCTCCGGGCGAAGAAGCCCACGGACAAGAGCGAGCGAGACGCGGCGGTGACGCTGGCGTCGCACGCGGTCAAGGTGCGGATCTCCGGCGCGGTGGCGCGCACCGAGATCGACGAGGTCTTTCGCAACGAAACCGGCGACGTGCTGGAGGGGATCTTCCGCTTCCCGCTGCCACCGGACGCCAAGATCGAGCGCCTCGCGCTGGAGGTCGATGGCAAGCTCGAGGAGGGGGCCTTCGTCGACCGCGATCGGGCCGCCGCCATCTGGCGGGGCAGCATCGTCAACGCGGCGCCGGAGCTGCGCCACGAGATGCGCGACGAGATCGTGTGGGTCCCGGGCCCCTGGCGGGATCCGGCCCTGCTCGAGTGGCAGCGCGGGAGCCGCTTCGAGCTCCGGATCTTTCCCATCCCCGCGCGCGGCTCCCGTCGCGTCGTGCTCGCGTACACCCAGCTCGTCCGCCCCTCGGGTAGCCTCCGGCGCTACACCTACCCGCTGGCGCACGATCCGTCCGGTTCGACCCGGGTGGAGGACTTCCGGGTCGACGTTCAGGTTCGCGGTCACGATCCCGTGCTCGGGGTCACGCCGCGCGGCTACGCCCTGGCGGTCGAGGCCGGCAGTGAGATCGCGACCGTCGAGTACGCCGCGCGGGGCTTCGTTCCCGCCGGGGATCTCGTCCTCGAGTACGCGCTGCCCGACCGTGAGCACGAGGTGACGGCGTGGGCCTATGCGCCGGGGCCGACGCCCGCCGGCAGCGCCGTCATTCCTGCGCCCGTCGGCGCGACGCCCGATCCCTGGGGGGGAGCGGGCCCGCCGGCGACACCGCCGGAGCAGATCGCCGCGGTCCGTGCGGAGGACGGCTACCCCTACGTCGCGATCACGCTGCGCCCGCGGCTGCCGCGGCTCGGCGACGACGAGGCGCGCACCTATGCCGTCGTCGTGGACAGCAGCCGCAGCATGTTCGGCGAGAGCTACCGGCGCGCCGTACGCCTCGCCGCGCGGCTGGTCCGCGAGCTCGGCGAGACGGACCGCTTCACGCTGCTCGCCTGCGACACCACCTGCCGGAGCTTTCCTGGCGGGGTGCAAGAGCCGGGGCGCGAGGCGAGCGATCGAGTCCGGTCCTGGCTCGACGGGATCCAGCCCGAGGGCGCCTCGGACCCGACCGCCGCGGTCCAGGCGGCGCGGGGCGCTGCCTCCGGCGAGCGCGGCGCACTCCGCGTGGTCTACGTCGGCGACGGGACGCCCACGGCCGGGCCGCTCCGGCCGGCGACGGTGGCGGACGCGGTGCGCCGCGCCCTGCCGCGCGACGTCGGGACGGTGACGGCCGTGGCGGTGGGCGCCGACTCCGACCTCGAGTCGCTCGGCGCCATGGCCCGCGGCGGCGGTGGCGTGGTCCTCCCCTACGTCCCGGGGCAGTCCACCGCCGAGGCCGCCTTCGCGGCACTGGGGGCGACGCTCGGGCACACGCTCCGCGACGTCGAGGTCGAGCTGCCGGCGGGGCTCGTCGCCCGCGCTCCCGAGCGCCTCGACACCATCCCGGCGGGGGATGAGGCGCTGCTCGTCGCCCGGATGACGCGGGACGAGATCGCTGGCGATCTCGTGCTCCGCGGTACCGTCGGTCAGGAGCGCTTCGAGCGGCGCTATCCGCTGCGGGTAGCGGCGTCTACCCGCGCCGGGAACGCCTTCGTGCCGCGCCTCTACGCTGCGACGCGGATCCTGGATCTCGAGCGTCGCGCCGACGCGGAGGCGCGGGTGGAGGCCGTCGCCCTCTCCAGCCGGTTCGACGTGGCCAGCCGCTACACCTCGCTGCTCGTCCTGGAGAGCGCGGCGATGTTCAAGGCGTTCGGCCTCGACAACCGGCGCGATGCGCCGGAGTGGACCGGCGAGGAGGCGACGGACTCGGCGACGGCCGGCGCGGAGGGAGCGATCGCCGAGGAAGAGGGCATGGCGACGCCATCGGGGACGGTCGGTGGCAAGGCGGTCGACGGCCGCACCCTCTCGGGTGGCGGCGGCACGCCGTGGCCCGCCACCGGCGCGCAGGCGAAGTCCGCCACGCGCTCGCCGCCGCGCTCGGCGCCGCCGGCGCCCGCGGTGGGTCGGGACGCCCCTTCGGGGGAGCGCAAGCGGGCCCCCGCTGAGGCCTTCCCCAACGATCCCCTCTCGAGCGATCTCGGATCCGACGCCTGGCCGGGCGCGCGGACGGAACCGGCGCCCCCCGCAGAGCCGCTCGTCATCGAAGAGGTCCCCCCGCAGCGGCCCCCCCGCGAGTGGGTGCCCATGCGCCGGGTCTGGGAGCGCAAGGGCGAGATCGTCACCGGTCGCACGGTGCCGCTCGCGGCCAGCGTCGACAAGATCGCGGCGGCCGAGCGCGCCGTGACGGAGCAGCCGAACAAGCGCGGCGCGGTCCGGAAGCTCTACTCGCTCTACCTGCTCTCCGGTGATCTCGCGCGAGCGGGCGAGCTCGCCGAGCGCTGGAGCGAGAAGGAGCCCCTCGATCCCGAGGCGCTCACGGCCCGGGCCGATCTCGCCGCGGAGCGTGGCGATCGGGAGCTCGCCATCCGCATCCTCGGCAGCGTGGTCGACGTGCGCCCCGGGGACGTCAAGGCCCAGGAGCGCCTCGCGCGGCTCCACCGCTGGGCGGGGCGCCCCGACCTCGGCTGTCGGCACGCGATCGCGGTCGCGGAGCTGCACCAGAAGGACGACCGCCTGCTCGCGGCGGCGGTGGAGTGCGCGCGGGCGACCGGCGAGGGCCCCCTGGCGGAGCTGTTGCTCGGGGCCGCGGCGCCCGACCCGCGCGCAGCGGCCGAGCGTCGGCTGGCGGCGCCGGCGGCCCCCACCGGGCTCAGCGGTGACCTGCAGCTGGAGGCGACGTGGACCGGCACGGCGCAGGATCTCGATCTCGGGCTCGTCACCCCGGACGGGCATCGGGTGTCCTGGCTCGGCGCGCCCACGCGCGAGGTGATCACCGCAGCGGACGTGACCAGCGAGCGACGCGACGCGCTCGCCCTGCGCGGCGCGGCGTCGGGGGAGTACGTCGTCGAGATCGTCCGCGGGCGCGGCGACGGCCCCGTCTCCGGCGAGGTCACCGTTCGGGTCGCGGGCGCTCAGCGCCAGATCCCGTTCACCCTGAGCGGGGCCCGCACGGCCGTCGCCATCGTTCGGGTTTCGCAGGAGAGCCGGCTCGTCCCGCTCCGGTAGCGGGGCGGCGCCCGGCCCCCCCGGCGGGTGGGGAGCACCCCGCCCGGGAACGGTGACAGGACGGGCGGTTCGGTCCTAATCTCGCTCGGGCTCCCCTCGCCATGACCGTCCCGCTCGCCCTGCTGGCCCTGGTGCTGCTGCTGATCGCGGCGGGACTCGGCGAGGTGTGGCTCCTGCGCCGACGCCTGAGCCGGATCCCGATCCGGATCCACGTCAACGGCACCCGCGGGAAATCGAGCGTGGTCCGGCTGATCGCCGCGGCGCTCCGGGAGGCGGGGCGGGTCACCTGTGCCAAGACCACCGGCACCCTGGCCCGCATGATCCTCCCGGACGGGCGCGAGCTGCCCATCTACCGCCCGGCCGGTGCCAACGTCATCGAGCAGAAGCGGATCGTGGGGATGGCCGCCGCCTACGGGGCCGAGGTCCTGGTCATCGAGTGCATGGCGCTCCAGCCCGAGCTCCAGTCCCTCTCGGAGCTGCGCCTGGTGCGCGCGACCCACGGCGTCGTCACCAACGCACGCCCCGATCACCTGGACGTGATGGGGCCGACGTCGTTGCACGTCGCCCAGGCGCTCGCGGGGACTGTGCCGCGTCACGGCAAGCTCTTCACGGCGGAGCGCGAGCACCTGGCGATCCTCGCGGCGGCGGCGGCCGACCGGGGGACCGAGGTCGTCGCCGTGACCGCCGCGGACGTCGCGGCCGTCACCCCCGAGGAGCTCGCCGGGTTCACCTACACGGAGCACCCCGACAACGTGGCCCTCGCGCTCGCCGTGACCGGGTCGCTCGGGGTTTCGCGAGCGGTGGCGATCCGCGGCATGCACCGCGCGGGGCCCGACCCGGGCGCCCTCACCGAGCACGACCTCGATTTCTTCGGGCGCCGGATCCGTTTCTTCAACGGCTTCGCCGCCAACGATCCGGTGAGCACGCTGCAGCTCTGGGAGCACGCCCTCCGCCGTGCCCCCGACGTCGAGCGCCGCATCGCCATCTTCAACTGTCGCGCGGACCGGCCCGAGCGATCCCGCGATCTCGCGCGGGCCTTCGCGACCTGGCCGGCCGCCGACCACGTGGTGCTGATGGGCACCGCGACGCACGTCTTCGTCCGCGCGGCCACCGCGGCAGGGCTCGATCCCACGCGCCTGGTCCTGGTCGAGGGCGAGCGCGTGGACGCGATCTTCGAACGCGTGATAAGCCTGGTCGGGCGCTCGGCGGTGGTGATGGGGATGGGCAACATCGGCGGATCGGGCCTCGACCTCGTGCGGTACTTCCAGAACCGCGCCCGCCCCGGCCAGGGGGAGCCATGAGCGAGCTCTTGCCCCTCAGCATCGGCATCGGCCTGGTGGTGAGCCTCTTCTTCTCGGAGGCGTTCGGCATCGCCGCCGGCGGCCTGATCGTCCCCGGTTACCTCGCCCTCTCGCTCACCCGGCCCCAGGAGGTGGCGCTGACGATCGGCGCCAGCTTCTTGACCTACGCGGTCGTTCGCACCCTGGCGTCGTTCATGGTGATCTACGGGCGTCGTCGCACAGTGCTGATGATCCTGGTCGGGTATCTGGTCGGCATGCTCGTCAGCAGCGTCGCGCCGGCGTTCGGCGTCGGGGACGCGGAGCGGGCGGTGATCGGGTACATCATCCCGGGGCTCATCGCCATCTGGCTCGACCGCCAGGGCGTGGTCGAGACGGTCACCTCCCTGGTCACCGCGTCGGTCGTGGTGCGCCTCGTGCTGGTCCTGCTGCTGGGCCCGGAGGTCCCGCGGTGAAGCGCATCTACTGGCGGCCGCCGCGGGTTTCGCGGGCCGCGATGACGCTGATCGCGAGCGTCGCCGTGGTGGTGCTGGTCGCCGTCGAGGCGTTCCCGGCGCGAGTCCAGCAGCCGTGGCACGCGGAGAAGCTCCGCGCTGCCCAGCTCGCGCGGGACGCCTTCGACGCGATCAAGGCCGAGAAGGTGCGGCGCGGCATGCCGATCGACCCGGACACCGACCCCTTCGCCACCGGGATGATCGGGGTCCCGATGTCCCGGGTCACCTCGAACTCGGGCACCCTCTCCGCCAAGCAGGCGAGCGCCAACCCGAACTTCGCGGCGCTCATCGTGCATTATCTGCGCCAGGTGGGGCTCGGTTCGGGGGACCTGATCGCGGTGGGGGCGTCGGGCTCCTTCCCGGCCCTCAACGTGGCCACCTTCGCGGCGGCGGAGGCGCTGGGGCTCGAGGCCATCGTCATCACGAGCAGCTCGGCCTCGCAGTACGGCGCCAACGATCCGGAGCTCTTGTGGATCGACATGGAACGGATCCTCGCGGACGCGCGGGTCCTCCGCCTGCGTTCGGTCGCGGCGTCGCTGGGGGGGATCGACGACGTCGGGATCGGGCTCTCGGACCAGGGACGGGACCTGATCCGGGCGGCGATCGCCCGTAACCAGCTCGAGCTCCTCTCCGCCGACACCCTCGCCGCGTCCATCGACGAGCGGATGCGGACCTTCGAGCGAGCGGCCCGCGGTCGGGCCATTCGCGCCTACGTGAACGTCGGCGGGGGGTCGGCGTCGGTGGGTACGCACGTCGGCAAGAAGCTGTTTCGTCCCGGGTTGAACCGCTACCCACCGCTCGGTGCCTCCCAGGTCGACTCGGTGATGCTCCGTTTCGGGGAGCGGGGCGTGCCCGTCGTGCACCTGACCAACATCGAGGCGCTCGCTCGCAAGCACGGTCTGGGCTCGATCGGGGGCAAGGCGCCGCGGGTGGGGGAGGGCGCCGTCTTCGTGAGCGTGGAGTACGACCGTCGCCTCGCCGCCGTGGGGCTGGCCCTGGTCTTGGCGGCCATGATCGCCTTCCTGCGCTACGGCATCGGCGCCACTCTCCTTCGGGGCGTGCCGCTCACCGGCGAGGGGCCGAAGCAGCCCGAGCCGATGGTGTGAGGTCCGGGGGGCGGGGGCCGGTGAGCGCGGGGTCGGCCCCGCCGCCGGCGCCGGCTGGCGGGGGTTCCGGCCGCGTGATAGGAGCGGGTCGGCCATGCCCGCGCCGGCGTTCGTCCTTCAGCACTGGGTCGTGTTCGCCGGCTGCATCGTCGGCACGATGCTGCTCGACCTGGCCTTCTTCGGCCGCAAGACACACGCCATCGAGTTCCGCGAGGCGGCGCTCAAGAGCCTGCTCTGGGTGGCCGTCGGGCTCGGCTTCACCGGCTACGTCTACGGCGCCGTGGGGCCGCAGCAGGGGATCGACTACCTGGTCGCGTACCTCGTCGAGAAATCGCTGTCCGTCGACAACCTCTTCGTCTTCCTGGTGGTGTTCGAGTACTTCAAGGTGCAGGAGCGGCACCAGCCGCGCATCCTCGCCTGGGGGATCATTGGCGCCCTGGTGCTCCGGGCCATCTTCATCGTGGTGGGGACGGAGGCGCTGCATCGCCTCCACTTCACGATGTACGTGTTCGGCGCGTTCCTGGTTTTCTCGGGCATCAAGCTCGCGTTTCGCGGCGACGACTCCATCGATCCACAGAACAGCATCGGCCCGCGGGTGGCGCGGCGGTACCTCCGTTTCACCAGCACCCCCGACGGGGATCGCTTCTTCACCAAGCGGGACGGCAAATGGTACGCGACGCCGCTGTTCCTCGTCCTGACCGTCATTGAGACGACCGACCTGATGTTCGCGGTGGACTCGGTACCTGCCGTGCTCGCCATCTCCACCGATCTGTTCGTCGTCTACACCTCGAACGTGCTCGCCATCCTGGGCCTCCGGGCCCTGTACTTCCTGCTAGCGGGCGTCATGAAGCGCTTCCGCTTCCTCGACAAGGGGCTCGCCGCGGTGCTCGCCTTCGTCGGGGTCAAGATGCTCATCGCCGACTGGTACAAGATCCCGAGCCTCTACTCACTCGCCGTTATCGGCTCCATTCTCATCATCGCCATCGTCACCTCGCTGATGATCCCGGAGCGCAATGACGCGACCTGAGGTGTCACCCGGGACCGCCGCCCAGGACCCCCTCACGGGCTCCCGCGCGGGGAACTTCGATCGGCGCACGAGCGGCGTGCTGCTCCACCCCACCTCGCTCCCCGGTCCGCACGGCTGCGGTGACCTGGCCGCGAGCGAGGCGCTGCTCGACGCGCTCGCCGTGGCGGGCCAGTCGTGGTGGCAGATGCTCCCCGTCGGCCCCGTCGGCCGCGGTTTCTCGCCCTACGACAGCGCGTCATCGTTTGCAGGAAGCCCGTTGCTCGTCGACCTCGGCGCCCTCGCGACGGAGGGGCTGCTCCTTCCGGACGAGCTCGTGGCCCCGGCGGCGCTCGGGCGCGGTCCGGCGCGGTTTGCCGCCGCGGAGCGGTTCCGCCTGGCGCGGCTCGAGCGGGCCTGGGAGCGGCACCGGGCCCGGCCCCGGCCGCGCGCCGCTGCGCTCGAGGCGTTCCGTGAGCGAGCCCGCGCCTGGCTGCCGGACTACGCGCTCTATCGCGCGCTGCGCGCGGCCTCGGGCGGGGCCTGGCCGAGCTGGGAGCCCGCGCTTCGCGACCGGCGCCGACCGGCCCTCGAGCGCGCGCGGAGCGACCACGCCGCCGCCGTCGAGTTCCACGAGTTCGTGCAGTTCCTGTTCGATCGACAGTGGCGGGCGCTGCGCGCGAGCGCGCGCCGGCGCGGCGTGCGACTGCTGGGCGACGTCCCCATGTTCATCGCGATGGACGGTGCTGAGGCGTGGGCCCATCGGGAGCTGTTCTCGTTCGACGGACGCGGCGAACCCACTGTGGTCGCCGGTGTGCCGCCCGACGCCTTCAGCCGCAGCGGCCAGCGCTGGGGGAACCCGGTCTATCGTTGGGAGCGGCTCCGCGCCACGGGCTACCGCTTCTGGATCGACCGGCTGGCGGCGACCCTCGAGCGCTTCGACGCGGTAAGGCTCGATCATTTCATCGCTTTTCACCGCTACTGGGCGGTGCCCGCGGCGTCGCGGACCGCCCGCCATGGCCGCTTCGTCCTTGTTCCCGGCGCGGACTTCCTCACGCGGCTCGGGGCCGAGCTCGGCGGGCTCCCCTTCGTGGCCGAGGACCTCGGTCTGGTCACGCCCGAGGTGACCGCTCTGCGCGAGCGCTTCGCGTTGCCCGGCATGCAGGTGCTCGAGTTCGCGTTCGACGACGGCGAGGACGGGCGCCGGTACCTCCCGCACCGATACCCGACGCACACGATCGCGTACACCGGCACCCACGACAACGACACCGTGCGCGGCTGGTTCCAGCAGCGGCCGCGGCCCGGCGACGCCACCCAGGCGGCGGCTCTCGCGCGCCGCCGGCGGCGGGTGTTGGACTACGTGGGCACCGACGGTCGTGAGCTGCACTGGGATCTCGTCGGCCTCCTGCTGCGCTCTGCCGCCAACACGGTGATCTTTCCGCTTCAGGACCTCCTGGGGCTCGACTCGCGGTCGCGGATGAACGTCCCGGGGACGCCAACCGGCAACTGGCGCTGGCGCCTCGAGCGCGGCGCGCTCGATCGCGGCACCCTGGAGCGGCTGGGGAGCCTCACCCGAGCGACGGAGCGGGCGCCATCCCCAGCGCGTCGCGCCGCGCGAGCGTGAAGATGCCGACCCACGTATCCATCCACGACGTCACTCCCGCCTGGGAGCCCGAGATCGAGGCTGCGCTGCGCCTGGCCGCGCGCTTCGGGGCGCGGCCGGCGCTGCTGGTGGTGCCCGATCACCACGGCGCCTGGCCGCTCGCCGACCACCCGCGGTTCTGCGCTCGACTGCGTGAGCTCCACGCCGCCGGGCACGAGATCCTCCTGCACGGCTACTACCACCGGTCGCGGGAGGAGGCGCCGCGCGGCGGCGACGTCGCGGCGGGCCGCCCCCGCGGGCTGGCGCGCTTCTTCGCCCAGCGTGTCGTCTCCGCCGGCGAGGCAGAGTTCAGCGACGTCACCCGCGCGGAGGCCGCCGCGCGCCTGGACCAGGGGCTCCACGCGCTGGCGGACGCCGGGCTCGCGCCGAGCGGTTTCGTGCCGCCCGCCTGGTCGATGCCGCGGTGGCTGCTGGGGCTGCTCCGGGAGCGCGGGCTCGCCTACACCGAGGATCACCTCTTCGTCTACGATCCCGTGCGCGGGCGCTCGCGGCCGAGCGTCGTCCTCAACTTCGCCAGCCGCACGCCGGCACGGCTGTGGTCGAGCGTGGCGTACTGCCGCGTCGGCCGAGTGGGTCGCGCGCTGACGCCGGCGCGGATCGCGCTGCACCCCGGAGACCTGCGCGTCCCGCTGCTGGTCCGCGAGACGGAGTCGCTGCTGAGGTGGGGGGCCGGCGATTTCGTGATGACGACGGCCGCGCTCATCGAGCGTGCCCCGCCCCTGGAGCAGCAATCAGGTTGATTGCTGCGAGAGATCAACGACCTTGAGGACCGAACCGGGAGCAGATCTGGCCCCAGGCGTCGCTGAAGACGCACCCTCGCCCCGAGGGGGTGCGTCTTCAGCGGCGCCGTTGCCCTTGGCAACCTGATCGGTGCTCTAGCGTGAGCTCGCGGTACAGCTCCACGACGGAGCGGAAGTGGTCCTCCATGGTGCCGACGCGCGCCGCGGCAGCGATCGCGGCCGTTCGGCGCGCCTCGGCCGGGAGCGACAGCAGCTCCTCGACCGCCGCGGCGCAGGCGAGGGGATCGCCGCTCGGGTAGCGGCGCGCGCAAGGTCCCGTCGCGACCTCTCCGGCGCCGCCGGCGTCCGGCACCACCACCGGGAGGCCGCTGGCTACGGCCTCGGCGACGCCGAGGCCGAACGTCTCGTGTGGACAGCCGTGGAGCAGGGCGTCGGCGCTGGCGAGGGCCGTCGCGAACCGATCCCGGTCGGCCTCGAAGCCGTGGAAGCGAACGTCCGGGCTCCCCCCGGCGCGTCGCTCGAGCGCCGCTCGCTCGGGGCCCTCACCGATCAGGACGAGCACCGCGTCGTGGCGTGCCCGGAGCGCGAGGAAGGCGTCGATCACGACCGGCCACTGCTTCTCCACGGACAGCCGTCCGGCCGCCAGGAGGAGCCACGCCCCCGTGCGGCCGGGGCCGAGCAACTCGGCGCGCCGCGCCGGCGAGCCCACCTCGGGCCGGAATCGCGCGCGGTCGACGCCGAACGGTAGGTGGTGGACGTGCGGCACGCCGTGGCGCTCGAGTAGGTCCCGCTGGCCGCGACTGGCGACCACGGTGGCATCGACTCGGGAGAGCACGCCCCGGATCGCGGACCAGGCGGGCGCCACCGCGCGTTCGGCGCCGCGCGGGCCCAGCCACGGGGCGAGCCGTGGCAGCAGGTGCGTGCCGACGTGGTCGGAGTGCCAGAACGCGGTCCGCACCGGCGCCACGGTCCGCGGGACCCGCCGCGCGGTTCGCGCCGCCAAATAGAGCGAGTCGATCTCGAGCACGTCGGGCCGCTCGGCGGTCACGATGGCGGCCGCGCGTCGGGTCCGGCTGAGGAAACGGTAGCTCGGGTCGTAGGGTTGCGCCGGTCCCCGCACGCGGATCACGCGCGCGGAGGGCACCGACTCTGGCGGAGTCAGCGTCGCCTCGTCGTCGATCGGCCCCGGGGCCAGAGTGACGTGATCGACGCCGAGCGCAGCGAGCGCGCGCCCCTTGGCGTCGAGGTGGCTACGGATGCCCCCGCCACGGTCGGAGTAGAAATCAGTGACATCGAGGATCTTCACTGCATCACCGTCTCCAACGACGATGCCTCCGACTCCCGACCTGCACAAGCCCGGTCGAGGCACCCACACCGTCTCCCTTGCTCCGATTGACGCGACTCGGCGCCGCGCCGTACCCATTCCGGGACGCTCCGTGCCCGCGGCAGTCCCGATTGTTCAGCGAATCGCGCCCAGTCGCGCGCCGGATCGTGGTCGCGCGGGGGTGATTCGGAACTGGGCTCGTGGCGCGGGAACCGGTTGGCGCCAAGTCACGATATTTCGGTTCGTCTCCAATCCTCGGGTTGACAGTCTGGTGATCACGCGGCAGAAGAACCACCCATGAATGGACTGAACAGCCAGATTCGTGACCGCATCGACGCCTTCGTGACGGAGCTATCGGAGCTCATCCGGAGGGCCGCCGTCGAATCCGTGACCGAGGCGCTCGGCGTCGACGGCGAGGTCGCGCCGGCGATCCGTGTCCGCTCTTCCCGCGGGCTCGCCGTGGGCAACGTTAGGGAGCGTGGCGGGAAGCGGTCGCCGGACGAGATCGAGCGGACGACGCGCACGGTCCTGGAGTACATCGCGGCCAACCCGGGGCAGGGCGTGGAGCAGATCGCGAAGGCGCTCTCCTTGCCCACCAAGGAGCTGACGCTCCCGATCAAGAAGTTGATCGCGAACCGGCAAATCGCGACCGAGGGCCAGAAGCGAGCGACCAAGTACTCACCGGCCACCGCGGAGTCGTCTTCCGCCGGGTCGGCGCGCGCGCAAGGTGGTCGCAAGCCTCGCGCGGGCAAGCGAGCGGCGAAGGGTCGCGCCCGCAAGCGCGGCTGAGTCGGTGTCCGGGCCTCGGGGCTGCGTGCCCGGCTCGGGTTTCGCCGCGGTCGCTGGCGGCGGGCGACCGGCTGAGTCCGCGTTCTTCGTGACGGTCCCGTGGGCGCGCGGCGAGCCAAGAGCCGGTCCCGTTGCGGTCGACCTGCTCGCGTGGTGACTGCGGGATGCGACCGCGTCCACTCGGTAGTAGCCTGGCGTCGTGACGGTGCACCCCGAAGCCCACGTCGTGCGCTGCGCCGGGGTGGAGCGGCGCTCGCCCTGGCGCACCCTCAATGGAGCGCTCGTCCGGGTGACGCTCGGGTTGCTCGTGGCGGGTCTGCGCCCGGCCTGGGCACAGCCAGCCCCGGCTCCGGCTCCACCGGAGGCTGCCGGTGGAGCGGCGGGACAACCGACCGTGCCGGCACCGGACCCCGCGTCGCCGCCCACGGGCGGCGACGCGCCTGCCGTGGCGGACTCAGCGTCGTCGGATCCATCGCCCGACACCTGGGGCCGTAGCGACCCGGTGGCGCCCGTCTCCGACGCGGTCGGGGTGTCGGGAGAGGGCGCGACCTCCCCGTTAGCGCCCCCGAGCGGCGCCACGCGGGCGCCGCCGCTGCGCGAGCCCGAAGCGCCACCGCTCGGATCCGAGCCGTTTGGCGAGCTGCCGGCGCCGGCGGGCCACGGCGCGTCCAGTCGCCGTCGCGCGGCGGACACGCGGATCCGTTACACGGTGGAGGCGATCGAGATCCACGGGAACCGGAAGACGCACACGCGCGTCATCCTGCGCTATGTGCCCTTCGAGCCGGGCGACCTCATCGACGTCACGGATCCCTCGGTCGAGCTGACGCGGTACCGGCTGCTCGGGACGGGCTATTTCAGCGACGTCCAATTCTCCCTGCGGCGCGGCTCGGAGCGAGGCCGGGTGATCCTGGCGATCGACGTCGTCGAACGGAACACGATCATCCTCAACGGTGCCTGGCTCGGGCTCTCGACGGATCGCGACGAGCAGGGACACAAGCGACCCCTGACGTCCTTCGGCGGGATTGACGTTGCAGAAACCAACCTCGGCGGCACCGGCATCTCCCTCGGTTCGGCTGTGGGCTTGGCTCAGGATCAGCTCGCGCTGCGGCTGCGATTCCTCGACCCCGTGATCGCGAGCTCCGACCTGCTCGTCAGCGCGGAGCTACTTTACAACGACGCGCTGGACTTCTTCGGGAATGCCTCCGTCTCCTACCTGACCTTGGACCAGCAGGCGCCGCGGGAGTACGCGGTCCTCCCCTACCAGCGCTTCGGCGGCAGCCTCGGCGTGGGCTGGGATCTGTCCGTCACCACCCAGCTGTGGCTCCACTACCGACTCGAGACGGTGGACGCCGAGGTGCCCGTCGCGGCGGCGCACACCCGCAACGGCTATCAGCCCATCGAGCCCATCGACTTCGACGTCCAGCCGGGAGAAAGCGTCCTGTCCGCCGTGCGAGGGACGCTGGCGCACGACACCCGCGACCAGCCCTTCCTGCCGCAACGCGGCTGGCTCGCCCGCCTCTCCGGCGAGTTCGCCCTGAGCCCGCTCGGCAGCGACTACACCTATCAAAAGATCGAGCTCCAGGCGTCGCGCTGGTGGCGGCTGCCCTGGCGTCACGTCGCCCGCCTGGAGCTCTTCGGCGGGGCGATCACCGGGGCCGCGCCGTTCTTCGAGCAGTATTACGTGGCGGACTTCTCCGACTTCCTCGCCAGCCGCGTGCTCGGCCTGAGCCTCGACCGGCGTCCGCCGACGAATTTCCTCGGCACGTCGATCGCCGAGGTGCGGCGGGGCCACCTCGCCGCCAAGGTCGGCGGCGAGTACCGCGTGCCGCTCTACGTCGGCCACCGTGCGGTCTACGGTATCGATGCCTTCCTGAGCGGCGGCATCGTTGCGCTCGCGTCTCAGCACGACCTCGAGGACCCGTCGTCGCTCTACCGGGGGGCGGCGCGGTTTCCCGCGGACCTGACCGGCAACCTCGGCCTGCGCATGGACACCAGCGCGGGCGGTCTGACGTTCGCCTTCTCGAACGTCCTCGGCTTCATCCCCGCGTGGTAGGTGGCTCGGTGACGGTGGGTGACAGGTTTCTGTGGCGGTGGTGGTCCGCTGGGCGTGGCGGTCGAGGGAAGACTCGCCGGTCGAGGCCCGTGGGACTCCGGGCCCTCGTCGGCGTCGTGCTGGCGCTCATCGTCGGCCTCGGCCCGCGTCCGGCGCGCGCCGACGCCCCGAAGCCCCCGCCGCCGCGCCCGGTGGCGTTCCAGTGGGACTCTGCCAAACAGAACCTCTTCGTCAGCCTCGCCTTCCGCGACGCGGTCGATGCGGAGATCCAAGGCAAGCTCGGGCGAGGGCTGCCCACCACCATCGTCTTCACGGGGGCGATCTACCGGCCCGGCATTGAGCAGCCCCTCTCCACCACAGCGCAGAGCTGCCGGATTACCTGGCACGTCTGGGACGAGGTCTACCAGATCGAGGTCGTGCGTCCCGGAACGACCCGCCTCGAACGCTCCCTCAACCTGAACGGCGTCCTGCGCCGCTGCGCGGAGGTTGGCGCGTCCACGGCGGCGCGGTGGCTGCTGGCCGGGACCAGCGCCCAGATCCCCGTCGGTGTCCCGCTCTACCTCCAGGGCAAGGTGCAGGTGAACCCGGTCAGCCCCGATGTGCTGCAGCGGATCCGCCGCTGGGTGAGCCGGCCCTCCGGCACCGGCATCGCGGCGCCCGGCGATGCCCTGTTCAGCACCTTCACCGGGTTGTTCCTCCAGCGCGTGGGGGCGGCGGAGCGCGAACTCGAGATCCTCACCTCGGTACAGACGCCCGCGGTCGCGCCCGCGGCCCGGTGACGACGCCCGGCGCTGTCAACCCGGGACCGTCCGCCGTCGCGGCGCTGGGGGCGGGTCACTCGAAGAGCCCGGCGCTGCCAGCGGCAGGCGCCGGGCTCGCCGGTGGCGAGTAGGTCGCCAGGATTGCGACGGTGTAGAAACGGTACTGGTGCTCGATCGCGGACCAGTCCACCGCGGGCAGACTTCGCATCACGCACTTGGCGGCCTTCTGCGCCGCCGGTCCGCGCCAGTCGCCGCTAGCGCCGGGGAAGACGCGGACGTTACGGCCAGCGAAGTCGATCTGCATCACGTAGTTGAGCGTCCCCGTCTCGGTTTCCCGCGGCGCACAGTCCACGTTCTCGTGGATCGCGCTCGTCAGCGCCTTCTCGAAGAAGGGCAGGTCGTCGCAGAGCGGGCCCTCCTGGCCCTTGGCCGCCTGGGAGGACGAGCACTTCACCTTCTGCACTGGGCCGAGCTTGATCCGCGCCTCCTCGCGCCGCGCCTGCTTCGCCTGCTCGGCCAGCGCCGAGACGAGCGCCTCGGCGCTCGACGGGGCGGACGCCGAGGTCGGCGCGTGCGCCGCCGAGGGCCGTCGCATCAGGTACAGGGGGACCGCGATGAGCACCAGCAACACGACCACCGCCACCACCAGCTGCGCGCGCAGCGGGCGGTCGGACCCTGAGGTGCTAGGCCCCACACCGAGCCGGCGCAGGCTTGGCTCGCTGGGTGCGGGGAAGGATGGACGCGGCGGGCGGACCATGGGACGCGGGACGGTGGGCGAGGGGACCCTCGCTGCCTGGCTTTGTCCAGGCTCAATCGTCCAGGAGCGCCTGCGGCGGCTGCCCGGGCTCGGCCTTGATGATCGTCGCGGCGAGGTCGAGCGCCTCCGGCATGAGCCCCTGGACCTGGGAAACGACCTGTTCGACGACGTGGCGTGCCTCGTCGACTCCAGGCCCGGTCATGGTGATGGCGAACTTGAGCGCGCCGATGCGCCCTGCCGTCACCGGAACGATGCTGAGCAAGAGCACCTCGGTGAGCTCCACCACGCGCTGTGCGGCACGGCGCAGTGCGAGCATCTCGAGGATGGTGGGACGGTCACTCGCGGCGCGGTTGGGCCCGCGGACGTGGTAGCGGGCCACCGTGAGGGTGACGTTATTCCACGTGGAGAAGCCCGCTTCTTCCTGCAGGGCGCGGAGGAAATGCTCGCGGCGAAGCAGTCCGGTTAGCCCGTCGCGCTCCTCGAGGTGGGTCGCCGCGCGCTGATGCGCAGCGCTGGCGTCCTGGAAGCTCACGAGCTTCATCCGGCACTCGCCGAGCTGGACGTCACCGCCGTGCAGGAGCGCGACCGTCTTCTTGCGATCGTAGCTGTGGTCCGCGTAGGTACCGTTGGTGCTGCCGACGTCCTCGATCACCCAGGAGCCGGCCTGCCAGCGCGCCACCGCGTGGGCGCCGGACACCGTCGCCTCGGGCACGGAGATGTCCTGGTTGCTGCGCCGGCCGATGGTCATCGTGGGCTTGTCGAGCGAAAAGAGGCGCCCGGCGAGGTCGGTCGCGTTCGTCGCGAAGGTACAGAGGAGCGACTGCGCCCCGGGGACGAACGCCTCCATCGCACCGCGCCCCAGTGGCGGACCCGGAGCGATCCGTTCGCGCGGCATCTGCACTTGGCTGGTGGTGAGTGCGGAGGGATTGAAGAAGCGCAGGCGCCGCGCCTGGGGACGAAGCTCGGCGTCCTCGGCGAGGCAGCGGTAGATCTGCTTGACCTCGTCGACGGACAGCCCCGCCGGGACGTCGAACATGATCTGGGCGCGCATCGGCTTGGCGCGCGGTCGGTACCCGGGCTCCGGCACCTTGCAGGTCCACATCTCCCAGAGCGTGAGCCCGAGGGCGTACATGTCGTCCTCTTGGCTCGCGCCGCCCGATCGGAGGCGCTCCGGCGACATGTAATTCGGGGTCCCGCCGTCCGGAGGCGCGCCAGGGCGTCGAGCGCTCACTCGCGCGCGCTCCTGGGCAAAGCCGAAGTCCAGGATCACTGCCCGGTCCCCGGTCACCATCACGTTGCCGGGCTTGAGGTCCCCGTGCACCAGACCCTGCGCGTGGATGGCTGCCAGCCCGGCCCCCGCCTCGCTGGCGATCTTGCGAAACTCGTCCGCGGTGTAACCCCCTTGTGCCTTGCGGCGCCGGATGTGCGTGTGCAGGGTCTGCCCGGCGATGTGCTCCATGACCATCACCGGCCCCCAGGGGCTCGGCGCGAGGTCGTGCACACGGCAGACGTTGGGGTGACTCACGGAGCGAGCGAGGAGCAGCTCCTGCCGGAGCGCCTCGTCGTCTCCCGGCATGCGCGACTCCTCGCGCACCACCTTGAGGGCGACCGGCTGCTGCGTGCTCCGGTCGTAGGCGAGGAAGACCTCGCCCATGCCGCCCTTGCCGAGGCTCTGGCGGATCTCGTACCGCTCGTTGACGAGGGTCCCCTGGGCGAGCGGTGCGACGTGGCGAGGGGTCGACATCCGGTGAAGTGGCGCGGCGGTTCGGCTCGCCGCCCGAGGAAGC
This sequence comes from uncultured Polyangiaceae bacterium, assembly GCA_964480725.1. Taxonomy (GTDB): domain Bacteria; phylum Myxococcota_A; class Polyangia; order Polyangiales; family Polyangiaceae; genus JAFGBI01. The sequence goes on along the minus strand of CAYZQO010000046.1, from coordinate 33,553 downwards.
GTCGTCGATCTGAAGCGATACTTCAATCGGCTTCGGAGCCCGAGTCGGTTCGGGTCGCCGCGGTGCGCCCCGCGCGCGTCCCCAGGGGTTTCGATCCCGGGTTGTGGGGGCGGCGCGCCTCGTGCTAACCGTGGCGTCGCGAGCCTGGCGTCAGGGAAGCCGGTGTGAATCCGGTGCGGCCCCCGCCACTGTGACCGGGGACGACGGTGGTGTCAGCCCACTGGGCGAAGAGCCTGGGAAGGGGCCACCCGAGGAGGATCCGGGAGCCAGGAAACCTCCCATGCTCGCCGGGATCGCCCTCGGGCGCCTCCTGAAGTCGCGGCTCCTCGGGGTGCGGGGCCATCGGACTCTTCGCTGGGCGACGGTGCTCCGTCCCGGCGGGAACCGGGGCCTGTCGGATCCCGAGCGCCGCTCGACGACGCCTCGGGCGTCGTCACTCGACCGGCCACAGGGGTCGGAGATCGGAGCGTAACGATGATCGGAGCCTGGAGATTGCGGGTCGGGGCGGGCGTGGCAGCGGCGCTGCTGTGGGGTTGCGACGGGGACGGTCCCCGCATCACCTCGCTGCAGGACGGCGGGAGCGCCGGCTCGGTCGAGATCGCCGGAGGTGTGGGGGGCGAGGGGGGGACCGACCAAGTTGCGGGTGCTGCCGGCGCCGAGGACGACGACGGTGCGGGCGGCGAGGGGCGTGGGGCCGCCGCGGGCAGCGCCGGCCGCGAGGCCACGAGCGGCGGTGCCGGCGGCGCAGCGGGCGCGGCCGGGGTCGGTGGGGCCGCGAGCGGGGGTGTCGCCGGCGGGGGCGTTTCCGGCGGGGGCGAGGGGGGAGGTGGGGCGAGCTCCCTCGCCATCATCGGTACCTACACGGACGACTGGGGGTACGCGCACGTGATCGACAGCGACACCTGGATCCAGGGAGGCAGCAGCCGCTTCGAGCTGCTCGACTTCTCGAACGAAGAGCGCTGGGCGGTCGCCCTGAACGCGGCGACGAACGAATGGAGCCCCGGCGCCTACAGCCGCTTCGACTGGACCGTGGCGGGTTCGACGCTCTGGTATTGCCAGACCGCCTACGACGCGCCGACCCTCGAGCAGGCCCTCGCGACCGCGCCGGCCGACGCCGCCGATCCCGAGGCCGGCGGCTGCGGTGGCGCTCCCTGGAGCCGCCTCACGCCCGATTAGGTCCGGCGGTCGCGGTCGCTCAGGGGGCCCCGCGATCGGTCAGCTCGAGCCCGCGCCAGAGCCAGATCCGGTCTGCGCCCGCCGCGAGCGCGACGCCGAGGGTTCGGAGCGCCGCGCCGCGGCCGAGGGCGGTGAAAGGCGCGGGAGGGATGACGTCTCGCACCCGCCAGGCCCGCGGGGCGAGCGCGGCCTCGAGTCGCGCTCCGTCGCGACCGACCCGCTCCCGCACCGCGGCGAGCGCGCGCGGCAGTCCACCGATGGCGTCGATCAAGCCGCGCTCGAGCGCGGCGCTCCCGCTGAAGACCCTCCCCTCGGCGTGGAGCCGCACCACCTCGGGGTCGAGCCTCCGGGACCGCGCGACCTCCTCCACGAAGGCGTCGTACACGCCGCCGATCTCTCGCTCGAGCGCGGCCCGCTCGCCGGTCGACAGCGGGCGCGCCGGCGAGTGCAGGTCCGCCCGCTCCCCGCGCTTGACGACCTCGACGCCGACGCCGACGCGCTCGAGTAGCGCCCCGATCGCGAACCGGACCGCGACCACGCCGATCGAACCGGTGATGGTCGTCGCCTCCGCGACGATCTCGTGCGCGCCGAGGGCGACCAGGTAGCCACCGCTCGCCGCGACGTCGCCGAGGCAGGCCACCACGGGCTTCTCCGCCGCCAGCCGCCGGAGCTCGTGGAGCATGCGGTCGGAGACGAGGACGCTCCCCCCGGGCGAATCGACGAGGAGGATCACCCCGCGCACGGCGCGGTCGGCGCGGACCCGCTCGACCTGGCCGGCGAACGCCGCCTCCGTCGCCACCGGCAACCCTGGCCAGGGCGGCGCGTGCACGATCGCCCCCTCGAGCTCGATGACGGCGACGTGCGGCCGCCGCCCCGGCCATTCGAGGGCGCGCCGCCTCCGCCGGGCATAGCGCCGCGCGGGCACGATCGGCGCGGGCCCCTCTCGCTCGGGGGCGAGCCGCGTCGGCAGCTCGTCCGCGTAGGCCTCCGCGTCGGCGAGCCCCTGCTCGATCGCGGATCGCGCCGTCCAGGGGCCCTCGTTCACCCAGCGCTCGGCGCGCTCCCGGGACGCGCCGCGCCCCTCCGCGAGCGCCGCGATCAGCTCGTCGTGCGCGACGTCGAGCAGCGCCTCGAGCTGCTCGCGCTGCTCCGCGCTCATCTCGCTCGCGACCAGGCGCTCGCCCGCGGTCTTGTAGCGGCCCCGAGCCAGGACCTCGGGCTCTACCCCCAGCGCATCGAGCGCACCCTTGAGGTAATGCGCCTCGACCGCGAAGCCGAGCGGCGCCATGTGCGCGTGGGGCCCGACCAGGATCCGATCCGCGGCGACCGCGACGAACGTGACGCGGGTGCCGCCACCCTCGGGCAGGTGCACGACCACGCGTTTGCCTCCCGCGCGCAGCGTGGCCAGCACCCGACGGAGCGCCGTCGCGTGCGTGTTTCCCCCCGCGAAGGATCGGATCACCACCAGCCAGCCGGCGACCCGCGGATCCGCCAGCGTGAGGCGCGCGAGGTTTCTGAGCTCTTCGATCGACGTGGGTCGCCCGCGCGGGTCCCACGGCGCCGTCCGGGGGCTTATCTCCACGACCGGACCGTCGATCTCGATCCGCAGCCAGGCCCCCCGCGGACAGGCATGCGCGCGACGCCACCAGACGTAGGGTGCGGCGAGGAGGATGAGAAGATCGCAGGTCAGGACGATCAGCGCTCGGATCAAGGCGGCTCCTCCACTCTGGTTCGCCGGGGCCACCCGGCGTGGTTTCGACGGGCGACGCGCGAGGCTGCGGGGTGGCGGCCGTTCGTCGTCCGTACCGTCGGCCCCTATCCCGGGGCACCCCGAGCCGCAACCTCGTGTCGCCCGCTCCCTGTGCGAGGGCTCCGCCCGCTCGGTGACCTGCGGCGCTGGCGGGGGAGGCGGACCCGCGCCACGATGGGTCACCGGCGGCCGACCCTGACCCATCGCCGCCGTGGGCCCGTCATGCTGCGAATCGCTACCTGGAACGTCAACTCCATCCGCGTGCGAGAGCCGCACGTGATCGACTTTTTGCGCCGGCAGGAGCCGGACGTCCTCTGCCTGCAAGAAACCAAGGTCGTGGACGATGACTTCCCGACCGACGAGCTCCAGCGCCTCGGCTACGCCGTGGCGATGGCCGGGCAGCGCACCTACAACGGCGTCGCCATCGTCAGCCGGCTGCCGTTCACCGATGTGCGCGTTGGGCTCGTGGACGACACGCCGGACGCGGAGCGTCGCCTGATCGCCGCGACCGTCCGCGGGGTGCGCGTCTACAGCGCCTACGTGCCCAACGGCAAGGAGGTCGGCTCGCCGTCCTTCCACGCCAAGCTCGTCTGGCTCGATCGCCTCGGTGCGACGCTGGGCGCGGCCGGGGAGCTGCCGGCGGTGATCGGCGGCGATTTCAACATCGCCCGTGACGAGCGTGACGTCCACGACCCCGTCGCGTACCGCGGTCAGCTCCACTTCCATCCGGACGAGCACGCCGCGCTCGAGCGGCTCCTCGCCCACGGTCTCCACGACGCCTTCCGCCTCCACGAACCGGCCGCGGGCCAGTACAGCTGGTGGGACTACCGCGGCACGAGCCTGCGCAAGAACCAGGGGCTCCGCATCGACTACCTCTTCCTCTCGGAGCCCCTCGCCGCGCGTTGCCACGCCGCGCGCATGCACCCCGAGGAGCGTCACCGCGAGCGCCCGAGCGACCACGTCCCCGTGGTAGTGGACCTGGACTGAGTCCGCCTCGCGCTGCCGGCTGCGCAGCGTGAAAGCGCTAGCGGATCTCGACGAGCTCCGGGCTCACGTCGATGCGGAAATGAGACTCCGGCGGCTTGCGCTCGGCGAAGAAGAAGTCGAGCGTGTGCGATCCCCCGGAGAGTCCCAGGGTGTCGAACTCGATGGTCGCCTCGGCCGCCTCGTGGATGCCGCCGAGGTCGAGCTGCTTGATCCCGTCGACGAAGACGAAGACGTCGTCGTCGCCGATGAACGTGAAGATCAGCCCTGGGACGGAGGTGAAGGTGGAGTGCAGCTCGAAGGTGAACCCGTAGTTGTGATCCGGGTTGAGCGCGTGATCGTTGCCGAACTTCAGGCCGTCCAGTGGGAAGAAGGCCTGGTTGTCGTAGGTGAAGACGCCAGTGCCGCTCGGGACGAAATCGAGATGGAATTCCATCTCCTGGTTGAAGGAGTCCGTGTGGTACCAGTGGTCGAAGCAGGGGACCCCGCCGCAAGCAGCGTGGCCTGCCCCGTAGGTGGTGAGGGTGCCCTCGGGGGGGCCGATGTAGGCCGGCTTCCCGTCGTTGGCGAGGTTCATCCCCACGATCTGGTAGTAGTCGTTGTCGCGGGAGTTACAGGTCTTGGCCGGGCCGGTGTAGTTCGGCTCGTCGCAGGGGAAGAAGTCCGGGAAGTCGTCGCGAAAGTCGCGCAGGATCCCGTCCCCGAGCGCGCCCGTGCTCGTGGCCCCGCCGGTCGCGAGCGCCAACCCGCCGCCGGTGCCGAGCCCGGAGCCGCCGCCCAACCCGCTCGTGCCGCCGGCCCCCGGCGTCAGGCCGCCGGGGCCCACGGGGTCGCCCTCCGGCGCGCTGCAGCCGATCGCCACGGCGCTCGGCGCCAGGAGCAGGGCCAAGAGCAGGGAATGAGTCGCCATTCTCATCGTGACCTCTAAGCAATCCGGCCCGGGCGGGCGCAGGGCGCACCAAGACCCGCGTTCGCTGCCGACCCCAAGAGGGTATCACGCCGGATCCCCCGCGCAATCCGGCGGCGACCCGCGCCCGCATCGCGCGCGCCGCCGAGGTCCGACGCGCGCTCACCGCGTTAGAGCGGCGCGCAAGCGAGAGGTCGCAGATCGCCCGCGAGGCCGACGGCGACGTCGCCCGCCGGCGTCGCGATCAGCGCCGCACCCGAGGTGCGCCCGACGGCGATCGCCTCGGCGGGCAGGTCCACGACGGGGATCAGCTCCACGGCGTTGCCCTCGCGCTGGATCCGCCAGATCCGACCGAAGGCCGCCCCGAGGTGGCTCGGCCCCTCGAAGGCCCAGAGCGTGGCCCGCTCCGGGCCCACGGTCATCAGGCGCTCGAAGCACCCGCGGCGCAACGCCCGGGGGGGGCCCTCCGGCGGGATCGCCAGCAGTCCCCCACCGCGGTCCCCGGCGCAGGCCGCGACGATCAGCGTCGGGCCCGCCGGCACCGCGTCGCGCGCCACCTCGTGCAGGGGGACGTCGAGGCCGAGCCCCAGGTCGGCCAGGGTGGCGCGCGGCAGCCGCCTCGCTTGCCGATCGAGCCGCCGCTGGGTCCCCTCGGCGAGCGGGCGCAGGGTCGACGGGGTGTCGCCGTCCAGCACCGGGACCCCCGACGCGCTCGGTCGGGTTACGGCGCAGGCGGGGGCGTCCTCGGCACCGCTGCGTCCGGAGTGCCGTCGGGTCCCGAACGCCGCCGCGATGGGATCGCCCGCGGGGATGTCCGTCGCCAGGTACTCGGCCAGCGTTGCGCCGCCGGCGATGGCGCGCTCGATCGCGGCGGGCTCGTCGAACGCGCTCGGCTCGCGGAGGAACCGGAGCGTGGTCACCGCCAGCCAGCGGACGCGCGGCGACCAGTGGCTCGTCGCGACGTGCAACACCTCGCGTCGCACCTCGGCGTCCTCGGTGCCGAGCCGGGCTAGCGCGTCGAGCGCGGTGGTCGTCACCCGGAAGCTCGGGATGGAAAGGGTGCGGCCGAGCGCCGGCGCGCAGGCGTGGGCGCCGGTGCGGCCGACTGCCTCGGCGACGTTCGCCGCGAGCTCCCACTCCCGGCGCGCCTGCGCGTCCAGGATAGGACAGAGCTGCTCCACCACGGGCCGGGCGTCGCGACCGAGCAGCCGGATCACGGCGAGCCCGGGGTTGCGGGCGGCCTCGGTCGACCCCCCACCGAGCTGGCCGAGCAGCCACCCCGACTGGCGCGGAAGCCGCTCGAGGAGCAGGGGGCGGACCTCCGCAACCAGGCTCGTGCCGAGCGCGAGGTGGACGAGGACGTCGAAGCCCGGCTCGCCGTCGTGCGCGCGAGCCCAGGCGAGCGCGGGCGCCCCCATCGACGCGATCGCCAGCTCCGCGATCTGGCGGCGGCGCGGGCGGCTCCCGTCGGCCGCGGCGGCCGCCAGCACCGGCACAGCGGGGTCGCCGAAGGAGGCGACGCGCAGCGCCATGCGCTGGAGATCCTCGTCGAGCGCGTAGCGCGCCTCCTCCGCGGCCGTGAGGCACGCCTCCGCGTCGGCGCAGGCGAGCAGCGCGTCCCACTGCGCGCGCAGGTCGGCGGTCCGCTGCGGGCGCGAGGGGTCGACGGGCGCCGAGCGGCAGGCGGCCCCGCCGATCCCGAGGGCGAGCAGGAGGGCGCGGGCGGCACGCCACCGCCCCGGCCGCGGCTGGGGCCGCCGGTCGACCTTGGATCGGGATCGCTCGCCGGACCCTGGCCGCAAGGCGCCACTCACGGCGGCGATCCTATCCGGCCTCCCCACCGGTGGCAGCGAGATTCGACCGCCCCCGGGGCGGGGCGGTGCCGACCGCGCTCGCGGGGCGGTGCTCGGCCGGTGCCGGACGCGACGCGGCGTCGCTCAGTCGCCCGGCACGTACTCGGCGAAAGTCTCGACGGGGTGCAGGCTCTCGTAGACGCGGGTGCTGACGACGCGGACCCGGTCGTCGCCAAGCCGCGCTGCGGCGACCCCGAAGAACCACTCGGCGAGGCGCTCCGAGGTGGGCGCGAACGGGAACACCGCGACCTTGATGCCCCCCGGGAGCTCATTGCGTGCCCCGCCGAGCCCGGCCTCGAGGTGGAACGGGACCTCGCCGAGGTGCCCCAGCGTCTCCGTCCGCGTAGCGACCAGGTTCCTCCCCAGCGTGACCAGCGGCTCCGCGTTCTGCTCGAAGGAGTCCCGCCCGAGCGCCAGCGAGTGGTCGAGCAGTCGATGGCAGGGCTCGAGCACGAGCTCGTGCACCCGGTCGAAGTCCACCACGAAGCCCTCGGCATCGAGCGAGCTCGACCCGAGGGTGAGCTCGAACCTCCAGGTGTGGCCGTGCAGCGAGATGCAGGGGCCCGAGTGCCCCCGCACGTGGTGCGAGAAGTGGATGTGAACGGCGGTGGTGACTCGGTACATCGGGGCTCGCTCCGGCGTCGTGCGGGCGCTTGGCCGCGCCCGGGAACCTGGGGCCGGTCGCGGCGAATGTCGATCCGTACCACGGACGTGCCGCCCCGGGGCCGCGTCGAGGTAATCGCTTGCGGCTCCGCGACCCGCTGCTAAACGGCAACCCCTTGGCCCCCCCCGACCCGGTCCTCGAGCCCGATCGCGACCGCGCCCGGTCGGCGCTCGCGCACGCGGTCGAGCGCGCGCTCGGCGGCGCTGGGGGGCGCCCCCCGCCGTCGGTGACTCGCGAGGACCTCCGCGCCCTCGGCCCCGTCGAGGTCCGGGCCCATCTCGATCGCTTGCTCCTCGCGCGGCACGCCGATCTCGGGCTCGAATCGCTGCTCTCGTCGGGCGCCCTCGAGGCGGTGCTCCCCGAGGTGCGGGCGCTGGTCGGCCTGAGCGACTACGAGTGGCGGCACAAAGACGTCTGGCGGCACACCAAGCAGGTCGTGATCCAGTCCGTGCCGCGGCTGCCCATCCGCTGGAGCGCTCTGGTCCACGACATCGGCAAGCCGCGGACGCGGCGCCTCGAGGACGGCCAGGTCACCTTCATCGGACACCCCGAGCTCGGCGCGCGGATGTTCGACAAGCTCGCGCGGCGGGAGCACCTCTTCGACGCGGATCCCGAGCTGCGCGCGGCGATCCGCTTCCTGGTGCTGCACCACCAGCGTGCGGGACAGTACGAGCCGAACTGGACGGACAGCGCCGTGCGGCGCTTCGGTCGCGAGCTGGCGGAGCACCTCGACGAGCTGTTGCTCCTCTCGCGGGCCGACATGACCACCAAGCACCGCGCGAAGAAGCGGCGCAACCTCTTCGCCATCAAGGAGCTGCAAGATCGCATCCGGCGGCTCGCGGCCGAGGACGCGCGAATCCCTCCGCTGCCGAGCGGGGTGGGCGACGAGATCATGCGCGCCTTCGGCCTTCGTCCGTCCCGGCAGATCGGCGAGATCAAACGCGCGCTGGAGGCGCTCGTCGAGGGCGGCGAGCTCCCCCGGCAGGCGGACTGTGCCGTCTACGTCGAGTGGGTCGCCGCCCACCGGGCCGAGCTCGGGATCGGTTGAGGTGGGCGCTCACGCCTCGGGCGTGGGCGCGGCCGCGGGCGGGGCGTAGGTGGGCTTGGCGCCGGGTCGCCGCTCGTCGGCGATCTCGGCGAGGAAGCGCTCGAGCGTCATGGTGCCGATCTCCCCAGCGACGCGGCTCCGGAGGGCGATGGTCCCTCCCGTCGCTTCCTTCTCCCCGACCACGATCACGTAAGGCACCTTCTGCAGGCTCGCCTCCCGGATCTTGTAGCCAACCCGATCGCTGGAGAGGTTCGCCTCGGCGCGCAGCCCGGCGTCGAGGAGCTGGGTCGTGATCGCGCGCGCATAATCGAGGTACTTGTCGCTCACCGGGATCACCGACACTTGCACCGGGGAGAGCCAGAGCGGGAAAGCGCCCGCGTAGTTTTCGATGATGATGCCGAGGAAGCGCTCGAGGCTGCCGTAGCAGGCCCGGTGCAGCATCACCGGCGTGTGGCGCTCGCCGTCCGCACCCACGTAGACGAGCCCGAAGCGATCCGGCATCGAGAAGTCGACCTGGATGGTCCCGCACTGCCAGGACCGCTTGAGGACGTCGCGGAGGTGGAAATCGATCTTGGGCCCGTAGAAGGCACCGTCACCGGGGTTGATCTGGTATTCCTTGCCCGCCTGGTCGAGCGCAGTGCGCAGCGCCGCCTCGGCGCGCTCCCACATCTCATCGCTGCCGATGCTCTTCGCCGGACGGGTGGACAGCTCGATCCGGACGTCCCCGAGGTCGAACGCCGCGTACACCTCCTCGAAGAAGGCGATCAGCATCTTCACCTCGTCGGTGATCTGCTCGGGCGTGCAGAAATGGTGCGCGTCATCCTGGGTAAAGGCTTGCACGCGGAAGAGTCCGTGCCGGACGCCGCTCATCTCGCGGCGGTGGACCAACCCCATCTCGGCCATGCGGAGCGGGAACTCGTTGTGGCTGTGGAGCCGCGACCGGTACACGACCAGGTGCCCCGGGCAGTTCATGGGCTTGACCGCCATCGGGCGCTCCTCGACGACGTTGTCGTGGATCTTGGCGCGGTCCTTGGCGTCACGGAGCTTCAGCTTCGTGAAGAACATGTTCTCGAGGTAGTTGTCGTAGTGCCCCGAGGTGTGCCAGAGTTGCTCGCTGAGGATGAGGGGTGTCTTCACTTCGACGTAGTCGCGCCGGCGGAGCAGGCTCCGCATGTAGTCGGCGAGGAGGTTGAAGAGCAGCGCGCCCTTGGGCAAGAAGAAGGGGAAACCGGGGGCGTCCTCGGTGAACAGGAAGAGCCCGAGTTGCTCGCCGAGGACGCGGTGGTCGCGCTTCTTCGCCTCCTCGAGCATCGTGAGGTAGTCCTTGAGCTCCGGCTTGGTGAAGAACGCCGTGCCGTAGACGCGCACGAGCTGGGGCTTGGTCGCGTCGCCCCGCCAGTAGGCGCCGCTCACCTTGGTGAGCTTGGTGTTCTGCAAGAAGGACGTGTCGGGGACGTGCGGCCCCCGGCAAAGATCCACGAAGTCCCCGTGGCGATAGAAGCTGAGCGGCTCGCCGCGAGCGCGGATCCCCTCCACCAGCTCCTGCTTGAACGGGTTCTGGCCGCCGTCGATCGCCCAGTAGCGGCGCGCGTGCTCGTCGGCGGCGTCGACGGGGCACTCGTGGCGCTCGAAGCGGTGCGCGGCCTTGGCGATCTGGGCCATCTCCGCCTCGATCTTGGGGAAGTCCTCCGGGGTGAGCTTCCCCTCAGGGAGGAAGATGTCGTAGTAGAACCCGTCCTCGACCGCGGGCCCGATGGTGAGCTGCGCCCGGGGGAACACGCGCAGGATCGCGTCGGCCATGAGGTGCGCCGCCGAGTGGCGCAGCACCTCGAGCGCCTCGGGGTCGCGCCGGGTCAGGATGGAGACGGTGGCGCCGTCCGGGAGCGGCCGGGAGAGGTCCATGACCTCGCCGTCGATCTTGGACGCGACGGCCGCCTTGAGCAGGCCGGGGCCGATCTGGGCGGCGAGGTCCGCCGCGGACGCGCCGTCGTCGAGCTGGCGCTGGCTCCCGTCAGGGAGATTCACCTGGATCATCTTGGCCTTCCTTTCGGTTGCGGGACGGAAACCCCCGTCCGCGCGCGCTCGCGGCGGACACCCCCGCCGCGACGCAGAGGGGGGTATACCGCTTCCGTGCGCCATTTCCAGGGATGACCACCCGGGCGCCGTCGCCGGCCAGGGGATGACCGCTCGCCTCCTTGCGCCGCCGAGGGGTATGATCCGCGGCTGTCCTCGGACCGGTGCGGCATGGCGATGAGCGAAGACGACGACATCGAGCAACGCCTCTCGGCACCGCCCAGCGAGGCGATGAGCCCGGCCGCGCTCGCCGCCCAGGTGCGGCGCCTGCAGGTGCTCTACCGCGTCGGCATCGCCCTCAGCGCCGAGGAGAACAAGGAGCGGCTGATGGAGCTCATCCTGCTGGAGGCGAAGGCGCTCTGCCACGCCGACGGGGGGACGCTCTATGTCCGCAACGAGGATCGGCTCGACTTCGCCATCATGCGCACCGACTCGCTCGGCATCGCGCTCGGGGGGACCACGGGGCGTCCCATCACGCTGCCGCCCCTGGTCATCCGCGATCCGGTGACCGGGCGGCAGAACCTCAACAACGTGGCGACCGCGGCGGCCGTCCTGAAGCGGTCGTTCAACGTCGTCGACGCCTACGCCGCCGAGGGCTTCGATTTCTCCGGCACCAAGGCGTTCGACCGTGGCAACGCCTATCGCTCGCGCTCGTTCCTCACCATCCCCCTGGTCAATCAGGAGGATCACGTCATCGGGGTGCTGCAGCTCCTGAACGCGATCGACCCCGCGACCGGGGAAGCCACGTCCTTCAGCGCCGAGCAGCAGAACATCGTGGAGGCGCTCGCCTCCCAGGCGGCGGTCGCGCTCGACAACAAGCTCCTGCTCGACGGGCAGGCGGCGCTCCTCGAGAGCTTCATCAAGATGATCGCCTCCGCGATCGACGCCAAATCCCCCTACACGGGGGGGCACTGTGAGCGGGTGCCCCCGCTCACCCTGATGCTCACGCGGAGCCTCTGCGCGGCGACCGAGGGGCCGTTCCGCGAGTTCTCGCTCGACGAGCACGAGTGGTACGAGCTCCAGATCGCGGCGTGGCTCCACGACTGCGGCAAGGTCACCACGCCCGTGCACGTGATGGACAAGGCGACCAAGCTCGAGACGATCGTCGACCGCATCGAGATCGTCCGCGCCCGGTTCGAGGCGCTGCGGCGCGAGGCCGAGGCCGCGCACTGGCGGCGCGTGGCGCTCGGGGAGGTGGACGCCGCGGCGGCAGCGGGCGAGCTCGAGGTCACCCTCCGCGCCCTCGACGAGGATCTCGCGTTCCTCGAGCACGCCAACGTCGGCGGTGAGTTCCTGTCACCCGAGAAGCAGGCGCGGGTCCGCGAGATCGGGCAGCGCCGTTACCGCCAGGGTGGGCGCGAGCTCCCGCTGTTGAGCGAGGACGAGGCCCAGAACCTCATGATCTCCCGGGGGACGCTCAACGAGGCCGAGCGCGTGGTGATCAACGGCCACATGGTGCAGACGATCCGGATGCTCGATTCGCTGCCTTTCCCGCGCAACCTCCGCCGCGTGCCGGAGTACGCGGGGGGACACCACGAGAAGATGGACGGCACCGGATACCCGCGCGGGCTCTACGCCGGAGACCTCTCGATCCCGGCTCGCGTGATGGCCATCGCCGACGTCTTCGAGGCGCTGACCGCGCAAGACCGCCCCTACAAGCCCGGCAAACGTCTCTCGGAGGCGATGCGGATCATGGGGCTGATGAAGCGCGACAACCACCTCGATCCCGACCTGTTCGATCACTTCGTCCGCTCGGGCGTCTACCGGGAGTACGCCGAGCGGTTCTTGCCCCCCGCGCTGGTCGACGCCGTGGACGAGGCGGCGCTGCTCGCGCTCGAGCCCCGTGCCTTCGAGCTGCCGCCGGCCGCGGAGCGCCGGCAGCGATGGGCCGACTTCCTCCCCGAGTACCGCGCGCTCGCGGTGTCGCGCCCCTCGACGCTCAGCCCCGGGGTGCCGCCGCCGGGCGGACCCCGCGGACGCTGAGCGGGCGTCGGCGGCCGCCGCTCGCCTACTGCTTACCCATCCAGAGGCAGGTCTTGATCCGGGTGCTGCCCTCCGGGTCGTACCCGCACTCGAACCCCTCGCAGCACTCGCTGTTCTCCTCGCACTCGATGGGCTCGTTGTTCTCGTCCACGCAGGTCGGCACCTCGGTGACCGTCTCCTGCTGGATGTTCTCGGCGCCCTTCCACTCGCTGCCCTCTTCCTCGCCGTCGGGCGAGTCCGCCGGCCGCTGACCTCCGCCGCAGGCCACGACGAGCAGGACCAAGAAGCTCCAGTACCTCATGATGCCGTTCCTCCCTCCAGTTACGGTGGCCCCGCTGTCGGCTCCTGGCCCTACCAATCCCTCGAGGGGGCCGCCGCCAGCGGGAACGGGGGCCGCGATCGCGTCACAGGGCAGAGCTTATCCGTCGCCCGATCCGGCGCAAGCGCTGGCGCCGTCGGCGCCTGCCGGACGCGCCTCAGGCGACGCGCCGCGCCAGGCGGGCCGGGGCAGCGGTCACGGCCCCGTCCGACCGCAACCGTAACGATACGTCACCGGCGTCGCGGAGCTCGCGGTCGAGCTGGGCCGCCAGCAGCGCGAGCGTGCGCCGCTGGGACACGGGGCCCGCCGCTACCAGCACGATCTCTCCCCGTCCCCGGTCGACGGCCCGCGCGATGAGCCCGCGCAGCACGCCTCGGCGCACCAGGTTGCTCTGTTCGTCGCCCTCGCCGTTGGTGAGCAGGTAGGTCGTCTCGGGCGGCAGCGGATCGGCGGCCACGAGATCGATGGCGCGGCGGGCGAAGCCCAGCAGCGGCTCGCCGGGCCGCTGGACCAGCAGATCCACCTCGCCTGGCTCGCGCCCGTCCAGCCAGTCCGGCCAGCGAGCGCCGTTTTCCAGCAGAATCGCGATACGCTTCATAGGGGGCCGCCGCATGGTCCGCGCGGCACGGCCGCATGGCCAACATTTCCGCCCCGGGGGCATCCCGACGCACCGGGCCCACGCGCCACGAATTCGGCAAGGGCCGAGCCCCGGGCGTATCTTGCCCGGCCATGACCCGAGGCGACGGCTCGACGGCGGCGGCGGTCCGCGCGGCCTACCCGTTTGCGGGCAAGGGGCAGGGGACGCTGGTGCGATGGGCCTGTCTGCTCGACTGCGGGCACACGGTCGAGCTCGACCTCGAGCCCGGGACGCGGCCGCGCCGACTGAGCTGCCCGCGCTGTCGTGCCCGCGAGGGGAGCCCCTCGAACCCGACGGCCCCGGCCGTGGAGAGCTCCGCGCCGCCGCCCCGCGAGGAGCGCGCCCCGGCCGAGTCCCCGACCGTCGCCGTGGCGCCGGCGGCGAGCGGGCGACGGCTCTCGCGCCGCGATCCGGGGGCGGGGCCCCCGAGGCGGGCCAAGGGGGCCGCGTCTGCGCCGCCGGCCGCGGATCCTCGGCAGCTCGGCTTCTGGTTCGAGCTCGACGAGTGAGCCCGTCCGCCGGGCCGACCGCGTCGGCGGGAGCCATGTCCTGGGGCGCGCGTTCGGTGACCCCCTGTCTGGCACTTGTGGCGCCCTGTTGGCGGACGGGGCCCCTTGCGAAGCGGCGAGCGACTGCTCGTCGCAGTTCTGCGGGGACGACGGCCGCTGCGCGATGCCAGACTTCGCGCTGTACTGCAGCCTCTTCTAGGGAGGGTCCATGACTTGGCCGGATCGGGTTGGACTGAGATTGGGGGCCAGGGGCGCGCTCCTTTGGGTCGCCGTCGCCTGTGGCGATCTCCGTGACGAGAAGGAGCTGCATTTTTCCGGCCGGGAGTACGAGCTCTGCGAAGACTGCGACGAATGCACCACGATGGTGAGCACGTGCGTATGCAAGACGTGTACGGACTTGGCAGTCGATGAGGACGGGCGGACTCTTTTGGTTTGTGATGACGGAATGTGGAAGGCTAGCGAGTATTGTCCGGGCGGTGCCAGTGTTGCGTGTGACGGCCACGGATACCGGCTTTCATGCGTCGACGAAACTGGAAGCGACCGATACGAGTGACCACTGGTGGCAAACAAGCGGTCCTCCAATACATCGATAACAGCTGTGCCGCGGCGCTCGTTGTCGCGGCTCTCGCGTGTACGCCGGGCAGTCCGCAGCCCGTGCCGAGCGGGGCCGCACCGGACGGGAGCGGGATCCCGCGAGCCGTCGATTCTGCGAGACGGCGCGGGCCTGAGTACCCCTCGACTGTCGCCCGATTCCCGGTGGGGAGCCGGGGGACTCCCTGCGACGAGGCGTGCTGGAAGCGGGCGGTGGTCACGCTCGGCTGGCGGGGCACAGCGGTCACCGCCGCGCGGCATTGTCTGGCGACCGTCGTCGGTGCGGAGGGGGGAAGCCAGCTCCTGCTGACCGCAGGCCACTGTGCCTGGGATCGCACCGGCCGGGCCACGCCGCCCGATTCGTGGCTTGCAGGTTCGAGACAGCGCCATCGTCTCTTGCTGCCGGCTGGAGCGATGACCATCGACCCCGGGTTTCGTCCGGGTACCCGCGACGCTGCCAACGATCTGGTCACGGTGGAGGTGCCGATGGGTGCTGAGCGCGCTCGTGCGGTTCCCGTCGAGGGGACCGGGGCTCGCCTCGACGGGGGCGAGGCCGTCGAGGTCGGGGTGCTTGACGAGAAGGGGCTGCTGGAATGGGTGGCGTGTCCGGTGGCCCAATCGGACGCATTCCGGCTCGAGCTCGCGGATAGGGCCCAGCGCATCTGTCGGGGCCACAGCGGGGCGCCCGTTCGGCTTAGAGGCCCCGAAGGCCCGCGTCTGGTGGGGGTCGTGTCGGGCGGGGATCCGCGGTGTTCGGGGACCGTTTCGGTCGCCCGGGCGGGCGGGAGGGTGCCGTTCGAGTGACTGGGTTGATCCTCGAACCGCCGCCGCCCAGACGGGCAAGAGCGCGGAGCGCTCGGGCGGCGTGCCAGCGCCACGGGACGATCTGGGGGCGCTCCCCGGCGTGCGCCACGGGATCGCCACGGGGGTGCCGCCCCTGGCGGGGAGCCATCCCCGGCAGGAGCAAGTGCGCCTGGCGGGGCTACGACCTCTCGGCAGATGGACCGGCATCGCGCGCGGTCCGGTAGCCGGGCGCCCCGGCACCGCGGAGGCCTTTGGGGCTTCCCTCGTGGCCTGTCAGGGCGCGGCGCCGGGTCGCGCTGGCCGCGCCTGGGGCGCGCCGTGTCCCATAGCTGCGACGCGCGCGGGCAAGGCGATTTTCCAGATCTGCAAGCCCGCGCGGCGCCGCGGGAGAGCAACCCACCGGGACCCCAGGGAGCCGGAGGCGGCACGAGGCTTGCTTAGTGCGCCCCCATGGGATCGACGCCAGCTTCCGGCCGGTGGGCAGCGCGGTGCGGCAGCGTGGACGCTCGGCGCGTGCTTCTGGCTGGGGAAGACGCGGTGCTGCTCGCGTCCATGGCGCGGGCCATCGCCTGGAGCCGCCCCGACTTCGCGGTCGAGAGCGCCACCGGGATCGAGCGGGTGCGTCGCGCCCTCCAGGAGCGCGCCTTCGACGCCATGGTGGTCGCGATCGAGCCGCGCTCGCGGATCGGTGCTGCCATGCTCAAGGCCGCGCGGCTCCGTCACCCGGACCTGGTTCGCGTGGCGTACTGCGTCGGCACCGATTGCGGCGGACCGGAGGTGCGGGCGGCGCACGACATCGTCGCGCACCCCTCCGACGTCCACGCGCTGCTGGTCGCGCTGGATCGCGCGCCGCGCCTCCTGCGCGCGCCGACTCGGCCCACGCTCGACCCCTTGGGCTCGGCGCGCCTCCCCACGGCGTGAGCGGCGCTTCGCGGGCTCGCCTCGGGGGCGGGGGCGCCGCGCAAGCGGAAACCTAGCGCCAGAAGTGGCAGTCGAAGTACGGCGAGCCGTGCCGGAGCTCCGTGCCCCGCGCGGCCAGCGCGTAGCCGAGCCGCCCGAGGTGGGCGATGCACGCCTCCGTCTGCGGGCGCCAGTCGGGCGCGGCAAAATCGTGGAACTCGACGCTGAGCTGGGCGATCCGCGCGGCCAGGTCGGCGTCGATGGTCGGCAGCACCGCGTACTCCGATCCCTCGATGTCGACCTTCAGCAGATCGATCCGCTCCACTCCCGCGAGTTCGACCAGGTCGGCGAGGGTGGTCATGGGGACCTCGATGGTGCGGGTCTCGGCCGGCGCCCAGCTCGCCGCGAGCGCCGCGTGGACCGAGTTTCCCTCCGGGATCCGCGATAGGAAGAAGGGGGCGCGGCTCAGCGTCTCGGCACCCACGAGGCCGGCGTACAGGCGCACGGCGCCACACCGCGCGAAGCGCTCGCGCAATAGCCCCACGAGGTACGGATCGCCCTCGACCAGGATCAGGGTGGCGTCGGGGCATTGCTCGAGGAGCTCGGCCGCGAACCTCCCGTCGTTGGCGCCGAGATCCACCACCACCGGTCGTGGTCCGAGGGGGCGGAAGGTGTGGCCGCGAATGCACCGCGTCTCGGCCAGCATTGCCGGCAGGATCTAGCACTGTATCCTCCATGCGTCGTCCGCTCGGTGTTCCCATGCGCCCCCCGGAGCCCGCCGATCATCTCGACGCCGTCCTCGCCTCGCCCGGAGCGGCGCGGGCCTACGAGGAGTGGCTGCAGGGGGACGCGCGCGGCGCCACCACCGCGGGCGACTACCTGTTCGGCGAGGCGAGGAGCCGCTTCGAACCCGTGGAGACCGACGCCCTCGCCCGCGCCGAGGGGCTCACGGTGGCGGAGGGCGGCGGCGGCGCCCGGCTGGTCTCGGCCCGCCTCGGCGCCGATCTCGCGCTGCCCGGGGTGGCCCCCGGCGCCGCGCGGGCCCTGCTCGCCGCCATCGACGGCCAGCGCCCGCTCGCCGCGCTGCGCGAGATCGGGGGGGTGACCGCGCGCGACCTCACCGTGCTGCTCGAGGCCGCCTTCGGGCTCGTGATCTTCGCGCCCGCGGCGGTCGCCGCCCTCGACGCGGGGGTGCCCGGGGTCGAGATCGTCCGGCACCCCGGCTCTCCCTACGAGATCGATCGCGCCTACTGGCGCAACATGGTCGACGTCCGGCGCGCGCTGGAGCAAGCCGCGCCGACGCTGGCCGATGCCGCGCTCGCGGAGGCCGAGCCCGAGCGAGCGCTCGGAGTCCTGAGGCGAGCCCACGTGCTGGCGCTCATGGGTGGCGAGCTGACGTCCTTCTACCGACCTGCCAGCCCCATCGCCGCGCGCGGCGCGCAGCCGGGCGCGCTGCTCCGCGCCGCGTCGGAGCTGGTCGAGACCCCGGCCGGGGTGCGGTTCGTCGCCGGGCCGCGCGTCCACGCCGCCTTCGTCGGCGGCGAGACGTACCACCGCGCCCTGTACACGGTCGTCGGCGACCCCGCGGCCGCCCAGTCGCGCGTCCACGTCGCCGACGGGCTCGATTGGGGTCGAGTGGTGGTCGCTCGAGCCGACACGGACGCGCGGGACGAGCCCTGGTTCTGCCCGCCGCGGCCGCTCGACCCCGCCCACCTCCGCGCGCTCTTCGGGGCCCTCGCCGCTGCGTCTCGCGCGGCCGCCGCCGGCGACCGGGATCGGGTGGTGCCGGCGCTCGCCGACTTCCACCAGCGCTTCGTCCGCCTGCACCCCTTCCGCTGCGCCAACCAGTGCCTGGCGATGAGCCTGGTGAACCAGATCCTCCGGCGCTCCCACGGCGCTGGGATGCCGCACCTGTGGCTCGATCACCTGGCGCTGCGGGTGACCCCCGCCGCCTACCGGAGGCTCTTCGCCAACGCCGTCGATCGCTACGTGGTGACCGGAGCGACCGCGTTCGAGCGGCACCAGGAGCTCACGGCGCGCAAGCTGCGGGCATACGCCTTCATCGCCCGGGTCGCCGCCGCGGGCTCGCTCGCGGCGGCGCTCGGGATGGTCGCCGAGGATCTCGAGGCCGCGCGCCTCGCGCTCTTCGCCGCCTAGAGCGTGGGGCGCCCCCTCCCGCGAGGCGTGCGGCCGCCGGCCCCGATCGCGCTCGCCCACCGCCGACGGCGCCCCCGGGGAGCGGCGCCGTGATAGGCTCCCCCGCGCATGCCTTGGCGCCCCGAGTACGGGCCGAACAGCCCGTTTTCAGGGGACGAGCGGACCACCATCGACGAGATCGCCGTCGCGCTCGAGCGGAGCGGCGTCGCCGCGGCCGCCGAGGTGCTCACCATCATCGCGGCCCATTTCTCGCGCCTCGAGGCCTTTGGTGATCTGCTCTCGCGCTTCCCGTCGCCGCTCGGGCGGCACCGGCTCGGCTCGCGGGAGCAGAACCTGGGCTCGCTCGCGGAGGGCCTCTGCCGCAGCACGCCCGCCAACTTCGAGTTCAGGGCGCCCACCCGCGCCATCGTCGGGCGGGCGCTCGACATGGCGGAGCTCAACTTCTACCGGCTCCTCGGGTACGCCTGTGACGAGGGGCTTGTCGGCGCGGAAGGCGCCGCGCTCCGCGCGGCCACGTCGGCGCGGCTGCGGGAGGTCGTGTACACCAAGCTCGTGGAGGAGGTCTTGACCGACGTCGTCTCGGACGCCTCGGTGCCCCGCGACATCCGCTTCCGGGCGGTGTATGCGCTCGCCCAGATCTGGGAGCGGCGCCTGACCTATCGCACCCGAGAGTTCTTCCCGCTGCTCGAGGCGTCGTGGGAGGCGCGCGACCGGGTCAAGGTCATCGGGGGCACCCTGCTGGGGACGCAGGAGATGTTCGGCCTCTTCCGCGAGGGGTGCGCCCCCGAGTTCGTCGAGTACTTCGTGCGCCCGGCGCCGACCGACGACGAGGTCGCGGCGTTCCGGGAATTCCTGTTCGGCGCCACCGCCGAGGAGCTCGACTCGCTCGCGTCACGCATGGACCGAGAGCAGGTCGCCAGTGTGGTGCTCGGCAACGGGTCCGCGGCCGGCTGCAGCCTGGTGCCGCCGGGCGCGGACGCCGGCACCCCGCTCTACGAGTTTTTTCGCGTGCGCTACCTCCAGGCCACGGCGCGCCGCCTGGCGGGTCTCCCGGGGCCGAAGCGCACTGCCGAGGGCTACGTGATGATCGACTTCCTCGCCCGCAGCGGGGATGCGGACCTGCTCCCCCGGTGAGCGGGGGCGGCGCGTCCGCGCCGGGGCTCGCCCCGGGGGCGCCCGGACCCTCACCGTCGGGGCGCCGTGTGCGGCGTGCCGGGTCCGTGGCAGAATCACCGGTAGGATGAGCGACGAATCGAACACTTGGCATCACTGCAGCATCTGCAAGAAGCCGCTCGCCTTCGCGGCCAGCTACTTCGTCTGCAGCGTCTCCACCTGTCGTCGCAAGCGCAACCCGCTCTACTTCTGCTCCCTCTCCTGCTGGGAGGCGCACCTGCCCATGATGCGCCACCGCGACGCCTGGGCGGAGCAGGAGCGGGCCCCGACGCTCGCCCAGTGGCAGGCAGAGCACGCGACGGCGGAGGCAGGCGGTCCGCCGACCCTCCCCGACGCGCTGCGGGTGGAGCCGCCGACGGCGGACCCCGTGGGGAGCGAGGCGCCGACCAGTCGTCGCCGGGTCGTGCAGGAGCGACCGCTGGTGAGCGAACCGGCGCTTCGACACCCCGTCGCCGTGATCGGCGTGCCGCACCAGGTCACGGTCGAGGAGGCGGCCGACGAGGAGCTGCCGCAAGACGTGCTGGTGGTTGTCTCCAAGCTCAAGGCCTACGTCAAGGCGCGCTCCGGCATGAGCACCTCCGACGGGGTCGTCGACGTCCTATCGGATCACCTCCGGCGCCTCTGCGTAGAGGCCATCCGCAATGCCGCGCGCGACGGCCGACGCACCGTCATGGATCGCGACTTCAAGCCGCTGGTCTGAGGCGCGGAAAGGGGGCGCCGGCGAGCGCCGTCCTCACGCCACCGCGCTCGCGATCGTCTGGTCGAGCTCGGCCTCGCAGAGCTCGAGCACCGTGCGCAGGCAGTCGGTGAAGTCCGCGCAACGCACGCCGAGGTCGTTGATCCAGCAGACGATCTCGCACTCGCCCCGGGCGTCCTGCGTGTCGAGGTCGAACGCGAAGACCGTCGTGGTCCTGAGGTCGACGCCGATGGGGAGCAGCGCCTGGGGGCCGTGCACGGTGAGCGACGGTGGCCCCTCCCGCGCCGGCACGGGCGTCTCCGCCCGTTCGAAGACGGAGCGGGCGAGATCCTCGTAGAGCTTTCGGCCGAGGTGCGCGGCGTTGAGGAGCGTGACCCCCTCGAAGAAGCCCGGCCAGCCGTCGTGCTGGCGCAGGAACGCGCGATAGGTCGGCGGCAGGCGGACGCCGACGCGCGCCTCGGCCGCGCGGAGGTCGGCCTCGGTGGCGCCCCGGCCGGGCGCGTCCTGACCCCCCCGGTCGGAGGCGAGCCAGCGGATCTCGGTCTGGACCCTGCGGATTTCGGCGATCAGCTGCTCCCACTGCGGCATGGCGTCCTCGCGGGTTTCCCTCGCCGAGAGCTATGCCCCGGCCCCCCCGCCAGGGCCAAGAAATGGCTCGGGGAACCCGGGGGGTCAGAACGTCACGGCCTCGGCGCGCCGCATCGCAGCCGCGAGCGCCACCTGCCAGTCGTCCCCGCCCTGCGTGCGCGCGAGCAGCACGGCGAGGTGCTCCGGCGCCGGCCCAGGGCGGCCGTGACGCGCGAGGCCCTGGAGGCAGGAGGGACAGTTGGTGATCAGTGGAGCGGACTGCACCGTATCGGCAGCGAGGGCGGCCGCCTTCCGCGCCAGCATCTTGTGCGCGATGTCGGGGCGGCTCAGCGAGAGCGTTCCCGCCTCGGAGCAGCAGTGGGGCACCACTTCGGTCACGGCTCCGCGCCGGGTGAGCAGCGCCGGCCCGCGACCGTCCAACGAGTCGTGGCAGGGCCGGTGATAGAGCCAGCGCCCCGCGTCGGGTACCGGCGCGCCCCGCCCGACGGCGAACTCGCTCACGTCCACCAGCGGGCACTCGAAGATCTCGTGGGCGCCCATGGCCTGCAGCGCCTCGCGGCAAGTGCCGCAGCTCACCGCCAGCGCGTCGAAGGTGAGGTGGTTCAGCATGCCGCGGATCTGGCTGAACACGATGGTGTCAGAGAGCACCTTGCGATCGTGCATCCTCGCCTTGGCGTTGACCCCGCTGGGAAACCCGCAGCAGAGCAGCGGCGGGGGCATGACCACGCGGCACCGCGCCATGAGGAGCAGGTAGATGGCGGCCTTGCCCACGTCGCTGTAGAGCCGCTCGGAGCCGCAGCCGGGGAAGTAGAAGACGGTGTGTTCCGCCGCTTCCTCCGGCTCGATCACCAGCGCCTGGCTCGGCTGGTACACGGGCAGCGCCCGGTGGAGCGCCCGCCGCGCCGGGGCTCGGACCGGCGAGCGGAGCAGGGACAGCGGCCAGCGTCGAGCCAGCACCTCGGGCAGCCGCAGCGCGGCGAGCAACCCCACCCCGACCCGCTGCGCGGTCGTGCCCAGGCGCAGCACCAGCAGCCGGAAGAGGGCGTTGAAGGTGCGGTTGGTGCTGTCGAGGTAGGAGAGCGTCAGCCGCGTGGCGAGCGCCGTCTGCTTGGTCCCGCGGGCGACCAGGATCTCGCGTTCGAGGATCGAAACCTCCCCGGTGTCGATCTCGACCGGGCAGGGCTCGAGGCACTTGTGGCAGATGGTGCAGTGGTCTGCGACGTCCGCGAGGTACTTGAGCGACTCGAAGTCGGTGGTGCGGAATCGCTGCGCCTCGTACAGCAGGGCCTCGATCAGCGAGCCGATGGCGAGGTTCTTGTTCCGTGGGTGATAGAAGAGACTGGCGCGCGGGTAGAAGACGCAGCAGTTCGGCTTGCACTTGCCGCAGCGGACGCACTTGCTGATCCGGTCGGCGAGCTCTGAGAGCTGGTCGTACTGGAGGATCTTGGCCTCGAGCTCGAGGAGGTTGAAGCTCGGCGTGAAGACCTGCTCGATCACGCCCCGGTCGGCGAGCTTTCTCGGGTTCATCACCCCGTTCGGATCGAGGTGCGCTCGGTGCGCCTCGAGTTCGGCCATCGTGGCGGGCTCGAGGTGCTTGAGCTTGGTGATGCCGATGCCGTGCTCACCGCTGACCACGCCGCCGAGCGCCACCGCGTGCTCCATGATCACGTCGGCCGTGCGGGTCGCCCGCCGCATCATCTCACGGTCGTTGGAGAAGACCGGGATGTTCACGTGGACGTTGCCGTCCCCGGCGTGCATGTGGGTGGCGATCACGATCAGCCGCGCGCGCTCCTCGTCGATCCCTCGCTCGATATCGGCCTGCAGCGCCGCGTAGCCCGCGAAGAGGGCGGCCAGATCGCGGCGCAGGCGCCGGAGGGCGCGCTGCCGGCGGAGGTCGTCGGCGGAGGCGGCGGTGAGCTCGGTCACCGCGCGATCGCAGCGCGCGAGGGCGGCTGGCAGCTTCTGCGCGAGCCACTCGCCATCGGTCGGTGTCGCGTGGGTCGCGGCCGCTCGGGCCCGCTCCACGCAGGCGAGCTGGTTATGGCGCTCCTCGGCCGTGTTGAGCTCGACCAGATAGCGGGCAAACTCCGCCAGGGCCGTCAGCGGCAGGACGATGTCCTCGTTGAGCTTGAAGGCATTGGTGCGCTTGGCGATGGCGCCAAACTTCTTCCGATCCGCCCAGAAGCGCGCGGCCTCCGCCGCGTCTCGGGCGAAGAAGACATGGGTTTGCGGGTAGGGCTCCAGGAGCGCTGCGAGCCGGGCGCGGCCGCGCGCGAGCTGCTCGGCGGTGTGAGCCACCATGTCGATCAGCAGTACGGCCTTGGGACGTTCGTCCTTGGGCGCCTTGGTCCGGTAGTTGATGGCGCGGACGTACTCCTCGTCGAAATGTTCCAGCGCCTGCAGCGCCTCTTCGCCCCGGTTGGGAAGCTCCCGCGCGATGTCGAGGATGACGCGCGCCGCCTCGTCCATGCTCTCGCCGAAGAACTCCAGGCATGCGGTGAGCGACTCCGGGTAGGCGCGGTGGAGGACGAACTCGGCCGAGGTGATGACACCATCGGTGCCCTCCTTCTGCAGGCCCGGCACGCCCTTGAGCGCCTTGTTGGTGATGTCCTTCCACAGGTTGGGTTTGCGGATCTCGTCGCCGCGGAGCGCTATCACTCGGTTGAGCGAGCCGTCGCTGCTGGTCACCGAGAAGCTCACCACGTCGCCGGGCTGGATCTTCCGCAGCGGGTGCGCGGTCCGCTCCACGCGGCAAGTCGCGCCCGACGGCAACGCGAGGCGGAAGGAGAGCACGTTGTCGATGGCCGTGCCCCAGAGCACCGCGGACTTGCCGCCGGCGTTCTCCGCGAGGTTGCCCCCCACGGTGCAGGCCCACGCGCTGGTCGGATCGGTGGCGAAGACCAGCCCCCGCCGGCTGGCCTCGGCCATTGCCGTCTCGGTGATGACGCCGGCCTCGAGCTCCATCACGGCCGCCGTGACCCGCCCCCCGTCCTCCAGCACGAGCTCGCGCTCGCTGATCCCGCGGATGCGATCGAGGCGCTCCGTGTTCACCATCACGCAGTCGTCAGCGAGGGGCACCGCCCCGCCGGTGAGTCCGGTGCCGGCCCCGCGCGGGATGGCGCAGAGACCGAGGCGCCCGATCGCGGCGAGCAGCGGGGCGACGTCTGCCTCTCGCTCTGGCCGCGCGACGGCGAGCGGGAGGCACAGGCGCCAGTCGGTCGCGTCGGTCGCGTGGCTCACCAGCGCGAACGGCTCGAAGGTGACGTTCTCCTCGCCAATGACCGCGCCGAGCGCCCGGCGCACCCGGAGTCGCTGCCGCCGCGCCCCGGCCAGATCCCGCACCACGCCGTCGAGGTACTGGCGGCACTGTTCGATGAGCTCCTGTACCAGCGGCTGCCCCTGCCCGTTGCTCTCGACGATGGCGAGATCGCGGCGCACCAGGGCGACGAGCTCGCGGCGCCGACGGGTCGAGTCGACCAGCTGCTGCCAGAGGAACGGGTTTCGCCGCAGCATGAACATGTCGCCCATGAACCGCAGCAGCAGCCGCGCGGAGCGCCCGGTGACTCGGCGCTCGCGCAGCCGTTCGAGCACCG
Source organism: uncultured Polyangiaceae bacterium (assembly GCA_964480725.1). Classification (GTDB taxonomy): domain Bacteria; phylum Myxococcota_A; class Polyangia; order Polyangiales; family Polyangiaceae; genus JAFGBI01. The sequence continues at coordinate 9,147 of CAYZQO010000046.1, read as the reverse complement.
ACCACGTCGAGTCCCCGAAGAGGAACGCCACGATCTGCGCGTCGCTGGCCGACGTGTAGTTGAAGGGGATCTCGCGGTACTCGTGGGTCGCCATCGGGGGCTCGTTGCGCCGGAGGTCTAGCGCGCGCCGCCCGGGCCCGCGCCAGGAGCCGGCGGTGAGCGGACGATTCCCGTCGCCGGGCAGAAGAACGAACGGCCGGTCCGGACTCTCGGATGGTGTCAGCGTGGGTCGCTTGCTTCGAGCGATGGGCGCGGTATACCCGCCTGCCCAACTGGTTTAACAACCTGGCGCAGGGCCGGATATTCAAGGGGTTCTGCCCCGACGAGGCAAGGATGGCGCTCTCCCAGTACGAAACCCGGATCGCCCGCGCGCTCGCGGACGTGCTCTTCTCCCCCAGCGGCTCGTTGCCCAGCCCGGACGAGGCCGGCGTGGTGGAGCGGGTGTCCGCCTACCTCGGCTCGCTGCCGGCCGACGTGCAGGCGCAGATGCGGGCGCTGCTCATCGGGTTCGACGTCGGCTTCGGCGTCGTCATGCGCGCCCCGGCCCGGCGCTTCGTGGGCGCGAGCTACGAGGAGCAGCAGGAGTACGTGCGGCGCTGCGAGTCGTCCTTCGGACACCAGCGCATGAGCTTCGACGGCTTGAGGCTGGTCTTCGTCGTCGCCTACGCGGAGTCCCCCACCGTCACCGCGGCGCTCGGCATCGGGTCCGTCCCCGACCCGACACCAGCGTCGCTCACCGCCGAGGAGGCGCCATGAAGCGGCCCGCCGAGATCCAGAAGCGCTGGTCCACCGATCAGCTCATCACCGGCATCGAGATCGGAGACTGGCTCAAGCTGCTCCGCATGAACGGCTTCGCCGTCGCGCCGGAGTACCTCCACCGCGCGGCGTGGATCACCGCCTGGAGCGTGGGCGCCGCTGCGTTCGGGCGCATCGAGGACGCGCGCTTCGGACGCAAGCTGGCGGCCCAGGAGATCGACCCCACCCCGCTCTTCGTGCTCGGGCACTGGCGCAGCGGGACGACCCACCTGCACAACCTGTTCGGGCGGCTCCCCGACCACACCTATCCCACGGTCTACCAGGCCGTCTTCCCAACCTCGTTCCTCTCCACGCGCAACGTGCTGCCGCGGCTCACGGCCGGCCTGTTCGACGAGACGCGGACCTACGACGCCGTCAAGCAGGGGTGGGACGAGGCGGCAGAGGACGAGATCGCCCTCGCGAAGCTGACCGGGCTCTCGCCGTACCTGTCCTTCATGTTCCTCGAGCACCGCAACACCTACGAGCGGTACATCGACTTTCTCGGCGCCTCGAGCGAGGAGCGCGAGCGGTGGAAGGAGGGCTTCCGCTACTTCGTCAAGAAGATCATGCTCGGCACTGGGGGCAAGCGGGTGGTGATCAAGTCGTGCCCGCACACCGCGCGCATCCGCCTCTTGCTGGAGATGTTCCCGGACGCCAAGTTCATCTTCATCCACCGCAACCCGTACCAGGTGTTCGCCAGCACCCTGCACATGCGTAGCCACACCGACTGGGAGAACTTCTTCCAGGTCCCGGAGGGCGACTGGGATCAGGTCCGGGAGCGGGAAACCTTGCAGCTTGGCGCGCACATCTTCGATCGGTACCTGGAGGACCGCCGCCTGATCCCCGAGGGGAACCTGGTCGAGCTCGCCTACACGGATCTCATCGGTCACGAGGAGGCCCACGTCGAGCGGGTCTTCCAGCAATTCGGCTTGCCTGGTTGGCAGCGCTCGCAGCCGGTGCTGCGGCGTTACCTCGACGGGCTCAAGGGGTACCGGACCAACAAACTCCAGATCAGCGACCAGCAGCGCGCCGCCGTGCGGCGCGAGTGGCACCAAGTCTTTGAGGCCTTCGGTTACTCGGAGGACATCGCTCTATGATCGACATCGAAGCCCTCATCGAGGAACAGCTCAACGAGGCCACCCGCCTCAACAAGAAGTACGTCCACCCCAAGTTGACGAAGATGTTCGCCATGGCGGGGATGGAAGCCTACTTCCACCGCGCCGAGGGGCAGTACCTCTGGGACGCGAAGGGCAACCGCTACCTCGACTTCCTCTCCAGCGGCGGCGTCTGCTTCGTCGGTCGCAACCACCCCACGGTGAAGGCCGCGGTGGCCAAGGTGTCGGAGCTCGATCTGCCGAACCTCACCATCCTCAACCCCTCGCTCCTCGGCGGGATCCTCGCCAAGCGCCTGATTGAGCTCAGCGGTGACCAGTTCGGCAAGGTGCTGTTTGGCAACACCGGCACTGAGGCGACGGATCTGGCGCTGCGGTTCGCCCGCTACTGCACCCGGCGCCGTCGCTTCCTCTATCTCGAAGGATCCTTCCACGGTCGCACCTACGCCTCCATCTCCTGCTGCGGCTTCCCGCCGCTGCGCGAGGGGATGGAGCCGTTGATGCCCACCACCACCCCGATCCGCATCAACGACCTCGCGCAGCTCCGGCGTGAGCTCGGCTACGGGGACGTGGCCGGGTTCATCCTGGAGCCCGTCCAGGGGATGACGGGTGAGGTGGTCGATCCGGTCTATTTCCGTGAGGCCGAGGCGCTCTGCCGTCAGCACGGGACGCTACTGCTGGTCGACGAGGTGCAGACGGGGCTCGGTCGGACCGGAAAGTGGTTCGACAGCATTGGGCAGGGGGTGCACCCCGACATGATGATGGTGTCCAAGACCCTCTCCGGCGGGCTCGTCCCCATCGGCGCCACGCTGGTCAAGGAGGACATCTACCACCGGGTCTACGACCGCTTCCAGGCCGGCGCGTTTTACTTCTCGACGTTCGCCGAGAACAACCTCGCCATGGCCGCGGGTCTCGCCACCCTCGACGCGCTCCAGGAGATGAACGCGGCCGAGGAGGCGGAGCGCAAAGGCCGGCTCCTCGAGGAGGGGGTCAACGAGCTGGCTAGTCGGTACGACTGCATCGAGCGGATCAACGGCAAGGGGCTGCTGCGCGCCATCTATTTCCGCACCTCCGAGCTGCCCAAGCTTCGCACGGAGCAGGGGTTGCTCAATGCCTCCGATCCAGCGGCCTTCGCCGCGGCCCTGCACATCGACATCTACCGCGACTACCGGATCATGCTGCAGATCCCGGGGCCCGGGCTCAATGCGATCAAGTTCCTGCCGCCGGCCTGCACCACCGACTCGGACATCTACTTCTTCCTCCAGGCGCTCGATGAGACGCTCGGCCGCTACTACACGGGGACCGGGCCCGCGATCGGCATCGGGGCGACAGCGGCCAAGCACTTCGTGGGCGAGGCGATGCAGCGGTTGGTCCCCACCGCGGCGCCCGCGCCGGTCCGTCCGACGCGGCCAGTGAAGGCCGCTCCGCCGCCGGTGCGAGGCGGGGGACGTCCCCTCCCGGTGGCCCCGGTCGAGGGCGCCGACCCGACGATCCTCGATCTCGGCGCCTACGAGCTCGAAACCTTCCACGAACACGGGGAGTACCAGGGCCCGCTGGTCGAGAAGTGCGAGTTTCTCGTCGTGGGTGGTGGCCCCGCGGGCGTCACCGCGGCGCGGCGGCTCGCTGAGGCCGGTCGGGACGTCATCCTGCTGGAGGCGGGGCGGAGGCTCACAGCGAGCGACTTCGGCTACGACCTCATGAACACGACCGCCCGCTACTTCTGGGACTCGGGGGTCAAGCCGGCGCGCGGCAACCACTTCACCTCCAGCCTGCGGCCCAAGGCGCTGGGTGGCGGCAGCGTGTTCAACAGCGCGATCTGTATGCGCGCCAGCGATTTCGCTCTGGATGCGTGGGCTGAGCGCTTCGGTGTCGAGGGCATCACCAGCGAGACGCTCCGCCCCCACTACGAGCGGATCGAGGCGTTCCTCGGCATCGCGCCGACCGACGAGCGGATCATGGGGCGCCACAACCTCGTCATCCGCGACGGCTGCCGAGCCCTCGGCTGGAGGGTGGAGCCGCTGCCGCGCCTCACGCCGACGTGTCGCTCCACCGGTGAGTGTGTCACCGGCTGCCGCACCGGCGGGAAGAACTCGGTGGATCGCCGGGGAGTGCCGGAGTTCTTGCGTGCCGGCGGGCGCGTCTACACCGGCATCCAGGCCGATCGCGTCATTCTTCGCGACGGGCGGGTGCTCGGGGTCGACGGCTTCGTGGTGGATCCGACGACGGGGCGGAGGTCGCACTCCGCCAAGTTCCTGGCGGACTGCACGGTGCTGGCAGCGGGCGTCTTCGCGACGCCGGTGCTCCTCCAGCGCGGGGGGCTCGATCGCTCCGTCATCGGTTCGAACCTCCGCATGCACCCGTCTGGGCACGCCGTGGGGATCTACGAGGAGGACATCGTGCCCTGGGAGGGGGCAACCCAGGGTTACCACTGCCTCGAATTCATCGAGCAGGGGACCAAGATCGAGGACCTCTGGGCCTCACCCGGGCTCTTCGCGCTGCAGTTCCCCTCGCTGGGGGAGGAGTTTTGCGACTACCTGGCCCGATACCGCAAGATGGCGGTGATCGCCGGCTGGGTCGGCGGCGAGGACTCGGTGGGCCGCGTGCGCGCGATCCCCGGCGGCTATGTCGATACGGTGTACGACATCGGCGAGGCCGACGTGCGGCGCCTGCAGCAGCTCTCCGTGTCGATGGGCGAGATCCTCTTCGCCGGCGGCGCGAAGGAGGTGCGCATGCGGTTCGGCGGTCCGGCCCCTTCGCTGCGCTCGGTGGACGATCTGCACCGTCGCGTGCGCGACATGCCCTGCACCATCGGCCACCTGTCGGTCGCCTCCAATCACTGTTACGGCACGATGCCGATGGGGTCGGATCGCGAGCGAAGCGCCACCGACAGCTGGGGCAAGCTGTGGGATGCGGAGCACCTGTACGTCTGCGACACCAGCCTGTTCCCGGTGTCCAGCGGGTCCAACCCGATGCACCCGGCGATGGCGCTTGCTGACCGGCAGGCCGAGGAATTGCTGCGGCGGTACTGAGGCGCCCGCGGCGGCGGGTGCGCCCGACCTGGCGGCGGCCGCCGGTCAGTTCGCGGCGAGGCGCTGCTCGACGCGCTCCGCCAGGGTGCGCCCGATGTTCAGCGACGAGGTGGCCGCTGGCGAGGGGGCGTTCAGGACGTTCATCGCCAGGCGCGTCTCGGTGATGAGGAAGTCGTCCACCAGGGAGCCGTCGGGTCGCATCGCCTGGGCGCGGATCCCCGAGCGGGCGGGCACCAGGTTGGCGGCGGTGACCTGCGGCACCAGGCGCTGCAGCGCGTGGACGAACGCCCCCTTGTTCAGAGCCCGCCACACCTCGCCGGAGCCCATCCGGACGTGGCGCGCGGCGAACCTCAAAAATCCGCCAGAGGTGAGGAGCGAGACGGCGTCGCGTGGGTTCACCTCAAGCTTGCCGTAGGCCTCCCTGCCCAGCGCGGGCACGGCGTTCGGGCCGCACTCCACCTCGCCGTCGATGAGGCGGGTGAAATGGACCCCCAGGAAGGGGAAGCGGGGGTCAGGGACGGGGTAGATGAGGTGACGGACCAGGTGTTCCGCGTTTGTGCGGAGGGCGAAGTAGTCGCCACGGAACGGGACGATCCGCACCTCGGGGCGCTCGCCGGTCAGTGCGGCGACCTGGTCACAGTGCAGCCCGGCGCAGTTGACGACGTCGCGCGCTTCGAAGTCGCCCTGTCGCGTGTGCACGACCGTACGCCCGAGCCGGGAGGTCAGCCCGACCGCCTCCGCCTGGGTCACGACCTGGCTGCCCTGCTCGCGGATGCGCTCGACCAGGCGCTCGCAGACGGCCGGGAAGCTGACCACCCCCGCGCCGGGCAGGTGGACCGCGCGGACGCCGGCCGCGTGCGGCTCGATCTCTGCCAACTCGACGGCGTCGATCACCCGCGCCTCGACCCCGTTGGCGAGCGCCCGGTCGTAGAGGTTCTCGAGCGGGGTCACCTCGTCGTCACGGGTCGCGACGATCACCTTGCCGCAGATCCGGTGGGGGATCCCCTCGGTTGCACAGAAATCGATCATTGCCTGCCGGCCGTCGCGGCAGTTCTCGGCCTTGAGCGAGCCGGGCTTGTAATAAATGCCCGTGTGCAAGACGCCGGAGTTTCGCCCGCTCTGGTGCTGCGCGACGGCGGCCTCCTTCTCCACGACCGCGATGCGGAGCGCGGGCTGGCGCTTGCCGAGCTGATAGGCGGTTGCCAGGCCCACGATGCCCCCGCCGATGACGACGATGTCCACGCTGTGCATGGCTGACGCTCATACCCAAATTCGCCGCGGAAAGAAAGGAGTCACCGGGGAGGGTCACGGTGACGTTCCACCCGCGCGACCCCCTCGCGAGCGCGGCGGCGCCCGGTGGCGTGCGCTGGACGAAACCCCATGCGCCGGTGGCCTCTGGGAGCTATCGTCGCGCCGCGCCATGCTCAAGCATGTCATCGCTCTGGTCGTCGCCCTACTCCTCAACGCCGCCGCCAACCTGATGATCCGCTTCGGGATGCGGGCGATCGATCTCGAGCTCGGCGGCGCCGGGTTCCTGGACGGCGGGCTCGGCGGGCTCGTGCGCCTGCTGTTGCGCCATTGGGTGGTGCTCCTCGGCATCGGCTGCTTCGCCGCCAACGTCGTCTTCTACTCGTTCGCGCTCCAGAAGCTCCCGATCAGCGCGGCCTATCCCATCATGGTCACCGGTGGCTTCGCGATCATCGTGATCGTCGCGAGCTCCGTGCTCGGCGAGCGGCTCACCGCCGTGCAGTGGGTCGGGGTCGGCGCGATCATGCTTGGCGTGCTGCTCGTCGCGCGGGATCTCGGGACCTCGGCGGGGTCGGGCGAAGCCGCCCCGCCCGACTCGAGCGGCGACGCGGCACTCCCCACGCGTTAGTCCCACGCGCGGCGTCGGCCCGCGACGAGACATTGACTTCTGGGCGGAATTACAGCATGTTCGGGGCATGGATGTCGAACGTAGGCTCCGTACTGCCGTCGAGGCTTTTGCGGTCGAGCTCGACGCGCTCGTCCGTTTGGCGACGATCGAGGCGGTCCAGGCGGCCTTTGGCCCGAGTGGCGATGGCGGTCGAGGCAGGCAGGCCCGCGCTCACTCTGCCGACGCCCCTCCGGGTGCGAAGCGGACCGCGGCCGAGCTCGAGGCGTTGACGGAGGCGCTCTTCGCGGCTGTCCATGGTCAGCCGGGCCTTCGCATCGAGCAACTCGCCGAGGGGATGGCCGTCCCCAGTCGGTCGCTGACGCTCCCCATGCGGAAGCTGCTCACCACGCGCCGGGTCCGCAAGAAGGGCGCCAAGCGCGCCACGAGCTACTTCGCGCGTTAGCTGCTCTCTACCAGGAGCTCCACGCCCAGAGCGGCGGCGATCCCCACCGCGCGCAGCAGGTCGCCGAGCGGGCCAAGGACGGCGTCGGTCGGCGCCCTGGGCAGCCTCGCCGCGGTCAGGAGCGGCCAGAGCCCGGCGGGGTCCTGGCGCAGCGCCCCCAGCGCGTCCGGCGGGGTGTCGTGCGGGATGACGCCGAAGGCGAGCGCCAGGAGGAGCGGGTGCGCGCGCCGCACGTGCGCCACCCCCAGCAGCATGTCGAACGCCTGATCTGAGGTGAGGGCGAGAGCCCCGCGGGCACCGCCGTCCTGGGCCAGGGCCGTCCGCATCGCGAAGGTTTGCCCCGGCGCCGCCCGGAGGCGCGCGGCGTACCGCCCGTCCCACTCGAAGTCGTCGACCGCGCTGGCCAAGATAGCACCGGCGGTGCTCTCCATAGAGCGCGGCAGGCGCGCGAGCAGCCACCGCTCGGCAGCACCCGGGATCGGGGTCGGCAGCAGCCCCGCGCACCCGAGCGGCCGGCCCCGGACGTTGGCGCGACAGGAGACGCAGAGGCTTGCGGCGCGGGCCCGTGCGGCCACCAGTGGCGAGGCCTCGGCGCCCGCCGGTCCGGGGCGCGCCGCCAGAGCGAGGAGCGCTGTCTCCCCGATATCACGGCGGAGCTCGCAGGGCGCAGCGACCGACCAGGCGAGCATGGACCCTCCCTTTACCATCGGTGATACCCTCGGAGTAGCGGAGGCCATGGATGAAACCCCGATCGCGCAGCGGCCAGGCGCCGGCCCTCCGGGTCGCGCTGTTCGCTGCTGCGCTTGCGCTCGGCGCCTGCGGTGCGGGGGACGTTCGGGGTTCCGGCTCGGGCGCGGCCGCGGGGGCGGTGAGTCCAGCGGACGTGACCGCTGCGTTGGTGTCCGCCTCGAGCGCCTACTGCGACTGCCTGGACAGCGACCTGGTCGTGACCTGCCGGGAGGAGGTAGGGGAAGAGTACCCGCCGTTCACTGCCTGCGAGACCGAGGCGCTCTCGGCCGCCGCGGCGCAGCCCACCCTGCGCTGCGCGGTGGACGCCGCGGTCGCGTTCGAGGCGTGCCTGGCGCAGGCGAGCTGCGACGAGGTGCTGATCGCGGCCTGTGAGGAGCGGGTGGACGCGGAGCTGGACGCCTGCGTGCCGGCCCCCAGCGTGAGCCTCGCCCTCGAGCAGTGCGCGCTCGACGAGGGCGAGGGGTTCGTCTGCGCCAGCGGGGACGTCGTCTCCGAGGACTGGGTCTGCGACGGCTGGGACGACTGCGGCGACGGTAGCGACGAAGTCGACTGCTAGCCCCCCCCGGCCGCTGCCCTGCACCCCCTCCAGTCCCGCGCGGGCCGTCACCGAGCGCCCGCCGGGCGGTCGGGAGGCTCCCGGCCCCGCTCGCCCCACCGGGACGGGCGCCACCGGGCGGCGAAGGAAGCCCGCTCGCGCTACCCGTGAGCGAGCCCCATGCCCAGGGCTTCGCTTGACTCGCGGCCCGCGGTCGCTACCTTGATCGGGCTCTCGCCTCGAACGGCGAGCCCATCACCCAATCGGGGGCGATCGGTTTCGACGCGGGGACTGAAGATCAACTTGCGTGCGGTGGCGCCTGCCCCACTCAAAAAGCGGGCCGTACCTAATTGCGAACGATAACGCAATCGCGCTCGCGGCCTAATAACCATGAGCTGGTCCGACGAGAGATCGTCCTGGTATCGAAGGACCATCAACCACTAGGGCTGGAGCGGCCGAGGGTGCCCCCGATAGGTCGCTCGAGATCAGTGGGGGATAGGTCGTGGCCGAACCCACGGACCCCGTCGCTTGGGTCAATGCGACTACGCACGTGAACGAAGGTTGATTGGATGCCTTGCGGACCCGGGTTCGATTCCCGGCGCCTCCAC